>JAYYUJ010000038.1:0-51084 GCA_036344075.1 Pseudomonadota bacterium
GCGTTGGATTTTACAATTACAAGCAGTATTTAATATTCTTGAGCAATGCCGCCTACCGGTATTGGCCGCTATTCAAGGTGGTTGTATCGGCGGTGGTGTTGATATGATCGCTGCAGCTGATTGCCGTTATTGCACCGAAGACAGTTTTTTTGTGATCAAGGAAACCCAGCTAGGCATCGTGGCTGATCTAGGAACGCTGCAACGATTGCCGACACTGATGCCCGAGGGGCTAGTGCGTGAATTAGCCTACACAAGCCGAAAAATGTTGGCGCAAGAGGCGCTGGAGTCAGGTTTCGTTAATGCGGTTTATACTGATCACTCGGCGATGATGACCGGTGTTATGGCGGTTGCTAAGCAAATAGCTTCCAATTCACCGCTTACCGTAACCGGCACAAAAGAACTGCTGAACTACGGCCGTAATCATGGTGTTGATGAAGGCTTAAACTATACGGCGACATGGCAGGCGGGCATGTTTCGTAACACTGATTTAATTGAGTCAATGCAAGCTCAGCAAGAACATCGTGAAGCTGATTATTTGCCGATTGAACCATTAACATTTAAGCTTTAGCTGCCATTAATGAGTTGTTGGTAGCGATCTTGCGAAATGTTTTTATAGCTGCTTTTATCGCGCACTAAATGAAAAAATTTTAGCGTTTTAAATGCGTCAAACCAGTCCCTCATGTGCCGGTCAAATTGTCTTGGGTTCTGACTTTGCGCTAAACAATGCTGGTAAGCTCGATTGAAGTTTAACTCCTCAAGCACTTCGATGATGAGCGTTTGCTCATGGCTTAAAAATATATCACTGTTAATCATATGAGTTTGCCATTGCTGATCAGCGCTCTGGATGAAGCTGTCAATTGATAATAAGCTAAGCCATTGCAAAATATTTTTAAGCCAGTTAAATAACTCTGGGTGATAAAAGATTTCCGCTTTTTGGTGATCACTGAGTAGTCGTATTTCATTAACCGCAGAGCCAGTACCAAAAGGGGTGCGGCTAGACTGTCGGCTTTCAATCTGAATAATGGGTTGCTTAGGGGAGACAATTAAGCCGGTTTTCCGCAGTTTATTCAGCAGATAAAAATCTTCGCCGGCCGCGCGTTTTGGAAAGCCCCTCACTTGCGCATAGTGTTTTTCATTGATGCAAAGTGTGCTGCCTAGGGTATGAAAAGCATAGGCTGAGCCAGCATAGCGGAGACCATCGACATAGGCGTTAAGCCTTGCTTGGTACACTTGCGTGGCTTGGTAGATTTCATTATTCCCTGCAGATATGTGCTCATAATTGGCAACAAATGCTGCTATAGCTTCAGTTTTATCCTTGCTGCTTGGCGATTTTTCTTGTCGATGCAGAGCGAAATAGTTATCGGGCAGTCTAACATCGGCGTCGGTTGAGTAAATCCACGGACAGCTAATAACTTGCTGGCTGATTAATTGTAGCGCTAGGTCAGCAGCAATTTTACGTGCCAAACCAACGCCCTGGTTCGCTGGGATCGTTAAGCCTTTACTGAACCGATCGACGACTAATACCGCACTGTGGTTATGATAGTTTAGTAGTTGAAGGTTTTGGTTGGCCCATACCGGTTGGCCGCTATTTTGCAGTGCTTGTTGACAGGCGAGATTGTTATTGCTGGTACGGTAGCCACTGTTCGATTTATCGCTAGGTTGATTCAATACAATAATAAATAAGCTGGCTGGGTGTCGTTTAATGAAGCGGATGACCCGGTTAATAAAAACCGTCGATTCGTCAAAAGCAGGGATGCAAACACAGTGCTGATAGACGGCGGTTATATTTTCTAGCGCGTTAATTTCAGGTTCAGCATAGTGCTTTAAATATTTATCGCTCATTGATGACTAGCACTCCATATATTTTATGTCGTGAGTGATCTGCGCCCTATGCGTAGGGTTAGTGAAGTGCGGCTTGAATATCGAGTTTTGCGGCAATATCAGCCTCAGCATCAAGGATGAAGTCAAGGCGTTCATTAACCGTGTTGGTAGGGAAGTATTCGTGTGCCAATTCGATAAATAGTGCATAGTGTCGATACTCTGAACGGGTGATGGCACGATAAAAATCTTGCAATGGCCCAGCGGCAAGTGCTTCAGCTACTAAACCGAAGCGTTCACAACCTCGCGCCTCAATCACAGCGGCAATAATGAGTCTGTCTAATAAATAGACCTCGGTGCCATTGCGCATATGTTGACGCATGGCAATCACGTAGTGATCTTTGCTGTCAGCGGTTAATGTCAAGTTGCGTCGGTGTAGCCATTTGACGACTTCACGAAAATGAATCAGTTCCTCTACAGCAAGCTCGGTCATGGCTTCGATCAGCTTTATTCGATCAGGGTAGTGCGAGATCATAGACATCGCCATACTGGAGGCTTTCTTTTCAGCGGCGGCATGGTCTTGTAAAAAAGTATCAAAGTCAGCCATCACCGTTTCAACCCATGCATTAGGGGTGGTATAACGCAGAATATTGCCCGTTTCATTGGCTTCATTTGAAATAATTGTCGACACTTTTACCCTCAAAATTTATCTTTTCTCATTAGAACATCAGATTATAATGCTTTAACGGCGCTTTCAATGCATGTAATTGATATAATGTAAGCCATTCTTTACCAAAAAACGATTTTTATAAGGGTTGATAATGATAATTAAGCCAAAGGTACGTGGATTCATGTGCGTTACAACGCATCCCAGTGGTTGTGATGCCAATGTTAAGCGTCAAATCGACTATGTGAAGCGTGCAGGCGCGATCAATAATCATCCTAAAAGAGTATTAGTGATCGGTGCTTCAACGGGATATGGCTTGGCCTCCCGAGTCAGTGCGGCATTTGGTGCAGGTGCGAGTACTTTAGGGGTATTTTTTGAAAAGCCTGGTACTGAAAGGAAGCCTGGTACCGCGGGGTGGTATAACTCAGCTGCCTTTCATCGCTATGCTGAAGCTGAAGGTCTGTACGCTAAAAGCATTAATGGTGATGCCTTTTCTGATCCCATTAAGGCGCAAGTGATCGAGACGATTAAAGCCGATTTCGGGCAGGTTGATTTGGTTATTTATAGCTTAGCTTCGCCTCGTCGTCAGCATCCAAAAACGGGTAAGTTGATTAGTTCAACGCTGAAACCCATCGGTCGAAGTGTGACTCAGCGTGCTGTCAATACTGATAAGAAAATTGTCGAGGAGGTCACGATCGATCCGGCCAGCCAAGAAGAGATTGCCGATACTGTCGCGGTAATGGGTGGCGAAGATTGGGAGATGTGGATTGAGGCGCTAGCCGACGCTGGTGTATTGGCAGAGGGCGCTAAAACTACCGCTTACACTTACATTGGTGAAAAGATTACTTGGGATATTTATTGGCACGGCACGATTGGCCAAGCCAAGCAAGATTTAGATCGACGGGTGAAAAGTATTCGTCAACGTTTGGCACCCTTAAACGGTGATGCTCGCGTGTCAGTGCTTAAAGCCGTAGTGACGCAAGCGAGTTCGGCGATTCCAGTTATGCCGTTATATTTGGCTTTGTTGTTTAAAGTCATGAAGGCAGAGGGTACGCATGAAGGTTGTATTGAGCAGGTTTATGGTTTGTTGAAAGACAGCCTATATGGCGCTGAGCCTTATCAAGATGATGAAGGTCGCTTGCGCGCTGATCGATTTGAGCTGGCCGATCATGTTCAAGCCGAAGTAGAGTCTCTATGGCAGCAAGTGGATTCTGACAACTTAATGACGATTTCTGATTTTGCTGGGTATCAACGAGAGTTCATGCAGTTGTTTGGTTTTGAATTAGAAGGTGTCGACTACCAAGCGGATGTCGACACGCTGGTGCCTATTGCGGGCTGTGAATAAAGAAGGGTATGTCAATAAAGGGCTAAAATGATGTCATCGCTTGCACATGGTAAAGTCGTTCGCTTAAGTGACCGTCTTCGTCGCATCACTGCGCCAAACCCTGGGCCTATGACGGATGAAGGCACCAATACCTATATTCTCGGTGAGGATAAAGTGGCTGTGGTTGATCCGGGTCCACTTGAGCAATCCCATATTGATGCCATTCTTAATGCGGTGGGCGATAATATCAAGTGGGTGGTTGCCACCCATACGCATCCCGATCACTCTCCCGCTGTCGCCCCTATTGCCTTAGCCACGGGGGCACAAGTGGTCGGCATGCTGCCCGAAGATAATATGTTTCAAGATGAGACTTTTCAGCCGCAGTGGCACATGCAGCATGATGAGGTGATTGTCGGTGATAATTTTAATTTGCGCGCCATTCATACGCCGGGTCATGTCAGTAATCACCTTTGTTTTCTATTGGAGGAAGAAGGTATTTTATTAGCCGGTGACCACATCATGAATGGTTCGACCGTTGTTATCGTACCGCCCAGTGGCGATATGAAAGCCTATATTGAATCTTTGCAGTTGCTCAGCACCTATCCATTGAAAAAGATTGGGCCTGCACATGGCGAGTTAATGGATTTCCCTTTAGAGACGATCAATTGGTTGATTGAACACCGTCTTGGTCGTGAAGAAAAAGTCATTGAGAAGCTCAGCACCCGAGCGGGTATTGCAATATTGGACCTTGTGCCTGTTGTTTACGATGATGTTGACCCATCATTGCATAGCTTCGCTCAGTTGTCTTTGCTGGCGCATTTGATCAAGCTTGAACAAGAGCAGCGTGCAAGCAGTCATGGCGAAGGTGACCATCAACAATGGCAGATGCTTTGATATTTAAAAGTTTGGAAAGCGGTAAATGACAGCGAGTCAATGGTTTCTTTATATGATTGAGTACAGTGATGGCAGACTGTATACCGGCATTACGACGGATATTGAACGCCGCTTTGACGAGCATCAAAATCATCATATTAAGGGTGCAAAAGCCCTTCGTGGAAAAGGGCCTCTTCGATTGGTTTTCCAACAATTAATGGCCAATCGATCACAGGCCAGTAAAGCGGAATCGGCGATAAAAAAGTTACCAAAATCGGCAAAAAATGCCTTGGTGACTTCAGGTCAGTTCGATCTGTCCCTGTTGGATTAGCCTCGTCCTTATGTTGATGCTACTGAGATATATTGACTGGCTTTTTTGTAATGGCTAGACCGAGCAGATAGTCATAAACTTTGATCAAGAATGTATTCGATTCCACTTATAAAAAGAGGCGAGTGAAAAAAGTGAAGCAAATGACACTTCCCCAATTAGTCATGAACGCAGCCGAGCAATTTGGTGAGGCTGTTGCGATTCAAGAGGCGCATCAGCAGTTCACTTTTAATGAATTAAATGCGTTGCGAATACAATCTTGCCAAGCCTTTATCGCTGCAGGTATTGAAAAAGGCGACAGGGTCGCCATTTGGGCCCCTAATGTTGCCGAGTGGGTGATTGCCGCGATTGGGTTGCAGTCGGCAGGTGGCGTGCTGGTGCCGATTAATACCCGAATGAAGGGCAGTGAAGCCGCATTTATTATCAATAATAGCGGTGCGAAAATGTTATTTACGGTGGCTGGTTTTCTCGATATTGATTATCCAAAAATGCTGGCCGATCAAGAGATGCCAGCATTAGAAGCCATGATTCTTTTGCGTAATCCAGATGATAGCGCAGGTCAGAAAGATAGTGATGCTTTAATGTCGTGGACATCTTTCTTGGTAATGGCTGAGCAGGTGCCTTCTTCTGAAGCTGAGCATCGCGCTGCTTCAGTAATGCCAGACGACACCATGGATATTATGTTTACCTCGGGTACGACAGGTAAGCCCAAAGGCGTGATCAGTGCGCACGGACAAAATATTGAATGCTTTACCCACTGGAGTAATACAGTAGGGCTTCGCAGTAGCGACAATTATTTAATTATTAATCCGTTTTTCCACTCGTTTGGTTATAAAGCTGGCTGGTTGGCCGCGATTATTCAGGGGGCGAAAATCTTACCGGTTTTATCTTTCGATTTAGATAAAGTGTTAGCGCAGATTGAACAAGATAAGGTCTCGATGCTGCCTGGTCCGCCAACTATTTACCAGTCTATTTTGGCTCACCCTAAGCGAGCAGAATACGATCTTTCCAGTTTACGCTTAGCCGTTACGGGCGCGGCTGCTGTGCCAGTCGCCTTGATTGACAAAATGCGTAACGAATTAGGTTTTGAATCGGTCGTCACAGCTTATGGTTTAACGGAAACCTGTGGGGTAGTCACTATTTGCCGAGCTGATGACAGTGCGGAGTTGATTTCTACGACTTCAGGTCGAGCAATGCCGGGCGTTGAAGTTCAATGTGTTTCACTAGACGGTCTTCCAGTGCCGGCTGGTGAACCGGGCGAAATTTGTGTCCGCGGTTATAATCTCATGCAAGGTTATTTTAATAATCCTGAGGCGACAGCAGAAACCATTGATGCGGATGGTTGGTTACATACGGGTGATATAGGTATTTTAGATAAACAAGGCTATTTAAAAATTACCGACCGTTTGAAAGACATGATTATTTCGGGCGGCTTTAATGTTTATCCGGCAGAGATTGAAAATGGCTTAGCCAATATTGATGGTGTGGTTCAATCAGCGGTGATAGGCATTGCTGATGAGCGCATGGGCGAGGTGCCTAAAGCGTATATTGTTAAGGCGCAAGGCAGTGATCTGGATGCGCAGCAGGTGATTGATTGGTGTCGTGCAAATATGGCAAATTACAAAGTACCACGGTCGGTTGAATTTATCGATGAGATGCCTTTAAATGCCTCAGGTAAAATCGTTAAAGGCGAATTACGCCAACGCGCTTAGTCTACCGGTTAGCTTTATACGGAGTTTAATGATAGTTAAGCTAGCGGTTAAAGAGCTTGACTCACCTTTATTCACTTGCTGGAAAAATTTGCTTGCCATTCATTTCGACACGAATGCGACGTAGCACTAATTCGGCAATCAGCCATTTCCCGTTGTCTTGTTTTTCATACTTTTCAAAGTACCAGCCTGTACCCCATAAGTGATTACCGCCGGCAGATTTAGGCCACCATAAGTTATCTTCCATTGCCCAAACTCCGGTCGCGGAGGTGGGGCCGGTTATTTTGATTTCTGAGGTATGCCCATGATGAACCGTTTTAACGCCTTCTAGCATCGGCGGTAAAAACTCGCGAAATGCCTGGCGGCTGGTGATTAAGGGTGAGCCTTCTTGTGTCGTATCAATGAGTACATCTTCGGTGAAGACCTGCTCCCACAGATCCCAATCTTTTTGATCCATGCTGCGGAAGTAGAGGGCTTTGAGCTGGCGAATCTGTTCTATTGCGATTAATTCGTTTGTGTCCATGGCTATTCGTTCACTAAAAGAGTGATTAATATAAAGTCTTAAACCTGAAAAAGTCTAGTTTTGTGATTTAAAACGACAGCATAAAAGTACTGGCATAAAAAATCACGAACTTTTATCTGCTTTACTTGGACTATGGACGCACCGTCATAATTGAATGTCTTGTGTTAACGGCTTCGATTTTGGGTCATTCAGCTGTAAGCAGCACTGTAACAATCACAACGGAGGACAGTTATTGTTTTTTAGTAGTCATAGCATGAAGCTCAACAAACCGTAAGTCTAGAGCGCCTATTTTAAGCTAAGATAGGCGTTTATCGATTAGTTAAGAGTCGAGACATCATGAGTGAGTCTAACTTTTTTAGTGACGATCCAGAATACGTCCAATACAAAGATAATACTAACATCAACCATTTGCCTGGTGATTACGGTATTCCAGTATTAGGCTATACCTTGAGTTATGTCCAGCGCCCCTATGAGGTTATTGATAAAAATCGAAAAAAATACGGCGATATATTTCGTACATCCATGACTTTTCAAAAGTTCGTTATGGCACTTGGTCCGGAATATATCAAGCAGTTAACCTTAGATCGCGATAAAGTGTTTTCTTCTCGGATGGGATACCACGCACCGTTGAAGCATTTCTTTGAAGGTGGTCTATTAATGCGTGATTTCGATGCGCATAAGTTCCATCGCCGCATTATGCAAACGGCTTTTAAAACGGCGGCTATGCGCAACTATGTCGATACTATGCATCCTGTGATAGATAAGCAGCTAGACGATTGGGGCGGGATGCGTGAATTTGAATTTTATCCTCACGTTAAAGAACTGTTGTTGGATGTGGGTGCCAAGGTATTTCTTGGGCTTGACTTAGTGGATGGCGAGACGCAGCGCTTAAATGATGCCTTTTTGGCGATGGGTGATGGGACTTTAGCGATTATTCGTAAAGATTGGCCTGGATTAGGCTTAGCGTATCGCAAGGGGATGAATGGCCGGCGCTATTTAGATCGCTTCTTCAATGAGTTAGTGCCTCAGCGAAGAGAGGGAGAGGGCACGGATATGGCCTCATTTTTTGCTCGTGAAACCACTGAAGCGGGTGATGTATTCCCGACCGATGTCGTTTCTAAGCACCTTATCTTTTTATTGTTAGCAGCGCATGATACTACCACTGCAGCATTGACGATGGCATGTTGCTATTTAGCCGAAAACAAGCAGTGGCAAGAGCGAATACGTGAAGAGGTTCGCACAATTATTGCAGCTAAAGGCGTAGACGACGCAGGTGGTAATCGGATTGCTTTTGATGATTTAGCCACAATGGAAGATGCCGGTAATGTATTTAAAGAAATTGAACGGTTGCATCCCTCAGTGCCCGCATTTATGCGTCGTACGGTAAAGGAAACCGAAATCGGTGGTTATCCAATTGCCGCGCATACACCTATACAGGTATCACCTATCTATACTCATCGAATGGAAGACTGGTGGAGTGACCCCCACAGCTTTGATCCAGATCGGTTTAAACGAGAAGAGCACAAACAGCACCCGTTTTTATGGGCACCCTTCGGTGGTGGCGCTCATAAATGTATCGGTATTCACTTTGCTGATATGCTATTCAAAATGGTGATGGCGGGACTTGTTATGCGCTATGAGTTTTCTTTTGCCGATGGCCAAGGTTTTCCTGATGCGATACAGCATTTCCCATTTCCTAAGCCGCAAAATCATTTACCGCTGGTCTTGAAAAAGCTTTAATGCAGTGATTGGTCGCTTTTTAGCGATTGATGAACAATAAAATAATAATTGATAGGGAGTTTTTATATGAAGTTTAGTTATGGTATCGCTATGTGTGACCCAGCACATTATTTGCCCTTAGCACAGGCGACTGAAGCCGCCGGCTATGATTATATCAGCGTGCCTGATAGCTTGTGTTACCCGCAGGAGGCAAGTTCTAAATATCCTTATAACGATGATGGTAGCCGAGAATTTTTGGAATCACTGCCGTTTGTCGAATCACTCGTAGCTGTCACAGCCATGGCAGCTGTAACAACCAATATTCGCTTTATTACTTCAGTCTATAAATTAGCGATTCGGCAAGTGCCCTCTGTGGCTAAGCAAGTACAAAGTATTCAGGCGATGAGTAATAATCGTTTCGATTTTGGCATTGGTATCAGCCCTTGGGAAGAAGACTTCGCTGTGACAGAAGTGCCATGGGCAAAACGAGGCAAGCGATTTGACGAGCAAATTGAAATATTTCGAGGTTTGGAAACGGGCGAATATTTTGGTTACCAAGGTGAACATCATAATATGCCGGCCAACCGAATGAATCCTGTGACTGGCGTTCCTACGCCAATTCTCATTGGTGGGCATTCAGAGCCAGCATTAAAGCGAGCTGCTAGAGTCGGTGACGGTTGGATTGCGGCTGGCGGCGATATTCCAGAAATGAAAGCCTATATTACACGGCTAAATGACTTACGTGATGAGTATGGCACAGCAGATAAGCCATTTGATATTTGGGGTGCTGGTGCTGCAGCGTTTAGTCAAGATGGTCTTGAGGAGCTAGCTGATATTGGTGTTACCGGCGTTGGTATTGGTTTCCGTGATGTTTACAAGGGTCAGCCAGATGCACCGATTGAAGAAAAAATTCAGCAGTTACAGTGGTATGCGTCTGAATTTATCAATAAGGAGGATTAATGCCTTTACTGATGACTCGCTACGATCTTCGTCGGCCGAATTTTTGTCAAGCAACGCGATCAGAGCTTTACCAAACTGCGATTGATCAAGTTGAATGGGCTGACCGACATAATTTTTTAGCCGTGGTGGTTTCTGAACACCACAGCTCCGAAGACGGTTATTTGCCCTCGTCTCGTGTGATGGCGGGCGCTTTTGCGGCACGGACTAAAAATATACAAATTCATTTATCAGCGTTGATAGCGCCATTGCATGACCCTGTTCGGTTGGCGGAAGACTTGTCTGTGTTAAGCTTGATGAGTAACGGTCGTATTGTGCCAGTCATCAGTGCGGGTTATCGCGAGGAAGAATTTGTTGCTATTGGTAAATCGCTGAGCGACAGAAAAGCCTATATGGATATGATTATGCCTTTTTTACGTCAGGCATTTACTGGTGAACCCTTTGAATATTTAGGTCAGGAGATTGTGGTAACACCCAAGCCTGATACTATGCCCATGTTGGTCATGGGGGGTAGCACCAAAGTTGCCGCAAGGCGTGCGGCTAGGGACGCTGATTATTTTATTCCTGCTGTACCGGAAGTATTTGAGGATTATCGCGCTGAGCTTAAACGTTTAGGTAAGCCCGATATGGGTGCCGGCGCTAAACAGCCCTCTACCTGTTATTTTGCGGCCGATGATCCCGATGCTTTTTGGGATGAATTGGCACCGCATGCCATGCATGAACAAAACTCCTACGCAGAATGGGCTGAAAAATCCGGTGTGCCATCGCCTTATTCTTTTTATTCTGATAAGAACAGCTTGCGTGACAGCGGTAAATATACCGTCTTAACGGCAGAGAAAATGATCGATCAGTTTAATACCATGCATAAGAATGAGCCTTTGATTATGTCGCCGTTAGTTGGCGGGTTGTCGCCTTCAACCTCATGGCACAGTCTCCATACCTTCGAGCATAAGGTGTTTCCTTTTATTGGTGAATCAGGTACCGGTGTTTTTAAAGACTGAGTGCATCCTTGCAGCAGATTAATAACTTGGAAGTAGACGATGGAAGCAGACATTACCATTGATGATTTAGCTAACCCACGGCTCAATGATGTACAGCAAGCAGCGCGTCAATACGGTGAAACGCTCACTGTTGAGTTAAATCGTCATTCTATTATGGCGGAAGCCGAAGCGACAGTAGGATTAAGTGATTGGGGTGATAAAGGTTTCGTCGAACGACTCGACTTATTGTGCGATGAATGGAATGAAGATACTAATATTAATGGTATAGGCCGACTTTCACTACGAAATAAACTGCTTCAGCATGCCATCAGTCGTTTATTAATACAGCAGCAATGGTCGCTGCACCCTGAGATTCATACCATTAAAATCGAAGAGCCTATTATTGTCGCAGGTTTGCCGCGCTCTGGTACTACACATCTGTTAAATTTAATGGCAGCCGATCAGCGCTTGCGAGCCTTACCCTTGTGGGAGAGCTATGAGCCTGTGCCGCGACCTAATGAAGCATTCAACGCAGATGGCGTTGATCCCCGTTATCAACGTTGTGAAGAAGCGTGGCAATCGATGCAAGCAATGACCCCCTTAGTTGCGGCCATGCACCCTATGAACCCCGATCATATTCATGAAGAGTTAGAGCTGATGGGGCCAAATTTTGGCTCCTATAACTATGAGTGGCTAAGTCATTCGCCGCGATGGCGGGATCATTACTACAGTGAGGATCAGACTTATCAATATGAATACATGCGCGATGTCTTAAAGCTATTAACCTGGCAACAGCGTAATACCGATAAACCTACCCGCTGGGTACTAAAATGTCCGCAGCATCTAGAACAACTCACGGTGTTGCAAAAAGTCTTTCCCGACGCCACGGTAGCTATTACACATAGAGATCCGGTGGCCGTAATTCAGTCGGCGATTACGATTATGGCTTATGGCCAACGATTAAGTCGAAAGCAAGTTATGACTGAGCAGTTAGCCGCTTATTGGATTGATCGCGTCGATCATTTACTTCGCGCCTGTATGCAAGATCGAGATTGTTTACCTGCCGAAAAAAGTATTGATATTAAATTTAAGGATTTGATTCAAAATGACGTTGCGAGCGTTGAAAAAATTTATCAGCGCGCTGGGTTGCCTATGACTGCATTGGCAGAAAAACAGCTCACTGAGTTTGTTGAGCAACACAAGGAGGATTATGGTCGCGTTATTTATGACCTCGAAGGCCAGTTTGGTGTTAACCCCGTGACGCTAAGGCAGCAATTTGATTTTTATGCCCGACGATTTCTTGTATAATAGCTTCACATTTTTGCATCTTACCTGCTAGGTTAATATTTATGTCGGATTCTTTTGATCCCTTTGCAACACCTGAAACCAAGGAACCACGCAACCAAGAGTGGGCGGCTAAACGGCGTGTTTCAGAAGCCACGCGACGACTCATTACCAATTTGGTTACCAGCACTGACTCGGCAGAAGAGTTAAATCGCATTGCTGAGCAGGTAGAGGTGCAGGCGAATGCGCTAGCAAAGGGTAAAAGTTTAAAAGGGATTACTGCCTTTGAGTTTTCTGAGGCCGGCGATTATGGCTCACGTTTCCAGATTGCCTATGAGTTAAATCCTGTGTTTGGTAAAAGTAATCCTTTAGCGCCGCCGTTCAATATTTGGTTCGACGGTGAAAAAGCTTATGGTCAGGTTCGCATGGATTGGCAGTACGAGGGGCCGCCTAATTCTGTCCATGGTGGTTTTGTTGCAGCTCTGTTTGATCAGTTCTTAGGTGTGGCACAAAAAATGACGAAACAGCCAGGGTTTACTGGTACATTAAATATTCGCTATTTAGTACCTACGCCGATTGATACCGATTTGCGACTTGAAGGATGGGTAGAAAAAATAGAAGGCCGTAAAAATTTCTTAGTCAGTGAAATGTGGGCGGGCGATACGCTTACCGCGCGTTGTGAAGGTATCTTTATCTCAGCGTCAATGGAAGCGCTTAAAAAGTTAAGAAATCGTTACAATCAGATTGATAAAGAGTGATGTATATCAGTCAATGTTAAAGTCGTTATTTCGCAGCCTAATTTAAATGATAATCTGATCAGCCGGTAAATCTAATCGTCTCGAATGGTCTTCCGATAATGGTACGCCACTGAAAACATAAATAGGAATTGTTTGACCACTATTTTTCTGGTGTTCAGATAACATCACCAGAATGTCGGCAACGGCTGCACGCGCTATATCTAAACCGATGAAAACAATATCAATACTTTTTTCTTGCAAATACTCATATGATTGACCGCCTGTTGATGCTGATATGCATTGCCATGCTTCATCGGCTAACTCCTCGAGCAATGAATCTCGCGCTTTGCTTTCCGGGGCAATGAGTAATGCGACGCCGCGACGGCCTTGAGGGTTTAGGTGGCGAAGCGCTGTGGTCATTCGTTGGCGATCAATCGGTCTGGGTAAAAGCTTAGTTGTACCTAAGTCTAGTCCCGATGTTTTCTCACCTAGTGTTGATTGTAAAATTACCGGAATGTGGCGTGTTTGGCCAGATTTTTTTAATACCGACAATGTAGTCCAGCTATCAGTAGCAGGAATCATAAGATCGAGTAAGATTAAGTCTGGTTGTTGTTCTTTGGCAATTTTGATGCCATCTTTAGTATTGTTGGCTTCAATTGCCTGGTAACCTCCTTTTTCAAGCTGGTTAAATAGGAATTCACGCGCAGCGGGATCGTCGTTAATGACGAGGATTTTTTCCAAATTATCACCCGCATCTCCTTGGTTGGCCTGATCAAATGTTTGGTCAATGATGTCAAGACTGAGTTCTTGTTGGTTTTCAGGTGGAATGGCATCTTTTGGAGCTTGTACTGCTGCCTTTGTAGGCAGTAATACAGTGAAGGTTGTGCCTTTTCCTTCAGCGCTTGTGACGTCCATTGACCCTTGCATTAATTCAACAAACTGCTTGCATATTGCCAGTCCTAAACCAGTACCGCCGTATTTTTTTGAGGTGCTAGAGTCGGCTTGAACAAAGGCCTTAAAAACACGATCAATTTGGGAGGCTGTCATTCCTATACCGGTATCGCTTATGTGAAACACAGCGTGTTTACTTTTTTCGTTGAAGCTAGCTAGAATTGTTATTTTGCCATTTTGGGTAAATTTGCAGGCATTGCTAAGTAAGTTTAATAATAATTGTCTAAATTTAACTGCGTCATTGTAAAGCTTTGGAATGTCGTTAGACTTTTCAAGTACAAGCAAATTACCTGATTTTTTCGCAATAGGCGCCATAGTGGTTAACAGTTCTTCAATAATGGTAACGCTATCAAATGTTTCATTAAACACACTCATGTTTCCAGATTCTATTTTAGCTAGATCCAATACATCATTAATCAGTTGAAGCAAGTGCCTGCCGGAACTGAGTATCCGCTGTAGGTCTTCGACGGCCTGTTCCTCATCAAGTGTTTTTTCTTCGCGATAATCTTCGATAATCATTTCGCTATAGCCAATAATTGCATTAAGTGGGGTGCGAAGTTCGTGACTCATGTTAGCCAAGAAGTTGGTTTTTGAGCGGTTTGCTTGGTCGGCTTTTTCTTTTGATTGCTGAACTTGTGCCATAGCATTGCTTAACTTATCTGACATTTGATTAAATGCAATCGTTAGGTCGCCAATCTCATCATCGCTGTTAATGGGGATATGGTATTTTAAGTCACCGCCCCCAATTCTCACTGTGCCTTTGTTTAGTTCGTTGAGCGAGCGGTTGGTATATCGAATCAAGAGATAGCCTAGGCTCACAGTTAGTGCGATGGTAAACAGATAAATTGCTAAAGTGATTCGGTCAGTAAATCTTACGGTCCTTTTCAGGTTCAGTGTTTGTTGCTCAGTGGCGACAATTTCAATCGACTCGAACTCACTTAGCAATTTCATTGTCGTATTGAATTTTTTCTCTACTTTTTTAATGGATGGTGTTCTCTTGTCGTTATAGCCGACATAAAATTGTCGCCAATCTTGATTTAAAGACTCATAATTCTCGATCAATAGATTATAGCTGTTAGCTGTTTCAGAAAAGACAAATGGTTCTAAGCGCATTATTTCTGCCTGAAGACTAATGAGCCCTTCTAAGCCTTTGTCGATTTCTTGTTGGCTGAGGTTTTCACCTTCACTGGTTTTTAATGCGTCTAAAACTAAAATTTGTTTTTGTTGATTTTCAAGCAATTGCCTAATAGATACTATACCCAGTTGGCTGGCAACTGCGTTTTGAAGGTTGTCGAGGCGTAGATTGCGATTTTCACTACTGACCTGGTAGGTGATATTAGTTAAAGTAAATAGCGCAACGATAGCAATGATAGATATTGAAAGTCTTAATCTTAGCGTTAACCGAGGAGGAGTAAGCACAGCTTAATCTCCCTTTTTTTTATTGAGGGTCAAAAGAGCATCGATTTTTTCAAGTAATAAAGGAAAGTCTATAGGTTTAGTTGTGTAGTCATTGCAGCCTGCATCTAACGCTTTTTGTTTGTCTTCAGCCATGGCATGGGCTGTTAGAGCAATAATAGGTAGTGTTTCTGTATTAGGATTGGCACGGATTTCCTGGCAGGTCATCCAGCCATTTTTAATCGGTAAGTTCATGTCCATTAACACTAAATCAGGTATAGATTCTTTAATCATTACTAGTGCTTGCTCGCCATCACCGGCAGCATCAATTTTAAAGCCTTTACGTTTTAGCCTTCGAGTGAGCATGTCGCGATTCATTTCATTATCTTCAACCAGTAACAATCGAGTCATTATTTTTCTCCTGCTGAGTCGAATTGCGATGGTTGACTAGACGTTGTGGTATCGATTGATTCAACGGCACTGACGTTGATAATTTCGGATACCCCCTTAGGGCGTAATTCAATTTGCCTGCCTAATTTACACGCCAGTGAACAGGCATCAAGTGTCGATTTTGCGACCAATATCTCGCTAGGTAGGGTTTGGTCTTCAATTCTTGATGTGACGTTAACAGCATGTCCGACCACGCCATATTTGGCGCGTTTCTTTGAGCCAATATTTCCAGCGACGACTTCACCTGTATTGATCCCAATACCGATGCCAATGCTGGGAAGTCCATCCGCGATATTACGCGCATTGATTGCATCCATTTCCGCTTGCATGGCGAGGGCGCAAGCAATTGCTCTGGCGCTGTCGTCCGCTTTGGCTACTGGCGCTCCAAATAAGGCTAAAATGGCATCGCCAATAAATTCATCGACCGTGCCATCGTGAGCCATGATAATTTCCGCCATGGTGCCGAGATAGTTATTAAGCACCTTGACGACTTTTTGCGGCGGCAGTGACTCGCTAATCGTGGTGAAGCCACGAATATCAGCCATTAAAATAGTCACGGTTTGTAATTGGCCGCCCATATCTAAGCCGTCAGGTTTGTCAAGAAGTTTGGATACTATTTCAGTTGATAAGTAGCGTCCAAAAGTATTTTTTATAAAGCGCTGACTTTTTTCTAGTTCGCTGCTGAGATGGCGCTCTTTGTCAACCCAGCTTTTTCGATCTAGGCCGGCATAAAGGCGTGCCTGCAATAAAACTTTATTAAAGGGTTTTTGCAGGTAGTCATCAGCCCCAGCTTGAATGCACCGGATGACTTCCTCTTGGTCGCTCATGCCTGAAATGACTATGACAGGTATAGCACGCCAAAGTTGTGAAGCTTTTAAGTCAGCTAAGACTTGGTGGCCACTCACCTCAGGCATAATAAGATCGAGTAAAATTAAATCTATATCATTGTTCTGTAAGACTTCATAGGCTTGCTCGGCTTTTTCACAAGCAAAGGGTTTCATACCTAATTGCTGAATATGGCGACTTAGTAATTCTCTGTTAGCCGGTTCATCATCAAGAATGAGAATATGGCCACGGTACTCTTGCTGGGGTTTAAGTGAATGAATGAGACTTGGTTTACTGTTATCTCGCTTGATCGGTGTTCTCTCTAGGGTTGAAATCGTTTTTGCCGACCAAAGCATAATTTTATCGAGCAGATTGCTTAGTGAGGCACTGGGTGATTCAACCGTGTCCTTGATCAGTTCTGCGTAGCCTTTGGTAATACCAATGGCATTACGAATATCGTGACGAGTTTCTGCGTTATCGATGTTATTTAGAGCGATTCCCTGAAGGTTTAGGCTATCTAGTTTAGAAACACTTAGCTCAAGTGCCTCATAGAGCCGACTTAAATCGTCTTTTATAAGATCATCCAGCTTATTTTTGACTAACAATTGACCTACTTTTACTTGCAGGCCTTGCAGTCTAACTAGCTCGCGTGTGGGTACGCTATTAGTCATTCTCTATTACTCGAGATGTGGTTTAAGCTCAGTGTTTATTTCAATTATGATTTCATTATACCGTGAACTTAGCTTTGTATAAGATTTATTTGCCAAGCCCAAGCAATATCTTTTCTTTTTTTGTGATTTGATTGGTCCGATGAAGGTGTTTTTTTGCAAAAATTCGTATAGATATCTGATAAAAACCGTGTTTAATTTATTCGAAACCATTAAATCAATTTATTTACCCTGTTTTATCGTTATTGTCTTGATATTGAGGGGTGAAATAGTTGAAAATTACCTCCTAAGCGCGTCGTTAATAATAACCGTGAATAAAGCGATTCTAGCGGCGTATTTTTTAAAATCTTTGGAGATGATCCTTGTGAGTGTGTTGAAGAGCGTTGAGATTTTTTCTGGTTTATCTGATGTAGAATTGGCTGCCTTAGAAGAGACAAGCATTCATAGAAGTTACCCTAAAAACACCGTGATCATTAATGAAAATGACGTTGCTGACTCGCTCTACGTGATTGAATCAGGCAAAGTGAAGGTGTATTGCAGTGATAAAAATGGCAAAGAGTTCATCATGAACACGCTGGGTCATGGTGATTACTTTGGTGAGCTGGCATTATTGGATGATGATCGTCGCTCTGCATCGGTTAGAACCATGGAAAAAGCCGACTTTTGTATCATTTATAAGCAAGATTTTAATCAAGTCTTAGACCAACATCCTAACATCGCTAAAACCCTGATTCGAAATATCACTCGTCGCGTGCGTGCCCTAACGGAGAAAGTCAAAAGTCTTGCCCTGCAAGATGTCTACGGTCGCGTGACGAAAGTGCTCAACAGTTTGGCAACTGAGCGTAATGACGAGTTTTATGTCGAAGAGAAGTTGACTCAGCAGGATATTGCCGATCGTGTGGGGGCATCGCGAGAAATGGTAGCTCGAATTCTAAAAGATTTGACTATCGGTGGTTATATCAGCTTTGAAAATAGGCATATTGTGATTCATCGTCGACTCCCTGCCAATTACTGATAACTTGCAGTCTTCTATAGAGCTTTTTATTTATTGCTTTAAAGCCCTTTAAATTAGGGGCTTTTTTGATTCTGCTCAGTGCATGACACAACCACACACTGTAAGTCGCCATCAGCCAGCTTAGCATTGATTTCATCGCCCTTTATGACGCTAGTGTGTGAGCGAAGGATATCGCCGGAAGCCGCTGTGACGATCGAATAGCCCCGGTTCAGGGTCGCTAGCGGGCTGACCACATGCAGCGTTTCAACTAATCGTCGCCATTCTAATTGACGGCTATGCAGCGAGTGGTTTATCGCCAGCGACAGTCGTTGAGATAGGTTTTGCGTGTCTACTTGCTGCTGTTGAATCGTTTCAGCAGGTGAACTAACCATTAAGCGCTGTTGTAACTGCTCGAGTAGTTGCCTTTTATTGCTGAGGGTCTGATTAATTGAGCGGAATAGTTGATTATCTAGGTGATCGACCCGTTGTACCTGTTGATTCAATTGGTGACTGGGGTGTTTAACTCGGCGTGCTAAGCCTTTTAGCAAGCTTTGGGCCTCATTAAGGCGATAATTAAGTTGGCGTTTGAGCTGGTCAGAGAAACTGGCAAACTGTTGTTCCAAGGCGGCTCTATCAGGGCTAAGCAGTTCGGCAGCAGCGGTTGGGGTTGCGGCTCGAACATCGGCGACGAGATCGGCGATGGTGGTATCGGTCTCGTGGCCGACGGCGCTAACAATGGGTAACGCGCTTTCATGAATAGCCTCTGCAACCACCAGTTCATTGAAGGCCCATAGGTCTTCAAGTGATCCGCCGCCTCGACCAATAATAATCGCTTCAGGAGCTAATACTTCTTTTTTTCGACCCACGCTCAGTAAGGGCTTGCTTTGATCCGAAGCTTTAGCCCATTGATTGGCTTTAGCAATGGCCTCAGCGATCGCTTGGGCAGCGCCGTCTCCCTGTACTGGCACTGGAATGATCACTAAGCGAATACCGGCAAAACGGCGGGCGAAAGTGGTTTGCATATCACGGATAGCGGCACCTTGGGGAGAGGTGATAATAACCACTTGTTTAGCCAACGAGGGGAGGGCTTGTTTGTTGTCAGTGTCAAACCAGCCCTGTTGGGCCAGCCGGATTTTCAGCGCATCAAACGCCTTTTGAAGCTGTCCACTGCCCGCTGCTTGCATTCTTTCAACAATGAATTGATAGTTGCCGCGTGGCGCATAGAGACTAAGCTTGCCTTTTAGTTGAACTTGCTGGCCGTCTTCTGGTTGAAATCGAACCGTTCTATTTTGAAATTTGAACATCGCACAGCGGAGTTGGCTTTGTTCATCTTTGAGTGTGAAGTACCAGTGGCCTGAGCGGTGTTGGAGTAAATCCGAGATTTCTCCTTCAACCTCAATTCTGCCAAAATTGTTTTCAAGACAGTCTCTAGCCTGTTGATTCAGCTCAGTAACTGTCAAAATCGGAGTTTGATCCCCCGTTAAGTCTGATTTCATTCGCTTATTGTATGCTTCTTAGCGCAGTGATACCAGTTTACCCATGCCTAATACTGCCTTATAATGCGATTAAGCAAGCAGTTGTTTGACTCGGGACCCTGAGCCAGTTGTTTCAAAATGATCCTCCGACTGCACTTTTCTCATTCATGAATACCATTCTTTGAGCGTTTTTTAAACGTTCAAATTGGTTCATATACAGGAAGCTGTTTGATGCCAAGAATCGCATACGAAGCCCTTACCTTTGACGATGTATTGCTCTTGCCCGCATATTCTGAAATTGTTGCCCGCGATGTTAATATGCAAACGAAGTTGACCAATAAAATTCAACTTAATATTCCGATTGTTTCTTCGGCAATGGATACCGTCACCGAGTCGCGTTTAGCTATTGCTCTAGCGCAGGCTGGCGGTATCGGCCTTGTGCATAAAAATATGACCGTTCAGAAACAGGCAAAAGAAGTGCGTGCGGTGAAAAAGTTTGAAAGTGGCGTGGTGCGTGATCCAATTACGATTGAAGCCAGTGCTCCGGTGAGCGAATTATTGAATATTAAACAGCAGCATAATATTTCAGGCGTACCTGTAATGAAACACGGTGATTTAGTCGGTATCGTGACCAGTCGTGATGTGCGCTATGAAACCGATTACAATGTCACTGTCGAGACGATTATGACCCCTAAAGATCGGTTAGTGACAGTGAGAGAGGGCACCTCGGCTGACCAGGTAAAACAAGTGCTACACGAAAACAGAATCGAAAAAGTCCTAGTCGTAAATGATGAATTTCAACTTTGCGGCATGATTACTGTAAAAGATTTGGATTTGGCGCAACGCTTTCCCAGCGCATGTAAAGACAGCTCGGGCCAGTTACGCGTCGGTGCGGCGGTTGGCGTTGGTGGAGATACTGAACAGCGTGTGGCTGCACTAATCGAAGCAGGTGTTGATGTTTTAGTTGTAGACACAGCTCATGGGCACTCTCTGAATGTAATAGAACGTGTCAGATGGATTAAGCAGAAATTTCCGGATACTGAAGTTATTGGCGGCAATATTGCTACCGGCGCAGCAGCTATAGCATTGGTTGAAGCTGGTGCTGATGGGGTTAAAGTGGGAATTGGCCCTGGTTCTATTTGCACGACTCGAATTGTGACGGGTGTCGGGGTACCGCAGATATCGGCTATTTCAGATGTGGTTAAAGCACTGGATGGAAAAGTACCTGTCATTGCAGACGGCGGTATTCGTTTTTCAGGTGATATTTCAAAAGCTGTTGCCGCTGGCGCTCACGCCATCATGGTCGGTAGCTTGTTAGCTGGGACTGAAGAGGCGCCAGGAGAGGTGGAGTTGTACCAAGGACGCACCTATAAAGCTTACCGGGGTATGGGATCGATTGGCGCTATGGCTCAAACTCAGGGTTCCAGTGACCGCTATTTCCAAGATGCCAGTGCGGGTACTGAAAAGTTAGTCCCAGAGGGTATCGAAGGACGCGTGGCTTATAAGGGCCCAGTTAATCGCATCGTCGCTCAATTAGTTGGTGGTTTGCAGTCCGCAATGGGCTATACCGGTTGTGAGACGATCGAGCTAATGCGCACCCTACCTGAATTTGTCAAAGTCACCTCAGCTGGTATGAGCGAAAGTCATGTGCATGACGTTAGTATCACTAAAGAGTCACCAAACTACCCTGTACGCTAAATCATTCAATAATGTTTTATAGACAGTGCTTAAGTACTGTGATCATTATTCTCTATATTAGGTCATTATGAGTTCAGCTATTCAGCAGCAAAGTATTTTAATTCTTGATTTTGGTTCGCAGTATACCCAACTTATTGCTCGTCGAGTCAGGGAAGCGGGGGTTTATTCAGAAATTTTGCCCTGGGACATAGAGCCAGAGCGTATTGTTGAGTTTAATCCCAAAGGGATTATTTTATCGGGTGGCCCTGAAACGGTCACGGGCGATGATGCGCCCGTAGCTCCGACTATCGTTTTTACCTTAGGTGTTCCAGTATTGGGTATTTGTTATGGCATGCAAACCATGGCGGCTCAATTAGGCGGTAAGGTTGAAACCTCCGATAAACGAGAATTTGGCTATGCGAAGGTACGTCTTTTAGCTGACACCGAACTAACGCGTGGAATTGGTAACGATGAAATTGATACCGGTGTGCATCTTGACGTTTGGATGAGTCATGGCGATAAAGTGGTTGAGCTCCCTGATAATTTTACTTTATTAGCAGAGACTGACAGTGCACCGATTGCAGCCATGGTTGATTTGGAGCGGCAATTTTATGGTCTACAGTTTCACCCTGAAGTTACCCATACCGTTAGCGGTCAGCAATTGATTGAGCGCTTTACTCGGGATATATGTGGCTGTGAAGGACTTTGGACTATTACCAATATTGTTGAGCAAGTCATTGCTCGAGTGCGACAAACGGTTGGCGATGAGCAGGTGATATTAGGTTTGTCAGGTGGTGTTGATTCGTCAGTCGTCGCCGCTTTACTGTATCGTGCTATCGGCGACCAACTGACCTGTGTGTTTGTCGATAATGGCTTGTTGCGCCTTAATGAGGGTGATCAAGTGATGTCGATGTTTGCTGAAAATATGGGCGTTAATGTAATCAGGGTTGATGCAGAGTCGAGGTTTTTAGATGGTTTAGCCGGTGTTAGTGACCCTGAGAAAAAACGAAAAATTATCGGCAATACGTTTATCGATATTTTCAATGATGAATCTGAAAAAATACAGGATGCTAATTGGCTAGCGCAAGGCACAATTTATCCTGATGTAATTGAATCAGCTGGCGCTAAAAACGGTAAAGCCAAAGTCATTAAATCGCACCATAATGTTGGTGGTTTGCCTGAAGATATGAAGCTGAAGTTAGTTGAGCCGTTGCGTGAATTATTTAAAGATGAAGTGCGCAAAATGGGTTTGGAATTAGGCCTGCCTTACGATATGGTCTACCGTCATCCTTTTCCGGGACCAGGCTTAGGTGTGCGTATTTTAGGTGAAGTAAAAAAAGACTATGCAGATATTCTGCGCTTAGCTGATGCGATTTTTATCGAAGAACTGCACAAGGCCGATTGGTACCATAAAACCAGCCAAGCCTTTGCGGTGTTTGTGCCGGTTAAATCTGTCGGTGTGGTAGGTGATGCCCGTCGTTACGAGTGGGTGATTGCCTTACGTGCAGTGGAAACAATCGATTTTATGACCGCCCGTTGGGCCCATTTGCCTTATGAGTTGCTCGAGATGGTTTCACGTCGAATTATGAATGAGATTGAACATGTAGCACGCGTTACTTATGATGTATCGAGTAAACCACCTTCGACGATTGAGTGGGAATGAAGTATCTATTTTTCACATTGATCGTTTTTACCTTCACGGCTGTTTATGCAGTTCTAGTATTGTTGGGTGGCACTGATGCAAATCAATCTAAGCTGTTCAAACATATCTTTGTAGCCGCTTTTGCGATTCAATGGTTGGCTTTTATGCCTGCTTTCTTTTTAAAGACCGAAAAGTTCTATGACTTAACCGGAAGTCTTACTTATATCAGTATTTTTATTTATAGCTTATTTGTCACTGATAGTTTTCAAGATTTCAAGCTCGGCAATTTAATTATCGCGACAGCCGTACTCTTATGGGCTGTTCGATTAGGCTCTTTTCTTTTTATGCGCATTATCAAAACGGGAAAAGATCAGCGCTTTGATTCGATTAAAGTGTCGTTCGCACAATTTTTGATGACTTGGACCTTACAGGGTATGTGGGTGTTCATTTGTTCCTCTTCGGCGTTAGTGGCTATTTCCAGTTCATCAGGTGCTATCGTCAATTATCTGTTTGGCATTGGCTTGACAGTCTTTGTTATCGGGTGGCTTATTGAAGTGATTGCGGATAATCAAAAATCTGCTTTCCGCGCAATCGAGAAAAATAAAGATCGGTTTATCAATCAAGGCCTATGGGCTCGGTCAAGGCATCCCAATTATTTTGGAGAGATTACGCTCTGGTTGGGCATCGCAGTTATGAGTGTACCGTCGTTTAGCGGAATGAATTATTTAGCGTTGTTCTCGCCAGTATTTACCTATTTATTACTCAATTACGTCAGTGGTATCAGACTGCTGGAAGCGAGGGCTAATAAAAAATGGGGGCATTTAGAGGATTATCAGTTATACCTTAACGTTACGCCAAAATTAATCTTTAGGTTATTTAAGTAGGAGTTTTCTTAATTAATGTTGTTAGTTGGAATCTATAAGGAGCGTTTAATAAAAGCCTGTCTTTTTCATTAGCTTGTCACAAAGGGCGTTATACTAATCATCATGAATATTAGTTTGTTAAGAAAAGTGATTTCTGAGGTGATTGGCACCGCTTTTTTAGTCATGATTGTGATTGGTTCCGGGATTATGGGGCAGAATCTTTCTGCCGACACCTTGAGTATATTGTTGGCTAATACCCTTGCTACTGGTGTGGGCCTAACAACGTTGATCTGGGTATTCATAGCAATTTCAGGCGCGCATTTTAATCCTGCGGTGACTGCTATGTTGTCGATGCGTTTTTTGCTGGATGATTAGTCGTTCTTACGACGTTTAAAAAGGTAAAATCTTATGGACCATTATAAGTTAGTGCTACCTGAGCATATTAATCATTACGGTCATTTATTTGGTGGTAATTTGCTTAATTGGATCGACGAGTTTGCCTATATTACGGCAACGGTTGACTTTCCAGGTCGACGGTTTGTGACCGTAGCCATGGATAATGTCGAATTTCGTTACGGTATTGATAATGGCGAGGTGTTGTTATTTCGTGTTGAACAGCAACGCTTGGGCAAAACCTCAGTGACCTATAAAGTCAGTGTTTTCGGTACCGTAATTTGCCCTGAGCCAGAGAAGGTTTTATTTTCAACTAGTATGACGTTTGTAAATGTTGATTCTAGCAATAACAAACAAGCTATTTAACGATTTATTTTCGCTGGCCCGATAAAAAGCTAGCTAGTCGATCAATCGCATCACTCAACACAAAATGCTCGGGTAAAAAGACAATGCGTAAGTGGTTTTTGCTATTAAGGTTAAACGCTGAACCTTGTACTAACAGCATTTTTTGCTCGATTAGTAAGTCTAAGACAAGCTTCTCATCATCAACAATAGGGTAGATTTTTTCGTCTAGCTTCGGGAACATATAGATTGCTCCTTTAGGTTTGACGCAACTTATGCCCGGAATTTCCATCAGTTTGTTGTAAGCAACATCGCGCTGAGCACCCAGCCTACCGGTGGGTAATACCAAGTCATTAATACTTTGATACCCACCTAAAGCTGTTTGAATGGCAAATTGTGCTGGCACGTTTGCACATAACCGCATAGACGCCAAAATGTCTAAGCCTTCAATAAAATCAAGGGTGTCATTTTTACGGCCGGTAATTACCATCCACCCTGAACGAAAGCCAGCTAATCGATACGATTTAGAAAGTCCATTGAATGATAGGCAAAGTAGGTCATGAGCCAGTGTGGCAAAGGGTGTATGCTCAGTGCCATCGTAAAGGATACGGTCATAAATTTCGTCGGCGCAGACGACAAGATTATGATTACGAGCAAGGTTAGCAATTTGCTCGAGTACCTCTTTTTCATAAACTGCACCCGTCGGGTTGTTGGGGTTAATGACCACAATAGCCCGGGTTTTATCGCTTACTTTACCTTTTATGTCAGCGATGTCTGGCTGCCAGTCGGCTTGCTCGTCACAGGCATAGTGAACCGGCGTGCCTCCACAGAGCGATACAGCGGCTGACCAAAGGGGATAATCAGGCGCAGGTACGAGCACCTCATCGCCATTATTAAGTAAGCCTTGCATGGCCATAACAATTAATTCGCTAACGCCATTACCTAAATAAATATCGTCGACTTCTACACTGTGTACTCCGCGAAGTTGAAAATCTTGCATGATGGCTTTTCTTGCAGAATATAAGCCTTTCGAATCACAATAACCTTGCGCTTCGGGTAGATTACGAATTACGTCTTGCAGAATTTCATCGGGTGTTAGCATATCAAAGGCGGCGGGGTTGCCAATATTGAGTTTCAGTACCCGATGGCCCTCATCTTCTAGGCGAGTCGCTTCTCGCAGCACGGGGCCGCGAATGTCATAACATACGTTTTGCAATTTGCTGGATTTGCTGATTTTAGCCATAGCCGTGCCCAGTGGATGATACTTAAGCTGGTCTGCTTATTTTATCTGCTCGTATTAAGATTATAGACCTTGCTAGGTTAAACTGACGATGAAATATCAACAAAATTTCAGCTGTCTCGTCTGAACAGAGCCTATATAGTTGTTTCATTCGCATAAAATTAGGCCCATCTAAACAAAAAAAGGTGCAATATGGCAAAGTTAGAGAAAACTGATGAGCAATGGCGCTCAGAACTGACAGCGGAAGAGTATGCAATCACGCGTAAAAAAGGTACGGAGAGAGCCTTTACTGGCGAATATAACGCACATAAAGGGAAAGGCCACTATCTGTGTAAATGCTGCGGTAGTCAATTATTCGACTCAGCGCATAAATACGATTCAGGTTCGGGTTGGCCCAGTTTTTATCAACCAGCAGTATCAAATATGATTGATGAACATCACGATGCGTCTCATGGTATGGTTCGCATAGAAGTGACTTGCAGTCAATGCGATGCACACTTAGGCCATGTATTTAATGATGGTCCTGCCCCAACTGGTTTGCGTTATTGCATTAATTCAGCGTCATTAAAATTTGCTGCTGTTGAGTGAAAGCTTGTTCTTGAAAGCACAGTTGTTTGTTTGAGGACTTACCGTTGACTCAGAAAAAAAATCGGTCCTTTGAGTGGATCTATAGTCAGGCATTGAAGCGTTTTGCCACGCCGGCGGATTTTGAGGCCAACTTACCGACACCGCTATCCAAGCGTGTGTTATTAGCACGATCTGATGCTGATTATCTTTCAATTATGTGTCGTCGCATATTTCGTGCCGGTTTACAGCATAAAATGGTTGATGCGAAATGGCCGGCCTTCGAAAAAGCATGCTTTGGCTTCAACCCTCATGCTTTAGCCGCCTTGAGTGATGAGGGGCTAGAAGATATTCTGCAGGCGGATGGCATTATTCGCCATTGGGGTAAGCTTAAGTCGATTCGAACCAATGCCGTAATGGTTGATGAGTTAGCTCAAACGCATGGTAGTTTTGCCCGTTGGTTGGTCGATTGGCCTAGTGACGATATCGTGGGCCTTTGTTTTGAGCTGAAACGTCAGGGTGCCCATTTAGGTGGTCACTCAGCACAGCGTTTTTTACGTATGGCAGGCATTGATACATTTCTATTAACCGACGACACGGTAGCCGTTTTAATCGGTCTCGGTGTCGTGGATAGGCCGCCGACTTCTAAAGCCGCCCTGCGAGAGGTGCAATCAGTGTTTAATGACTGGGCTGTAGAATCAGGTAGGCCGCTGTGTGAGATATCGCGAACGATCAGTTTTTTAGCTGGTTAAGGGTTCTTGATTGTAGAAGCCTAGCGTTTCACCACAGCCGCGGTCATTCTAGAAACGCAGCATAAGTGCTCATCGCTATTGTGAATTAAAATCTCCCATACAGAACTTCGCTTACCCAAATGAATCGGTTTAGCGATGGCGGTTAAGATTCCGGTTCGTGAGGCTTTAAGGTGATTAGCATTAATTTCCTGTCCGACACAGTAATAGTAACGTTGGTCGACAGCAAAGTTAGCAGCATAGCTAGCCACTGTCTCGGCTAAGGCTATACTAGCACCGCCATGCACGAGGCCAAACGGTTGGTGTATGGTGGGTCTAACTGGCATAATTGCTGTTAGCGAATCTTCTCCGATGACCGTTACTTTAATATCTAATGTGGTCATTAAGGTACCTTGTCCGTCAATGCCTTGTTGTAGCCGCTCTATTTTTTCGAAGGTGACGGGTTCAAACCAAATACTCATAGGTTCACTCTTTGTCATTTTTTGTTAAATTTTTCGACACATGAGTCGAAGGATTTATTGTCAAAACTATTGATCGGGTGACTTTGGGTAATCATCCATGACGGCAAATGGGTGCAACGCTAAGGCCACACCTTTGTTGATATGGGACGGGCTGTTGAAAATATTTTCTCTTCTAACAAAGCGCCCGTTGCCTCGATTAGGGTCAATTATCCGAGTGATTTCAATGCCGCCTGCGCTTTGGAAAAGACGTTGGCCATCAACATGATAAATAGTCACTAGTATTGATACAGCTGGCACAGTTTGCATCCAATCAAAGCCCTGTGATACCCCAGTACCTGCGCCTTTAATTTTTGGTTTTCTACTAACGCCGTCCCACCGTGCAGTTCGGCTAGAGCCGTTGCTAAAGCTGACTTGTCGTTCAATTAAATCAGTGAATACAACGGCATCGATGTCGCTATTTTGTTTAATTTCTTGCAAGACGGTGTACATGACACGCATAAATGCACGCTGATTGATTTGCGAGGTGTAGCTGTCGTAGGGTTGCCCATATTGTCTAATGGCTTTTCGCCAGGCTTGCTGGAACTGGGCGTTATTAGCAATCGCATAGCCGCTGTCTTTAAGTTGTTTTTTTACGTATTTATCGATTTTACCTTGTTCATCACGCAGGTACTTTTTTGAAGGTGCACCAAAGTTAACATGCGCGACTGTGATTTTTTTGA
The DNA here is from genome assembly GCA_036344075.1 of Pseudomonadota bacterium. Taxonomy (GTDB): domain Bacteria; phylum Pseudomonadota; class Gammaproteobacteria; order Pseudomonadales; family UBA7434; genus UBA7434. The sequence goes on from JAYYUJ010000038.1 coordinate 28,328, forward strand.
TTGGTGACGATGCTATTTTTTCATCGTTAAATGAAAATGGGTAAAGAGTGTCATTAAGTGATGTATTTTGGCAAGCGAATAGAAAAGATGCGCACAAGGTAAACAGGAAAAAGCGAAAGCTTTGCTGAAAGATTGTTACGTTATTCATATTGATCTCTCTTATTATCGCTTCATAGTAATAGGGTGAATTATAGTGGCGACACTTCCTGTAAGTACATTTGATTTTAAAGTATTGGGACAAAAATCAATTTCAGTGCTCATTGCTATTTAGAATGTTGATGCCATATTCTTGACGTAGGTCCTGAATTGATCGGTCGAGATAATGTTCTGGACATTCTAGAGCCCATTTTTTATGCATATTACGTGCCTTTTTGAAAACCGAACGGATACGATCAAAATTATTGCGGTAGATCTTTAGTATGCCCCGAATACCATAGTCATCGAAGAGTTGACGGTAAAGGCCTTTTAGCTGTGGCAATTTGGCATAGGCGATAAGATTAGCGAAGCGGAAGTGGCAGCCAAATAAGACCCAGATATCGAGCAGTACCTCTTGCTCAATGCTTGTATCTAGACCGAATATCACATGCGTGCAGTCATGATTTCTGAGTAAATTGCCGCTATTGGTATTGTCTCTTAGTGGCGAACGTGAAGCGGGAAAGGATTCATAATAAAGTTCTAGCCCTTCAGCTAGGGTTAAGTCGCAATCTTGTTGCTGTAGAATATCCATCATAGTATGGTAAGGCAGGGGTGTTTGGCTGTCAAAGCCACGTATCTGGCCGAGTGTTCATAAAACAAAGTACTGTTTGTTGGTCATCAATAGGGCTTATTTGAATCACGATGTGATAGGTTTATGTTTTACAATATTCACCATGATTTGTCGCGCGAGCATGAACTTACATTATGAAAAATATTTCCTGCATAGAGCCACTGCACTACAGCCATACTGGCTTAGCTGAGCCACGACCTAATGAGAGCCCAGTGGTTCTAATACATGGTCTATTAGGTATGGGGCGTAACCTCGGTGCATTGGCCAGAAGCTTGGCAGACGACTACTCAGTTTTCAGTGTTGATTTACTGAATCACGGTCGTTCACCTCGAACTGATGTAATGGATTTCACCTTGTTAGCCGACAGCGTGGTGAATTTATTAAACGACCTCGGTATAGCTAAGGCTCATTTTATCGGCCACTCTTTAGGGGGTAAGGTCGCCATGTCTATCGCGCTTCATTACCCTGATCAAACCGATAAATGTATCATTGCCGACATTGCACCAGTGCCATATGCACCGGAGCATAATGATTTATTTGCCGTTTTAAGTGCGATTGATTTATCACAGTACCGCCAGCGCGCCGAGCTACAAGCGAACCTCACCCAGCAGCTTAAAGACGTTGCAGTGGTTCAATTGCTGTTGCAGAACCTTGAGCGATCATCGAATGGGTGGCAGTGGCGCATGCATCTGCCGGCGATTATGGCCAGTTATGATGCTTTAAGAGGTGCAATCCATCTGCCGGAAAATGGCCAGCCGGCGCATTGTCCTTGTTTATTTATATCCGGTGGGCAATCGCATTATTGGCGAGATGAGTATGAAGTTAGTGCGCGTAAGTTGTTTTCTGCCGCTACTTTTCAGACAATTGCGGATGCCGGTCATTGGCTTCATGTTGAGCGGGCAGAACAGTTCAACGCTAAAGTAGCAGATTTTCTTGCTGATGAAGATATTGAGTCGATTTAGAGGAGGTGCAGATTAGAGGCGCTTATCAATGCAGCATTTAATTATGAAGTTTATTTTTATAACCAATATAAAATCAACATATATCATAAAAAACATACACTTATAAGTTAATATTGAAGCATCAGCGACTTACTTTAGCTTGTTTTTTTGATAAAAACGTTTGACTTATTGGTTGTAAAGCGTACTATAGAACTCCCTTGGCTCTTATTTGAATTGGGTGGTAATGCGGCGTTTTGCATTTATCGACAATAAAATAGGGCTCTACAGCTTTTTGTCATACAGATGAAAGCTGTTTTTAAAGCACTCTTCTGTGTTTTATCTTGTTTTATTTCTTTTATGCATTTACCCAACACCCTTATTGGATTTTCAAATTAGGGGACTTAAATCGTGAAAAAAATAATAGCTGGAATGCTAATGTTTTCTTGTGTCATATCGGTAAATGCTGCCCAAGTTAGTTTTTCAAGTGGGGTCTCGTCAAACCCGCAAGCAAATGAAGTTAATACATTTGAATTTGGATCTGCTGAGTATGTGCAGCGAGAGACAGATTTTGCTCTCGCCTCACCTGAGGCAAACAACAGCGAAGAGCTAATTTACTTAGGGGTTTATAGAAATATCGGCTACTCTGCTGATGCCGAGGTCAATACGATCAATATTAACTTACAGAATACCAATTTAGATCAAACCAATACAGGACCAGTTTCTTTGGTGTTGAGCGGTGGTAGAAAAATGACATGGGATCTAACCTGGGATACCTCAGTTGCGTTGAACAGTATCGTGCTGTTTGGTTTGGTTGGTGATCAGTCGCTGATCGTTAATGGTTCCCCAATCAATTTAGCAAGCTCAAGTAGTGATAGTTTTGGACTCAATATAATTCATTCCTCAACCAAAGTCTGTGGTTTCGCTTTGCCGCAGGAATCCAATGGCAATAACTGTTATACCGATCGGATATTGGGCATTAATAGGGATGTAGAGGATGAATGGGGTGATATTGTCTCTTCAAATAATCCTATTGTTAATTATCTCATAGCTGAAACTGATTTAAAGGTCACCAGTTTTAATGGCGCTTATGAGGCGAATGATTTTGTCGTCGATATTGATACGACCGCTGTGCCATTACCAGGTGCCTTATTGTTGTTCTCATCTTCATTATGTTTGATTTTTATTCGCTCAAAGGTTGGCGGTAATAGGTTATAATAGATCTTTTGTGCCAATAATGAAAAAGATGATCGATATGCCATCGATATACATCAAAATAGTCCTATTAAGCTGGTTATTCAGTTTTGTCAGTATGCATAGTATGGCGCAGTCCTCTGTTCCCAATATACTTCAACCAGAGCGCGAACTGCCATTGCTACCCGAAGTGGTGGCAGACGATATCGTCTCAGTGCCTGCAGTTGGCGTGAAGCCGTTAGAAGATGATGGCGGCGCAACAATTCCTATCAAGCAGTTTGTAATTAATTATGATCAGCCTGCCGCATTGACAGCGACACAATCGGCGGGTGCTAAACAGTTAACGGTTGATTATTTAGCGCAATATCATCAACAGCTCAATCTTGCTCAATTAGATGACTTAGTTTTTTTGCTTACTCAATATTTGCGTGATAACGGTTTTATGTTGGCGCAAGCACTATTACCAGCGCAAGAAATTGAAAGCGGCGAAGTTTCATTGCAAGTCTTAATCGGCACACTGGGCGATGTGGTGGTGGAAGATAATCTGGATTATCGTGCCGAGGTTTTAAGCCACCCATTTCAGACGGCGATAGGTAAACCAGTTAAAGTGTCGACTATTGAAAGCCAGATCTTGCGTTTAAATGATTTACCGGGCTTATCAGCCACTGCCGTATTTAAAGCCGGTGATGATTTAGGCGAAACTCGAATGGCGGTAAAAGTGCTTGAAGAGGATAAACTTGAGTATTTAATTAAAGCCGATAATTACGGTGCTGATGTTTCAGGCGTGGCGCGTCTATCGATGGGAGTGACGGCCAATAACCTCAGCGGTCATCGTGATAAATTATCAGTCGATGCTTTAAAAACTTTTGACTCTGGGGATATGCGCAATGCACGAATGACGTATGAAATCACAGAGCCCTCGTTACTGCATACCTTCGGAGCGGGTTTTTCAAAGACTCGTCTAGACATTCAAGGACCACTCACTAACAATAATGCGATTGAAGGTGACACTGAGATTGGTCAAATGTATGTGCGTTCACACTGGTTAAAAAGTCGTGATCTTACTGTATCGTCCCAGTTAGGCCTAGCCGTCAAACGGTCAAATATTTTTATTGACCAATTCAATAGTGATCAAGGCGTTGATCGTCTTGCTGTTATCGATGCTGCCCTGCTGGCAGAAGGTGTTGACAACCGCTTCAAAGGTATTTACCGCGCGAGCTTGAGTGTTTCTCAGGGGTTAAACAACAGTTTTGGCGCGATGAACAGTCGCGGCAATAATAATAGTTTGACTGAGGCTATCGATGGTACAAAAACACTCAGTGGCGAGTTTACTAAATACAATGCTAGTTATACGCGTTTACAGACTTTAAGCCGAAATCAGTCATTGTTTTTTCATATTCACGGTCAATACACCGAGGACTTGCTTTCGACACTTGAGAAAATGAGTTTAGGCGGGCCATATTCGGTTAGAGCCTATCCAGTAGCAGAATACGCACGTGACACCGGTATCTTAGCCAGTTTAGCATGGCAGACTAATGGCGGTGGGTTATTAGACTCCATTGCTTATCGTGACTACACATGGAATGAACTTGTGCAGTTGTCTGTGTTTGCTGATTATGCGGTAGGCAAAGCTGGCCAAAAGAAGAATGGTGATGGTCAAAAACAAGAACTCTCAGGTTGGGGGATCGAGGCGAGATTCACTTTTCCAGAACCTGAGATATTTGCTTCTATTGCAATGGCGCGGCCTCTTGATGGCTCTGAGTCACAGTCTGGCGACAATGGCCAGTATTGGTTGGCATTGGCCCTAACATTTTAATCGACTGATAAGGTGGATAGTTTTTTAAAGAGATTTGCTTCATAGTGCTCGCTCAGTATAAAAATTCAGTAAGATTCTTGAAGCGAGTCGCGATCCATAAACAAGATGTGTACAATTTGATCAGATGCAGTAAGTGATAATATTTTTTATAAAAAAGTTCAATATGATCAAAGGATTAACAATCATGGAAATATTAACCAATGATTTTAAGCGTGCGATCGTTTTTGTCGTTTCATTATCATTGACATGCCTGGTAACGGCGTTGCCGAGTGAGGCGGATTTTAGCCATGTTGGTGGCGTGGCTGGCAGTGCAAGCTACACCCACAATTCGACAATCGAGTCTACATTAAGCGTGACGGCCAATGGTCAAGTGGTCCAGTTCAACGGGGCAGGTTTTAATCTCGCTGCAAGCGAAATTTTTAATGCCTTGTATTCTGGTAGTGGTTTAGCTCAAATACCCTCAGTGCTCATTGAAGATGTGAGCGGTAACCCAAGCGCAATTTATGGTCTGATGCGCGGTAATAGCCAAGTCTATTTTATTAATCAAAATGGCGTTCTGTTTGGTAATAGCAGTAGTGTTGATTTGCCTGGTTTAGTGGTCAGTACCTTGGATTTAAGTGCGTCTGATTTTGAGGGCGGCAATTTTAATTTCACTAATAATGGGGTCGGTAGTGGCATCACGATTAAAGGTTTAAATCCTGTCAATGACGTGAGTTTTATTTCGGATCATATAACTGTTGATGGCGATGTCAATGTCTCGAGTGGTAGCTTTCATGCGGTTGCTGGCCAAAGTGTTGTCGTCACCTATGATGAAAATAATCTAATTCAATTTGACATTACCGAGGCCATTGATACCAATGACCCCGATGGGATCATTCATGTCACGGCAAATGGTCAAATTATTGCACATGATGTTAACCTGCGTAGTCGTGTGTTAGATCCTTACAGTCTTGCCATTAATAACCAAGGACTCATTCGTGCCACAGGATTGGATACATCCACACCTGGACTGGTTCGTTTAGTTGGGCAAAGTGGCAAGATGTATGTTAATGGTAGCTTAAATACAGTCAATGGTAGTGTTGCCTTATCAGCAGGAAGAATTAAGCTGCAAGGCAATATTTTAGCTAATAATATTCAAACTGATATTGGTTTTAGTTCGAATGTGGGTGAGCTGGACATTTTTGAAATAGCTAGCTTTGATGTTCAGAGTATGGATATAGTTGGATTAGGCCAATTGAATAAGGTTTATGGTCTAGCAAATATACAGGTTACGGATCTGAACACGGGGACTGCGGGTCTCAATGGTGTTGGTTTGAATACCAATAACTGGATAGAAAATGCGGTCGATTTTTCTAATGTCCATTATTTCAAGTTGACAGGTAAAGTTATTAATAATGTCAATGTATTAGAAGGTGCGGCACTTAATATTGAATATAAAGGCAGGCTTGCAGGACATATTATTGGCGGCGGCAATGATGATACGTTTAATGTTGATGGTGATTTGATTTTTGTCGATGGTGGACTTGGCGCTAATGCAGTGAATGGTGTAATAAATCCATTTGAGAATGCTGGTGTTTGGACGTCAGATAATTTATTGACGTTTAAAAATATTCAAGTTGTGACCCCAGGTATTATCATTTCTGAGCCAGTCACAGTTGTTCCTGACTCTGTTATTGTGCCACGTAACTCCACCAACACCATAACAGACAACGGTTCATCGTTTTTGGGTTTAGTTGGTTCAGATCAAAGCCTCAAGTTGCCGTGCGCTTTCCTAGATAATGACGAGATTAACGACGATGATGAATGCAACTTAGCGGAGTTAGAGGTATTGGTTTCAAGCCTCATTCATTTTGATTTTAATTCATCAGAGATTACTTCGGCGTCTCAAGATCGATTGGATCGAATTGCGGCATTTATTACACAAGACGATCGTTTTGATCGGATAGTGCTTTCAGGTCATGCTGATAATATCGGCTCAATTGCTTATAATCTCAGCTTGTCTTCGAAAAGAGTGGCATCGACCTCAAGCTATTTACAAGCTCAAGGTGTTGACCCTAGTTTATTAGAAACGCACGCTTTTGGTGAGTCTTTACCCGCAAAATCGAATTCAACTGCTGCAGGTCGAGCGTACAATCGGCGCGTGCATATCGAGCTTGAATAACGCTCTTTGATCGAGATAAATCATTGTAACCCGCCAGCAGTTAGTGGGTGCTGTTTTCTGCTTTTATTTGCGTTTCCCTCCTTTGAAAGTCCTTATATTATTTCAATTAAAACTGAGAACTGGTCTGCAGAATTGATATTTCGTTATTGAAGCACTTCTCGTATTAGCTAAAATTAAATCTGTAAAATAAAAGACGCTACACATTGATGAGATTTTATTAAAATGTTTTATTTTTTAGTGCCTTACATCAAGCTTACAAATGCAATCATTACTTTTTTTGCGGCTAAAAAGCAGCGTTCCTTAGCGGCACTAAGCCATTGCTATCATAGCTACTGTTCAACAAACAGCCTATTTTATACCCTTTTTGACAGCCCCCAATTTGACCAGATTAAACGCTTAAACATCGCTTTCTTTGGCTCAGATTTTATGTTTTATCGGGTTAATGATGCAGTTAAACTCTGTGTTGTTGACGGGCAACAGACGATGATTTATCACGATACTTTTGCTCAAAGCAAACCCGATGTTTTTGCTGAGTTGCAGGTTCTGGCGCTTGATGCAGGCTGGGTTCTTTTAGAAGATCGACGTAAGGTAAGTGTTGATGTTGATGTTGATCGTCGTCACCGTGTTTTATTCATATCGATAAAGTTATTGGCCTCGACTTTGTTCATGCACAACGCTTCGGTGGTCGCGAATGAATTATCAACTGCCACTCAAGTGAGAGGACAAGTGGTGTATGCTTCTAGTATCCACGGTGCTTCATCAATAGTGAATCGCTTGGGTCTCTTCAGTCATTACCATATGAATTCCCATGAAATGGAGATTGCGAAACCTGATCACAGGCATTCTGACCATGCTTTATCGCTTCATGGCGATAAGTACAGTGAGCTGATCAGCGATCACGCTTCAGTTAAGTTCCAACATGCGTTTGAATTATTGTTAAAGAAGTGGATTAAAAGCGCAAAAGATCCCGTATATTTTGCTGATGATATTCAGTCGATGGCTGCTTATATTGCCGCTCGCCCCGAAGCCTTTGAGCTACTAATGAGTCTGAAAAATCAGCCTTGGTCTATCCACTTCAAGGCCGGTGATTTTCGTACTGAAGTTAAAGGCAGCCGGTTTACGGTTAATCGCGTTAAAGTTTATTTTGATAGTCGATCTGCAGCTGTATTTGCATCACATGCTGCTTGTGATGAGGATGCCAGGCAATGCATCGCGAGTCCCGTCGATGGTTTCTTGCATGAGTTATTGCATGTGAAATTAGCCTTAACTGAAACCGAAGAGTTTATCCGTATGGGGGGAATGAACCCTACCGTTTATCCGCATCGGCATGAGAGAGAAGTGATTTCGCTTGAGCGTAAAATTTACCAAGCGATGTCAGCGCGCGATCAGCAGCCCAGACCTAGTCGACGCAGCCATGCCGGGCAACTGATAGCAGCAAGCTGCGTCACCTGTGTAGGCGTTTAGCGTTTATTGCTGAGCCTGATTGACGAGTTGCTCGGTCCTTAACAGCCACAACTGTTCTTGATCTGGCGTTAATTGTCCTTCATGGTAGTGCTGAATGATGCCTCTATGATCAAGCAGGATTATAATGGCCATAGTCTCTGGTAGTTGCCAAGCGCTTCTACTCAATGCTTGTTTGTCATTCACCATAATTGCTCTTGGATGAAGCAATTTATTCTTTTTTATCTCTTTCTTGACAAAACTTCCCAGCATGCGAGGAATATTATCGCTAACAATGATAGTAGCAGAATCGACGCTGTTATTATTTTCAAAGCGGGCGCTAAATTGATCGAGGTAGCGTTTATTCAAATCGGCGGCTTTTTGTGAGGCGGCTAAAACTTGCAGTAGGGTGACTGTCCCCGTTAATTGCTCTGAAGACCAAGGGACGAACTTTGCTGTACTGTCGTCTAAGCTATCAGTTGAGCTGTCATCTAATACGATTTCTCCGTAACTTTTAATGGTTAAGGGGGGCAGCATGGATTGTAATTCAAGACTGTATGTATGACTGCAATAGCTGAGTATCATTAGGGTAACTACGGTAAAAAATTTATTTTTAAAGCCAAAATGTAAGCGTTTATATCGCCGAGTTAGATCGAAAATTTGTTTCATAATGGCTTCCTATCAAACTTGTTGCGTGACAAATATTATTGTGCTTATAAGCTAATGCAATTAATGGCATTGGCTAAGTCAAAGTCGCGTTGACTAACTCCTTGATATTCATGAGTGGTTAAGGTGATTTCGACTTTGTTGTAAACGTTAGACCACTCAGGATGGTGATTGGCGCGTTCTGCTAACACCGCCACTTGCTGCATAAATTCAAAGGCACGAGTAAAGTCAGAAAATGTAAATTGCCGAACTAATCCGTTTTCTGTAAGTTGCCAATCACTTAATTGGGTTGCTTGTGCGTGGATTTCAGATTCAGTTAATTGTGCGTTTTTCATATTGGTTTTACTCGCTTTACTATGTGTTTTTAGGGTCTAGAGATCTTCTTTAATATTACACCGGTTTCGCAGTGCTCGGTATAGGGGAACTGATCAAAAATAGCAAAATCTTCGATGCCGTGAGATGGTAATAAAGCTTTTAAGTTCTCCTTCAGTGTGAGTGGATTGCAAGAAATATAAATGATGGTTTCGAAATGTGCGACTAACTTTACAGTCGCTTGATCGAGGCCCGCTCTAGGTGGGTCGACTAATACCGTAGAAAAGTCATAGTCTTTTAGCGATATGCCCTCTAAACGCCGAAATTCACGCTCTTGATTTAGCGCCGCAGTCGTTTCTTCGGCACTAAGACGAATAAACTTGATGTTATCAACTTGGTTAAGTTCACAGTTCTTGATCGCTATTTTGATGCTTGATTTAGCTATTTCAGTGGCAATGATCTGGCGAAAGTAACCGGCTAGTGGAATGGTAAAGTTACCGTTGCCACAGTAAAGCTCGAGCAAATCACGGTTTTGCCGTGATCCCATAACATTGCAGACCCAGCCAATCATTTGTTGGTTAATAGTCGCATTAGGTTGCGTGAAACTGTTTTCTTGTTGCAAGTAATGAAAATCTTTACCGTTGATTTGTAAGCATTCATGCACATAATCACGTGACACCACTAAGCGCTGTTTGCGAGCGCGGCCGATAACATGAATATTGAATGATTGTTCGAGGATTAATGCCTCGCGGTACCATTCATCGTCTAGTTGACGGTGATAGATTAAGCTCACTAAGCATTCATCGCTACTAGTGCTATGAAACTCTAGCTGGAATAGTTTGTGACTTAAGGTCGAAGATGCGTTAATTGCTTCAATTAAAGGTTGCATTAAACTGGTGATTCGTGTCGAACCAATTGGGAAGTCATTGACCCTAACAGGCTGCTTTGGTTTTTTTTTCTCAAACATTGCATAGAAGCAATGTGGCACGGTAGTTTGTTTCTCATGCCAGATTCGAAATTCTGCTCGCATTCTAAAATGGATAGGCGGTGATTCAAAAATGGTGGCTTGCGGGGGATTCAATTCAGCAAGCAAGTCAACAACCCAGTCGACTTTTTTAGCTAACTGCTGAGAGTACTTACTAGGGTCAAATTTAATCGAGGGCATGCTCATAAGTGCTTGTTTTATATGAAAATTGTAAATTACCCTGTGACCAACTTAGAAAAACTACCAACATTGATAGTAATTCAACTATCATAATAGATATCCAAAAGATTTGCAGGCTAAGTCAGCTAAAATAATTTTTTCTGACAGTTTTTCTGTGATAGGCAGTTAGTTGAACATTTAGATTGATTGATTTAGCTAATGCCACATGCTCACTATTTTAGGAACCCTTAATGAAGAAAATTTTAGTCACAGGTGGGGCGGGGTATATCGGTAGCCACTGTTGCGTTGAATTATTAGTGGCTGGTTTCGAAGTCGTTGTCGTTGATAATCTCAGCAACAGCGATACCCTGGCTTTAGAGCGAGTGGAGCAGATTACGGGTCGCACGGTCGAATTCCGTCAGGCAGATATCCGTGATCAGGCACAGCTCGATCAATTATTCAGTGAGCATGACTTCTCAGCCGTGATACATTTCGCAGGATTAAAGGCGGTTGGCGAGTCGGTTAAAGAGCCGTTAAAATATTACGATAATAATATTTATGGGACCCAAGTATTGTTAGCGGCTATGCAAAAGCACCAGGTATTTAGCTTAGTTTTTAGTTCTTCGGCTACTGTATATGGCGACCCTAAGTCAGTACCCATTACTGAGAAGTTCCCGCTTTCTGCGGTTAACCCCTATGGACGAAGTAAATTATTTATTGAAGATATGCTGCGTGATTTAGCCACTGCTGATTCGCGCTGGAATGTTATTTTGTTGCGTTATTTTAATCCTGTCGGTGCTCACGAAAGTGGTCTAATTGGCGAAGACCCTAAAGATATCCCGAACAACTTAATGCCTTATATTTCTCAAGTGGCCGTGAAGAAATTGGCTTCTTTGCAGGTGTTTGGCAGCGACTATCCCACCCATGATGGCACTGGAGTGCGGGATTATATCCATGTGGTTGATTTGGCCAAAGGTCATCTGGCGGCCTTGAAAAAGCTGACCACTGAACCTGGTATTGTTGCATATAATCTGGGTACGGGCATCGGTTATTCGGTCCTAGATATTGTGGCAGCTTTTGAGAAAGCCTCTGGCCAAACTATTCCTTATCAGCTAGTGAGTCGTCGTCCGGGCGATGCCGCTATTTGCTATGCCGATGCTTCTTTGGCTAAGCAAGCATTAAATTGGCAGGCTGATCTTGGTCTTGAGGCCATGACAAGAGATGCTTGGCGCTGGCAGTCAAATAACCCCGATGGTTATCAAAGTCATTAGCGGTTTAATTGAGCGCAATGTTTATCTAAACCGTAAGGAGTCTAGTTAATTGTTGACCTTAGGTTGTTCCATATTTGCCTAACCTGTTCTTTAGCTGCTTGAAAATTTTCTTCAATACCCATGGTGTGTAACGACAGGCGGTGGTTGCTAAAACGGTTTATCAGTCCTTGCTGGTTGGTTCAGTTTCTTCCCATAGTGCTGTTAGAGACTCAGTTCTTACAGGCATTTCTTCAGCAATGCATATCTACTGACAAAAAAAAGCCACGCTTGGCGAGGCTTTTCGTTTGTCGATTGCAAATAGCTTTAGTCGTCCATGGCACCCAATAAATGCAACATTGAAGTGAATAGATTTACAATGTTTAAATACAATGACACAGTCGCACGAATATAATTGGTTTCACCGCCGTTTATGATTCGACTGGTATCAAAGAGAATAAGACCTGACATCACTAATACAATACCGGCTGAGATAGCTAAGGACATTGCTGGAATTTGTAAAAAGATATTAGCAATAGAGCCGACGATGGCGACTAACAGGCCAATCATTAAAAAACCGCCCATGAAAGAAAAGTCTTTCTTGGTGGTGAGCGCATAGCCGGATAAGCCGAAGAAAACAAGTGCAGTACCGCCAAGCGCTTGCGAAATCAGTTGCGCACCATTCGCCATGGCTAGGTAATGATTAAGCATTGGACCTAGTGAGCCGCCAATCAAGCCGGTAAAGGCAAACACTACCCAAATGCCGTTGCTAGAGTTTTGCGTGCGTGGTAGCGCAAAGAAGAGTAAACCCAGAGCGGCTAATGACATGATTAACGATGCGCCATGACCGACATTCATGGCCATGCATACGCCTGCTGAAACTGCACTGAACATTAGGGTCATGGAAAGTAGCAAATAGGTATTCCGAAGAACTTTATTGGTCTCTATCGCTGAACCGATGCCGACTTTTTGATTACTGAACACTTTATCTTGCATTACTGATTCTCCTTAACAGTGGTCATTTTGTGTCTTAAATTCTTTAACGAATTTTTCAAGTTTACTAATAGACTTTAGCATTGATGCAACACTTGAGATTGTAAATTTCAATCAAGGTTCATCATTTTACGGGATATTTTCGTGCTTGGACTAATAATACTCATTACAAATTTAAAGGCAAGTGCATCTTCCGTGCAAAAAAACAGTGTAGAACAACACTTTACACCAGAAAATCCCTAGAATTGATCAAAAATAAATCTATTCAGGGTGGGTGATGTGTTTTTGATTATTTTCTCATTGAATGGATGTTGCTACTGAGATCAAATTAGTATTTATCATCCAAAATAGGGCACTATTGGCTATATTCATGTGTCTATGAAACTATCGTTATTGGCCATAAGGCCTTATAGTTTATGTAAGTGGTTGAATAAATGGCTTTTCTATCAAGGTTTCCTATGTATATTTTTCAACGTGGTTTAATTGTCGGTCTGCTCAATGCTGTTTTTTTATTTGTGTTTGTTCCTGCTTCGCAAGCATGGATCGAGAGTGAGTCGGTTACGCAGCCGCATGTGCGCGTTAGCCTTATCAGTGAAAGACCCTACCTAGTTGCCGGTCAAAGTGCTAGATTTGCCCTAAAGCTTGTGCCTGATGATGGCTGGCATACCTATTGGAAGAACCCAGGTGATACCGGCATTGCTAGTCAGTTAAGCTGGCAGTTGCCGGCTGATTTTCGTGCCGGTGATCTTGAGTGGCCAGTACCCGAGCGTATCGATTATCAAGGTGCAACTAATTTTGGTTATCACGGTGAAACGTGGCTGTTTAATCAGCTAGCTATCCCTCCCTCGGCCAAGAATAATGATTTATCCCCCACGGAAATAACTCTGAAAGCGCAGGCACAATGGTTGCTTTGTAAAGAGATTTGTATACCTGGTAATGCCGACTTGCAATTACGCTTACCGGTTTATCATCAACCACCTTCCAGTAAAGAGCAAGCAAACAAAACCTTTGCTCAACGGATAAAACTATTGCCCTCACTGATTTACAACCTGCAGGCAAGTTATCGTACCGATGACTTTTTAACGATGAGTGTGCCTCTAAACGATTTACCCGTCATTGATCGACCGCCGCAGGTGTTTTTGGGTCAGGCCGACGTGATTGATAACAGTGAAAGTCCGGCGGTTAGCATAGTGGGTGATTTCTTATTAATTCGCGCTAAAGTCGATCCTTATTTAAAAGACGTACCCTCTCTATTATCGGTAGTACTGTCATTGCCGTCCTCTAGTCAAATTGATGCTGCCACGGCGGTTGAATTTGTTGCGCGCCAAGGTGAATTACCTTCCGTGGTAGTGGCATCTTTAGACGCTATGGGTGACTTATCGAATAGCGCTGATTGGTTACCTGATTATGAATCAATTAATATTGTATATGCCTTATTATTTGCCTTACTGGGCGGTATTATTTTAAATGCAATGCCTTGCGTGTTTCCGGTTTTATCCTTAAAGATTCTTAGTTTGGTTGAATCAGGCCACCAATCATCTACTGTTCGACAGCAGCATGGTTTTGCTTATGCGGCAGGGGTTATTATTAGTTTTGTTTTTATTGCAGCAGTAATGATTGCTGTCCGGTTTTTTGGCGAGCAAATTGGCTGGGGTTTCCAGCTACAATCCCCTTGGTTTGTGGCTTTTTTAGTTTATCTTTTATTTGTTTTAGGGTTATCGCTCTCCGGCTTTGTTGAACTCGGATCTTCTTTGCAGAATGTCGGCTCGTCGATTACAGGACTTAATGACCAGCACTGGCGAAGTTCATTTTTTACTGGCGTATTAGCCACAGTAGTTGCAACACCTTGCACGGCGCCCTTCATGGGTAGTGCAATGGGCTTTGCATTGAGCCAACCCACGCTTATCGCGTTATTGGTTTTTGCTGTAATGGGACTTGGTTTGGCATTGCCTTTTTTGTTAATCGCTTTTATTCCTCGTTTAGCTGCAATTTTGCCTCAACCAGGTCAATGGATGGTGACATTCAAAGAATTTTTAGCGTTCCCTTTGTACTTAACTGTTGTTTGGCTTATTTGGGTGTTCTCACGACAAACTAATGCCGATGCGGTTGCGCTACTTTTAGTCGGTTTGATTATGCTGACTTTAACTCTATGGCTAATGAAACTTAGCCCTCTATCTTCTAATCACCGAACATCGACTGGTTTTATAAAAGGTATACTTTTGTTATTGAGTGCTGGTTTATCTCTAGGTTTGGCTTTTGTTGCCGGTGGTCATGATCGAGGGTATATAAGTGACATGCAAAATAGACCTCCCAGTAAGCAACAGGAGCCTTACGATAATTTATTGGAAGAGGTTTATGATCCTCAAAAACTAGCGACAGCAGTGAGCAATGGTGAAGCCGTTTTTGTTAACATGACAGCTGATTGGTGTATTACGTGCAAGGTGAATGAAAAAATAGTTCTATCTACCAAAAAGACGAAGCAACTTTTTGAGTCGCAATCAGTTCGTTACATGAAGGGAGACTGGACTAATAATGATAATACCATCACTACATACCTTGAAAAATTTAATCGTAGTGGTGTGCCCCTTTATGTTTACTATGCTCCTGATAAGGAGCCTGAAATATTGCCTCAGCTATTGACCTATGGATTGATTGAGCAATATTTAAAAAAGTAAATATAAAAATGTATATTATTTAACCAGGAGAGTGTTGAGTTCGCGTGATCCAATTGTAAAAATATCCGTAGAAAAAAAGACGACTATTATATATTTGGAGCTTTATTGTGAGACTCATACAAATAATTCTAACTTCCATTTTAACACTCACGATTTCTAATCTTATACTCGCCGATCAAACATACTCAGTCACTGGTCAATCTGGCGCCTTTTACATTGATGGGGTTGAAAGGCCACAATTAACCCTTGAACCAGGGAACACATATACATTTTCAGGTTTTCAAGCATGGCACCCACTGAAGTTCTCGACTACGCCCAATGGCACTCACGGCGGTGGTACTGAATATCTAGATGGTGTAAATGTGTTGTCATCTAACTCTGTGTCTATTACGATTAACGAGACCACTCCGCAACTTTACTACTATTGTCAAAATCATTCTGGCATGGGATCTTCAGTCAATATTTCAGAGCCCACAGTTGCTAGTACCATATTAAACATATCGAATGTTCCCGGTGCTTACCTTGTTGATGGTAATATTCGGCAAGAATTAACATTGTTACCTGGGAAAACTTACACCTTCGATAGCATTCCATCGGGTCATCCACTACTTCTCTCTACTACACCTGATGGAACACATAACGGAGGTTCTAATTATGTTGAAGGTGTCACAGTATCAAATAACTCCTTAACTATCAGTGTTACCGAAAATACTCCTCCTTTGTATTACTATTGCGAGTACCATCCTGGAATGGGAGCGGCCATAAACATCCCCTCGTCAGATAAAATAGTTAACTATTCTGTCACTGCTGCCGGTGGAGCCTACTACATTGATGGCGAAATACGTGAGGATTTGTTTTTTGAGGTCGGGAAAACATATGTTTTTAATGATCTAGTACCAAGTCACCCCTTGCTTTTATCTACTGTTGATAAGGGTACTCATGCTGGAGGGACGGTTTACACCGACCGAGTCACATCAACCGGAGATAGCTTAGCCATTACTGTGGGCGAAGATACTCCAGATTTATTTTATTTCTGCGAGTACCATGCCAATATGGGAGCATCAGTAAGTATTATTTCTGAAGAGAATATACCTGCGATGGGTCTTGGTAGCATGTTGATAATGGGCTTGCTGTTAACTGCCGTTGTTAGGCAGGTAAACCGGCGGATTATTTAATACTTCGTCTTCCTGCGTTCTTCAATGATTAGCCATCATAAGCTTTCGCCACTTCTTCTATCAACGCTTTGATGCGGTTACGACCGTAGCCCAGTAAAGCGGTTTCTTCTGGGTCGGGCTCATAGCTCACAGTCGCGCCGGGGCCGGCAAACATGATCACGTTTGGCAGCATCGGGTGGTCATCCTCTAGGACCAATAAATCTGTTGGATTTCCTACAGCGTTAAACCACAGTTCTAAATAATCCTTCCAACTGTAATTTTCGTCGCCGATTAAATAAGGCTTACCCGATTCACCTCTAAGCAAGGCTCCTAAAATAGCCTCTGACACCGACGCAGAGCTAATATGGTTAGTTCCGCCTACGGGTGAAAATATTGGAGCGCCGTCAATATTGCCCTTAGCGTACTGCACTAAACCGCCTAAATGTGGAATATCCAGTCCTGGCAAGTGGCCTAAAATAAATGGCGCATTTAAGCTGCAGACATTAAAGTTTTTATCACTCATGGCTAGAACGGCCTTGTCGGTTAAATGCCGTGAGCGCACATAGGCACATTTCTCGATGCGATGTGGCGCAATAGTGGGGTAGAAACTACCAATATACACGCATCGCTTGATGCCAGCAGCCTTTGCGGCGGCAAAGAAGCGGGGTACTGCTTCGGTATTCGCTTTGGTATAGAAATCTTCAGGTGTAATTGACCCATCGTAGGGTAAGTAACGAACATCAACTGCCGCGGCAAAAACTAAGCTGTCAAAGCCCTCAAGGCGACCGTCACTGCAATCATCTTCAATGTAGTTAGTTTCAATAAAGTCTAGCGCGCTTAAGGCCTGAGCCGTAGGTCGATTACGCGACATGATAGTGACTGAGTGACCGGCCTGTTTGAGAAAAAGTGCGGCATTACCTCCGACCATGCCGGTGCCACCGACGACTAAAATATTCATTGCTCACCTCAATTGTTCAAAAACTGTTATTTGTATTATAAACTGCTCATAAAGACTATTGTTGACCGATTCGACCTGTCGGTTCAAGTTCAGCTAATTACAATTATCTTAATAATAGGAAATGATTGCGAATGGAAAATTTAACGTTTTTGCTTAGCGGTTTAGTGATTGGTATTATTGTGTTTCATACAGCGATTATTGCGCCCACCGTTTTTCGTACCTTAGCGGTTGACGATGCGGGATCTTTTTTACGAACGGTGTTTCCAAAGTTTTTTATTCTTATTAGCTGCATCAGCTTTATAAATGTGTCTTTTGCCTTAGTCTATGGTCTAACGAGCATTGCGGTCATAGCCGGTATCAGTACGGTGCTTATGGTCATTGCCTACTGCTTGATTCCAATGACTAATCGCAGTCGTGATGAAGGCAAGGAACAGCGCTTTAAGCTATTGCACTCTGTAAGCGTGTTATTGACCGTATCGGTCTTGTTGATGAATTTAAGTGTGGTTTTTCTTTAACAGTCTCTATCTGTGTTTAGCTTTCGTTAACGGCAGGCTTTTTTGTGTGGCGACCAAAGTGACTAAGGTGGCCAAGAAGGCGCTAAACAGGCTTGGCAGTGTCGGCACGTTGACTAGCTCTGTTGTCTGTGTGATCAATACTAAATGATCATCCCATACGACCGGATTTGAGAGTGAAGATATGTTTCTAATTGGCAGGTTGTTAAACACGCCATTCGCATTGATAATATCTAAATCAGCAATAGTATCAGCGACAGCCATGCCTCTCGTCACCGTGCCAAACACCGTAAAGCCACCGTTTTGATTGTCAAGGTTGGCGGCGTTATCAGCTAGGTTGATAAACCACTGATTAGTGGCGCTATCAGGGTCGCTGCTTAATTTTGCCATGGCCACTGTACCGCGCAGATTTGACAAATTATATTCATTGGTTACCGGCGGATCAGCGGGCACGGTAGAGACCTGCTGATTGAAGTATGCAAATCCACCGACCTGGATAATAAAGCCGGGCACGCTGCGATGAAAAAAACTGTTGATGTAGTCGCCATCGTTAACGTAGTTTAAAAAGTTTTCAACATGGCTGGGGGCGGCCTCTGGATGGAGGGTAATCTCGATTATTCCAAGATTGGTCTCAATTTCAACAATCGGTTGAGCTATCGCTTGAAACGCATTGAGCATCAATGTCATGCCAAGCAAGACTGGTGCAAATGCAGGCACTATCGTCGCAAAGCAGGATGCAAATAATGAACGATTGTTGAAAAGCACGAGAAAGCCTCCAGCAAATAGTCTATTGTTTAATCATAGCCTAAACAGGCAATTAGATCAAAAAATAATCAAATAAGAGGCTCTTCAGTTTAGCGCAATGCAACCTTTCCTTTGATTTTAACCTTTTATCGATGGTTTCGATAATAATCGACGATGAGCTTGCCAGTGCGTGTGTCTCTCATTTTGCCTACCCATGATTGGTGTCGGGCAGAATGTTCCTCGAGTAAGGGAGCTGTCCACGCCTTGCCGCCATATTCGGGGATCGCTAATACCAAACCACTTAAGCTGCTAATAGCGATCCACCAGGCGGTTGGCATTAAGGCTAGGGCGTCTTGATCGGAGTGAGCGTCAAACAGTGCATCACATTCGGCAAAAAATGCCTCAATAGTCGCACGGTCGCGTTGGCTTGACTCATCAGTGATGGCCATTAAGGATTTAATTACGTGGCCTAACTGGACTTTGGTATTTTCCATGGTGGCCATTTCAACCTCGGTTGCGCCATCAAATAATCGGTCGATGAGATCAGGATTATGGCTCGATAACAACTCGTGATAAAGCACGCGCCTTACTGCTGGTCCTAACAACCGATCAAATTTTTCGCACCAGTCATTAGTCAATTCAGGACAGTAATAATTCAGTATTTGCCATGAATCATTCAGTGTACTGCCATCGGGCATGCACACTAAAGGTACAGCGGTTTTACGACGTTCGGCACCTTGGGCGGTTTCTTCACCGGGGTAAGAGCTGGTCGATAGCTGGGACTTACTCTGTCTGAGCTGACTGATTGGCCCGCTATGACAACCAATCGCATAAGCGATTTCAGTATAGTCAATACCGCTAACATCCATCGGCCAGCGTGCTAATTCACAGTAATGCGAAAAGCTAAGTGTGATTAGGTGAGGCTTGTCAATGTTTAAAGGATCAAATCTTAAGGGTAAGTCAGTCATAAGTTTTCCGTTTGGGTTTATGCTTTAAGTGATGGCGATTGTTGTGATTAGTGATTGAGATTTCCCATATCCATATTGGGGTGGTGGTTGCAACAATAAAATAGGGAAGGATTTTGAAGTCTTTGACGTTTCGACGTAGACAAAACCATAGACATTTTTGAACCGTTGATAAGAAACCGAACTTGATGCATCACTTTTAAATATGTTAGCTAATCTAATTCAAGATATAACTATAGCAACATCAACGTCATTTCTTTTGCCTTGTTCTTCGACGGGTAACATACTTTCAGGCATATTCATTCTTTGACCTCGAAAAGCTCTTTAAATCTCTTCATTAAATGTTTATTTTACTCTGACTTTAATAAAAAAGCTCCCAAAAAAAAGCCGCAGACTAGCTACGGCTCTCCGTTAAAAAATTTAAATCATTTTTTTCTTACAAAACCTAAACCTAGTAATGCACTACCAAATAACCATGCGGCCGCTGGAACGGGAACTGGATTAGTAATCCTAACGTTATCTAAATCAAAAGAAATTTCACCTTCCATTCTCATATTCGAATATGGAGATACACTTTTCCCAAAATCAAAATAAAAAGCTAGTTGAGCCTCTCTGCCAGCAAGAGCACTAAGGTCAATGGACGTTTCAAAAGCCTCGCTAAAATTATAATCAGGACCCCAATTCCTCCAAGGGTCACTAATAATCTCCTCTATATCCGCGTAGGTTTTTCCAATTGAAGGACCATCGGTAGTTACAACTACATTCAATTTAGAACCACTAAACATTGCACCAACTTCTTCTTTGGGCATAACGTCAAAAATAGGAGTTAAAAAATGATCGAAGAAATAACCATTCACGCTCGTATCAAAGGATAAAATATCACCGTTATTAACAACCCCAATACTTGTCTGGACTAAATTATCATCGGTTCCTCCAAAATCAATTGAAAAGTCACCGTGATAAAAGTCGACTGTTTTATTCCAAGTGCCGCCTGAAAAATCAGATTTTACTTTATATATGCCATGCATACTAATGAATGTCTCATCAACATTACCACCTGACCAGCCAATTGATCCACCAGAAAAATCCCCGTTGGTGATACTTGCTGCATTTGTAATTGATGCAGTTGAGATTAACGCAGTTGTTAATAATAATTTTTTTATAAAACTCATCTTAATTTTCCTCAATTAAATTACCAGGTTGAATTTTTTATCAACTCTCGCCAGCTTGCACTCGCTGCCCATGGACCCTGGAGGAATCCCAACGGATGCCAGCCAGCGTTAGTCGATAAACTTTTATAAGGAGTTTTATTTCAAGGCAGGAACGCACAAAACACTGAAAGGATTCAGTATTATTATTCACTGTACGAGGAATCTACCAGGAAACCCCTTCAAACACACAGGCAAAGAAAAACCTATGGATTTATTAAATTCTTTAGGAGTATTGGTAGATCAGAACACACAAACGAAAGCCACGGGAAAGTAGCGTTGAATCTATTTGCATGAGGGACATACCAGGAACCCCATTTGGATAAGCTATGAACTATCCAGTTGTATGATTATCAAAAATTTATAGATTAAAAAGCAAGCTAAGTGTCCAATATGTCATGAAGGCTATAAGCCACTTAAAAGTAGAAATAAAACTTACTTCCTCAACCTAACCGCACCTAAGCCCAGCATCGACAACCCTAGCGCTAAGAAGCCTATGCCGCCCATGGCTGGCACTTGTTTGTTGATGCCTGATGAAGCACTAATAACAGATGCTTTTATATTCCCACCATCACTTGGATCGTTAGGATCACCTCCATAGGCAATTTCAATATCATTACTAACAGTATCGCCATCAATATCTGAGTCACAAACATCTCCTATATTATCGCCATCAATATCTGATTGGTTATAGTTAGATATATTTGGGCAATTATCTTGTGGCGGGTATACCATGAAACAATTTATATCTGGGCAAGTTTGCAAGTCTATAGTTTGCATTAGGGCGGTATTAGGATTATAGGGGTCAGTAGGATTAAGTTTATCTACGCAATAGCTCATCCTACTAACAATTTGCTGATCAGTAAGAGAAGAACCGCCATTGCAAGATGGATTTCTGGCGTAATCAATAAAGTTAAAGGTAATTCCAACTTCAACATTTCGCTTAGTGTCATTATCAACATCTAAACAAGCAAAGTGCTGAAAATTTGGTATATTTGTAACCAGATAATATGCGCAATCTGCTCGAGAATAAACAGAAAAAAGCATTAAACATGTTACTGATAATCTAAATAGATTAGTCATTTCCACCTCTCAGCTTAAGTCCAACTAAACCCACAAGCCCCGATAGAAAGAGATAGATACCTGCTGGGAGTGGGACGACCGTTGGGTCTACCGAAACAACCCAAGCAGAGCTTGAGGCATCAGGTTGCCCAGCATTCATTTTTATTTCAAAAGACTGGCCAGAAAGGTATGTATAGTAGTTATGCCCATTTATATTTTTTCCGTTTAGATCTCTCCACCTGTCACCCACCCACGCGTCACTAACTGAAAAACCAATAGAGTCTTGGAAATAGTCGCCCCTGAAATCAACTTCACCCATCATATAATTCATATTCCATGAGCTTTCATTAGTCATGATTCCACTATTGGTATATAAAGATTCACCATCAAAATAATTAAAATCTCCAGGGCGAACTTCAGCTGGAGGACCAAAAAATATAGAGTTTAAAGAGTTTGCGCCTTGAATAGTCATTTGAATATATGAAGGGCTGTCTGGATCATCAATTCGTAGAACTAGATTTGCAAGCGTTGCTTGAGATAAAAAGATCGCACAAAAAATAATCAATTTTAAAATTTTCATATTCTTTTCCTACCCATTATTCTATTTGCTAATTATCGGAACTACTGTTTATTGTTTTTACCAACTCTCGCCAGCTTGCATTCGCTGCCCATGGACCCTGGAGGAATCCCAACGGATGCCAGCCAGCGTTAGTCGATAAACTTTTATAAGGAGTTTTATTTCAAGGTAGGAACGCACACGAACACTGAAGGGTTCAGTTTTATTATTCTATGTACGAGGAAT
>JAYYUJ010000039.1:0-62727 GCA_036344075.1 Pseudomonadota bacterium
GGTAACCTTGCTTTTTGCATCGCCATGCGGTGCGTCTAACTCCCATGAACAGACCGGTTGAGAGCAGGTACTCTATGAATAATCAGCAATGGCTAATGAACGAGCGTCCTAACGGCATGGTCAGTGAACAGCACTTTACACTGACTGAAACAGAGACGCCGGCGCTTGGCGAGGGTGAAGTCTTAATCAAAACCTTGATGCTAAGTTTTGACCCCGCCATGCGAGGCTGGATGGATGACAAGCCTAGCTACTTGCCGCCCGTGGCGATTAATGAACCGATGCGCGCCTCGGGGATCGGTCAAGTAGTTGAGTCCAACGACGACGCTCTACCTGTAGGAACCTTAGTGCAAGGTATTTTAGGCTGGCAAGAATACTCGGTAGCCGGCCCTAACAGCCTATTTCCACCCAGCGCCCTACCCGCTGGCACACCACCCAATATTGCCCTGAGCGTGCTGGGCGCCACCTCGTTAACAGCCTATTTTGGCTTATTAAAAATTGGTGACCCGCAACCGGGCGAAACTGTGCTTGTTTCTGGGGCCGCTGGCGCTACCGGTTCGGCTGCTGCACAGATCGCCAAACTGAAAGGCGCACGCGTGATCGGCATTGCCGGCGGCAAAGATAAATGCGACTGGTTACTCGGTACTGGTATCGACGCCGTGATTGACTACAAGAACGAAGATATCCGTGCGCGACTGGCAGAAACCTGCCCCAATGGTATTCATGTGTTTTTTGACAATGTTGGCGGTGACACCCTAGAAGCGGCTATCGAACATGCTGCTGACTTTGCACGGTTTGTGCTGTGCGGTTCTATTTCGAGTTACAACGATGACAGCCCAAAACCAGGACCGAACAATATGTTTAGCTTAATTGCTAAACGGATTCGCATGCAGGGCTTTATCATGTTTGATTACATGGCTGAGGTTGACAGCGCCATGGCCGATTTAGTCCAATGGCTGTCTGACGGCAAACTGCAATGGCGCGAAGATATTAAAGAAGGTTTTGATAATATTCCTAAGACGTTTATTAGGCTGTTTGAGGGTAAGAATCAAGGAAAGCAATTACTGAAATTAGCAGATCCGAACTAATTAGGTTATAAAAGAAGAAATATCTTAAGCCTAAAATCGATATTCAAAACCAGCGCTATATCCAGCAGACTCAATACCATCTTTGTCCATTAGATCCAGATACTCTATGTTAAAAAACATATTTTCGAAAGGTGTTTTGACGTTAAGGCCAAGGCCCCAACTTTCTCCTCTGATTTTTCCCCCAGCAGTACCGGAGATGTCAGTTACAGAAAAATTTACTCTAGAATGTCCTAAAAGAATATATGGTGAAAACTCAATCGCCAGATCGGGATAGAAACTAATTTTTTTCAACTGTTTCGGGCTACCGCCAAGCCTGAGAAAAAAACCATAGTAGTATTCCGTTCTTAATTCAGAGTCGGTAGGGGTGGTAATGACATACTGATATGCTTGAGGAGGCGTTACTGCATTATCAAGATAATATGACTCATCAATTTCTTCAGAGTAATCAACAAGAATACTTTCATTAGTTCCAAATCCACCACGAATCTCAACAGATAGAGCTGGAATGGATGAATCTTCGGCTTT
Source organism: Pseudomonadota bacterium (assembly GCA_036344075.1). Classification (GTDB taxonomy): domain Bacteria; phylum Pseudomonadota; class Gammaproteobacteria; order Pseudomonadales; family UBA7434; genus UBA7434. The sequence goes on from JAYYUJ010000039.1 coordinate 1,611, forward strand.
TAATAGCTCAAAACCAAGTTTAAATTTAAGCATATCTAATTTTGCATCTATATCAGAAATCCTAGAGGGCCTTGGCAATCCGTCCTCTGCAGCGATCACATAAAGCGTTCCAGGAAAGGTTTGACCCAAAGCATTTGTTATCTCAGCACCAAGACCTGTGCAACATGGATCGTCATCTGCAAGGGTTGCAGAAATAACAGAGGGTTGACTATAGTCAGACTTGAAAAGCGAAAAACCAAAGTAAGCATCGGCTTTTGCAACACTTATCAGCATAAAAAAGCAAAAAAAACCGATCACTAATAGCTTAAAGACGTGCTTTATTGAATTCATAATTACCAGATCCCTCTAAAACCACTCATAAATCAGATCCAAGCCATAAGTTCTTGGTGTACCGTAAGCTGCTAGATCATATGCGAATGAATACAATTCTAACTTTTGCGTTTGATATTCATTATCAAACAGATTTAATGACCACAAAGCAAGCCTTAAGACACCACTATCGAGATCATACTGCCTCTGAATCCTTAAGTCCCACAAGTGCCTGTCGTCGACTTGGAGAGCATCATTAACAAAATACGGGTCTTTGTAGCTATAACCAATATGCGCAAAAAATTCCCCGTAGTCTGTCGGGACTCTATAATCAAGGCTAAGTTGCCAAGAGTTAACTGGCGCACCAAAATTATTCTTCCTCTCAACACATCTGCCATTAGCTGTATCTATCCTTCTCAGAGCACCCTGACAGTCGGCAATCAGCCGTGAATAAATTTCGGCATCAGATATTCCCGATGTCGCAGGTTCAGCGACAAAAAGTTTACCCCCGTTATCGAAAACGAACGGTGTTACATATGTATCTGAACCAGATCTTAATAGCGCATAATTTGCAGTAAAAGTCAGCTCATCAGTGAGATAGAAAGTTGTATCAAGCTCTGACCCATAAGCAAACCCATCAGCATTGACTATGGAACGTGAGATAGGTGATTTTGGGAAAACTACAGTTTCTTGCCCATCAGATATATCGGCATAGTAGGTAGCCCATTCAAAATCAACCCTGCCATCAAACAAACTACCCTTTAAACCAAACTCATACGCCATGTGAGTTTCCTCATCAAAACGTATATCACTACCGAAATCACCACAATTTTCAAAGCAAAAGAATTGAGGTATAAACCTAGCTTCGACATTAAAGTTTCCTGGGCGTGTTCCTGAAGTTAAGCTTACATAGCCTGTAACATCATAATTTATATCATATGCAACCTTAAGGGTGTAGTCATTACTTTGCCATCTTTTTTCCTCTAAGACAGGAGTTCCCCTATCGTCCAAGGTAATGGCCTGAAGACTTTGCCTAAAGAGTTCCCTCTCATCAATAGAGTGCCTATAGCCAAAACTCAAAGTCATTCTTTCATCTAGGATTAATGGGGTATAGTCAATATTGAAGTAGATACCCAAGTGATCGGTATCTAGCTCATTGATGCTGACTAAGCTGAAACCAAAACTATCCTCTGGAGATATGCTCTCGTCTAACCCAAAAGCCCTACCAAAATCCAAAATCTCAACCAAATCAGTATACAACTCGCCGTCAGGTAATTTTTGACCATTACCCGTCCTTTCATTGAAATAATATAAACCTGCAACATAGGCTAGTCGATCATCGAGAAAATAACCTGACTGTTTAAATTCAAGGCTCCATTGTTTGTGATCTCTAAGGGCAGCCAAACCTCCCGGTGGGCTTGAAAACATTGAGTTAAACTTATTTCTACTAAGGTAATCCGTGATATATGCAGGGCTAATGAGGGACAATACTGCTAGCCTTTGCTGGTTGCAATAAAAGGGCTTTATACCTGAATTAGGAAAAAATTGATCCGGACAGAATTGACTATTATAAATAAAATCTGGCAAGGGAGCTTGTGTCCAGCCCGGATCCCCTAGAACTTCAGGGTTGTCAATCGAGTTATTAGGCCCAGTTAATAGGATGGACTCCATCGCATCTGCCCAAAAAATCGACTCGGGTGTACCCAGTTCCCTCGCAACATTAAAACTATGCAAGGACTCAAATGAAGGTATACCGGAGCCAATACGATTCCCATTAGCGTCTTCAGTCCATCGCTGATAGCTCCCACCGACAAAATCATATCCCTCTATTATTTTGAGTAAATCGCCAAGAGAGCTACCTTCAGCTATCCCATTTGTGAGGGCCTCTTGAGAGGCAACGTTGGGATAAAGATAAAAAGTGTTATTAACCTCGGTTGAACGATGAGTGCCGACAAAATTAAAAGTATGGGAATCAGACCAAGCCCACTCTACAGCTAATGTATGTCCATCGGCTTCAGTTGTACTATTTTCAATAGGTCTTAACGTTGCTGTGCCTTGATCTAACCTTGCTCTTTGAGGTACGGGTAAAAAAACCTCAGGGGGGCCATCAGAAGGTTTAGTTGCCGAGGGTGGTGCTTGCCATATAGCAATATTATTGGGAGCATTATCTTGTCTGTAATTTTCACGATCCCATCGGTCATAACCATCTCTTATTTGTGGTTGATAAAAAACAGGCTGAGTATCAAAGTTAGCTTTATCAAAAGAGTAGTCAACAGTTAGATTATCTTGGGGTATCCATCTGCCAGAAATTCTAAACCCCTCTCGTTCAAAACCATTCCAGTCCTCACCAAGTCCGTCGTTTTCAACCCATCCTTCTTGAGTATTAGAGAAAACTGCACCTCGAAAAGCTAAATTATCTGTGACGGGCAGATTTAATAACCCTGTGATATTTTGTCTTTCATAATTACCGACCTTTAGCTCGAGCCTTCCATATCGCTCATCTGGATTAGCTTTGGCAGTGATGAGATTTATTGCACCCCCTATAGAGTTCCTACCGTATGTGAAGCCTTGAGGCCCCTTTAAAACTTCAACTCTTTCCAAATCAACTATGTCAAAAACTAGACCACTTGCTCTTCCAAGAAAGGCCCCATCAACATAAAGGCCAACTTTACTTTCGATACCTAATTGGCTATCTCTTGCACCAACACCTCGCAATGTGAACCTTAAACCTTGTGCCCCTGATGGTGAAGCTGTCAACCCAGGAACATTGTTTGAAATGTCGGCGAAGCCTTTAATTTGCTGGGTTTCAAGATCCTCTAAATCGAATGCATCAATAGACTGTGTTAAATCCATAGTTGAATCTTCCCTTTTCTCTGCCTCGACTATGACTTCCTCAATAGAGTCTTGTGCATAAAGAGGAAAGGCCAGAAACAAAAAAAAGAAAGGAAAAAGGAAAAAAAATAATTCAATTGAATTGAGCTTTGAAAATTTAAAAAAGCTTTTAAGGACCATTCGATGCATAACCTTTCTTAGGATTTTAATTGTATTTACAGAATGGAAAAAACCATCGTAACTAAGAAGAAATTCAAAGAAAATAACAATTAGCGTCACATTAAAACAGCAAACTGATCAAAAAGAAATGACTCTTTTTAAGTTGTGCAAAAAACAATCGAACGATAAATAGTAAATGTTATAGGCAAAAAAAAACCCATCATAAGATGGGTTTTTTTAAAGGTTTAGCAATTAACTTACTCGTCTACGAAGACGTGCAGCAACTGCTACCAGACCACCAAACAAAGCCGCTAAACCAAATGCGCCCATCGCTGGAACGTTTTTAGATTCATCAGCAACGTCAGACTGCTCAACTAAATGATCAAAGGTGAACATAGTATAAGACTGAGCAAAACCTGGGTTAGATGGGATGCCGTTAGGGAAAGAAATTGATGTATCATGCTGATACTCAACACCTGTCACCTGGAAGCTTGCTGCATCAGTACCAGTGTGGCTTATTTCAAAATAACCACCCGCTCTAACACCTTGAACGTGGTGTAAACCTAATGCTCTAGCGTTTTGAAGCGCATCGTTAGTACCTTGAACCTCAGCGTTGAAGCCTTGGATACCCCAAGAAATGGTAGGTGGTGCAGGTTGAGGTTGTTGTGCAGTTGGAGTGAAAGAGACGAAGTTCATCTTATCTTGATGACCACCCCAACCAGGATTTACATATGCATCCTGAGGAACCATGACAAACGGATCAGCTGCTGCCTCAATAGTGGTTGCTGGGTTAGGACCCCAACCACGACCACAACCATTACCGCCACCGATAGTAGTATCTAAAGCATTCTCAGTACCACAGAGGTAACCTGGAGAGCTCAGTACAACCCACTGACGACCAAGACCATCATTTGCAGAAACTTGACAATCAATTCTAACGGTGCCATTACCATCACCTAAACCGTCTGTGACATTACACTCTTGGAAATCAGGACCAGGTTGGTAGTTACGGCCCGCAACCCTGAAGTCAGTCTGAGTTGCAGCAGCAGAGAAGTATTGGTTACCAGTTAGGGTCAACTTGTAATCTTCAGCAACCATTGTAACAAGGTTTAATCTTAGCTCTAGCTCGGCTGGCCAACCACAACCCAAGCCAACATCTTGTCCTGCTTGAGCGCAACCAGTGAAACCACCGATTCTTGGCGCTTGATACAAAGCTGGAATATTAGACGGCGCATCAAAACCACCAGAAGCGTTTGGCAAGTTTTGAATATCTGTTAATTGGCTTTGTGCATTGCCTAGAAGAACTAGATCTATAGTTCTGGCCTCAACAGCAGTAGTAACTGTAGAAGCAGCAATGATCGCAGCCATTAAAGGTTTATTTAAAGTGCTCATAGTGTTTCCTCAAATTATTATACTTAGAAAATATGATAAACGTTTATTATATAAATATAGTCTTAACAAGTTAGGTATAGCACAAAAGGATGATCATGCATTAAATCCAATACTTATTTTTATAAGACATTGAAAGTGTACAACAATTGATCTGGCCTGCAACAATTTTTTAGTATAACCTAAGGGCACTTCATATCCCCTTTATTAATGAATAGTTATAATAATCAGCAGGTTAGATGTTACTTACAAAAAAGGCCACTTCCCGATCTGGATAGTCATTTTTTGAGCTTTTTTATCGGGGCATCAATATGTCATAGGCAACTAAGCATCCTCAGGTATGATAACCCCTTTAAAAGACTCAGGTTTTGATATTTCTTCAATATCTATAACCCTGAACACGTTGTCTGGTATGCAATCATCTCCGTAACATACATAACCAAAACCAGAAGCATTTCTCTCATCCGCGCCAACTTTAAATGCGGACAATTCTGCTATATAGAGATAAATAATATCGCCTGAGAAAGTCTCAATGTAAATGCGATTTAGACTAGATAAATCTTCCTCTGCAACTTCGAAATGAAAATTTTGCCAACTAGGAGGAATCTTATTAATAAATACTTCCATTTCTTCCGATTTAGTAAGTATATCATGGTGGATTTTTCTAAAATGCGCTTCATGATAAAGGGGTTCCAGTATTTCACCACTATAGTCAGCCGCTTTGTCTCTTTGATCAGCAGTTATAACCAGCCTGTGTGGATATATCGTCATATCACTGGATTCTAGGTTATAAAGCCAAATCTTGTTTTCACTTGGTCCAAACAAATGGCCAAAGGACCAACAACCTACAGAAACGATTTGCCTCAACTCTTCCGAAAGATTCGAATTTGTAATCGCTTCCTCCCCAGCAAGATCGCAGTCTATAGGATGAGCCTTTACGATCTCCTTTGCAGTTGACTCCTCGTCATTAAATATCGCTATTATTTCCTTAAAAGGTTCAGGTGTTACAAAATTTCCTTTTCGATCGAAAAATAACCAGTCAAAAATAAATGCTAACGAAAAGAAAACAATAATTACTAGTGCATTCCTAATCATATTAAAAGTACATCCAGGTCGGGACTGAAAAAAATGTATAGCTATTAAATTAGATGCTAGACTAAATTTGTCAAACTTTTTTAATTAAACCTTTAGAGATTGAAGAATGCAACTCTCAGACAGTAAGTTTGCAAAAACCTTTAAGGATAAATATCCAGTTGTTACTGCGCAAGTAAATGACTGCGAGAAATTGAATATTCCATTAGCGCAAACAATAAAAAGTGTGGGTGATGTTCAAAATCACAATACGAATGTAAAAGCAGATATGACCTACCACCAAATGTGGCTTGAAAAATATCCTGGCCATGAAAATTTCCGAACGGTTTGTTCTCTTGCAATCCAGCTTGCAATGGAGCACTGCCCAGAAAAGATGAGACCAGTTTTTAAACCTGTTGTTACCGAATGTTGGGGGGCTGTTTATAGAGAAAATGAATTTACAAGACCTCATGACCATTGGCCCGCTATCTGGAGTTTTTGCTATTATGTGCAGGCATCAAAAAATTGCTCACCAATAGTTTTCCCAGGGGCAAAACTATCAATTAAACCCAAAAACGGCATGATGATTCTATTTCCTGGCTGGGTAGAACACTATGTTCCAAAACAGAAAACCTCATCTGAAAGAATAATGATTGCTGGAAATATGGGCCAGCAATTAAATCTGTCAGATAATCTAGATTAATATTCCTTAAATCAATAAACCTTTATGAAATTATTGATTTAAAAGTACGAATTAAAATGCTGTGAAATATCTAGATTTTTTATAAGGATAATTAAATGTCACAAGGGAGAAATGAAAAATGTAATTGTGGTAGTAACCGGAAATACAAAAATTGCTGTGGCGCAAACTTAAACAAAAGTTTTTCTAAAAATGAGCAAATGATTCATGGATTAACAAATCTTGCATTAAAATCCATAAATGACGGAAAGCTGACAGAAGCAATAAAAATATATAAGAATCTAGCAGAACTAGAACCGCAAGAAGCATCTCACGCCTATAATATAGCTCTAATTCTTGATAAAACCATTTCTATTAATAGTAAAAATATCATCGATGCAGTTGAATTTGCTAGAAAATGTGTATGGCTGTCACCAAAAAAATTGCAGTACCAACAACTTTTATTTAGTCTTTTAGTAAAAAACTATAATTTGAAAGAGGTGCTTGAGCGAGCAAAGAGCCTACCCGAAGAAATAAAAAAAGACAAAAATATCATACTGGCTTGCGCAGAAAGTTCCAATAAGTTAGGAAAGCAAAAGGAAGCTCTGAGATTTTTAAAAAATGCTACAGGGAAATTTTCTGATGATCCAAAATTCAAAATAGCTATATCAAAGACATATATTTTACTCAGCGAGTATGAAAACGTCTCTAAAATTCTAACAAATATGATCAATAATGAAAGCATATCAGCTAAGGATGAAATAGAGGCTCGCTACCTCCTTGGTGAAGCATTAGATAAGATGGGTAAAAATTCTGAAGCATTAGAAAACATCAGAATTGCGGGAGAAAAGCAAATCCAGATGCCAGCCTGCAAAAATTGGCTACCTGACGAACCAATTAATATCCTAAAGGGCCTTAAGTCATATTTATTAGAGAAAAAATCTTGTGAAAGACCATCTGGTCTTAATTTATCTGAGGAATTGGAAGATGTTGTTTTTTTTGTAGGATTCCCAAGGTCTGGCACAACTCTTACAGAACAAGTTCTGGCTTCTCATCCAAAAGTAAACACATCAGAAGAAAAGCCAATACTAGGAAAATCTATAAATACTATTTACAGGAACCATAATACGACTTATGAGAAAAGTAGTTTAGATATTTTAAAGTCTGTATCCCTAGATGAGATTAATGAAATCAGACAGAGTTACCTCACTCAAATCATCAAAGATGGCCATGTAAAAGGCAGCGTATATATTGATAAGCTTCCTTTAAACATAAACCATCTGGGCTGGATAGAAAAAGTTTTTCCAGACTCAAAAATAATTATAGCAATACGAGACCCAAGAGATGTTTGCTTGAGCTGTTTTTTTCAAAACTTTAAACCCAACATTGCAATGAATTACTTTCTCTCTTGGGAAAACACAATAAAATATTATTGCGCGGTTATGGATAACTGGTTAGCTGCAAAGAAAAGTATAAATCTTCAGTGGCATGAAGTATATTATGAAAAATTGACCTCTGATTTTAATGACGAATTGAAGAAAATTTTGCTCTTTCTTAATTTAGAGTGGGATACAAAATTAGAGCGATACAGGGAGGATTTAATTGAAAGAGCTGTGGCCACACCAAGTAATAATGCTATTCGATCTCCAGTGAATAAAAATGCGGTCAACAGGTGGATGAAATATGATTACCTGTTGAACATGGAAGGAAAAAAATTCAGATCTTTAATTGAAAGCTTTGGCTATAAGTGAAACTAAGAAAGATCATTTTTCTCAACACCTAAACCCCAAAGATAAAAATAAATAATAGCAACAAACCATAAAAACATTGGCAAAAGTGTATGATGAAAAAAATCAAACCATTCTGTCAGATGTATATCAATCACAAGCAATAAGCTTATTCTCACGATATTAACGCTAAATAAAATTGCTATACCAATTAGAACTCCTAATAATTTTTTAGACAATGAGGCTTCAAAAGCTAATATTGCTGCGATAAGTACGCTAAAAATCCTCAGTGCGTCGCAACCCTCAACCACCGTAACTGCAGCGCCTGACTCACTTCTTAGAGTTCGGCCAGTCAAAGTAACATTCTCGTTAAAAAATAATAAAAGTTCTGCTGATAGTTTTGCGCATAAGTGAAGGTAGTTGTAGAACAAAGAACTTCCCAAATATATCTGAAAATATATAATTTGAAGTACCGAGAATATTAGAATTGCAGTCCCCACATATACTAGGGTATGTTCGTTTTCATCAATAAATTTGCTTAAAAATGATGATTTATTTTCTTCGAAGGACAAGGTGCATTCCTGTACAATATCTATTTATCTAATTGATTTATATGTTAGCATATTCAATGCTCACCAGACTAATAAAAACAATCTTTTTAAAGTCTATTTCAACAACATTCTTTATTTAAAAGGGCCTCAAATGGGACGAGCATATCAAAACCGAAAAGATTCAATGGCCAAAACCTCAGATGCCAAAGCCAAGGTCTACAGTAAATATGGTCGCGAAATCTACGTGGTGGCCAAAGCGGGCGGTATCGACCCGGACGGCAATTTAGCTTTACGGGGCTTAATCGACAAAGCTAAAAAAGATCAAGTACCTAGCCATGTCATTGAAAAAGCCATTGATAAAGCCAAAGGTGGTGGCGGAGAGGATTTTGAGGTGGCTCGTTATGAAGGCTTTGGGCCAGGTGGTTGCATGGTCATTATCGATTGCCTAACCGATAATCCAACCCGTACCTTCAATGATGTGCGAGTCTGTTTTACTAAAAATGATTGCAAAATTGGGACACAAGGCACAGTAAGTCACATGTTCGATCATTCGGCTATTTTTGTCTTTAAAGGAAATGATGAAGAAGTAGTGCTTGAAATATTGATGGACGCTGATGTGAATGTCAGTGATATTGAGTATGAAGACGGCCTAATTTCTGTATTTGCACCCCATACCGATTATGCTAAAGCTAAAAAAGCTCTTACAGAATGTATTGATGGGGTAAGTTTTGAGGTTGATGAAATACAATTCATAGCGCAAAATTTAACTCAGGTGACTGGTGAAGATAGCGAGGTGCTCGAAAAGTTTTTATTCATGCTAAACGATTTAGACGATGTGCAAAATGTTTATCACAACATTGAGACTATATGACTTTTAGTAAAAAAGGATTAATTTTTTCTGCTTGAACGACACCTTTTTGAACAATAAACCACTGATGCCCACAAGCCACGATCACGCCATTTTTTTCTATTTAAAAATTCCCTATTACAAATTGGGCAAGTCTTGATTTCATTATATTTTTTTTTATTTTTTTTCATCGGGGACATTCTTTAGGAAGTTTCTATTGAGACTTAATTTTATATTGAGTTGGACAGTATCCTCGCAACACTGAATCAGGCCGTTTGGATTTATGCTTTGTAGCCTTACCAGACACCCTAGAACGCCATGATTTGAAAGATCTTCTTCTAAGCTGGTTCCTCATCAAGCCGATCACAGCTTGCTCGTTAAGGCCAAATTGGTACTCGATAGCTTCGAAGGGGGTACGGTCCTCCCAAGCCATCTCAATTACACGTGACAAGTCCTCTTCAGATAGAAAACTACCGTTTTTTTTAATTTCTAAATAATTTTTTTTCACAGCTTGAAACCCTAATTTACAAAGGAAATATACGCTAACCAATAAAAAAGAGATCTAATAATATCTGATATCGTATAAATCATATTTAGTGAATGATAATGAAGAAAACGGGCCTTTATTGGTTGGGCAATGATTTACGTCGTCATGACAATCGGTGTCTGATCAAAGCATCTGAAAAAGTTGAACATCTATTAATCATATTTTGTATTGACGAAAGATGGTTGGGGTTAGGTCAATATAATCAACCTAGAATGGCAATTCATCGCCGAAGGTTTCTTGCCCAATGCCTAAAAGCTATGAAAAATCAGTTGTCAGATGAAGGCCAGCAACTGATTATTATCACTGGTAACCCTGTTATAGAGATACCAAAATTTATCCGTCAGTATGAAGTTTCACATGTCTTTAGAAGTCGCCACCCTGCTTACGACGAGCAGGTGCAATGGAGACTATTGAAATCTGATGCGAATACAAACGAAAATATTATAGAGTGGCACGAAATAGACAACTTAAGTCTTATAAATTATCGCGATGTAAAACAACTCACAGGTATTCATAATTGGGGGCCAGTTGCTAATAAAAACTTTGATGGTTTCACGCCTAGTTTTTCAAAATTCAGGCGTCTCATTGAAAAAGCGATTGAATCGAAAAAATTTTCGATTGACCTCCCCTCAAAAACAGAAAATTCGCTTCCAAAACCAGTTCCTTTCTTACCAAGTAACTATAAAGACCTTGTGAGCTCCTGTGTGAATGACATAGATCAGTGCCTGGGCACTAATACCTCAGGGGAAAATCTATCTATCATGGATGATGGAAAAATATTTTATGGTGGTGAGGAGGCTGCATTAAAGCATATCAACTGCTACTTTTCAGATACAAGCGCTCATCGATATAAATCAGTTAGAAACTCACTTGATGGCTGGAATAACTCAACAAAATTTTCTCCTTGGCTTGCAAGTGGTTGCATATCTGCGCGTCAAATTACCGATAGTCTGCATACGTTCGAAAACCGTGAGGGACAAAGTGATTCAAGTTATTGGATTTTTTTCGAATTGCTATGGCGTGAATATTTTTTTTGGTATGCCTATTACTATCAAAAATCTCTTTTTAAGCTATCAGGCATTCATGGGCGAAGACCATTGAGCAGTTTTTATCCTGAGCGCTTCATGTCTTGGACTAATGGTACAACTCCTTACCCTATCGTAAACGCTTGTATGACACAATTAAAAAAAACTGGATATATGTCAAACCGTGGGCGTCAAATTGTCGCAAGTTGCTTTATTAATGAACTTAATCTCGACTGGCGCTATGGTGCTGCATATTTTGAATCGCAACTAATCGATTATGATGTTGGCTCCAACTGGGGAAATTGGCAGTACTTAGCAGGTGTAGGCGCAGATCCAAGGAGCACACAACAGGGGGGCCGTCATTTTGACCTATCTAGGCAACGAAGAAAATATGACCCTAATGGTGACTTCATCATTAAGTGGCTGGGGCCTGATGCACTAATTGACTTCAACGAATCGACCATCGACCACCTAGACCCTACCGGTTGGCCTATTCAGTGATAGATATCGTCTGGCTTAAAAGGGATCTACGTTTAACGGACCACGCTCCTTTATTCTCGGCAGGTCTTGCTTCGAAAAATTTAGTTTTAGTTTATATATTTGAACCCATGTTAATCGATGATCCGCATTATGATGTGCGACATTGGCGATTTGTTTGGCAATCACTCGACGATATTAAAGACCAGCTGAAAGACACTAACGGCACAGTACATATCTTTTTTGGTGAAGCGTTAACAATATTTAAAACACTCCATAAAAAGTATGAAATTAACTCTATTTTTAGCCATGAAGAAATTGGTATAAAAAAAACATTTGAACGCGATCAAGCGATTGCTAATTGGACAAGTTTAAATCAAATCAGATGGCATGAATTTCAGCATGGAGCAGTTAATCGCAATTCAAAAAATAGAAAAAACTGGGACAAAAAATGGCAGTCCATAATGCGGGCTCCTATTCAAACAATAGCTTTAGAAAAGGTTTGCTGGTCTGAGATCTGTCTACGAGATAAATTTAAAGTCCCAATAAGACTTGTATCAAATTGGGAAAAGAAAAACACCAATTTCCAATTAGGAGGTGCCAAAAAAGCTTGGGAAACCCTTAGTGATTTTCATCATGAACGAGGAATCGATTACTACTGGAATATTTCTAGTCCCCTTAATAGCCAAAAATATTGTTCGCGATTATCCCCATACCTTTCATGGGGTAATATCAGTCTACGTGAAGTATATCAAACTCTTCTCAATAATTGGAATAGAAAGGGATGGCGAAGAAGTCTAATCGCGCTATCTTCTAGGCTACATTGGCATTGCCATTTTATTCAAAAATTTGATAACGAGCACCGCATGGAGTGGGAACCAATTAACCGTGGATATTTAAATTTTCCTTATCGAGATATAAACTCAATAGAACAAAAAAAATATTTAGCCGCCTGGGAACGAGGAAAAACAGGTTATCCACTAATTGATGCATCAATACGATGCCTCATAGCAACAGGCTATATAAATTTTCGTTCTAGGGCCATGCTTGTAAGCTTCTTATGCCATCACCTAATGATTGACTGGCGATTAGGTGTAAAGAAACTTGCAAGATTATTCCTGGACTTTGAGCCTGGGATTCATTATTCGCAATTTCAAATGCAAGCTGGTGTAGTCGGCACCCACATAATACGTATATATAATCCGATTAAACAGGCTAAAGAAAAAGATCCTTCGGCAAAATTCATTTATCGTTGGTTGCCTGAGTTGAGGCCACTACCGATAGAACTCGCTCATGAACCCTGGTTAATTACGAATCTTGAGCAACAAATGTTTGGTTTTTCAATTGGCACCGATTATCCAGAACCCATCGTGGATATTAAGCAAACGGGAGGAAAGGCTCGAGACATATTATGGAAATATCGGCAGAACCCCTCATCTAAAAAAGAAAGTCAACGCATCTTAAGAAAACATGTTAGACCAAAGTGAAAGGAAAGAGGATTACTTACTTGCCAAGGTAACCACTTTAAGCATGAAATAAGTCATTACAAATTTACTTATATCTGTTTTAATATGGTTTTTTAATACAAATAAAGAGTCTTTACCCCTAGCTTTTAATTAGTGCTGCCTATAATAAGCCTGCAGAGGTCATCTTGAATGAAAAAGGTCCATTTCACTTCTTCCCTATTAAAAATTCTAAGAAAAGTTCGAGCAGTTCTTCTTGTTTTCCTGATAGCCGCCTGTAATTCAGAGGCAAAATATGCGGTGGCTGACAGTATCTTTATCGGGGGAATAATAATCACCATGGATGACAAGCAACCTGTTGTTGAGGCAATTGCTGTAGCTGATGGGAAAATTATAGCGGTTGGCGACGCACGAGATGTTTTACAGCACAAAAGAAAAACAACCAAAATTTTTGATTTAAACAACCAAACATTATTACCCGGTTTTTTTGATGCACATAGCCACTTTTCAGGTGTCGGCATGCAGTCTATTGTTGCCAATTTGCTCCCTGCGCCTGATGGGCAAGTTAATTCCATTCCCGAATTGCAGCAAGTCATGCGCAAGTATATAGCCAACTCATCGATCGTAAGTGACTATAAGGTTGCAATTGGCTTTAATTACGATGATTCTCAGCTTATGGAGCAGCGTCACCCTAACCGTCACGAGTTGGATGCTATTAGCACGAAAATCCCGATAATCGTTATGCATCAATCAGGACATCTTGGCGTATATAATACAAAGGCAATGGATATGCTTGGGATTAATTCGGATTCAAAAGATCCTGATGGTGGTGTCATAGAGCGAGAGGCAGATGGAATAACACCCAGTGGCGTCATGCAAGAGAGTGCGCACTTCAAAATGATCAAGCAACTTGTCCCTAGGTTCTCGCCTGAAGATTACGTAGCCATGCTTAAAGCAGGAGAAGTAATATATACCTCAAACGGATTCACGACGGTTCAAGAGGGAAAGGCTGACATTTCCTTCTTACAAGCGCTACCTCCTCTGGCGTCAAAAGGTATATTTAATGTTGACATTGTTGCTTATGCTGATGTTGCATCTCTAAAGCATTTCCCCACTGGAGAGGGCCCTTTGATTTCTAAAAATTATCAAAATGGCTTTCGTATTGGTGGCATAAAAATAACTTTTGATGGTTCACCACAAGGTAAGACTGCTTGGTTCACTGAACCTTACAAAGTTCCGCCTCCTGGTCAAGACAATGACTATTCTGGCTACCCGTCATTAACGGATGAACAAGCGCTCAATTGGTATAAAAAAGCATATAAAAACGATTGGCAAATTTTAACGCATACGAATGGTGATGCGGCGATAGATCAGCTTATAAGAACGGTTCAATCGGCCAACGATAATGCGAGTCATGTTGGACTACAAAATAATGCCAGGCGCACAGTCATGATTCACGGACAATTTTTACGAGAAGATCAAATCTCTGATATTCAGAACTTGGGAGTTTTCCCTGCGCTATTCCCCATGCATACATTCTACTGGGGTGATTGGCATCGCAATTCAGTAGCTGGCGAAGAGAGAGCTAAAAATATATCACCAACAGGTTGGTTAAGCGAAAAATCAATACCCTTTAGTATCCACTCTGATGCCCCAGTTACATATCCTAACTCTATGCGTATCTTGGATAGCGCTGTAAATCGTACTACACGAAGTAACTTTACCCTTGGCGAGCATCAAAAAGTGGATGTTTACACAGCCTTGAAAGCAATGACAATATGGCCAGCATACCAACATTTTGAAGAAAAAATGAAAGGATCATTAGAAGTCGGAAAACTAGCTGACCTAGTCATATTAGATAAAAACCCATTACAATCGCCCTATGATGGAATTCTAGATATTCGAGTGATGAAGACTATTAAAGCAGGTGTTACGATATTTGAATTAGGTCCCTAAAAAAACGATTATTTAAAGGAGAAAAGCATGTCATTTCTAGATTCAATTTATAAACAAAGCTTACTTTTACTTCGAATATTGGCTGGCTTGATGTTTTCATTCCATGGAGTTCAAAAAATATTTGATTTGCTAAGTAAGTACCCCGCACCTGAAATTGGAACACAACTTTGGTTTGGCGGCCTTATTGAACTGGCCTGCGGTTTATTAATTGCTGTGGGTCTTTTCACACGGCCAGCTGCATTCCTTGCCAGTGGCACGATGGCGGTAGCTTACATTCAATATCATTGGAAATTTCAATTTAGTGAAGCTTTTTTCCCTGCTTTGAATGGAGGTGAGCCTGCCCTGCTCTATTGCTTGATTTTCTTTTATCTTGCTTGCAAACCAGAAGAGAAAGCATTTACCTAAGACTAAATTGATTTTCTGGCATGAATTAACTTTCCTGATCTTAAGGGGCATACTTTTAATATGGCGACAACCCCAATTTCAATTCGCGTCGGTACACGCTAGCGTTTCATTAGAATTGATAAAGACTACGATGCGGTCGTAATTATAAAACAATTTATTATTATTGTATAAATAAATTCTTAGGCTTTCTTTTTCAAGGTGGACATAGCATGGCCAACAGTAATTTAAGAATTAATATGACGGGGACTGAGTCTGAGCCAAATGCTCGCGCTAAACGCTACCAAACTGCAATTGATATGGCGGCTTATGCAGATCAGCATGGATTTACCAGCGTCAATGTTGAAGAACACCACCTAGCTGATAATGGCTGGCTCCCTAGCCCTATTACTATGGCCTCAGCAATTGCAGCCAGAACTGATCATGTGGGCATTGGTGTGATGGCATTGCTGGTTTCACTCTACGACCCTATCCGCTTAGCTGAGGATTTAGCAGTACTGGATCTACTTAGCGAAGGCCGACTTAATTTTGTTGCAGGCATGGGTTATCGTGATATTGAATTCCATGCCATGGATAAATCCTATGAAAAACGTGGCGCGTGGATGGATCACGTACTCGAAACATTGTTAGCCGCATGGCGTGATGAACCCTTTGAGTACCGCGGGAAAATGATCAATGTCACACCAAAACCATTCACTCAACCTCACCCGACTTTTTTAGTTGGCGGCATGAGTAGACCTGCCGCACGACGAGCGGCAAGATTAGGTCTGCCATTTTGCCCGCCCATATCAACACCCGTGTTAGAAACTTACTACTATGAACAACTGGCTAAGTACCATCAGCAAGGTTTTGTCTATTCGCCTGAAGCCGATTTTAGCCTACTGTTTATTCATGAGAATCCTGACCAAGCTTGGAATGAACTCGGGCATCACTTTTTAAACGAAGTCGTTGAATACAGCAGCTGGAAAAAAGAAGGCCTCAGTCGGCCACTGGAATTTAACAGTGATTCCGTTGACGCATTGCGTGCTGAGGGCCGCTATGAAATTATCACGCCGGAAGCCTGCCTCGAGCGCCACGAGCAACGCCGCGACTATACGGCGACATTGCATCCGTTAATTGGCGGTATGCCGCTCGACCGAGCTTGGCAGTGCCTTCATCTTTACACCGAAAAAGTTTTATTTCCTCTGCGCGCTTCAACATGACAATGACTCACCCTGAGGATAAATATTCACACTCAACCTATTTAAGAGGCATTATAACTTTTCAAATTGACAGCGCTGACATTGTCAAATATCATAAATATTAATGGTAATTTCTCATGTCAAAATTATATTAAATACAACAACTTATATAGCCTAACTGATCAAGGTGAAACTACCGCTCTCGAAAAGGATTCGACATGTTAAGATTGATCCTAACAAGCCAATTTTGTATGACACTGGCCGTGCTAGTACTTACCGCTACCAGCAGTACCATTAATCATGCGAAGGACTATTCATCCTCGGGTACACCCCGAAATGTTATATATATTTTAACGGATGACCAGCGCTTCGATGAACTAGGTTTCATGAACCCCGTTATTGATACCCCCCACATGGATCAACTAGCCAAACAAGGCGTTCATTTTAAAAATGCTTTCGTCACAACAGCTCTATGCTCACCCAGTCGCGCCTCTATTTTAACTGGACAGTACATGCACAGCCATGGCGTGGTCGATAATAACAAGCCGGCTAAAGATGGAACCATTTATTTTCCTATCTATTTACAACAAGCCGGCTATCAGACCGCTTTCTTTGGCAAATGGCATATGGGTGGACATCACGATGATCCTCAACCTGGTTTTAACTACTGGCTAAGTTTTGCAGGCCAAGGCGACTACTATCCTAAACGCAAGCGCAATGGCAAGATGAGCCGCTTCAATATCAACGGCAAACATGTTGAGCAGAAAGGTTATATTACCGATGAGTTAACCGACTATACACTTAACTGGTTGGAGCATGAGCGCGATAAAAATAAGCCTTTCTTTGTCTATCTATCTCACAAAGCGGTCCACGCAAATTTTAGTCCCGCTGAACGCCATAAGACGCAATATAGCAATGCTAAAATTGCAGTGCCAGAAAGCCAAGCCGATACTGAAGAAAATTATAAAGGCAAGCCGATGTGGGTTAAAAACCAGCGTAATAGCTGGCACGGGGTTGACTTTCCGTACCACAGTGAATTAAACGTGCAAGAATATAAACGTCAATATCATCGCGCATTATCAGCCGTTGACGACAGCTTAGGTCGAATCAACGCGTGGCTAAAGGCCAATAATCTCGACCAAAACACAGCAGTGATTTTAATGGGCGATAACGGGTTTTTATTCGGTGAACATGGGCTTATCGATAAGCGAAATGCCTATGAAGAGTCAATGCGTGTACCCTTAATTGCCTCTATCCCTGGCGCTAAAAAAGGTTATGTGGTTGAAGAAATGGCTGCGAATATTGACATTGCTCCGACTATTCTTGATATTGCGGGCATTAAAGAGAAACCACCTCAATTCGCGGGCGACAGCCTACTCCCTCTAGCTGAGGGAAAGAAAGTAGACGACTGGCGCGACACCCTTTTGTATGAATACTACTGGGAGTTTAATTTTCCACAAACACCGACTACCTTTGCGGTTCGCTCAGATGATTTTAAACTCATTCAGTATCATGGTATTTGGGATACGGATGAACTCTATGACATTAAAAACGATCCTAAAGAAATGCACAACTTAATCGATGATCCCCGCTATCTAGCCGTTAAAGTTAAACTGAGAAAAGATTTATTTGCACGCCTCGCAATGGATGGTGAACACGCCGTTCCCTACACCAAAAAATTCAGTTCGGGCTCTGTTTTTCGACATATAAATCGATCTAAAGCTGCCGAGTACCCAGATCATTGGCTACGCAAGGGTACTGAGCAAGATCTTGAAAGATTTTTTATGCCCGATGATCGTCGCTTAAAGGCTGGTAATCAGTGATTTAGAAATGTACTAGCTAAACTAAATAAATTAGGAAGTAAATTTATGAAAAAAATATTTACATTATTAGTTATGATTCCGTTCATATTAACTGCTTCTCTCGCATCAGCGGATGAGAAGTCTATTAATTGGCGCGACTACGACAAAGATAATAACAAAAAGCTCAGTATCGAAGAATTCAGTCAGCTTCGTATCACTCAATACACTGCATTAGATATTAATCAGGATGGAAGTTGGTCAAGGAGAGAATTTGTTAAAAGATCTGACAACATGTCCATAGGAAGAAAAGATGCTCTAAGACAAAAATTTAAAAGATGGGATAACAACAACGATGGTCAACTTAGTAGCGAGGAAGTCTCAAGATTGATCGCTGGCAATTTCCGTTGGTTAGATAAAAATAGAAGTCAGTCCATATCACTAAAAGAAATGCCTAAACAATTCTAAGGTTTTACTGTGAGAGCCACCTTTTTAAGTTTACTTTCTCGCGATGAAGAACCCACCATTAACGTGAAGGTACCAGGTTCAACTCGCCATTTCATATCCAAATCATAGTAAGCTAAGGTTTCATTAGTAATATCGAAGGTTATTTCTCGACTTTGCTTAGCCTTTAAATGAATACGCTGAAATCCTTTTAATTCTTTAACAGGTCGCGTTACGCGTGAAAAATTGTCGCGTATGTAAAACTGAACGACCTCATAACCATCACGATCACCACTGTTAGTTACGATAACCGACAATCGAGTAGATTCATCCTCACTAATACTGTTATTTGATAAAGATGGCTGACTATAAGTAAATTCTGTATAACTTAGACCATCACCGAATTCAAATAAATTTTCCGTCAGCGCATCTACATATCGACGAGCATAAGTCGATGGCTTGTGATTATAGATTGCCTGTAAATGACCCACACTACGAGGAATTGTAATTGGTAATTTACCACTGGGGTTAACCTCACCAAAAATAATCTCAGCGATTGCTTGACCACCTAAGGCGCCAGGCTCCCAAGCTTCTATCAGAGCGTCTACATTATTAACCAACCATGGCTCAGATAAAGGCCGGCTGTTTATCAATACAACAATGGTAGGCGTGCCAGATGAATGAACCGCTTGCACCAACTCTAATTGCTCACCGTATAAATTTATTGAACTGCGGGCAACATTTTCACCCGCAGTCTTACCTTTTCTATCGTAACGCAAGGCATTACCTCCGACCACGACAATAGCCACGTCGGCTTTTTTCGCACGTTCTGCAGTTTCGCTGAATAATGTTGGATCTAGCGTTTTGACTTGACTACCAACATCGAAGAAATCAATACTCGTTGACGGCTTGGCCACAATCTTTAAGCCCTCAACCACTGTGGTTATGTTCTCTTCGGGCTGTTTAAAGACCCAGTCACCCAAGATGGTGTGGTTATTGGCATTGGGACCTGTGATGAAAATCTTTTGCCCTTTTCTTAGAGGTAATAGCCGGTCATTTTTGAGTAACACAATCCCCTGTCGGGCTAATTCAAGAGCTGTTTGCTGATGCTGGGTACTAAACATAATATCGCTAGCCGCCGCGGCATCAACCTGCGCATTTTCGAATAAACCCAAACGAAATTTTGCTATTAAAATAGGCCTAACCGCTGCATTAATACGAGCTTCTGAAATGCGTCCCTGTTCAACGAGTTTTAATAATGGCTTAAGGAACCTTGGGCCATGCATGTGCATATCTAAACCCGCATCAACAGCTTGAAAAACCGCTTCAATTTGAGTTTCTGCGACACGGTGTAGTCCTCTGAGGCGCTCGATATCCATCCAGTCGCTCACTACAAATCCATCAAACCCCCAGTCATTACGGAGCACCTCAGTAAACAAAAAACGATTAGCATGAGCAGGAACTCCACTCACTTCATTATGAGCTGCCATAAATGAAAAAACTCCTACGTCAACGGCACGCTTAAATGGGGGGAAGTGATCTTGCTTTAAACTGCGTAAGGAAATATCCATCGGTGATAAATTTAGGCCGTTAACTGGCTCACCGCCAGCTACAAAGTGCTTGGCATTAGCCAATACTTTTTTATCACCTGAAAAATCACCTTGCTGCAAGCCTTCAATAACTGCAACGCCCATTTCACTTACTAAAAAAGTATCTTCACCAAAGGTCTCACCGACTCTTCCCCATCGTGGATCGCGAGCAATATCAATGTTCGGCGTAAATGACCAATGAGCACCGTTCGCACGCATCTCAATCGCGGTCTCTACATTCGCTTGCCTTACTAAATCAAGATTCCAACTACTAGCCATGGTTAGCGGAGAAGGGTAAATTGTACTGCCATTTACCAAGCCATTCCCGTGTATTGCATCGATACCAATTATAAGTGGAATGCCTAAGCGACTCTCACTGGCATATTGCTGTAATTGATTTGCTTCTTTAGGGTCAACGACATGAAGAAACGATCCAATTTCACCACGTCTTATCAATTCAGGTATCTTTGAAGAATGAAGATTAGGGTAAATACTGTAGGCATCACCTGCACGCATTTCTTCTAGGGTTAAGTATTTTTCAGATTTTTTTATATGTTCAATTCCCACATACTGACACATTTGTCCTACTTTTTCTCTCAGGGTCATTCTTGACAATAAATCGTCGGCACGAATCTCGGCACTTAAACTAGAATTCTTGTAATCTGCTAAAGGGCTAGCAATTGTCAAAGTAGAAAAAAACCACACGATACCAGCAAAGAAATTTTTCCTCATTTTAAGCGATCCCTATAAATCTTGTTGAAAACTAGGTTGATAGCGTTTAAAAAAATGACTTCTCACCTCGCCGTCTTCGCCAATACGGCTCCAACTCCCGCTATCTTGAGGTTGTTCGGCTCCAACTGAATCTAAGTAGTCATTAAGTTTCGTTGCAAGCTGATTAGTTATAGTCGGTTCTGCCTGAGACAAGTCAGTTGATTCACCAATATCATTTTTGAGATCAAACAGTAAACGCCTGTTCGAGGCAGGAAAGTCAATGAGCTTATGATCGCCCACCCGTATAGCCGAATGCGGTTCATTCATGCCGACACGATTATAATGGGGAAAATGAAACACTAAACCATCAAAGGGTCGTTGAACGGGCGCGTTAGGATCACTCAATAATGGACGAAGGCTGCCACCGTCGAGCTGCTTAGGTAAATTCTCTGTCGAGCCCGCTAAATCAGCAAACGTTGGTAAGAGGTCATAGCTAATTACCGGTGTATCAGTTTGACTATTCGCGGCAATTCCCGGCCCAAGTATGGCAAAGGGCACTCGAATACCCCCTTCGGTTAAGTCCCACTTGCCGCGTAATAATGGACTGTTCAGGCCTTTTTTGTAGGGGCGACCGAGATTTAACTGCATCGGTAACACGGGCATACCGCCATTGTCAGCAGTAAAAATAAGGTAGGTATTATCAGCCAGTCCCAGCGATTCGTAAGCCGCTAACAGGGTACCAATAGAGAGATCAAGATCTTCAATCATGGCGGCATACGCTTGGTTACGGTGCAACTTGCCCTTTTCTCGCTTGCCAACATTTTCGTAGGAGGCCTCACTATAGACAATATTAGAATGCACCGCATAATGGGAAAGCTGCAAAAAGAACGGTTGGTCTTTCTCTACTGATTCACGCATAAATTCGATGGCACGAGCAGTTAGCGAGTGAACACGTTTAGGATCATCCTCGGCATAACCAGTCCACTGACGCTGACGATTATTATTATCAAAGCCACCTTCCCTATTTTTTGTTACGCCATCGTGTTGATCGTAGCCATAACGTTCAGGATCAGCATCAATATGCCATTTGCCGATATGCGCTGCGCGATAGCTTGAGTCAATCGCTTTAAGTACTTGGGGAATTGCTATTTGATTATGATCGGCCCGATTTTTACCCTGTACGCGAGTGCGATGAAGTCGCGCTGGGGTTTTGCCAAACTGAATACTATATCGGGTCGGCGAGCAAACGGGCGCAGCTGCATAACCATTCGTAAAGCGCATGCCTTTACTGAGTAGCGCATCCATATAGGGTGTTTGGTAGTAATCGCTTTTAGCGTTGGGAAGGTTCTTATCCATTGGTACTGAAAAACTGCTCCAACCATGATCATCAGTCAGCACCAGAATAAAATTGGGAGCTGCGAGCAATGTCTGGCTGACTGCTAATAAAACAGTAGCGAAAATAAAGAAAAATCTATTCACTAACATGACCGTCTATAAAATAAATGATGATACTTGCCACTAATCATGGGTCAAAGACTGATAGCCCGCACCCACTAAGTTTGGCACAGTCGATAAGGGGTTGCCAAAATAATCGACCGTAGGCACAGCACTGATGTGACTAAAAATGCCTTTGCCTGCTTTAGGAAACGTCGGGTGTTCCATGGCTTGCACATCGCCAATCGTTTTAAACCAATCTATTGCAACAGCATAACTATTTGCGTCATCAGCCTCGCCGTTAAACGCAAGCTGAGCCACTCTAGGCTTTTGATCCAGACGAATAAAATTTGGCGACACGTTTCCTACAAAAACATTGCCACGCATAGCTAACCCTTCACCTTGCTCCCATGCCAAATTGATTTTTTTAGCTAAACGTCCGCCCTTCTCAACCACGAATAAATTGTTGAGCACTCGCAATTGCTCAGCGTTAAATTCGATGTAAGGATCTGAAGCCGAAGAAATAAGGTAGGTATTATTATAAATAGCGACTTCTCGAGACTGAATCCGCTTAGGGACTGAAAAATCACTCACGAAAATAGTCTTGCCAGGAAAATTGCTTTTTCCTCCCTCCGGCCGAGGTACATTTATTTTTCTTGTGCCATCGGCAACACTTATATTATATCGCCATATAATATTTTTATTTTTACCTAATATCTCAGTACCATAACCCTCATTATCGAAACTAAAATTGTATTGCACTAAAATATTTTCATTAGCAAAGTCTACGTGAATACCAGCCGAATCATTGTGGCCACGCGAACCAATCGCACTATTATACTGTGCAACAATATGCCGACTACGAAAAAACCATGCGCCACTACCTCGATTTACCGACAACTCAGGCTCAACCATTGCCCCAGAGCGAGTGAAGGTATTACCTTCTAGTAAACCTTGCCAAACGCCGTTCATCAGCACGCAACTACCTCCAATATCCTCACAGCGATTATTAATGATTCGGATGTTAACATCGTAATCGAGCTCAGTACCTGAAACGCCATCAATTCTTGAGGGTCGGTGCCGCAATGCAATGCCAAAGCGTGCCGTGTGGCGTATTAAATTATTATGAATGTAGATATCTCGAGTATTGACTGCCAATCGCTTGCTTTTAGCTGGGTTAGTTTCAAACCTTATACCAGTCACCGAGGTCTCATTAAAGGAACGCCTCGCGCGAACCGGATAAATCTCCTCTATAGTGAGGTGATGCATTTCAAAACCTGACAACACACGCTTTCCTGTATTCTTTACCAAGATGCCATAAGAATTCACGTCTGCAATATTGGGTTTTGATTTTTTACGAAAATTACGAACTGTTAAATAGCTAATTTCAATGTGATCTTGATCAATTACTGCAATAGCCGCTAACTCATCGCCATCTGAACCTGCAGAACCATCAATAATCGGTTTATCGCCATCACCATAAGCAGTAAAGTGTATAGGTGTGCCAGGTTTACCTGATTCATCGATGAGTAACTGGCCTGCAAATTTATCCCCAGCTTTGAAGTACACAGTATCACCTGGCTCTAATTTTTGAAGATTGACGCGTGATAAAGTCGCCCATGGCGTTATGGTAGAAACGCCATCATTGTCATCATCGCCAAAAGATGAGCTTACATAGTAGTTAGTCAATGCATTCGCAAAACCTTGAGAGAGCAATAAAAATATTGGAAGTAAAAATTTTAAAAAAAACATTTATATTCACTAAGTCTCTTCATTAAAACCTTCCACGTATGCCGATTGAAAAACGACGGTCTGGGGCACCCATTCTGACGACAGGTCCATCTGAAAATATCCCTCTTTGGATGACACGCTCCTTAGTGAGATTTACAGCTGAGAATGTAAAGGAAAAAGAATTATTAATTTTATAAGAAACTGAAGCGTTCAATTGCTTCCTACTATCACTAAAAAGGGGCTTATTATTGGAGACATCAGAGCTTTCTGTTATTAAAAAAGGATCTCGATACGTATATCTTAAACGGCCACTTAACGGATACCTAGGCTTATCGAAATAGATAGTTAAATTATAGGAATTTTCAGAAAGTTCGGTGAAATTTAAAGGGAATCGCGCTACCCCAACCTCATTTATATCTAAGAATCCAGGCGTAGCAAAGGTATAATCACGATCACCGTCTTGGTAAGCGTAATTTGCAACGATACCTAAACCATCATATGGTTTAGGTAATTGGTTAAAACTGTGTTGATAAGCTACTTCAAATCCCTCTATTGTCCCACCTTCAAGGTTAACGGACTTTATCATGGGGACATTAATTCCTGGCGAACCATCACAAACCGAACTGAGTTCGATACGAGGATTACAAATACGACTTGATTCTTGCCCAATAACATTATCAATATCTTTATAGAAATAGCCTAAGCTTAAGACGCTGCCCTTGCGAAAGTAATACTCTAGACTTAAGTCATATTGATCTGCTTTTGTAGGCTTCAAATCGGGGTTACCAACTCTAACAGCAGTGTATTGATTAAGCGGATACCTAATCGTTGGAGACAACTGAGAAAAATTAGGCCTGCGCAAGATCTCAGCAAAACCAAATCTAATTTGTATTTTATCTTTTGGCGAAATTACCAAACTTAAGCTTGGTAGTACCTCTGTATAGTTCTGTTTGGCTGAAACTTGAGTAGTTGAATTATCGTCTGAAATAACCTGCTGACCAAAAGCGAATTGCTCAGTTAAAACGACTCTTACCCCTATATTACCTTTAAATGGCATATCGATGAATTCGTTACTAAAATCACCTCTTAAATAAGTTGCATATGTATCTTCCTCTACCTTGAAACCTTGCTCTGGGTCAATCTGGCCATTTGTTTCTAATGATAAGAAATCTCTTAAGGACTTTCTTTGATTGACAATAACCTCAGAGCTGGCTGTTAAGAACTGATCAAAATATTGACCGTCATTATAGTTTTTAAACAGGTCGCCTGGGGTCTGGGACATAAAGCCTGGGAAAGCGTCAATAAGGTCCTGCCCGGTAAAGCCTGGTTGAGGATATTCCTCAGCAAATTGTTCAGAAAATCTTTGCTTAATGTTGGATCTTTGACTCGCCCTAAAACCAAATAAAACATCAGTCCAAAAGGTGTCGTCTACAGCTAATGAAAAATCAATTTTTTGTGTTAGCAGATCATTTTCATAAAAATCTTCATTATCTTTAACATTTTTTAAAATATAATAGTTTGGGTCGAGGATGCTCGTTTGAGGTATTTGCCATTGCGTTAAAGTGCCCCTCGGTAAATAATCTACTCCTCCATTGTTAGGGTTCCAATATTGAGATGCTCCAAAAAAATTTTGATCAGGCCCATACATAAGGCTATCGCTTCTCCCATCATAGACCATTGGTAAACGAACCTGTCCACCCTTATTATAAAAATTTGGATGTTCAGGATTATTATATTGGGTAATTGCTACAAAAGAGGGCTCATTCGTTTCTGAGCCAGCTCCACTAATCTCGAAAGTGATCTCTAAATTATCACCAAGCCATTCACCTCCCATGGCAAAAATATAAGACTTAGTATCTCTAGTGCTATGAATATTCTTAGTTGTGATTTGCATTCCATCATTTGGTTGCCTTGTTTCACTTTCAAGGTCTGGTCTGCCGTTTCTAACCCCGCCACCAATTAAACCAGATGTCATAATTGGAACATTGATGCCAGCTATATCAATAATATTCCATGTTGCGTCATCGATACCGTCCATTTCCCTATCAGAATTTAAGCGATCCCATGAATTGAGGTTATGGTCTGCATACGAAAGGGCAGCTAATTGACCACGTCCTTTTTGCTCATAATCTGTATAAGAAGCCTCAACAAAAAGCTTTAATCCAGGGTTTATTCTCCATTCCAGTGAGCCAGATAACGCTGAATTTCTCCTTTCCTCGTTGCCATAACTTATCTCGGCATAGCCTGGATAAAAATAAGGATCAAACTCACCATCACCATACAAATCAGCAGCACTTGCGATGATAGGATCATTTATTTGTCTAACATTTTGACCAACTCTTATGTTGTCTTGTCTGATCGACTTATCAATGTGCGACAAAGTTAAGATTGCACCAAAATCACCATAATCAGTTGAAAACTTTTTCCCTAAAGTTGCAGAAAAATTATCGTTCCAATTTTCAGCATTCTCTGCATATTCACTTGTAAATTTCAAAACCTTGAGGGGCTTTTTCAACCTTAATCCGCGATAAGTTTTTACATTAATTGTTCCACCTAAAGATCCCTCAACCATATCTGATGTTGGAACCTTTATTACATTCAATGATCTGACTAGTGCTGCAGGGAGGTCAGAGAAACTTATACCTCCCCTGTTATCAGCGCTAGGTGTTGTGCCCCTTCCATTTATTTCTACCCTGTTTTGGTTACTACCTCTTATCGAGACCTCACTTCCAATTCCTGAATCCCTAATAATTTGAACTCCTGGTATATTTTCTAATACCTCTGCGACATTTTCGTCAGGTAGTTTACCTATGTCATCTGCATTTATAACTTCGATTAAATTTGACCTATTTCTTTTCTCTTCCAAAGCTGATTCAAGGCTTTTTCGAATACCATAGACAATTACCTCTTCAATCGCTAATTGCACTTCAACGTCCTGTGCATAAACACGTGAACAACTTAACGATAGGAAACCCAGAGATAGAAATAAAAAAAGTATTTTTGATCGGCTCATTCCATAACCCTTATAACAGATAAGTTATCTTATTACATATACTGTAAGTTTCCGAGCTTTAATTTTAAGGTTATTTGATCGATATTTATTCATATAAAAAGATAAGATATACAGCAACAACGACGTAAAATCTTAAGTTTATGAAATTATGTCATAAATCTAGACTGAAAAATGGCTGTTACTTTTAAAAGACCTCTTATATTTAAAATTTAAAAACGTCAAAACTCCAAATAAAAAAGAAAGAAAAAAAAAGTTCATGGCTGGTAAGATAAATAGATCTCCGGTTGGAGAATTATCAGCACCCACATTTAAAAAATTAAATGAGGTAAATTGATTCTTAAAAAAATCCCTCTCGATATTATGAAAGGTATGGTGTTCATCCCTAATAACCTCAAGAATATTTTTACCCACTTGGTATGCTGGGCTATCTAATTCCAACCTATATTTAAATTTTTCATTTTGTGTGTTTAAAATTAACTTAGGGTCTATAAAGTAAGAATTTTCTTCGATTAAATGGTGAAGCTGAAAATATTCTTGCGGAAAAAATAAATTACTATCCATCTTGAAAGTATTCATAGTCTCATTTAATGTGGAATTTATTGTGTGAGAATAAGACTCACTGACAAATATATTATTATAAAAAAAAGTTTCGCCACTTTTCGAACCAAAGTGGATCTTTGGATTTAATCCCACTGGAATATGGATAGTATTGTTATAGACAAAATTTCCTATACTTTGACAATTCTGTGTGATGCCATTTATGATGCAGTAACTTGATATGTTTACTAATCTTCCATTTTGGGTAGCACCGTTTATCCCTAAGATTCTAGACCCATCGCCATGACTAATATTGAATCTGTATCCACTATTAATATTGTTTCCCAGTATTTGAATAAATCCGCCCTCATTATTACGACTCAAGTTATATTGAACCATAACGTCTTCGTTGTTGTAGTCAATATGGAAACCATAAGAGTCTAACGTTCCTTTAGCGTTCTCAAAAATATTATTTTGAATGACAGCATTTTTTGAATCAAATACAAATCCACCACTACCTCGAGCATACATTCTATGGTCAGACGAAGAGCCTGTTCCATCAAAATGATTATTTTCGATCAAGACATCGTTCACTTTGACAATAGAGATACCAGCACCACCAGTGTTATGTATCTTTGAATTTTTTAGCGTATATTTGTAATGCTTATAATTATCTGTGATGCCATATAAACCAAGTGGTTTAATCCAAATGCCATAATGACCAGTGTTACTTATTTTTAATTGGTTCATATCGACATTAGAAATAACAAAATAGTTATCTAAAGATCTGTCTGAGGTAGATTCGAATTTAATTCCATAACCCATATGCCCCTCAGTCGGAAATATGTTTTGTATCGAAATGTTTTCGAATTTAAAATTATTTAGAGATCTTGAGTCAGCAACTACCTTCAAACCATATCGCTCTAATGACCCGTCTAAAAAAAACCCCTCAATTCTTTTCACCTTATCATTTTGATCGAGATGGGTATCCTCGTTAATCAATTTCAAATTTGATATGTGATAATTATCTTCATTATGAATAAGGATAGCTGCGTGATAGCCAAAACCATTTATTATTGGTGTCTCCCCTTCACCATATGAATCAATTCTAATAGGCAAGTTTAGGTTACCGGAACCCAAGGGTTTTAGATAACCATGCCATGTATCCCCTTTATGAAAATATAATGCATCACCTGGTGAGAGGCTCAAATTATTAACCCTCGTTAAACTCTTTATAGCCACTGCAGGCGAAATGCCCGTATTATCATCGTTCCCTGATGATTGGCTTATAAAATAATCAATGGCAAGACAGTCAAAAGAGAATATAGTGAAGAAAAATAAAAATATCACTTCTCTAAAACTTAACAAATTAACCCCCAAGGGACATGTTATAAAAAAGCCTGGCAATTTGTGCCAGGCTCAATAATGATTTTTGTATTAGATCAAGCTAACTTATTATTTTGGGCCGATTAAAGTGTCTCACAGAATAAAGTGAACCCATTAAAAGCAAACTAAACAAGAAAGGAAGAAGAGGAATATTTTCGACAGCCAATTCAGAAATCTGTTCACCTGAAACTGGATCAATATGATAGCCAACTTTCTGTAACTCGGAAGAGTCATAAAATCGACCTTGAAATGCCAAATTATCTATATATGCTGGCTCCTTTCCATCGGCAGATTTCCACTGCAGTCTAAAGGCTGCTTTTTCACCAGGAGCAATGTATGACCTTGCACCGTATTCATTAATGGTCCCTTTACATGACATACAGACAGTTATATTCCTCTCATCATCCAAACCAATGGAATCCTCAGGCAACCAACTTTCAGTGTGAAGAACGTTCTGGTCTGAAACCTCACTGCCCTCAACCACATTTATTAAATTACCTGGGGCTGCTAAGTAGATCAATTCAAGTTTTTTTGGAGCACCTGAACCTTGACTTAGAGCACTAAAATGAATTTTGTCAGGCCTGAAGTAGAAGTCACTGAGGTTTGTGATGGTAACATCACCCTTTTGCTGACCTATTTGTTGTTCAACTTGGCAAGTCTCCTGAACGGAGCTATTGTAAACCTCGGTTGGATCTGCTGATGTGGCCAGAGCCTGTGAACTAAAAAATGAACCCTCAAAGGCAAGATTATCAATAAACGCTTGGGCATTACCTGATTCACCGCTCCAAATAAATCTAAAAGCAGCTGTTTTACCAGGGGATATATAAACTGTTGAATTTAATGAGTCTGATACATCCACAGATATATTTTTTACCTCAAGGCCATTTTGCCATTCAGTCTGTTCTATCAATTTTAGCTCTTCATTACCATTAACCAGAACACCAGGCTCTAGACAAGTTCGCTTCAGAAGCATCTCTCCTGAGGAGGGAACGTAATATAATTGCAAAACATCAGGTGAGGCTAAATTTGCTTGGGCGCGCGCATCAAAATGAATAAAATCTAACCTAAAGAAACTGTTACTGTTGTTTGTGATCGAAAAATCTCCTTTCAAACCACTAGATGAACTATTTGTTTTACCAAACTTCCAAGTAACTGGCTCTTTAGCAGTAACTGCACCGGGATTTGCAGAATCGTATGGCATAATCCTCGAGCCTGGACTGCCATCTGCAAGTTCCCAGTCAGTTATAGTTTCGCCCATACCACTGCCACCAAAGATTTCATTATTCAGCCAAGTGGTCACCGTCCCAACACCTAGCCCCTTATAACCTAAACTGGTAGATCCCACTCCTATTCTTGCTGTCAAATAATGACCCTGTACTGGACTGCTCTGAGTCAAGCCATAATGACTGGAGTTAGTATCTGGAGTCGAGTCAGTTACGCCGCTATTGTTATTAGCGTTGGTATTCCTATCGAATGTTTGCCATCCAATTAGATGATTTCCATCAAGTCTTCCATAAATGTCATCTCCGTTCTCATCTGTACCAATGAGTGGTCGTGGAGGATTGCATGTATTGGTGTTTTTACCTAAACATGCTCCGTTTTTAAACGACCATGAGGAAGTGCCTTGTTGAAATTTAGGTCCAATCCTAGCCCCCTCAGAACCATCAGCTAAACTGTAATCTACAATTAAAGCACCTTTCGGTTCACCAGTATTACTATTTAATTCGGCTGTTCCAAAGTATTCACCGTTTAACAAATTATCTAAGGTAGACTCTTCATATCCACTATAACCACGATCGGAAGCATCCTTCCCTATAACACCAGTTAGATAATGGTTGGATGCCGCCATGGAAGAACCTGTCGGGGTGCTGTCATAAGTAGAATTAGTGTCAGGAGAATTGTCATCAACTTGATCATTCAATTCACCAAATGTTTGCCAACCTAATAGATGATTAACATTTTCAGCTTTGGCAACAGAGAATAAAAAGATTGTTAAGACCATTAAAAATAAATTATTCTTATTTTTCATAAAATATTCTCAGTTCAAACGCAGAAAAATTTAAAAAAAAACCACTTTAATTTGTATAACTAAAGTGGCTTGATGAATTAAAAAAACATGAAAATTTTAAAGTAGCTTTTTCCTCAGAAACAGACCGGAAATGCCTGACAGAAATAAAAGCAAAGCAGAAGGAAGTGGGATAGGAGCAACGTTTGGAAATACTTGCTCAGTGAAAGTCTCATCAGTCCAGAAGCTTCCCTCGAAAGCAAGGTTATCTATGTAAGTTGGTCCTGATACAGTACCATCATCCTTTGAGAGGACAAATCTAAAAGCGGCGCCTTCTCCAGAAGGTATGTAGCTTTTGGTGTTTACGCCACCTATTTGAATTCCACCGCTAGAACCCACAGCTCCATCCTGACAGGAAAGACAAACTGTTCTGTCAAGTTCCCCTATGGGTAGATCAGTTTCCTGTCTAACAAGTTTAAGATTAGTAAATTCAGTACCAAGTGATTTGTTTATCCACTCGCCACCAGTTAAGTTAAAATCTTGGCCACTTCTGGGTCCAGCGCTTAAGTAGACCACCTGTAGGTCATTGGCACTGTTCTCATTACCCACATGAACATCGTAGTGAAGTTTTTCTAAACGGAAAACAAAATCGCTATGGTTATTGACGGCAAAGTCAACCTTTAATTTGCCGTTATAGAATTTAATTTGCTTGCTGCCGGATGAATTATAACTAGAGGTATAATCACTTATAGGAGCCTTAGATGGGTCACCAAAAGAGTCGTCGTTTAAAACACTGTCAGATGGGTTTCCACCTGCTTTATTGCCAGTGCTGGACGACCAGTAACCAATATTAGCAGTCAACCAGGAGTTAGTGTAACTTCCAGCTGAAGCTGTCTTTGAATAACTGCTACCATGGACAGAATTGTCGGTGGTGTTCACATCAGCAAAATTGTCAGTTACGCCTGAACCGGATCCAGGCTTATCGAATGTTGTAAAGCCAATAAGTGATGCAGAGGTATTAACTGATAGAAGGCCTAAAAATAATGGGGCAATTAGCTTTCTAATTTTCATTGATATTCTCCAGGGCATTATTACAATGTATTTTGGATAATTTATTCTTGAACCAAAATTTGTAACTTTATTAAAATTATTTTTTAAAATTATTATTATCGCACTGAAATTGTTCATTTCCATGTGCTATTGATCAATAATAACACACTCACACATCAAGTCAAGAAAATCTAGGTATTTATAGGTGTGCTTTAAAACCTGGAAGAATTTCATAAAACATTGTTTTTTATTCGTTTAGGGTACTATATGCGAAATGTAATTTTATTACACGATTTCTGAGATTATGTAATTTATAAAACAACAAAGGCTTACTTAAATTAGTGGCAACTACCTCATTTCATCTAAATATTGTTTCATTCGCAAAGCCAGAAATTATTGAGGGTACTAAAATAAAGAGATAGGCTTAAATGGTCGGGATGGCCGGATTTGAACCGACGACCACCACACCCCCAGTGTGGTGCGCTACCAGACTGCGCTACATCCCGAAATATCATATTTATAATTCATAAAGGCGTTTATTTCGCAAATTTTTTATACAATCTCACATCATTTGCAAAACGCCGCATGAATTTATTTTTAAGCTCATCTGGCACATAATCCTTTAATGGAGCCATCTTATTTAACAGTGAGTTCTTATTAATCACAGGGATTTCACGAGGCATATCAATATCAAAAAGCTTGGCGAAACGACGCAGCTCTTCATTGATATTTTTAAATAACAATGGTTTACAAATCAACTTGTCTTTATAGCTGAAATAATCATATTGCGGTCTTTCAATAACGCCAAAATGGCGATCCGTTTTTAAGGCTTCAAGAGCGGAATCAAGATCATTTATACCCGCATGACCAAGGATTGAACGCCAGCGATCTAATGGCGATCTTAAGGTTGCATAACACTGATACTCTTTTAGCTGTTGCTCGGTAAGAAGCCCGAAGTTTACAGCATCAATAGGCCTCATATGCTGTAATTCTCCAGAACCTGTCTCTAGCTTGGCTACCACTCGGTCTGGGACATTTTGATTGCTCAAGCTTACTGACATTTCCGAGGTACAAACGTCTATATCGGAAATTGCCCCATTGAGTCTTAGCATTAATTCGACAGTGGACGAGGCTGTTTTAGGGACTCTAAAATAAACCACCTTGAACTTATGTGAAATTATCATTTTTAAATTCAAAAGCAAGAAATGGGTCAGTTTAAACTTTCAAAACCTCGATAACGTCTTCAAGTTCACCAATCATCTGCCTGAGCAGTTGTTGGGACTGCGAGCCATCTTCTTTGGCTTTTTCACCGTTTAACTGCAGGCGAGCACCACCAATGGTATAGCCTTGATCGTACAAAAGGCTACGAATTTGACGAATCATAATCACGTCTTGGCGTTGATAATATCGTCGATTACCTCGGCGTTTAACGGGCTTTAAATGAGGAAATTCTTGCTCCCAGTAACGCAATACATGCGGTTTGACCGCACAGAGATCGCTTACTTCGCCTATAGTAAAATAACGCTTTCCGGGGATGACCGGTAATTCTTCGTTATTGCTCGGTTCCAGCATAAGTTTCTACTTGTTGTTTCAGTTTTTGTCCGGGCTTGAATGTTACCACACGACGGGCGGAAATCGGAATTTCTTCGCCGGTTTTTGGATTTCTGCCAGGGCGTTGCTTTTTGTCCCGTAAATCAAAATTGCCAAAACCGGATAACTTAACGTTTTCGTTGGTTTCTAGCGCTGAGCGAATCTCTTCAAAGAAGAGCTCAACGATTTCTTTGGCTTCACGTTTGTTTAATCCAAGCTCGTCAAATAACCGTTCAGCCATTTCTGCTTTGGTTAGAGCCATAATTAATCACCTCAAGGATGCATTAAACCGCTGTTTTAACGAGGCTAACACGTCCTCAATCAACGCGTTCACTTCGTCCTCATTTAACGTGCGCTCTTGGAGCTGCCACGTTAACCCTAAGCCAATACTGTGTTTACCCTCGTCTATGCCAGCACCACTGTATTGGTCAAACACTACCGTTGCTACTAAATGCTCGCCTGCGGCTTTTGAAGCCACGTCGACCACTTCGCCGGCCGTGATTGTAGTGTCTACCACTATCGCCAAATCCCTTCTCACCTCAGGAAATTTCGATAATACTTTGAATTCTGGCACTTTTTTGGTAGAAATCAAGTTTAATTGCAACTCAAAAACCCATATTTCTTGGTCAATATTCAATTTTTTCTGTAATTGAGGGTGTAATAAGCCCACATAACCCACCAATTGCTGGCCTAAGTAGACAGCGGCACTTTGGCCCGGATGTAGCGCCACCATTGGGCTGGCGGGGTCTAAGGCTAAAAATTGCACTGTTTTTTCGGCGCATAAGCCCAGCAAAGACTCGACATCAGATTTAATGTCATAAAAATCAAAGAGATCGGCGTTTTGTGACTTATGAACAGTCGCCTCGCGCGCGCTCAGCCATGATTCGGGCAATCTTTGACCAACCAATAACCCTGCTAACAAAGGTGATTGGTCCAATTGTTCGCCCTGTTGTTGAAAACCCAGGCCCGTTTCAAACAACTTTAACCGCGTTTGTTGGCGGTTCAAGTTATATACCGCGGCCGCCACTAACCCCGGCAAAATGCTGCTGCGCATTACCCCCATGTCACTGGCAATCGGGTTGAGCAATTCAACCGCGGCTGCCTGTGGGTCAAACAAGGCCTGAGTCTCGGGATCAATAAAGCTATAAGTGATCGCTTCGCGGTAACCTTTGGAAATTAATTGCCTAGAAAAGTCACGGCGACTCACGTTGGATTCCGCCCGCTCACTGAACGTAAGTTGTGCCATAGGGGGCTCAACCGGCAATTGCTCATAGCCATAAATGCGCGCCAACTCTTCTAGCAAGTCGGCTTCAATGGCAATATCAAAGCGATGCGAGGGAACCGTCACCTGCCAGCCACCCTCGATAATTTCCGGCTGCAGATCTAAGCGCGACAAAATATCGATGACACGTTCACTGGGAATTGCAAAACCCAATACCCGTTTAATTTGCGTTTGCCGTAAATTGACGGTTTTGGCACTTTGCTGCTGTACCGCTGCTTCTGCGACAGTCACAGGCCCTGCCTCGCCCCCCACAATAGCCAATAATAATTCGCTGGCTCGCTCAATCGCGCGCAACTGTAAATCACGGTCGACGCCACGCTCAAAACGATGCGATGCATCGGTGTGAAGCCCTAATTGTCGAGCTTTGCCGGCCATTTTTTCTGGTGTAAAAAAAGCCGACTCTAAAAAGATGTGATGCGTGTTATTCGACACACCAGAGTCTTTGCCACCCATAATGCCAGCAATGGCTAAAGGCTTTTGTTGATCGGCAATCACTAATAAATCATCACTTAAGGCCTGGTCTTTATCATCGAGCAGTACTAGCCGTTCATCACTGCGGGCTAAACGCACCTCAATATCACCCTCGATAGCGTCAAGATCAAACGCATGCATGGGCTGACCTAACTCCATCATTACGTAATTCGTCACATCAACCACGGGATCGATCGATCGGATATCGGCACGGCGTAATTTTTCGCGCAACCACAAAGGGCTAGTCTGCGATAAATCCACATTGCGGATAACCCGACCCGCATAACGCGAACAATGCTCAGGGGCACTTAATTTCACCGCACGATGCTCGTCAATCGTCGACTCTAATGCGCAAAACGCTGGGGGCGTGACATCAGTCTGGGTCAATACACCGGTTTCTCTGGCTACCCCGTTAATTGACAAACAGTCACCGCGGTTGGGGGTGAGATCGACATCAATAATCGCATCGTCAAGCTGTAAATACTGGCGCAAGTCTTGGCCAAGCGGCGCATTGGCGGGCAAGATTAATAAACCATCGACAATATCCTCTAAGCCTAATTCAGAAGCGCTACATAACATACCAGACGAAACCACACCCCGCAGCTCGGCTTGTTTTATTGAAAAATCGCCGGGTAATACGGCGCCAACCTCGGCAAAGGGCACGCGTGCACCTACTGCTGCGTTACGAGCGCCGCAAACCACTTGCGTTTCAAAACGGCCATTATTGACTTGGCAAACCCGAAGCTTTTCAGCATCAGGATGGGCCTCAACTGCGCTTATCTCGCCAACCACCACGCCGCTAAAATTGGCGACTGCTGGCTCAACACCATCAACTTCAAGACCTGCCATCGTTAATAGATGCACCAACTGCTCGGTCGTTTCCGAGGGATTAACCCATTCTCTTAACCACGATTCACTTACTTTCATTGCATAACCTTGAACTTAAAATAAAAACGTTCATTAAAAAACTCGTTAACCGAACTGCGATAAAAAACGCACGTCATTTTCAAAAAACAACCGTAAATCATTAACGCCATAGCGCAGCATGGCTAAGCGCTCAACACCGATGCCAAAGGCAAAGCCGGTGTACTTTTCAGCATCAATGTCGACATGAGCAAATACATTGGGATGCACCATGCCGCAACCCATAATTTCCAACCAACCCGTGTGCTTACAGACTCGACAACCTTTACCCGAACACATCACGCATTCAATATCGACTTCTGCAGATGGTTCGGTAAAAGGAAAGTAAGAAGGCCGAAAACGAACAGCTAATTCTTTTTCAAAAAATACCCGTAAAAATGCTTGGACCACGCCTTTTAAATGCGCAAAAGTAACGTTCTCATCAATCATTAAACCTTCGACTTGATGAAACATGGGCGTATGCGTGACGTCGGAATCACAGCGGTAAACCCGACCCGGACAGACAATGCGCAACGGCGGTTGCTGAGATTCCATCACCCGTACTTGCACCGGCGAGGTGTGAGTGCGAAGCACTTGCGGCGCTGAATCATCAACGCCGCGGGCATAAAAGGTATCGTGCATGGCTCGCGCAGGGTGGTGAGCGGGAATATTTAAGGCTTCAAAGTTATGGTAGTCATCTTCGATTTCTGGCCCTTCCGCCACACTGAAACCAATTTGCTCAAAGTAGGCTTGGATACGTTCTAAAGAAATACTCACGGGATGTGCACTGCCACATTCACCTTGTCGTGAGGGCAGAGTGACATCAATTTTTTCATTCGCTAAGCGCTCAGCTAAGGCAGCTGTCTCTAATGCTAGCCGCTGATTTTCAATCGCACTTTGAACACTTTGTTTTGCCGCATTAATCGTTGCGCCAGCCGCCGAACGCTCCTCTGCTGGCAATTGGCCCAAGGTTTTTAGCAGGACTGTCAGCTGACCTTTTTTGCCTAAA
Organism: Pseudomonadota bacterium; assembly: GCA_036344075.1. GTDB lineage: Bacteria > Pseudomonadota > Gammaproteobacteria > Pseudomonadales > UBA7434 > UBA7434. The sequence continues at coordinate 39,180 of JAYYUJ010000039.1, forward strand.
TATTCGACACGAACAACATCGAGATCTTTTAACGATGCGGCGGTGGAGATCGCAGCCAACGCTTGCCCAGTCAATTCGGATAAATTTGCTTGCTTAGACATATTTCACCTTTGAAGCGTAACCATAAAAGTGATAATCACTCTTATCATGATAATTCTATTCGCTAAAATAACATTTCCTTCAATAAAAAAGGGAAAGAGCATAGCCCTTTCCCCTTTCCTCGTCGATTCAACCGCGGGGTTGAAAGCCCGCTACTATTTGGCCTCCAGCCAAACAAGCCGTTTATGCTAGTGCTGACTTGGCTGTCTCGACGACTTTGGTAAACGCCGCTTTATCATGCACGGCTAAGTCCGCTAAAACACGCCGGTCTAATATCACGTCAGCTTTTTTCAGCCCCGCGATCAGTCGACTATAGCTAAGACCATTAGCGCGCGAGGCCGCATTAATACGGGTGATCCAAAGTGCTCTAAATTGACGTTTACGCTGGCGACGGTCACGATAAGCATATTGAGCGGCTTTGGTAACAGCTTGCTTAGCAACACGAAAGACGCGAGAACGCGCACCGTAATAGCCTTTGGCTTGTTTAAGAATTTTTTTGTGGCGACGACGTGCTACCACTCCACGTTTTACTCGAGGCATTTTGTTCTCCTAAAATTGTCTGCGTAAAGATTAAGGGTTAGTTGTTGCGCATCATCTTATCGATTAACGGCTTATCAGCCGTATCAATAATTGATGTACCACGTAACTGACGCTTACGCTTAGTGGTCATTTTAGTAAGAATATGGCTTTTATTAGCGCTTTTACGCTTATAGCCAGCTCCGGTTTGTTTGAAGCGCTTGGCAGCGCCACTATGTACTTTTGCTTTTGGCATGTTAAAACTCGCATTGTCATTATATCCTTCAACTTATTCAATAAGCCTACAGATAAAGATAAAACAGCGGCCCTATGGTGTATGAGCTCTCGCTGTGTAAGGTTAGATAGCTGTTTTTAAAAGCGTCTATCTATTCTTTTTCGGAGATATCACCATGGTCATCTGCCTCCCTTCCATTTTAGGGAATTGCTCGACAGCGCCCAATTCCGCTAAGTCAGTCTCTACTCGTTTGAGTAACTCCATACCCAGCTCTTGGTGAGCCATTTCTCTGCCGCGAAAACGCAGCGTGACTTTGGCCTTATCGCCTGCTTGGAGAAAACGGATCAGGTTGCGTAGTTTGACCTGATAGTCTCCATCTTCTGTACCAGGTCGAAATTTAATTTCTTTGACCTGTATTTGCTTCTGCTTCTTTTTAGAAGCCGCACGTTTCTTTTTAATATCAAACAAATGCTTGCCGTAGTCCATGATCTTACAAACGACCGGATTACTGTCGCCTGCAATTTGAACAAGATCAAGGGAGGCTTCTTGTGCCATGGATAGAGCTTCGGTAGTTTTTACTATCCCCACTTGCTTACCATCGGCACTGATTAAACGAACCTCCAATGCTTCTACCGCTTCATTAATGATTGCACGTTTACTGTCTTTTCCCATCACGCGACTTGACCACTAATTTGTATTTGCTTAATAGTAATTCTCCGTTAATTAATAAATAGACTTAGAAACAGAAGTTTACGAACTAACTTGCGTTCTACCTCGCTGCTCTTCAGCCTCCAATAACTGACCACTTAAGGCATCAATCGATAAGCTGCCAAGGTCTTCTCCCGAGAGAGTCCTTACAGCCACCGTGCCGTTTTCGACCTCTTTATCGCCGACCACCAATAAGTACGGGACCTTACTTAGAGTGTGGGCGCGAATTTTAAAGCCGATCTTCTCATTTCTCAAGTCCGTTTCGACCCGAAATCCCTGTTTAGAGAGGGTTTTTTGCAGGTTTTTTGCAAATTCAGCCTGATTGTCCGTAATATTCATGATAACAGCCTGAACAGGCGCGAGCCAGACGGGGAATTTACCCTCATAATGTTCAATTAATATGCCAATAAATCTCTCAAAAGAACCCAAAATCGCGCGATGCAGCATCACAGGCACTTGGCGCGATCCATCTTCAGCAACAAATTGCGCATCTAAGCGGCCTGGCATGGAAAAATCGACCTGTATAGTACCGCACTGCCACACTCGACCAATACAATCGCGCAATGAAAATTCGATTTTTGGCCCATAAAAAGCCCCTTCGCCGGGCAATAAATCCCAATCTAAACCTTTATTATTTAAAGCCAGTTCGAGTGCCTGCTCAGCCTTGTCCCAGATTGCATCATCGCCTACCCGCTGTTCAGGTCGTGTTGATAGCTTGACCAATACATCGTCAAAACCAAAATCTTTATAAACGCTGTAGAGTAAATCAATAAATATCGAGACTTCTTCTTGGATGGCATTTTCGGCGCAAAAGATATGTGCGTCATCTTGCACGAAGCCTCGCACGCGCATCAAACCTTGCAATGTACCCGAGGCTTCATTGCGATGACAGGAGCCAAATTCTGCAATTCGCAGGGGCAAATCACGGTAACTTTTTAGCCCTTGATTAAATACTTGGACGTGGCAGGGACAGTTCATCGGCTTGACCGCATAATCGCGCGACTCGGATTCGATGGTAAACATATTGTCGGAAAATTTATCCCAGTGTCCCGATCGCTCCCACAAACTGCGATCGACCACTAGCGGTGTTTTAATCTCTTCATAACCGTTATTGTTTTGCACTTCTCGCATGTACTGTTCAATGACTTGGTAAAGGGCCCAGCCACGTGGATGCCAAAACACCATGCCTGGCGCTTCTTCTTGAAGATGAAAAAGATCCAGTTTCTTACCGATTTTTCGATGGTCACGTTTTTCAGCTTCAGCCATGCGATTGACATAGGCCTTTAAACCTTTTTTATCGGCCCAAGCCGTGCCGTAAACTCGCTGTAGCATTTCATTATTAGCATCGCCACGCCAATAGGCACCAGCTAATTTGGTGAGTTTAAAATGCTTTAAAAACCGGGTATTCGGCACATGTGGACCGCGACACATGTCTAAATATTCTTGGTGGTGATAAAGGCCCATTGCCGTTTCGTCAGGCATATCTTCAATTAGTCGCAATTTGTACTCTTCGCCGCGGCGATCGAATTCAGCAATGACTTCTGCACGTGGCGTCATCTTTTTCACCACATCGTACTCTTCGTCAATCAAGGCTTTCATGCGTGCTTCAATCGCGCCGATATCTTCTGGCGTAAACGGTTTTTCAGTAGCAATATCGTAATAAAAACCCTCATCAATTACAGGACCAATGACCATTTTTGCATCAGGAAATAATTGCTTTACCGCATGGCCAATCAAATGGGCACAAGAGTGACGAATAATCTCAACGCCTTCTTCATCCTTTGCGGTGATAATGCGCAAAGTCGCATCGTGCTCAATCAATTCGCAGGCATCTTTGAGTTGGCCGTTAACTTCACCAGCGATGGTTGCTTTCGCTAAACCTGGGCCGATGTCGGCAGCAACGTTTAAAATAGAAATCGCTTGATCGAAAGCACGCTGGCTTCCATCAGGAAGAGTAATAACTGGCATATTTGGTTCCTTTCACAGTGGTGACCGCTACCAATGGCCACTTGAAATCTTTCATTTTACTCTATCGTTCAAACTGGCTGAGTTGCATTATTAACACAAGCTATTGTTTAGTATAGAACAGATTATCCTGCTTCGCCGCTTGTCTCATCCGGTACTGCCGCATCAATCACGGCTTGCAACTCACCATTACTAGACATTTCAGTTATAATGTCACAACCCCCTACCAACTCACCATCGACCCATAATTGAGGAAACGTTGGCCAATTCGCATAAGTCGGCAGATTTGCTCGAATCTCTGGATTAGATAAAATATCAACGTAAGCAAACCGCTTACCGCAGCTCATCAGCGCCTCAATCGCACGAGCGGAAAAGCCGCATTGGGGCATATCAGGTGACCCTTTTATATAAATGATCACGGGATTATTCTCGATTTGGTCTTTTATAGTGTCCATGATATCCATGGTTGCTCTCCGAATTTTTGGTCTATCCAAGTGATTCAACAACCGCTGATCGCTGAAAAATCAACCACTCTGTTCATATTAGGACATCATTGTAACGACCTTAGGCATATTTAGCCATGCTAACACAAGGCCTAAAAACACTATTATCGCCCATTTAAGCTAAGACTATGGACAATCGAGAACCGTAATAATTGCCTTAAAAGTCTGAATAATGCTGTTATTCACCAGCGCGTCTATTTGCTCAGCTAGGCAAGATAGGCTAGTATTCTCTCCTGCATAGGCAGCTTTGGCTGCCTTTTTTACTTTTTGGCTGTTAGTCTTGCGGCTTTTCACTACACCAGCCGATAATCAGCGCTTAACTCTCTATGTAATAATTAATCCCCGAGAACAATGCGGCAATAGGACAATGGAAACTGCTTTAATAACACCTTCAAAGGTAATGAATACTTATCAACGACTACCCATCAGTTTTAGTCGCGGTGAAGGTGCATGGCTATTTGATCTAGAGGGCAATCGGTTTCTCGATGCTTTGTGCGGCATCAGCGTGACGAATTTAGGCCATTGCCACCCGACAATTACGAGTGCTATTCAACAGCAAGCCGAGCAATTAGTGCATACCTCCAATCTTTATCATATTCCTGCCCAGCAACAACTGGCGAGCAAGTTATGTGAAATCTCCGGTATGGATAATGTCTTCTTTAGCAATTCTGGTGCTGAAGCCAATGAAGCCGCAATTAAATTAGCCCGCTTGCATGCTGCAAATAACGGCAATAAAGAGCCTTTTATTATCACCATGACAGGCAGTTTTCATGGTCGCACACTGGCGACATTAACCGCCACCGGCAATGCAAAAGTAAAACAAGGTTTTGGACCACTACCGGCAGGATTTTTGCTGGCCGAGTACAATGACATTGCATCCGTTACGGCTTTTTTTTCCCAATACGGCGATAATATTGCAGCAGTCATAATTGAGGTCGTTCAAGGCGAAGGCGGTATTAATCTTGCGTCTGCAGATTATTTACAGCAATTACAGACACTCTGCGAGAATCACTCGACGCTACTCATCGCAGATGAAGTGCAATGCGGGAATGGTCGTTGCGGCGAATATTTTGCCTACCAAAGATTCGGCCTCAAACCTGACGTCGTCACAACCGCAAAAGGCTTAGGCAACGGAATACCGATTGGCGCCTGCTTGGCCCGAGATTCGGCCGCTCAAACTCTGTCACCCGGTACCCATGGTTCAACTTTTGGCGGTAACCCTCTAGCATCGGTCGCTGCCTTAGCCGTCATCGATGTCATTGAAAAAAAGCAACTAGCTCAACGGGCAGCGGATTTAGGACAAGCGATGCTCGATGGCTTTGCTTTTCAGTTAAAGGGACAACAAGCTGTTAAAGATATTCGTGGCTGTGGGTTAATGATTGGTATCGAGCTCGATCGCAATTGTGCTGTTTTAGTCACTGATGCCTTAGCAAGAGGCTTACTAATTAACGTGACCAACTATAACACAATTAGGCTGTTACCGCCTCTCATTATGAGCGATGCCGAGGCAGATTTGATCGTTGATACTGTGAGCGATCTTATTGTTCGATTTATTAAAAGCGCATAAGGAACTTTATTTTAGCCTTATCTTAAGGTAAGTGATTATTATGGCTATTAGACACTTTTTATCATTGTTAGATTTCAGCCCAGCAGAATTAAAGGCTGTAATAGAACGGGCTATCACACTAAAGAAAAAACCCAATAACCAGAATTTTAATGGCAAAGTTTTGTCGATGATTTTTGAAAAGGCATCGACACGGACTCGCATATCATTTGAAGCAGGCATGACACAAATGGGCGGTAGTGCTATTTTCTTATCACCGCGTGATACTCAGCTAGGCCGTGGTGAACCGATAGAAGACAGCGCCCGAGTGATTTCATCGATGACTGACATCGTCATGATTCGCACCTTTGCACATGAAACAATAGAGACCTTTGCTGAATATTCATCGGTACCCGTAATTAATGCACTCACGGACGCATTACATCCCTGCCAATTACTGGCTGACATGCAAACCTTCTATGAGCAACGCGGCAGTATTCAAGGCAAAAAAGTGGCTTGGGTTGGCGATGGAAACAATATGTGTCAATCTTACATCAATGCTGCCAAGCAATTTGATTTTGAATTATCGATCGCCTGCCCTAAAGGCTTCGAACCCGATGCCGCTATGTTGACCGCTAATAGCAACCGAGTCACTGTATTTGACGACCCGCAAAGCGCTGTCGCTAATGCCGACCTAGTGGTTACTGACGTCTGGGCTTCAATGGGCCAAGAAGATCAACAAGGAAAAAGATTGTCACAGTTTGCGCCCTACCAAGTGAATCATAAATTAATGGAGGCAGCCGCAAAAAATGCCCTATTCATGCACTGTTTACCAGCGCATCGAGGTGAGGAAGTCAGTGCTGAACTGCTTGAAGACAGTCAATACAGTGTGGTTTGGGATGAGGCTGAAAACCGCTTACATGCCCAAAAAGCATTAATGGAATTTTTACTCAGCTAGTTGAAACTGATACCTATTGATTAAATTGATGGTATAGATTTTCCATTCATTTAGCATGAAGAATTAAACTACTTATTTTATGATTTTAAAAAAGAGAATCTAAAAATGATTAAAAACTATAAGCTTTTCACTAGCAGTCTTATTATCGGCTGTCTAGCCAGTTGCGCATCCCAATAAACGCCTAGAGATGTCGATACCGTATCGTCAGATAAGATAAAATCCTTTACGCCACCAAAAGTTATTAAATCTGATATTAATGGCTTAAGCATTCGCTATGCACAAATATCCATGGGCTTTGATGCCACTTGTAATCCTAACCGATCTTTCAGCTCTGAATTAAATGACTGCAATGAACTTCCCGAGAATGTTAAATCCCTAGCCACTAATCATTGTCAGCAATACGGAAAAAAAGCGTTTTCATGGGTTATAAAACCAACTTCATACAAATGACAATATCAAAGTTTACCTGCCAAGACAAAGACTAGACCTTTCAACTCTTGAGCTAGCTGGGCAAACAACATCCGTTTGCTTTGAGCGTAATGCTTATATCTTTTCACTCAGCAATGTCTGCACGGCTTGCTGCCAACCCTCATATAAGGAATCGGCTTTTTTATGCGACATTTGCACCACGAAGTGCTGTTGCTTTTGCCATTGTTCTTCAATGTCATCTAAATTCGCAAATACCCCTGCGCCTAAACCAGCCAAACTAGCCGCCCCCCAGGCCGTTGCTTCAGTTACTGCAGGCACATCGATCGGCGTTTGTAAGATGTCGGCTAAAAACTGACAAACGAATTGATTCGCGATTAAACCGCCATCTGCACGTATCACATTTTGTGCCTCACCCGTATCCGATGTCATCGCCTCAATGAGATCACGCGTTTGGTAGGCTTGTGCCTCAAGCGCCGCTCTAGCAATATGTGCTTGCCCCGTATCACGGCCTAGGCCAATAATTGCTCCACGCACATCAGGTCGCCAGTAAGGTGCGCCCAGTCCAGTTAACGCTGGCACAAAATAAACGCCTTGATTATCGTCAAGCTGTTGCGCTAATGTCTCACTGTCACTGGCTTGATCAAATAGGGCTAAACCATCGCGCAGCCATTGAACAGCCGCACCTGCGACAAAAATCGAGCCCTCTAGGGCATAGTGACATTTTCCGTCAAGACTATAAGCGATGGTGGTAAGTAATCGATTAGTCGAAAGCACCGCCTGATGGCCAGTATTCATTAACATAAAGCAGCCTGTGCCATAAGTTGATTTAATCATGCCCTTTTCAAAACAAGCTTGTCCGACCAGCGCCGCTTGTTGATCTCCAATCATGGCTTTGACAGGAATTGAACGCCCAAAAATATCTGCCGCAGTGACACCAAAATCTGCGACATTATCGAAAACTTGCGGCAGCATCGAACGTGGGATACCAAAGAGGTCCAGCAAATCATCGTCCCATTCCCCACGATGAATATTCAGCAACAGTGTTCTTGAAGCATTACTTCTATCGGTGGCATGGACCCTGCCGCCGGTTAAATGCCACAATAGAAAACTATCAATCGTGCCAAACAACAGTTCACCAGCCTCTGCTTGTTTTCTGGCGCCTTCGACATGATCCAATAACCAAGCAATTTTTGTGGCAGAAAAATACGGATCTAAACACAAACCCGTTTTTTCATTAACAGCGGTCTCATGGCCTTGTGCCTTTATACTCTGACAATTATCAGCCGTTCGTCGATCTTGCCATACAATCGCTTTGTAAATAGGTTTACCACTGACTTTATCCCATACCACGGTGGTCTCTCGTTGGTTAGTGATGCCAATAGCAACGGTAGCATTTAACAGTTCGGCATCGCTTAACACCTGCTGGCAGCACCGCAAGCTATCGTACCAAATTTGTTCGGCATCTTGCTCAACCCAGCCGTTGTTTGGGTAGCTCAATGAGAGAGGGATTTGATGCTGCGCTATGGTCTTTGCGTTCGCGTTAAATAACATAGCGCGAGAACTGCTGGTGCCCTGGTCAATAGCCAGCAATAAGGGGGCGTTAAGCTTGCTGCTTTTCATCGAAAGACTCCTATGACGGCCATTATTGCGCCACGTCGAATAGTTTATCTGCCTTTTCCCAGTATGGCTTGCACATTGTGACATCGGCAATGCCATTATTTTGAACTACAGGGGCACAGATCTCATTGCCAGAATAAAACAGCTAGAATTTTTAATCGATGCGACACAGCCAATGCTAACGATCATCCTATAAAAACGCCTGGCTTCTGAGATGCACTCAGTCAAGACCCACCGCATCAGATGCTCAAAAATAAACTTTTTGAACATAAAGAAACCGATTTTTGATCATAAAAAAAACTAAATTTACTAAAGAGACAAAAGCTATAAAAAAAATAATTTTTATGCGAAAATAATTTTTCCCTCTCAAAATTTATGGCCGACAAGAAAAGTCATCTTAGGTCTCCTCCATACGGTTAGTAGATACAAACACGCTGACTTATCCACAAGAAATTAACAGATAAAACTCAGAGTTTGACTATTGCATAATTCTCTCAACCGCACTATCTTGTATCTCAATACAAAGCTAACCCCAACATGTTGGGTTTTATGGATTAAAAGCACAGATAAACGCTCTTCAGGGCAAAAAAAATCCTTTATCGGTCACAACTCTTGATCTTTAAAGATATAAATTTCTTTAAAGATCAAGAAGGTTGCCATTAACTTGCAATTTAAGGAAACGAATCAACACTTGAATGAGTAATCATTGATCAGCAAGGAGTCAAAAATTTGACTCCTTGTAAAAGATGGCTTCTAAGCTGTTTATAACTCCGGCAACTAAGCGCCGTTGAAGACAGCATTGAAGTCACAAGCGACAACCTTAAAATATTCAAAATAGAATGAAAAACATACAAAAAAGGCTGAGGAGTCAACATGCAACAAACTGAGAGTACTATTTCATCAACCAGCTCAGTAACAAACGGCGTTACAACAACGTCGACAATGAACTCAGACACGATTGATATGGCTGCCATGGCGCCTGGACAAATCAGGGTTATCAAGCGTAACGGCACCGTAGTTAGTTATGATGTCGATAAAATTAATGTTGCTATTACTAAGGCTTTTTTAGCCGTTGAAGGTGGCACAGCCGCTGCGTCTAATCGCATTCACGATACAGTCGCACAATTAGCGGAACAAATTACCGCTATTTTTAAACGCCGTATGCCTTCAGGCGGCACGATTCATATCGAAGATATCCAAGATCAAGTTGAACTCGCTTTAATGCGCAGCGGCGAACAAAAAGTCGCCCGCGATTACGTTCTTTACCGCGAACAGCGTGCACAGTTGCGTGCTGAAAAACTGCAGACAGAAGCCTTACCAGAAACTGACATACATGTTGTGTTAGATGATGGGACACGTAAGCCACTGGATATGCAACGCCTGCATACTATTGTCAATGAGGCCTGTCAGGCGCTTGAAAGCGTTAGCGCGGCTGAAATATTAGATGAGGCATTAAAGAATTTGTACGACGGTGTTTCAGTTAGCGAAGTTAACACATCCCTAGTGATGACTGCTAGAACTATGGTCGAAAAAGACCCCAACTACACCTATGTTACCGCCCGCTTATTACTTGATAATATTCGTGCAGAAGCGCTAGACTTTTTGTCGGTGGCACACTCAGCAACGCAAGCCGATATGCAGCACTTATACGGTAAAGCTCTAATTGCCTATATAGAAAAAGGTATCGAATTTGAGTTACTAACACCGGATCTAGCTCAATTTGATTTACAGCAATTGGGCCAAGCCCTCGATGCTAGTCGCGATCTGCAGTTCACTTACCTTGGCTTACAAACACTTTATGACCGCTATTTCATTCACAAAGATGAAGTCCGCATAGAATTACCCCAGGTGTTTTTTATGCGTGTCGCTATGGGTCTTGCTATGCAAGAAGATGATAAAAATGCCCGCGCGATAGAGTTTTATAACTTGTTATCGTCTTTTGACTATATGAGTTCAACGCCAACCTTATTTAACGCAGGCACTTTACGCCCTCAACTTTCATCGTGTTATTTAACCACTGTTCCCGACAACTTAGATGGTATTTACAACGCCATTCATGATAACGCCATGCTATCGAAATGGGCTGGCGGTCTTGGGAATGACTGGACCCCTGTAAGAGCCTTAGGCGCCTACATCAAAGGCACCAACGGTAAGTCTCAAGGTGTGGTGCCATTCTTGAAAGTGGTTAACGATACCGCTGTCGCTGTAAATCAAGGCGGCAAGCGAAAAGGCGCCGTCTGTGCTTATTTAGAAACCTGGCATTTAGACATAGAAGAGTTTCTTGAGCTAAGAAAAAATACCGGTGATGATCGTCGTCGTACCCATGATATGAATACAGCCAACTGGGTTCCTGACCTATTTATGAAACGCGTATTTGAAGACAAAGAGTGGACCTTGTTCACACCCAACGATACGCCAGACCTTCACGACTTATACGGCGCCGCTTTTGAAGCTCGCTATGAAGCCTATGAACAACAAGCGGACGCGGGAGAAATAACCGTTTTCCGTCGTATTAAAGCACAAGATTTATGGCGTAAAATGTTAGGCATGTTATTTGAAACCGGTCATCCATGGATAACGTTTAAAGACCCTTGCAACTTACGCTCGCCGCAGCAACACGCAGGCGTAGTGCATTCATCAAACCTTTGCACCGAAATCACCTTGAATACAAATCAAGATGAAATAGCGGTTTGTAATCTGGGTTCAGTCAATATGCCGCAGCATATCGGCGAGAATGGCTTAGACCATGCTAAACTCAAGCGCACTATCGACACAGCCATTCGCATGCTCGATAACGTCATTGATATCAATTATTACTCAGTGCCTCAAGCGCGCACCTCTAACTTCCGTCATCGTCCAGTAGGGCTTGGCATCATGGGCTTTCAAGATGCACTCTATAAGCAGAAACTGGCCTACGGATCTGATGCGGCCGTAGAGTTTGCCGATCGCTCAATGGAAGCCGTTAGCTATTATGCAATTCAAGCCTCTTCAAAGTTGGCGACTGAGCGCGGCAGCTATTCAAGCTTTGATGGTTCTTTATGGAGCCAAGGTATCCTGCCTATCGATTCTTTGAAAACGCTTGAAAAACAGCGTGGCAAAGATTTCATCGAAGTCGACCAAAGCCAAACCTTAGACTGGGATAGTCTTCGTGAAAGGGTCAAAACCGACGGAATGCGTAATTCCAATGTGATGGCGATTGCACCGACCGCAACGATTGCTAATATCACCGGCGTTTCACAATCAATCGAGCCGACTTATCAAAACCTTTATGTGAAATCAAATCTATCGGGCGAGTTCACTGTCATCAACCCTTACTTAGTTCGCGACCTCAAAGCGCGCAACCTTTGGGATAGCGTGATGGTTAATGATCTCAAACACTATGAAGGCAGCGTGCAAAAAGTTGCTCGAATCCCCGATGATTTAAAACAAATTTATGCCACTGCATTTGAAGTGGAACCACGATGGATTGTCGATGCTGCAAGCCGCCGGCAAAAGTGGATTGATCAGGCACAATCACTCAACCTTTACATCAACCAAGCAAGCGGTAAAAAGTTAGATGTGACGTACCGAATGGCTTGGTATCGAGGATTAAAAACGACTTATTACCTCCGCTCTCTAGCAGCAACTGGGACTGAAAAATCAACTATTGAAACTAGTCAATTGAATGCTGTTTCATCGTCAAATGAAACACTTGCGCAGCCCGCACCAGTACCTCAAGCCTGTTCTTTAGATGATCCAGATTGCGAGGCATGTCAATAAGATTGAATCGATAACTCAATGTGGTCTATTCCTCATCGTCTAGGCCATGAAAAAACTCATTAACATTTATAATCGACTATGAAAAACGAGGAAAACCCATGATAAGCTGGGATGATTACCAAGAAGAAAGTACCGCCACAGCGGCCCCTGTAGCACCTGTCATTGATGCCGTAGTTGAGGCAGCAGCAAAGGCCGAAGCCATCAAAAAAGCAGAAACAGCTGCTGAAGCGTTAAAACCCAGCCCTGAAGCACTGGTTAAGAATACGCTCAATCGAGAAACTCAAGAGAATAGTGGCCGGAATCAAAGTGTCGCAAAAAACATTGCCGATGCTGCAGAAGTCATTGCCAATATGGATATTTCTGCCGGTCTTGATGAATTAGAGCAAAATGGGCAACGCATCCAAGTTGACCAAAAGCGAATGATTAACTGCCGTGCAGACTTAAATCAATTAGTGCCATTTAAATACGACTGGGCTTGGCAAAAATATCTAGACGGTTGTGCTAACCATTGGATGCCACAAGAGGTTAACATGACCGCCGATATTGCTTTGTGGAAAAGTGATGAAGGCCTCAGTGAAGATGAGCGACTGATTGTGATGCGTTCATTAGGATATTTTTCGACAGCCGACTCTTTGGTTGCTAACAACCTCGCATTGGCCATTTACCGCCTTATCACTAACCCAGAATGCCGTCAGTATATTCTTCGCCAGTCATTTGAAGAAGCGATTCACACCCATGCTTACCAGTACTGCATAGAGTCACTGGGAATGGATGAAGGCGAGGTATTCAATATGTACCGCGAAGTACCTTCAGTTGCGAAAAAAGCCTCTTGGAGCCTAAGCCATACGCGTTCCCTCTCTGACCCCACGTTCACAACTGGAACTTTAGAGACAGATCAAGAACTGCTCCGTAATCTCGTCGGCTTTTATGCTGTCACCGAAGGCATTTTCTTCTATTGTGGTTTTACTCAGATCCTATCGATGGGCCGCCGCAATAAAATGACTGGTATCGCTGAGCAGTTCCAATATATTTTACGCGATGAATCGATGCACCTGAACTTTGGTATCGATGTTATCAACCAAATTAAATTGGAAAATCCACAGTTGTGGACAGTTGAATTCCAAGAAGAAGTGATTCAAATGATCTTAGAAGGCACGCAAATCGAGATCGAATATGCCCGCGACACCATGCCGCGCGGTGTATTAGGTATGAATGCTCAAATGATGGAAGAGTATTTGCAATTTATAGCCAATAGAAGACTGGCTCAATTAGGTTTACCGGAACAGTTCCAAGGTGTGACCAACCCCTTCCCCTGGATGTCTGAAATTATGGATTTACGCAAAGAGAAAAACTTCTTTGAAACGCGTGTCATTGAATACCAAACGGGCGGTGCACTGAGCTGGGATTAAGCATTATAGGAAGTAAAAAAAGAGCGGCATAGCCGCTCTTTTTTATTTAAATTTTATACCTATATTTCTATCAGGGTAACGTCCACCTGCCATAGTATGCGTTAGAGAACTCTTCAAGAAATACCACTGTCCATTGACCTGCTTCATATTGACTCGTATCTGCATAGCCTCATCAGTAGTCAAGCCCAGAGCCGATTTAAACTTATAGGGCCCTTTACAACTCAACAGCGCAAAATTAGGACCCTGCCTTAGTAGCTCAATCGATTCACAACGTCCATTTTTCAGACCGTCAAACGAAGCACTATAAGCTAAGCGGTACCAACCCTTACTGCGTAAAATTGTTGCATGCGAGGCAGGGTTGAAAAAAACATTAATCACTTCATTAAAGCTGTCCGATTTAGCGACAGCCGTTTCGTATTTTAAAAATAACGCTATTGCAGGATGCTGATTTTGTTCTGCAATCACCACACGCTGATCCTGTGTTGCACAAGCAGCTAACAAAATAATAGCTATTAATCCTATGAAAAATCTCATCATGACATCTAATCTCTTATAGGCGATAAATCTAAACCTTGAGGAAAACCTACCCTCAATCGACTAATCGTAAAACCGTCTAATAACATCGCATATGTAATCGACGGTATTATCAGTTAACTGCGCAGAAGATGGCAGCCATAAACCCTTAGCGCCAATTAAATTCGACACCTTATATTCGCCCGGTAAGTTATAAGCCGGCTGCTTATTAATTGGCGGGTACATAACTCGCGAACCCACCTGATGCCGTTCAAGATAAGCCATCAACTCATCTCTTTGGTCAACCAAAACATCAATAAACCACGGTGTAGTATGATCCAAATCTTGTGCAAAAAATCTCACCGCATCAATACCAGCCAAGGAATCTTTATAACGCTGATAAATAATTTTCTTACGGGTCACTCGATCAGCTAGCTTAGCCATTTGAGCGATACCAATACAGGCTTGCAGATCGGTAAACTTAAAGTTCAAACCAAGTGTTTCGTGATAATCATTTCCGCCACTGACTCGGCCGAAATCTTTTAACTTACGAACCTTGTCAGCGACAGTTGCGTCATTAGTCACAACGCAACCACCCTGGCCCGTCGATATAATTTTAGGCGCTGAAAAAGAAAAACTTCCTGCCAATCCAGCCAGACCAATATGACGCCCATCGGGATAAAAAGAACCTAGCGATTGAGCCGCGTCCTCAAGCAGGATTAGATTTCGCTGAATCGCTAATGTTTTAAATGCTTCAATGCCAACTGCAGGATAGCGGCCATTAGCAGACATTAGCATGATCGCCTTGGTCTTGGTCGTTATGGCTTGACGCACCTCATCAATATTCAAGCATAGTGTCTCTGGCTCAACATCAACAAACACTGGCTCTATACCAAACATTTTAAGCGCATTTGCCGTTGCAATCATGGTGTAGTTCGGCACAATAACCTCATCGCCAGCGACTAACCCGCTTGCCAACGCTGCCAGCGATAAACTGATAGTGCCATTGTTGACTACAATACAATGTTGAGCGCCAGTGTATTCGCAAAGCAATTTCTCAAAAACTTGCGTTTGTTTGAATTCGGTGATGAACCCGCCACTGTCCATGTATTCATTCAATGACTGCTTTTCTTCATCACCAAACCATGGCTGCATCTGCATGATAAATTCACGTTCACTCATAGACTATTTAAAACCAATTAGCTATTTAAAAGAGTTAACTTCATTGCAGGCTTATTGCCCATAACTTTTTTATCTAAGCATAGCTGAAATTGCAAAAAAAAGGAGGCTAAGAACCGACTTTTGCTGGTTTCAAAACATCAAATTTGGGCTTTTTTGATTATAAAGTGGAGACTTCAGCCACTACATATAAGAAAAACGCTTTTTAAAAGAAATTGGGACATTCACTGGTCTGGCTGTCTGTGGGTCAAAAAAGACCATCCCAGCCTTTATATAAGCTGCAACAGAGTTCCGTGTGTTATTTTTTACCCGATAAAGCAGCTCAAAACCTTTGCTGCTAAAATCACCGACAGCAACATCTATGGTCAATTGGTCGGCATAGAAACTCTCAGCTTTAAATGTAAATTCAGTATCACCCATTAAGTAATTGACGCCCTCAAGTTGCGAAGTTTTATCGTAACCTAAATACGCAAAAAATCGCATTTGAACTTCAATCATTAATGAAAACATCTTATCAGCTCCAAAGTGATTAGCGCTATTGATATCAGAGATTAAAACGGTATAGTCAGTACTAAAATGTGACTGCTTAGGAAATTCAATAACCGTTCTAGCCATACTTTGCTTGCTCCCAAAACACATAAATAAAAGCAAAAAAACGCCAACTGATAGCCCGCGCTTTTTAAAAATTTATGGTGTCACTAACCGGCCATAATGCCGTTATCCACTGAAAATATTGATCCGTGAACCGTTTTTGCTTCATCAGAAGCAATATAAGCAATCGCAGAAGCCAAATCTTCAGCAGGCGCCATGCCGCGGGCAGAACTGTAACGATTGATAAGTTCCCAATCAATATCGTCAGGAAAATGTATAGTTTTATTCATCGCCGTATCAGTACCGCCTGGGCAAACTGCATTAATACGAATAGGCTGCTTCATAAACTCCATCGCCATCGATCGGGTCAACTGCACTAAGCCACCTTTACTGGCGCAATACGCGGCAGTAAAAGCCTGCCCCATTAAGCCGGCATTTGAGCAGACATTCACAATACTACCATGGGTTTCTAATAAATAAGGAATTGCTGCCTGAGATAAAAACATCGGTCCGGATAAATTAATAGCTAAAACAAGATTCCACTCCTCTTCGCTTAACTCAGTAGTGTGATTGAAGCGCACGATACCCGCAATATTTGCCAACGTATCGAGTTGACCAAAACTTGTGACAGCAGCCTTCACGGCTGCAACACAATCGCTCTTTTGAGACACATCGCAAATCTGAGTGACAATGTTACCGCCTAAATCTTTTATCTCATCGGCGATTGTGGCGAGACCTTCGGCTTCAATATCAACCGCAAACACTCTAGCGCCCTCTGATGCAAAACGTTTACAAGTAGCCCTCCCCATACCTGACGCTGCTCCGGTGACTAATGTAACTTTTTTTTCAAATCGATTCATTATTAAGCCTGTTCTTGATAATTATTTGCGCCTAACCTTATGTGACTAAATATTCTTTACTTAAGGCAGTTTCAGAAGCCCATTGATAATTGGGTTTACCGCTTGGCGCTCTGGCAATCTCGGGTGTTAAATGCAATTGTCGTGGAACCTTATAGCCCGAAATATGATGACGGCAATGGGCCTGCAACTCCTCTAAAGTCAAGCTTGAACCCTCACGTATTTGTACCACTGCTGTCACTTTTTCAGTAAAGCGCTCATCGGGGGTGGCAACCACCAAGGTATCAAAAACCGCTGGGTGAGATTTAATGGCCTGTTCAACTTCTTCCGGAAAGATTTTTTCGCCGCCACTGTTAATACAGTTTGATCCTCGACCATAAACACTAATCAAGCCGTCTTCACTAATCGTCGCCATGTCGCCAGTGAGCATCCATCGCTGGCCATCAAGCTCAACAAACGATTTAGCAGTTTTGACTGGATCATCGTAGTAGCCTAAAGGAATATGTCCCGAGCGTGAAAAGATACCCATGGTGTCACTGCCTGGTGTCACGAAAAAATGACTGCCATCCTCACGCTCAGCGATAACATTCATAAAATCACTTTGTTCAACAGCACCTAAACCGTCAGAAGCCCTGCCACTGTCATGTCCCATCTGGCCTGTTTCTGAAGAACCCCAGCTATTGGTAATCATCACACCATCAAATTTCTCTTTGTATTTGGCTTGTAAAGAATCAGAAAATACCGCGCCACCTGAACCGACACTGAAAATAGAACTGAGATCCCATCGACCTTCATTTTCATTTAAGGCATCCATCAATGGAATACCCATTGCATCGCCAACAAAGGTTATCGAATTAACCTTCTCTTTATCGACAATATCCCACACCTGTTCAGCATTCAGTGATCGACCAGGATTTAAAATCACCGTATGACCGGCTAGGGTGCTGATACATGCCGACCACCAACAAGCGCCATGCATTAAAGGCGCTAATGCCATAGTGCGTATTTGAAAATTCTCTTTTGCTCTAACAATGATATCTTCAGGCTGTTTACAAGGCCCATCGGCATGAAAGTGACCGCCACCGTTCATGGCAGCATAAAATAACGCAACATGAGGCCACATGACGCCCTTAGGCATGCCGGTCGTGCCGCCGGTGTAAAGTATAAATAAATCATCTTCAGAGCGCTCATCGAAGTCGCGTGTCGTTGATTGTCCATGAATAGCATCGCCATAAGCAACTGAACCGATTTCATCCAAATTGGTTTGGCTATCGTCATCAATAGCGACATAAGTATGAACCTTGGGTGCCGCTTCACGCACGTCTGCAATAGCAGGAACAAATTCACGCCCATGGACGACGGCAACCATGTCAGCGTTGTCAAAAAGGTACAATAGCTCATCTTTGACATAGCGATAATTAACATTAATTGGCACCGCGCGTATTTTGAAGCAGGCCCACATTGCCTCAAGGTATTCGTTGCAGTTATACATATACAAGCCAATGTGTTCACCAGCCTTAACGCCGCGTGATTGAAAATAATGGGCTAGCTGATTTGCCCTATATTCAAGTTGTTGAAAAGTGACTTTTTCATCGCCGCAAATAAGTGCCTCACGATCGGCAGGTACGTTATCAACCACCATTTCAAAGAGGTCAGCTAAATTAAATGTTTTAGTCATGATGTTTTCCTTACTTTTGTCCTTATTCATTTATCTACTGATCTATATTAACCACAATCTTTTATGATCTTTTTCTCAGTTTGTTGTCAGTAAAATTTAATCGAGCACTCACCTAAATTACGCTAAGCTTTCAATTCAGCTACAATTTTTTTCCACATTGCATCCGAACCCGCATAGGGTGCGTAAATCGATAAGCGATCGGCATATTCACTGTATTTGGCTTTTAATTTTCCTGCTATTTCTTCTGGCTTACCACGCGTCGTGAAAGCTTCGACAAAATCATCGTCAATATAGTTAGCTAACTCATCCCACTTCCCCTCTTTAGATAGGGCATTTAGTTTTGGCTGTAAGTCACCGTAACCCACAGAATCCATGGGCAACTTATACGATGGAGTTGACGAGTAAAAACCTAATAAATTTTTTACGCTGTCTTCAGCAGCTTGATATTCTTCATCGGTCTCGCCCGTAATCACGATAGCATTAATCTGCATAATAAAGTCATCACGCAAACGCCCCCCCTTTTCAAAGCCTGACATGACCGCAGGCAAGGCTTTTTCTTCAAGAAAAGACATAGTATTAAATGGGTGAACAATTAAACCATCAGCTACTTCGCCGGCGACTTCGGTCATTTTGGGTCCCAGCGCTCCTAATAAAATAGGTGGAATACCGTAAGGGTTTTTCCCAGCATGAAACATAGGTGTCATTAAGGTGTGGGTAAAAAACTTTCCGCGAAAATCCAATGGTTCGTCATTCTGCCAGCAATTAAAAAACGCTTTAACCGCTTGAATATATTCTCGCATGCGAGCTGCTGGCGGACTAAACTCAACCCCAAATCTTTTTTCAATGTGCGGTTTAATCTGTGAGCCAATACCTAATAAAAACTTACCTTTAGAAAATCGCTGTAAGTCCCAGGCTTGGTAAGCTAAATGGGAGGGGTTACGTGGAAAAGCAATCGCTACACCGGTTGCAATATCCAACTCCGGTGCGTGCTCTGAGGCCAGCAACAATGGGTAGAAAGGATCCCAACTGCCTTCAAAAGAATAAACACCGTCATAACCTATCTCAGCTAAGCGCTTCGCTTCCTGCGGTGCATCTTCGACTCGACTATAAAAGGGGCCATCAATTTTCATCTACTGTTTCCTATTCGCAAAATTAGCAGAAAGCCGGAATAATTTTACCTTGATCACATAGCGCAATTAAGTTTATTTAAATGAACGTCTAGTTAGATGCAATTTAGCTATCTGTCGGTACAATATCTCTCATCTTTTATTGTTAGATAATCATATCAAAGCCGCCAATGAAAAACCCCTATCCTATATTAATTGCTAGTAGTCATCGCTAGCGAATGAGGTCATTACAATGGCAATTGAACATAAACGCCCTAATTTAGTCCGCCGTATCAACTTAATGGCTAACACTGTCGGTGGCGCCGAGTATTTAGTCTCACTCGATCCCGATGACATGCTCAATGTCGCTCAACGGACTACCGGTCTCGCTGACTTTGGTGAGCGTTTAACCGGTGATGACAGTTGGCGAGAAGCTTACTACAAGATGGTCGAGTGCTTTGACCAGCAAGGCGATCTGAATACTTTAGGCCGATTAATGACTCGGCAAGAATTTATTCGCTTTTTACGCACGCGATTAATGGTGGTCAATGCCCATCTAAAAAACCCTTCGATACGGGAAATTGCCATAGAAAAACCCCTTTTTATTGTTGGTAATTCACGAACAGGAACGACCATTTTACATGAACTCTTGGCCCTCGATCCTCAACTGCGCGCGCCACTGGCATGGGAGACGTTGCACCCTATTGACTTTGCCGACGCCTCAGTATCGCGCGCCGAATTAGGCGAATGTGAGCAAGACATTTGGGCCGACATCGTGCCCGAGTTTGCCGCAGTCCATGAATACAGCTCATACATTCCAATGGAATGCTTGACCATGATGGGCTTGGAGTTCACCTCCGGCATGGGCATGACCGGCAAGCTCGACGATTTTATGCTTTGGCGCGCAGGCACTGACCCGCAACCCGGCTACCGTATGCACCGTTTATTTTTACAGTTATTACAATCGCAACAACCGACTAAAAACGGTCAAGCCTATCGCTGGTTATTAAAATCTCCAGTACATTTAATGACGTTAACGCATTTATTTACCGAATACCCCGACGCTAACATTATTCATACCCATCGCGACCCAGTAAAAACCGTCGCTTCGACAATCAGCACGGTCGCTACCACGCGATACATTCGCACCGACAATCCAGATCCTAGCGTGTTAGCGCAAAATGTGGTGCTTGGCTTTCAAATCGGCTTAGAAATGATTTACCAACACCGTCAAGACGGCACAATTCCCGATCAGCAAATCGCCGACCTGCACTATAGTGATTTTATGACCAATGCCGTCAACGCGATTGGCGACAGTTATCAACAATTAAACCTACCATTTACTCGCGACCTTCAACAAGCAATGCAGCACTATCTCGATCATAAACCGCAAGGTAAGCATGGCAAACACCGCTACAGCCCCGATGACTTCGGCCTTAGCCGTGAAGCCCTTAGAAAGCAATTTTCAACGTATATGAATGCCTATGGAGTCAAAGAAAATGTCTAATCAAGAACCCCGAGAATCGTTTAATCAATTTTTTGATTTTTTAAAACAGGTCGATAAAAATTACCTGAGTGAACAACGCTTTGTCACTGAAGCCGACGATATTGCCGAGGGCCAGCACATGCTGTTACATCTCGTCAAAGCCGGTATTGATGTCTGGGTTGATAATGACGCCAGTCGTCCACGCTTTGCACCCTTGCAAAGCGGAGTGCTGAAATGGGGTGGAGAGGGACCGGATAACCCCACTTTTTGCGCACCGCTCGATAACCGTCACCGCTATGTAATACGTGGAAAAATGGGCAAAGAAGTGTATATCAGCTTTACCGTTTACACCGGTAAAGAAGAAGGCGACTGGAATGACGGGGTGATTTGCGCCATGAACCACACAGAATTTAGCACTGATGCTGACGGCAATTTTGAGATTTTTATCGAGCGCGAACCCAAAGCAGGCGAACTTCATACTGAAGCGGGTAAACCATGTTGTGTCGTGGCTCGACATTACTTTGAAGAAACCACCACAGCATTAGCAATTCCCGAGTTGCACTGTGAAATTGATATCGAATGCCTTAATGACCCCGGCTTCCCACGACCAATAAAGCCGCAAGCCTTGTCAGAAAAACTTCGCGCCGCTCAGGTATTCATTAAGGGGCAAACCTTAGATCGACCCATGCCCGGTGATGCAGAACCACCCTCTTGGTTTTCCATGCAGCCGAATGTGCTACCCACCCCCGAAAAATTTGTCCCAAGTGAAGGCGGTGGTGCCGGAGCGATTGACAATACCTATTGTGCTGGGCTGGTTTTATTGCAAGCCGATGAAGCCTTAATTGTCACCGGTCGCTGGCCTAAATGCGTCTATGGCAATGTTTGTTATTGGAATCGTTACCAACAAAACACCGATTATCGCTATCGAAACGGCTCGCTCAACCGCAATCAAATGCGCGTGAACGACGACGGCAGCTTTACGTTTGTCGTGGCGCATAATGACCCCGGCATCAGCAACTGGTTAGATACCGAAGGACACATGATGGGCAATATCTACTTTCGTTTTTTAATGACGGAAGGCGAGTTAGTGCAACCCGATTGCCAAGTGGTAAAATTCGATCAACTCTCGCATGTCTTAGGCGCTATTGACCGTTAACGCATCAATTCAGCAGGCATGCAACCGGGGAAAAGAATTGTGTGATAAATACTGTAATAAGATTACAAAAAAATATAAATGCTGTAATATTGGCATATAACGTCATTGTGAAGTTGCATCGCTGTTTTTTTGCATGAATTGGCGGATAAATACACTCATTCTATTTATACGAGCGTTGTATCGATGTACATCATCGATAATCTTACTTAATTTACAGAGACCGTCACATGCCACTATTTTACCGCCTCTTACTTTGCTTCGTTATTGCCCTACCCGCTTCTGGCATCTACAAGGAATGGGATACTTCAGGGGGCTTTGGTTTCAAATTCGACAATTCCAGTGCCCTTGCTTTTAGTGCAACGGCGTTACTGACCATGGTCTTGACCCACCTTCAGTCCAACCCACTCGCAGGCTTAACTCTGCCAAGGCGAACCCGAAAAGCCACTGCAGGTCGCGAGATGGGTAGCGTTAAATGGTTTAGTGGTAGCAAAGGTTTTGGCTTTATCACCCGGGATAATGGCGAAGAAATCTTTGTTCACTTTCGCTCGTTACAAAAAGGCAGTAAACGGCTTAGCCCTGGACTCGACGTCGAATACGCCGTGGTCGATGGTGACAAAGGCCTCGAAGCGGCCGACGTGAAAGTCATTTAATTCTATAAAAGAGACGTTTAAACCAACCGTCATTCATTATATGATCTGGCTATGAGCTCTCGCCGTGTTTACAGTACTGACCAAGGCCGCATCTGTCCGCAGTGTGATCAAAGTGCTCATCAAGGCCCTTGTGCAACACCCCAGAGAATCTTGCAAGGTAACAGCATCGTACGACTACGTCGCGAAACTAAGGGTCGTAAAGGTGCGGGGGTCACTATCATTGAAGGCCTCGCCTTAGAACCCACTGCATTAAAAACCCTAGCCAAACAAATAAAGCAGCGGTGCTCAAGTGGCGGTGCTATTAAAGCTGGCGTGATTGAAATTCAAGGCGACCACCGAGCAAAGATTCAATCCTTATTAGAGCAACAAGGGCATAAAGTGAAGTTATCTGGCGGATAATAGCCTCTCTTATTAAGTCAATGTTTCTAATAGATTGATCACTGTGGTAGTAAAACATTCTTCGAGTAAGAATAGTCTATCGGTAAGTACCGAAGATAATGCTGTTTTCCTAGAAAGGTTGGTAATTAAAGAGCTTACTTTTTTAAGTAAAGAGTAAAAAAAAGGCCTGTAAAACAGGCCTTTTTGAGTAGA
>JAYYUJ010000040.1:0-20931 GCA_036344075.1 Pseudomonadota bacterium
TATTCTTTGATATGAATCGAATTTATTTTTTTTTTCTATCATTTTAAAGTTATGACCTTCAAGAAATTTGTTGCAGGTGGCTTGTCCTCCAGAAAAGGTGCTTCTATCAAGTTCTTCCCCGTTAACATATATATTCGCCCAAGATATAACCAATTTTGGTGGTATGTGGTTGAATGCGATTGAACAACATAGGACGTATTATAAAGTAAAAAGCCCTGAAAAACAGGGCTTAAAGGACATTATCGAACAATAATGTATTGGTATGTGGTGGAGACGGCGGGAATTGAACCCGCGTCCGTCAGCACTCTGCCATCGGCTCTACATGCTTAGATCCGCCTATTACTTTGATCTCTCGCGGCCCAGCGGTCGGGGCGATAAGAGACGAGCTCAGTAAAGTTTTGCCTGCTGGCCCTGAACATACCCGCAGACTAGCTTGTTCTATATGACAGTCACTTCTCGTTTACAAGCATCCAATGGTGACTGCTAGCAGGGTTTAGGCCGCTAGAGCGTAGTTTTCGTCGTTGGCAACTATAAAGTTACAGCGATTGTTTTACGAGAGTCACTACCCTCTCGACATGCACCTTTGGTTTCGTCACCGGCGTCGAATCCAGATCGTCCCCATTGCGGTATTGAAACCGGGCTTACGCTACAAAGCCTTTTATTTCAATATGTTAAAAAAATTTCTGAGTGTTTAAGCATGAATTTATATCTATCGATTGCACGCCAATCACCCATAATTGAAATTTTAGCATGAAAAGACGTAATGATGTCCTTTAATGTTGCGTGTCATTACCGTCTTTTCTGCCAGTTTTTTTTACGCTTAATGTCGAATTATAGTTTTCATGTAATCTTTTAATGAAACGCTCCCATCGTCGGTTAATTTTGCTACTAACATGAGAGGGTAAATAATTAAGAAATGGAATTAAAACCGTATCACCAAGGCCGTCAATAACCACTAGTCGTTGCGTGTGAGGCGATATTTTTTGCAATAAGATGTTTCCTTCATACATATCGTGATTGAATATAATTCGATTGTCGATAAAGTAAGTTTTTAGCTGATTAAGATAAGGAGAAAGTTCTTTTAACGACATACCTTCTTTAAAACACCACAGCAAAGATTCCGATATTTTTCCTGAGTGGTCTCTGATGCAATCGTAAATATGACCAGTCCCAAAATTAGTTTCTACTTTCCCATAGTATCGAGGGATATTTGAAAAGTTTATTATCTTTCGTTTGTTTAGTTGTTGATAGTAACGAGTTTCGCGTTTTGTTTGAATGGTCGTTTCGGCATGGTTTATTTTAATCACCTTGCTTTTGTCTTTAGGGTACAGAAAGCAACTTCGCTCTTTGCCTTTACCAATAGGATCGACTTCAAGTCTTAATAAATTTCCAGTCATAGTAATCTCGCTAACTAAATTGATATGTTACTATTAAGTGGCCAAATTATTGTTATGAGTCAAGGAGCTTTTCTGACGCTACAAAGCCTTTTTTATCAATATATTATTGACTGTTTTCGGTACTTTAGCGATTATGTTCGCGAGCAATGCGTTGCTTTTGTCGATCCCAGTCACGATCTTTTTCAGTGGCTCGCTTGTCGTGATCTTTTTTCCCTTTGGCCAGCGCAATTTCACATTTAATTAAATGCTGCTTCCAATACAGTTTTAGGGCTAGGCAGGTGTAGCCTTTTTGTTGGGTAGCGGCAAAAATTTTGGCTAATTCTTTGCTATTTAATAGCAGTTTCCGGTAGCGAGTGGGTTCGGCTACCACGTGGGTGCTGGCGGTTTTCAATGGCTCGATGTGGGCACCCAGCAGCCAAGCTTCGCCGTCACGCAAAAAGACATAGCTATCGGTCAGCTGGCCTTTTCCGGCCCGTAGGCTTTTGACTTCCCAGCCCGTTAACACCAAGCCGGCCTCGTATTTTTCTTGTATCAGGTAATCATGTCGCGCACGCTTATTTTGTGCGATGATATGCTCTGTGTTTTTGGGTTTCTTAGCCATAGTGGGGAAGTATAGCGCTTTGAGTGTTAAGATTCAGTCTTGGACTTCAGTTATGGTCTTATTATCAGTTTTTAGTAAGGTTTTTAGCATCGACACATATCAACAAGTCCTATAATTGGATGCATATTTTCGCAGAATTTTTTATCCTTTATCTTTACACCACATGAATAATCCCAAATATGCAAAAAATTTGATAGACTGATTTTTTTCGAATTGAACTCCTTAAATTTTTCTGAAGCGAGCCAACTCAATTTTTAATATGCCTGAAACCAAGGATAAAAAGATTATAGACTTAGCGCAGATCAAGGCTGCTAAAAAATTTGCTGCCGGTCACGGCATGACCGAACAAGAATATTGTGCCTATCTAGATCGCTTGAAGCCTGAGCAAACTGAGGCGAGTTTGAGAGATGAGGGTGATGACAGCAATAGCCATTTTGTGTTTCCCTTGCTGCATCAACCCTCTGATGACAAGGATAATAATTGAGCTACAGTATTTTGTCTGATTGAGAACAACTTCAATGACCTCATTTGAGAACAAAAATGTTGCTCTATTAATAATAGAATTAATACTATTGTGAGTATAGTCATTCAACGTAGTGCTTTGTTATTTCACTCTGCCGAGCGAATGTATGCCTTAGTTAACGATGTGGCCGCTTACCCTGAGTTTGTCGATAACTGCGTGGCCGCTGAGGTGCTCGAGTCTTCGACCTCGCATATGGTGGCGAGCTTGTCGTTAAAAAAAGCTGGTGTGTCCTTGAGTTTCACTACCCGTAATAAGTTAACGCCGCCCAGTCAAATAACTCTAGCATTAGAGCAAGGGCCGCTTTCACAGTTGTCGGGCAGTTGGCAGTTTACTGAGTTGCGAGAGGGCGCCTGCAAGGTATCCTTGCAGCTGGAGTTTGTGGTGAAGAATTCAGTCACTTCTCGGTTGGCCAGCGCTGTGTTAGAGTCTGTTAGTCATTCTTTGGTCGATGCTTTTTGCCAGCGTGCCGATCAGTTGTATGGCGCTAATCAATAACGCGCTAGCAGGCTTGTAAGGGAGAAATATATGTCAGACGATGCTTCGACACTATCATCTACAGCGGCCCAGTGCTTAGCAGTAGAAGTGGCTTATGCTACCGTTGAGCGGCAAAAAATTATTGCCTTGGATGTGGAGCCGGGGTGTACGGCATTGGCGGCGGCTGAGCAGTCAGGTATCACAGAGCACTTTCCTGAAATAGATTTGGCGGTGGCAAAAATGGGCGTATTTGGTAAGGCGGTGAAAGCCGACGAATACCAATTAAAAGCCGCTGATCGCGTTGAGATTTATCGTCCTTTATTGGCTGATCCAAAAGCGCTTCGCAAAGCGCGGGCTGAAAAAGCTAAGGCGGCTCGCGAGTCATCGTAATGCGGTGGTTTTAAGGCGCATTATTTGCCTTGAGCTGAAAGTCGCCTTCCAGATGGCTGAGTTTATCTTGATCAAAATAGACAGCTAACTGTTTTTTTAGTTTTTGTCCGTTGCCTAATTTTAGTGAATAAACATAATGCCACTGATCTTGCTGAAGAGTATCGGCAATTAACGGCGTACCCAAAACAAACTCGACTTGTCGTCTTGACATGCCAGGTTTGAGTCTGTCGACCATCGCTTGCGTAATAAGATTGCCTTGTTGAATGGCTATTTTATGCGGTGATAGCTTAGGCATTGAGCCACAGGCAGCTAACAGTAAGCTTAGTGAAATAATAATGTAACGGAGAATGTAAAGAAGTCGAGCATGACTCATGTTGGGTATCCGAAGCTGTTCGTAAAAAAATAGACACGGTAATAAGGAAATTGTCAGTTTCATTCAAATGTCGTCGATGTATAATACGGTATCTGGGTGACTGATGTGAAGTCTTGATAGTCGCTGAACCCGAATTATTATTGACCAATGAAGACGATTGCAGGAGATAAGCATGGGTATTGAAAATCAAGAGATTAGAAAAGCCGGTCTTAAGGTCACACTGCCACGTATTAAAGTTTTGCAGTTGTTAGAAAATGCCTCTGAGAGCGCCCATCACATGAGTGCGGAAGAAGTATATAAAGCTTTACTTGAGGCCGGTGAAGATGTGGGCTTAGCGACGGTTTATCGCGTATTAACCCAATTTGAATCAGCGGGTTTAGTGGTGCGCCATAATTTTGAGGGCGGTCACTCTGTGTTTGAGATCGCTAAAGGCGATCACCATGACCACATGGTCTGCATGAAAACGGGAAAGATTATTGAGTTTTGTGATGAAGACATTGAGGCGCTGCAACATAAGATTGCCGAACAGCACGGCTATGAAATTCTTGACCATAGCTTAGTGCTATACGTTAAACCAAAAGATTAATTTCGAGCTGAGCGAGAGGCTATACCGCTTGTCGGCTACGGTCTTTGTTAGCGGTAACTTTAGCCTAGGCGCTCTCGAGCATTTCTGCCGCATGCGCGATTGACGATTGCGTTATGTCTAAGCCGCCCATCATTCTGGCTAATTCTGCAGTTCTCTTGTCAGTATTCAATTCGGTTATCGAGGTGGTAGCACCGTTTTTACTGACTGACTTCTGTGCTAATAAATGGCTGTTGCCTTTAGCGGCAACTTGCGCGAGATGAGTCACACAAAACACCTGGCCGCGTTGACCAAGCTCGCGCAGTAAATTACCCACGACCTCTGCTACCCCACCGCTAATGCCAACATCGACTTCATCAAATACGATAGTGGGAATGTTTGAGGTTTGCGCAGTGACTACCGCAATGGCTAGACTGATCCGTGATAATTCTCCGCCGGATGCGATTTGAGCTAAGGCCTTTGGTGGTTTACCCGGAATAGTTGAGATTAAGAATTCTAGTGACTCTGCACCTGCAGCATTGGGTGATTCACTCGTGAGTGAATCAATCGCGATAGCGAACTGACAGTGTGTCATTTGTAATTCCTCGAGCCTGGCATTGACGGCCTTACTGAGTTTGTTGGCGGCGCTTTGTCGCTGTTTACTGAGCTTTTTAGCGGCAGCTATAAAGGTTTTTTGCAGCGCTTTTTGCTCTTCTTTTAAGGCGCTAATTTTTTCATCTCCCCCTTCAAGTTCAGCTAGTGCTTGGGCTAACTCTTGATGGGTGTCAAACAGTTGTTCGACCGGCACTTGGTGCTTACGAGCTATGCTATAGAGGGCATCAAGTCGCTGTTCTACCCACTGCAGACGCTCGGGATCAGTACTTAACTGTGACTGCTCGGCCCTGAGTTCATTAAATGCTTCTTCCACTTGAATAGCGGCACTATTGACAAGTTCAAGTGCCGATCCAAGACTAGGCAAATCGACAGTTAACTGGCTAAGACGTTGCTGGCTGAGTTGTAATAAGCTTAGCGCGCTGTAACTTTCATCGCCATTGCAGGCCTTCATTGCTTCATTGATACCCAGCAGTAGTTGTTCAGCATTAGCTAATTTTTTTTGCTCGCTGGCCAGCGTCTCGCTTTCGTTAGCTTCGAGTGCCAGCTTGTCTAATTCTTGCACTTGATAGCTGAGTAATTGAAGTCGTGCTTCTTTACTGTCATTTTGGGAAGAGAGTTGTTGGATCTTACGTTCCAGTGTTTGCCATTGTTCGGCGGCATCTTTGACCTTAGCCAGCTGAGCCTGATGCCCACCAAAATTATCAATCAAAACGCCATGGCTGTGTCTGTCTAGTAGGGATTGATGCTCGTGCTGATTGTGCAAGTCAACCAACTGTTCTCCCACCGTTTTTAGATCGGAAATATTGACGGGGCTGCCATTAATATAAGCGCGACTTCTGCCTGAGGGGGTGATGACACGACGAAGTATCGCTTCATGCGGGTCGTGTTTATT
Source organism: Pseudomonadota bacterium (assembly GCA_036344075.1). GTDB lineage: Bacteria > Pseudomonadota > Gammaproteobacteria > Pseudomonadales > UBA7434 > UBA7434. The sequence continues at coordinate 5,828 of JAYYUJ010000040.1, forward strand.
GCTGAGATCATGCGCATGAAGCCAGTTCAGCAGTGAGGTTTTTTCCTGAAGTCGAAAGCTTGCACTAATATCGGCATTAATACCCTCGTCACGAAGGACCTGATTACTTGCCCGGTCACCTAATGCCATTGCCAGGGCATCAAGCATTACCGATTTACCTGCGCCGGTTTCCCCAGTAATTATGCTGAGGCCAGCACTGAGCTCAAGCTCACATTGTTCAACCGTGGTGAAGTTTCGAATATACAGGTGGGTCAGCATAAAATGTCTCTATTCCGAGCAACATAACCGTTGTCCGTCACAACGGCTGTACTAGCTTTAATGTATTTAGTCTAGCGCATATCATCAGGTGAATTAAGCCCCTTAATGATTTAAGAGGCGCAAAAAAACCTTGAACAAAATAGTGGCTGTTAGCAGCTATGGGCACCAACGCCGAGTGTCAGGGGCGGCCACACCACCTGCAGGTTGATTTTTAATCACACAGAGTTTTTTAGTCGTCTTTTTCAGTCATTTCGCTTGAAATTTATCAGCTTGCCCCAATTTATCTGCATGATTGCAGTAACACTTAAATTAGCGCCCTAGAAGGAGCCCAATGTGAACGACAAGCAATTCTCTGACCCGTTATCTGAAGCGCCTACTGACCAGCAGGCAGACGAACCAATTAGCCCAGAGGCCGGTGCCGACAATGCTGCAGCAAGCGGCGAGCCAGATGAATCGGTTGCTACGGCCAGAGATAAAGATGATGCTGGCCAGTCTGGATCTGATTCAGTGGCTGAAACCAGTCTTGAAGCCCAGTTAGAGGTGCTTTCCGCGCAGTTGTCCAGCGCCAAAGATGAACAATTACGCACTCAGGCTGAAATGCAAAATTTACGACGTCGCGCCGAGCGAGATGTCGAAAAGGCCCATAAGTTTGGTTTAGAAAAACTGATTAATGGCTTACTACCAGTGCTGGACAATTTCGACCGTGCGATTGCCGCGGTCCCAGAAGCTTCGGCCGATGATGAAGTTGTGAAGTCCTTGCTGGAAGGTGTTGAGCTGACCCGAAAAACAGCTCTAGATGTTTTGAAAACCTTTTCGGTTGAGGTGCTAGAGCCCTATGGCGAGCCCTTTAACCCTGAGTTTCACCAGGCCATGACCATGGTGCCGAGCCCAACAGCCGAGCCCAATAGCGTGATTGATGTATTGCAAAAAGGCTACACACTCAATGGCCGCTTATTGCGTGCGGCTATGGTGGTGGTAGCCAAGGCAGAAGAGGCCTAATCGACGGTTATTGATGGTCTTTGATTGAAATTCCTAGCAATCATCGACTATCAGTGACTTGAAATGCGTGAAAACGCCTCCATATAGACGACATACTGAGAACAAAATACCGCGATAGCCACTAGCGATTGTGGCTTTGTGACAACGCTGAGAGCAAGGCTTTTAGCATAACAATGAATACTACGATTTTAGGAGAGCACCATGGGTAAAATTATCGGCATCGACTTAGGCACCACTAACTCCTGCGTTTCAGTCCTTGACGGCGACCAGTCGCGCGTTATTGAAAATGCTGAGGGAGACCGCACCACACCTTCAGTGGTGGGTTATACGACTGACGATGAAGTGTTAGTTGGTCAGTCGGCCAAGCGCCAAGCGGTGACAAATCCAACCAATACGGTATTTGCGGTTAAGCGTCTGATCGGCCGTAAATTTGATGATAAAGTCGTACAAAAAGATATTTCGATGGTGCCCTACACCATATCTAAAGCCGATAATGGTGATGCCTGGGTAGAAGCGGGTGGTGAAAAAATGGCGCCACCTCAAGTATCGGCGCAAGTCTTGATGAAAATGAAAAAAACCGCTGAAGATTTTTTGGGTGAGAGCGTCAGCGAAGCCGTGATCACCGTGCCCGCTTACTTTAACGACTCACAGCGTCAGGCCACTAAAGATGCCGGTAAGATTGCTGGTCTTGATGTTAAGCGTATCATTAATGAGCCAACCGCGGCAGCTTTGGCTTATGGCATGGATAAAAAAGGCGGCGACCGAACCATCGCGGTTTATGACTTAGGTGGTGGTACCTTTGATATCTCGATTATTGAAATCGCGGATGTTGACGGCGAAATGCAGTTTGAAGTGTTATCGACCAATGGTGATACTTTCCTTGGCGGTGAGGATTTTGACTTAGCTTTAATCGAATACTTGGCCGATGAATTTCAAAAAGACAGCGGCATGGATCTTAAGGGTGATCCATTGGCGATGCAGCGCTTAAAAGAAGCGGGTGAGAAGGCCAAGATTGAGCTTTCAAGTTCGCAGCAAACTGAAGTTAACTTGCCGTATATTACTGCTGATGCGTCTGGTCCAAAACATTTAGTGGTGAAAATGACTCGCGCTAAATTAGAATCATTGGTAGGTGATTTAGTTGAACGCTCACTTGAACCGCTGCGTGTTGCATTAAAAGATGCTGACATGAGTGCTTCAGATATTGACGAAGTCCTGTTGGTAGGTGGTCAAACACGTATGCCTTTAGTACAAGAGAAAGTGTCGGAGTTTTTTGGTAAAGAGCCAAAAAAAGACGTTAACCCCGATGAAGCCGTTGCTATGGGTGCGGCGATTCAAGGTGCGGTACTGGCGGGTGATGTGAAAGATGTATTGTTGCTGGATGTCACGCCGTTAACCCTCGGCATTGAAACAATGGGCGGTGTTGCAACGCCGTTAATTGAAAAAAATACCACGATACCAACCAAGAAGTCACAGATCTTTTCGACCGCAGAAGACAATCAAACTGCGGTGACAATTCATGTGGTGCAGGGCGAACGTAAACAAGCCGGGGGCAATAAATCTTTAGGCCGATTTGACTTAGCCGATATTCCGCCTGCCAGTCGTGGCATGCCACAAATAGAAGTGACCTTTGATATTGATGCAAACGGTATCCTAAACGTATCAGCGAAAGATAAGGCGACCGGTAAAGAACAGTCGATCGTTATCAAAGCCTCGTCAGGCTTGTCAGATGAAGAAATCGAAAACATGGTTAAAGATGCAGAAGCGAATGCCGAAGCGGATCGTGAATTTGAAGAACTGACCGGTGCTCGTAACATGGCTGAAGGTATGCTCAATGCCTCACGTAAAGCGTTAGAAGAGGGTGCTGATAAAGCCACCGATGAAGAGAAGGCTGCGATAGAATCGGCTATCACTGAAGTGGAAGAAGCAATAAAAGGCGATGATAAAGCAGCAATTGAAGCGGCTTCTACCAAGTTGACAGAAGCGTCTTCTTCTTTGGCGCAAAAAATGTATGCCGAGCAAGCTGAAGCAAGTGCCGAGGGCCAAGCGCAAACTGAACAGCAATCTGGTGCCGCGGGTGATGATGTAGTTGACGCTGAGTTCGAAGAGGTTAAAGAAGACAAGTAATTAACCTATGATGGCGTTCGAGAGGCGCTATTGATTGGATCTGCAGTGATGCAAGGGGCTGGCGTTTTTCGACGTTAGCCCCGCTTCGTATTCAGTGCAGCAATAAATTTGTTAGCTAACTGATGTTAGTTAACTCAACAGTATTGGTAAAACAGATTATGTCAAAGCGCGATTACTACGAAGTTTTAGGGGTTAATAAGCAGGCTGAGGCGAAAGAGATCAAAAAGGCTTATCGTCGCGTTGCGATGAAGTACCACCCTGATCGTAATCCTGATGATCCGGAGGCTGAGAATAAATTTAAAGAGGCCAGCGAGGCCTATGAAATACTCAGTGATAATCAAAAGCGTGCAGCCTATGACCAATACGGCCATGCCGGTGTCGACCCACAAATGGGCGGTGGCGGTGGTAGTTTCAGCGATATTTTTGGTGATGTGTTTGGAGATATTTTTGGCGGTGGCGGTGGTCGTGGTCGCGGAGGACCCCAGCGAGGTTCGGATTTACGCTATAACTTAGACCTCAGCTTAGAGCAAGCAGTGCATGGCGATACTTTAAAAATTCGGGTGCCCACCTTAGTGACTTGCAAAGTTTGTGATGGCAGTGGAGCCAAAAAAGGCAGCTCGCCAGTGAACTGCGGCACTTGTGGTGGGCAAGGACAAGTTCGCATGACGCAAGGTTTTTTTTCGGTTCAGCAGACCTGTCCGACGTGCCATGGTCGCGGAACGGTGATTAAAGATCCCTGCCAGGCGTGTCATGGCCAGGGTCGTGTTGAGGAAACGAAGACCTTGTCTGTTAAAGTGCCACCGGGCGTCGATAATGGTGATAGGATACGCTTAAGCGGTGAAGGTGAGGCTAGCCCCGATGGGGGCCCAGCGGGTGATTTATATGTTCAGGTTAGCGTCCGTGATCACGCCATATTCGAGCGCGATGGCAAACATTTGTACTGTGATGTGCCGATTAGTTTTCCCGATGCGGTACTGGGCGGCGAATTAGAAGTACCGACCTTAGATGGGCGGGTGAAATTGAAAATTCCATCAGAGACGCAAACGGGTAAAATGTTTCGCTTGCGAGGGAAAGGGGTTGTGCCTGTTCGTGGCGGTTCAGCCGGCGATTTAATGTGTCGAGTCGTGATTGAGACACCGGTTAAATTAAGCAAAGAGCAAACCGAGCTGGTGAAACAGTTGCAGGCCAGTTTAGAATCTTCAGGCAGTCACCAATCGCCGCGTAAAAGCAGTTGGTTTGAAGGCGTAAAATCGTTCTTTGATGATATGAAAGCCTAGTGAGAGAGGCTCTAGCGTGAATAAGGAAAAAAGCCATGATTAAAGTCGCTGTGACCGGAGCTGCCGGCCGAATGGGAAAAACCCTTATCGAAGCGCTATCTCAAACCGATAAAGCGGAATTAACGGTTGCACTTGAGCATCCTTCCAGTTCTTTATTAGGTACCGATGCCGGTGAGTGTGCCGGTGTGGGTCGTCTGGGTGTTGCGATTGAATCAGACCTCGCCGCTGTAGCCGATTTTGATGTGTTAATTGACTTTACTGCTCCTGTCGCCACCATTGCTAACGCTCAGTTTTGTGTTGCGCAGGGCAAGGCGATGGTGATTGGCACGACCGGTTTTGATACTGATCAGCAGGCTGCCTTAGCGATTGCCTTAGATGGCATGCCGGCAGTGATGGCCGCCAATTACAGTGTCGGAGTTAATCTATGCTTTAAATTGACGAGGTTGGCGACCCAAGTAATGGCTGACCATGCGGATATCGAAATTATTGAGGCCCATCATCGCCACAAAGTCGATGCGCCCTCGGGTACGGCGCTGAAATTAGGTCAAGTGGTCGCCGATGCAGCTGGCCGCGATTTAGAAAAAGTCGCTGTTTACGGTCGAGAAGGACAGACCGGTGTCCGAGATCAACAGACCATTGGTTTTGCCACTGTAAGAGCCGGTGATGTGGTGGGTGACCATACAGTGCTGTTTGCCGATGACGGCGAGCGGGTTGAAATTACTCATAAAGCTAGCTCCCGAATGGCCTTTGCTTCTGGTGCTGTTCGGGCAGCATTATGGGTGAGCCATCAAGCCTCAGGGCTCTATGACATGCAAGATGTTTTGGGTCTGCATTAAGCTGCGGTTAGATTGAATTGGTTGATTTCAGTCCAGACTGATATTTTTCTTCGTTAGAGTGTGATTTTTCGCATTTTGTCATGGACAGTGGAGAGCAATTTCCTTAAACTTTCGCGCCAGTTCAATCACGCTTTTAGTGGAATTGAAAGACGATCTTAATTCGCTGAGTACCAACTCATGTAATCCCATTTAAGGAGTTATTTTGTCGTTTTGCCCTGCAATACTTGCGCTAGAAGATGGAAGTGTTTTTCACGGCTCAGCTATTGGCGTTGCAGGGAGTTCGGTCGGTGAGGTTGTTTTTAATACGGCTATGACCGGCTACCAAGAAATACTGACAGACCCTTCTTACGCTCGACAAATTGTCACTCTTACCTACCCACATATTGGTAATACCGGCACTAATTCAGAGGATCAAGAGTCTGAACAAGTTTGGGCTGCAGGGTTGGTGATTCGTGACCTGCCGCTTCTAGCCAGTAACTTTCGTTCCGAGCAAGATCTGTCTACCTATTTGATAGTCAACAATGTCGTTGCCATTGCCGACCTTGATACTCGGCAATTAACCCGTATATTGCGCGATACTGGCGCTCAAAGTGGCTGTATTTTTACTTCTGAGCAGACCATTACCGCGGCTGATGAACAAAAGGCGATTGCACAAGCTAAAAACTTTGCCGGTTTACAAGGGATGGATTTAGCCAAAGAGGTGAGCTGTCCGGCCGCATACCCCTGGCAATCCTCGGTCTGGTCATTGGGTCAAGGCTATGCCAAGCCTGAAGTTTCCAGTTTACCCTATCATGTCGTGGCCTACGATTTTGGCGCCAAGCACAATATCCTTTGCATGTTAGTTGATCGTGGCTGCCGTTTGACGGTCGTGCCGGCACAAACGCCTGCTGCCGAGGTATTGGCGCTGGCACCTGATGGCGTTTTTTTATCCAATGGCCCCGGTGATCCCGAGCCTTGCGATTACGCCATTACAGCAATAGAAACCTTATTGGAGACAGATATTCCTTTATTTGGTATTTGTCTGGGTCATCAGTTGTTAGCCCTAGCCAGTGGTGCCAAAACCTTAAAGATGAAATTTGGTCATCACGGGGCTAACCACCCAGTAAAAAATATCGACGATAATACGGTGTTGATTACCAGTCAAAACCATGGTTTTGCCGTTGATCCTGACAGTTTGCCGTCAACCTTACGGGTGACCCATAAATCCTTGTTTGACCATTCTATTCAGGGTATTGCGCATATTGATAAGCCAGCATTTGGTTTTCAAGGGCACCCGGAAGCCAGCCCAGGGCCGCACGATGCTGCGCCTCTGTTTGATCATTTTATTGCGTTGATTACTCAGCATATTGAAGCTAAAGCTAACTAATTATGCCAAAAAGAACGGACATAGACAGTGTATTGATTTTAGGCGCAGGGCCTATTGTCATTGGTCAAGCCTGTGAGTTTGACTACTCGGGCGCACAGGCCTGTAAGGCCCTAAAGGAAGAGGGTTATCGTGTCATTTTGGTGAATTCGAATCCAGCCACCATTATGACTGACCCCGTTATGGCCGATGCGACTTACATCGAACCAGTTGAATGGCGAACCGTAGCTAAGATTATTGAAAAAGAGAGACCATCGGTTATCTTACCCACGATGGGCGGTCAAACCGCACTGAACTGTGCCTTAGATTTGGCCCGTGAAGGCGTGTTAGACGAGCATGACGTGCAAATGATAGGCGCAACTCGCGAGGCTATCGATAAAGCCGAAGATCGTAACTTATTTGATAAAGCTATGAAGGCTATTGGCTTAGAAACCCCGCGTTCAGATATTGCCCATAGTTTAGAAGAGGCGCGTGCTGTTCAGGCGACATTGGGCTTCCCTGTGATTATTCGTCCATCATTTACCATGGGTGGTTCAGGCGGTGGCATTGCTTATAATCACGAAGAGTTTGAAGAAATTTGTAAGCGCGGACTCGATTTATCACCAACCAATGAGTTACTTATCGATGAGTCACTCATTGGTTGGAAAGAATATGAAATGGAAGTGGTACGCGATAAAAACGATAACTGTATCATTATCTGTTCCATTGAAAACTTTGATGCCATGGGCGTTCACACTGGCGACTCGATCACGGTTGCCCCTGCTCAGACGCTCACTGATAAGGAATACCAAATCATGCGAAATGCCTCACTGGCAGTGTTACGTGAAATTGGTGTTGAAACGGGCGGCTCGAATGTGCAGTTTGGTATTTGTCCAAAAACCGGCCGCATGGTCATTATTGAAATGAATCCGCGCGTCAGTCGCTCCTCGGCACTGGCTTCAAAAGCGACCGGTTTTCCAATCGCTAAAATTGCTGCTAAGTTGGCGATTGGCTATACCTTAGATGAATTGCAAAACGATATTACTGGCGGCGCAACACCTGCTTCGTTTGAACCGGCCATCGATTATGTGGTGACTAAGGTCCCACGTTTCACTTTTGAAAAATTCGCTGCTGCGGAACCAGTATTAAGTACGCAAATGAAGTCGGTAGGCGAAGTAATGGCAATCGGCCGCACCTTTCAAGAGTCAATGCAGAAGGCCTTAAGAGGCCTAGAAGTAGGTGCTGCCGGCTTTGATCCGATGGCTGATTTAACGCATGCCGATGTTCGAACAGACATTAGTGCGCAATTAACAACTCCCGGTCCTGATCGAGTCTGGTATGTCGCTGACGCTTTCCGTGCAGGTTTTAGCCTAGAAGAGGTTTACCAAGCATCAGCTATTGACCCTTGGTTCTTAGTGCAAATTGAAGACATCGTTAACACCGAAGCGCGGGTCGCGTGTCAGTCATTAGCGGATATTGATGCGAAAACCATGTTAGCTCTAAAGCGAAAAGGGTTTGCCGATCAACGATTGGCGAGCCTGCTGGCTTGTACAGAGGCGGATGTCCGTAACGCACGGATAGCACTGAATGTTAAACCCAGTTTTAAGCGTGTCGATACATGTGCCGCGGAATTTGCAAGCGCTACCGCTTATATGTACTCCACTTATGAGCCCTTTTGCGAAGCGGAGCCTTCCACTCGCAATAAGATAATGGTGTTAGGTGGTGGTCCAAATCGCATCGGTCAAGGTATCGAGTTTGATTATTGCTGTGTGCATGCCGCACTGGCAATGCGTGAAGATGGCTACGAAACGATTATGGTGAATTGTAATCCTGAAACTGTTTCGACCGATTACGACACCTCTGATCGACTGTATTTTGAGCCAGTGACCTTAGAAGATGTGTTAGCGATAGTTGATATTGAACAGCCTAAGGGTGTGATTGTACAGTTTGGTGGTCAGACGCCACTCAAACTTGCCCGTGATTTAGAGGCTGCAGGTGTGCCGATTATGGGTACTTCACCCGATGCGATCGATAAAGCAGAAGACCGAGAACGTTTTCAACAGATGATCGAGAAGCTTAATTTATTGCAGCCACCCAACCGAACTGTTCGATCTGCTGTGGCAGCGATTGATGCTGCTAATGAAATTGGTTATCCCTTAGTGGTGAGACCGTCTTATGTATTGGGCGGTAGAGCTATGGAGATAGTTTATAGCCAAGATGAATTGATGCGCTATATGAGTGAAGCGGTACAGGTTTCGAATGAAAGCCCCGTATTGCTTGATCACTTTCTTAATGCAGCGATAGAGGTTGATCTCGATGCTGTCAGTGATGGCGATATGGTGGTGATTGGTGCTGTGATGCAGCACATTGAACAGGCGGGGGTACATTCTGGTGATTCTGCTTGCGCATTACCGCCGTACAGTTTGTCTGAACAACATCAAGCCGACATGCGTACTATGTTGAAGGCCATGGCAAAAGAGCTAAACGTTATTGGCTTGATGAATGTGCAGCTAGCGATTCAAGACGATAAAATATATGTGATCGAGGTGAATCCTCGCGCCTCTCGAACCGTACCATTTGTTTCGAAATGCATTGGTATTTCATTGGCGAAGGTCGCTGCTCGCTGCATGGCTGGTACCAGCTTAGCCGCACAGGACTTTAGTTGTGAGCGTATCCCCAGCTTTTCAAGTGTCAAAGAAGCGGTATTTCCGTTTGCTAAATTCCAAGGCGTTGACCCGATCTTAGGGCCAGAAATGAAATCTACGGGTGAAGTCATGGGTTCAGGATTAACCTTTGGTGAAGCGTTTGCTAAGGCGCAGTTAGGGGCGGGTGAGATCTTGCCGAAAGGCGGTACAGCCTTTTTAAGTGTGCGAGATGTCGATAAGACAGGCTTGTTGCAAGTGGCCAATGATTTACTTGAACTGGGCTTTACGCTGTTGGCCACTAAGGGTACTCAGCAGGCGCTAGCGGCAGGCGGTATTTCCGCTGAGCTGATTAATAAAGTACAAGAAGGGCGCCCGCATATTGTCGATGCGATTAAAAATGGCGACATAGATTTGATTATTAATACCACTGAAGGCCGCAACGCGATCGCGGACTCCGCCACGATTCGTCGCTCAGCACTGCAAAAAAAGGTCTATTACACCACGACCTTAGCCGGGGCAAGCGCACTTTGTATGGCGTTAAACATCCACGGCGACATTGAAGTGAATCGCTTACAAGATTTGCATCAAGCCTAAACCTTACCTACTATAAGCGTATTCTGATCATTATATCATTGGCGAGAGCGCTATTATGAATCGAGTTCCTATGACGGTTGCCGGTGAGGCAGCACTAAAAGCTGAGCTAGATAAACTCAAACGGGTTCAGCGACCGGCTATCGTCAAGGCGATTGCAGAGGCACGCGAGCACGGCGATCTAAAAGAGAATGCTGAATACCATGCGGCGCGTGAGCAGCAGGGTTTTTGTGAGGGTAGGATTCAAGAAATTGAAGGTAAGCTGGCTGAATCCATAGTCATTGATATCGCCTCAATTCCCGTCTCCGATAAAGTCATTTTTGGTGCAACCGTGACCATCATTAACGTAGAAACGGATGAAGCGGTTAGTTACCAGATCGTCGGTGAAGATGAAGCCGATGTCAAACAGGCAAAAATTTCCGTTACTTCGCCGATCGCCCGCTCTTTGGTGGGTAAAAAAGTGGGCGAGACGGTGGTGGTTAAGACTCCAAGCGGTGCCATAGAGTACGAGATTGATATGGTCGAACATCTAGCCTAGTTCTTTTTTACTGCCCTCAAAAAGCTCACTTAATGATTCTAACTCTGTGTTTTTCTACCGCTCTAAATGTTTATGGAATTTCCATTGGTATACCTCTAAGATTTGTATCAAACTGTATCAATGGCAACTTTTGATACTCGCGGTTACGGCTCCAAGTGTGCTGACGCTTGAAGCTATATGCGATAGTGTTACAAAATATGCCCTAATAAATTGAGGGCTAAAATGCCTAAACAACTCGACAATGCTGCACGTCTTATCTCATTGAAAAACTCACCAAAATGGTTTTTAGTAGGGCTATTTATTTATGCTATTTTAGGTTGTGGTCATGGCATTGATAGTTCTGAAGGTGAGTCGGTTGATTCCACGATTGACGTTATGGGGGTTGATGGCCCATTAGCAAATGCAGACATTGCGCTCTATAAATTACAAGATTATTTGACACGTCGGTTGATCCTTATTCAGGTGCAATGTTGACGCCTAGCACTGATGGCTTGGCAGCGATCGCTAACGGTCGTTCTGACGACTTGGGTTTTGCTTCTGAGCTTGTGTTGAGCACTGACTCTAATAATGGTTCTTTTTTATTAAAGGTTAGCATTACCGCATTGTCGGAATGAATTGGTACTCTTCATTGGCCGAGTAAATTTGATAATTTAGGATTTGGTTGGGTTGCAGGTCGAATTATTAGTGCCATGTGTCCAATCGCTTGTACCACGGTAGCACCTGTTTTTTTGGACAGTTGTGCGAGGGTCCCGGTTTTGTCTTCTACCTGCAGTTTAATTTTTATCAATTCATGATCATCGAGTGCGCGATTAAGCTCTTTCAGCACTTTTTCAGATAAGCCATTACCTGCAATGGTAACGACCGGCTTTAATTCATGGCCTAATTGACGTAGGTATTTTTTCCGCTCAGCAGTGAGTGCGGCTATTTTACTGTGTGAAGCAGAGGTGTTTTTGCTGGGCATAAGGCGATCTTTGTCAGTAAAAAAACGAATACGCGGCTAGTCGCGCAGTGAGGGCACTATTCTAGCGCGGATTGTATCGAAACCCCAGACTAATCTGGTCTCGCGTGGCTGGCACATAGCCCCGCCTAACTGATAAGATGCCTTTTTTATTTTAACGCCTAGTGGAACCCTCGAATGGCCAAGAGTCGATCAAAAAGCAGTGGTGCATGGCTGCGCGAACATTTTGACGATCATTATGTCAAAGAAGCACAGCGCTTGGGTTTGCGCTCGCGAGCTGCTTTTAAGTTAATGGAGATCCAGACCAAAGACCGGCTTATCAAGCCTGGTATGGTAGTGGTTGATTTAGGTTCGGCGCCGGGCGGTTGGTCTGAATATTCACGCAAGGAAGTGGGCCGAAAAGGCCGAGTGATTGCTTCTGATATTCTCATGATGGACAGTTTAGCCGGTGTCGAGTTTATTCAGGGCGATTTCACCGAAGAGGCCGTATTTAACCAGTTGATGGACTTAATTGGATCTAATAAGGCTGACCTTGTAATTTCAGATATGGCCCCCAACATGAGCGGTGTAACTGCGATTGACCAGCCTAAAGGGATGTATTTGGCTGAATTAGCCCTCGATATGGCCAAACAGGCATTAAAGCCTGGTGGAAGTATCATTTTTAAGGTCTTTCAAGGCGAGGGTTTTGAGCAGTTATTGGCTGAAATACGGCCCTGTTTTGCCAAAGTGGTGGCCCGAAAGCCAGCCGCTTCGCGACCGCGATCAAGAGAGGTCTATTTGGTTGCAAAAGCGTATAAACAGTTAACAGCAGCGAATTAATCGATAGTTGCCGCGGTTAATTCGATTGCTGGTCACGGCCTGTTATTGGCAGTTTTGTTGATTTAGTGTAGGCTAAAGCTTGCCTTAAAGTTGATTTATAACGTTGGCAACTCCGCAGGGAAGCAGTCTTCCCGGTCCTGTCGAATCGGACCATTGAATGAGGAAAATTCATGAATGACTTGGTGAAAAATTTATTGCTTTGGGTGGTCATCGCTGCCATATTGATGACGGTATTTCAAAACATTAATGCCCCGCAAGAAGCTGAAAATTTAGATTACTCGCAGTTTATCAGTGAGGTGCAATCGAGCCAGATTCGTCGTGTCGAAACTGAGGGCTTCACAATTTACGGTGAGCGAATGGACGGTAGTGAGTTTAAAACCGTGCGTCCTTACATGGAAGATCCAAAGTTAATTGATGATCTGTTAGAGCACAATGTTGAAATCATTGGCCGTGAGCCTGAGCAACAAAGTTTGTTGCGTCAATTGCTGGTGGCCTGTTTCCCTATTTTAATTGTGATTGCTGTTTTCATGTTTTTCATGCGTCAAATGCAAGGTGGCGCTGGTGGCCGTGGCGGCCCCATGGCTTTTGGTAAAAGCAAAGCTAAATTGTTAGGTGAAGATCAAATAAAAACGACCTTTGCCGATGTCGCCGGCTGTGATGAAGCTAAAGAAGAAGTGAAAGAGCTGGTCGACTTTTTACGCGACCCGAGTAAATTTCAAAAGTTAGGTGGACGTATTCCCCGTGGCGTACTGATGGTGGGACAACCGGGTACGGGTAAAACCTTATTGGCGAAAGCCATTGCCGGCGAAGCCAAAGTCCCGTTCTTTTCGATTTCGGGTTCTGATTTTGTTGAAATGTTTGTCGGCGTTGGTGCATCGCGGGTCCGCGACATGTTCGAGCAAGCTAAAAAGCAATCGCCCTGCATCATATTCATCGATGAAATTGACGCGGTTGGCCGTCACCGTGGCGCTGGTTTAGGCGGTGGTCATGATGAGCGTGAACAAACCCTTAACCAGATGCTGGTTGAAATGGATGGTTTCGAAGGTACGGAAGGAGTTATCGTTGTTGCAGCAACGAATCGCCCAGACGTCCTTGATCCTGCACTACTAAGACCTGGAAGGTTTGATCGAACTGTCACAGTTGGTTTGCCTGATATTAATGGGCGTGATGCTATTTTGAAGATACACATGAGAGAAATACCTGTTGCAAAAAACGTCAAATCTATGGATATTGCCAGAGGTACTCCTGGCTTTTCTGGCGCAGATTTAGCTAATTTAACCAATGAAGCTGCTTTAATTGCAGCTAGAAAAAATAAAAAACTAGTTGGAATGCAAGAATTTGAAAAGGCCAAAGACAAGATAATGATGGGCTCGGAACGAAAGAGCATGGTTATGGATGAAGCGGAAAAAGAAATGACTGCATTTCATGAAGCCGGACACGCAATAGTCGGACGGCTGGTTCCTGAACACGATCCAGTCTACAAGGTTAGCATCATTCCACGTGGAAGAGCATTGGGAGTTACTATGTTTCTCCCTGAAAAAGATAAGTACAGCATTTCAAAGCGCAAAATTAACTCTCAAATTGCCTCGTTATTTGGTGGCCGCATTGCTGAAGAGCTTGTTTATGGTAAAGAGGCTGTAACAACTGGTGCAAGTAATGATATAGAACGTGCTACTGAGCTTGCTCATAACATGGTTAAACTTTGGGGAATGTCTGAGGTAATGGGTCCTTTAGCTTACGGTGAAGATGAAGGTGAAGTATTCCTAGGTCGACAGGTAACCAAACATAAGCATATTTCTGATGATACTTTTAATAAAGTGGATTCCGAGATTCGTAAAATTATTGACGCCAATTACGATATAGCATACAAAATTCTTGAGGAAAACAGAGATATTCTAGACTCAATGGCTGCGGCACTAATCGAGTTTGAGACTATTGATACGGGTCAGATTGATGATCTGATGGCAAGAAAACCAATGCGAGAGGCAGCTGAAGTTGTTGATTCTGAAGAAGTTTCGTCCGAGTTGGGAACCGGTAGAAAGTCTAAAGACTCTAACCCATCTTCAGATGACAGTCGAGGTGGTGACAGCAGTACAGAGCAGTTTGCATAGTTCCAAGTGAGCTTAATGGTCGACCAACCAATCATCATGGGCGTACTCAATATTACCCCAGATTCATTTTCCGATGGCGGTTTGTTTTTAGAAGCTCAAAGTGCAATTGATCAAGCTATCCTTATGGTCCAACAAGGAGCTGATATTATTGATATTGGTGGTGAATCAACTCGACCCGGAGCATCTGAGGTCAGTGCTGAAAATGAGTTGAATCGAGTTCTGCCCGTCATTAAGGCTTTGAGTGGTAACATCGATGTACCAATATCGATAGATACTTCTAAACCCTTTGTGATGGAGAGAGCTTTTGAAGCTGGTGCAAGTATTATTAATGATGTTTATGCTCTTCGCTCAGAAGGTGCCTTAGAAATGGCGTCGTCGTTGGGCGCCGATGTATGTTTAATGCATATGCAAGGTAACCCAAGAACGATGCAAAAAAATCCAAAGTACGATGATGTTGTCGTTGAAGTAAAAAATTTTTTTGTAGAACGACTCGAGGCATGTTCAGATGTTGGGATTAAGCTAGAGTCTATTACCCTTGATCCGGGATTTGGTTTTGGGAAGAATCTAGCGCATAATATAGCATTGTTAAAAAATCTGGCTGAATTT
>JAYYUJ010000041.1:0-21178 GCA_036344075.1 Pseudomonadota bacterium
GCAGAGCAGGCGGGCACCTTACGCTCCGCTGCGCGTATGTATGCTGCTCAGTCTTCGATCGAGTCGCCTAAGCTTCATGTGACGATCCGAAAAGCCTTTGGCTTTGGTAGTTCACTAATGGGCATGAATCCTTTCGATCAGCAAACACTGACCTTGGCGTTTCCAGGAATTACCTTGGGCGGTATACCAGCACTAGGAGGCGGTATTGCATCAGGAGCCGATAAAGACATGGCTGAAAAATTAAAAATAGCTGAACAGAGTGGAGCTTGGTCTACCGGCGATACCATGGCTTATGACGAAATCATTGACCCGCGAGAATTGCGCAATCGATTTATTAAAGCTTTAATGATTAGTCGCGAACGACAAACAGAGCAACCTCAACCGCTTAAACGGTCAGGGGTTCGACCTTAATCATTTAAGCGGATGAGAAGCATCTAACTGAAAAAATCTCTCGACGGTGCACCAAACATCACTGAGCCTAAATTAGTTGTCGGTGCATAGGGTTGATTAGCTGCGTGCTGGCGAAAAGCAAGGATATCTTGGTACAGTTCGTTCACTGTATTGCCTTGATAAATCGCTGTTCCACCTGAATTTGCCAATAATTCCTGCACCACGGGGATGAGTGTTTCTACCGTATTACAAGAATCATAGCGGAACTCGGCTCGATCTATATCACGGTATGGCTCACCTTTTTCAGCGTATTCAAGCAAGGTATCAAAGGCATGATGTAACTTTAATCTGGCTGTGCGAATCGCCGATAGAGCGCGAGCGCCAGCGATTTGGCCAGCGGGACTTTCGACAACTTTTTGACCGACACTGTTGAGCCGTTTTGAATTATATTCACAGTAGGCGTCGAGTGCGCCCTGAGCCGTTCCGATAGAAGGGGTTGAAACTGCGCGAATAAAGACTTGCCCGAACGGTAATTTGTATAATGGTGAAGTATTTAACGCTTGACCAGGCCCTTGGCATAAGTAGCCTTGCATAAAGCTATGCACGCGATAATCAGGCACAAAGGCGTCTTTGACGATTAATGTTTTACTGCCCGACCCCTGCAATCCGGTGGTATGCCAGTCATCAATGATCTCGTAATCGCTACGTGGAATTAAAAAAGAACCGAGTTGTGGCACCTCAGGCATATTTGGATCAGCGGGGAGTAAACCGCCAACAAAAATCCAATTACAATGGTCACAACCGCTCGAAAACTGCCATTGCCCAGAGAATTTAAAACCGCCCTCTACCGGTTCAGCTTTGCCCTTAGGTGCATAGGATGATGAAATGAGTTGATTGTCATCTTGACCCCAGACATCTTTTTGAGCACGGTCGTCTAATAATCCTAGTTGCCAATTATGCACACCGACGACACTTAACACCCACCCTGTCGATGGGCAGGCTCTTGCAATTTCAAACACTACATCATAAAAATGTTTTGGATTCATTTCGTAGCCGCCATATCGAGCTGGCTGCATCATTTTAAAAAAACCTGCGTCAATTAGCTCAGCCATTGTCTCATCGGGGATGCGTCGCAAGCTTCTGGTGTGTTGGGCCTTTTCTCGCAACATAGCTTGCATGCCGATGGCTTTTTCTAATATCTCTGCTGGACTAACATTGAGAGTAGATTTTACTTGAGTATCCATAAAACACCTGGTTTCTTATTATCAGTAAAGTGATTGAATAATGACTACGTTAACCCCTTAGCTTGAGTAGTTAATTAACAATACCCTCCAAAAATGCATAAAAAGAGGCTGGTCTGAATATTTATGTTGGTCAGCGTTGGGATGAAAGATTACCGCCATCAACCACTAACTCACTCGCTGTAATATAGCTGGCCTGATCTGATAGCAAAAAAGTAACAGCATTAGCAACTTCGCTGGCTTGGCCAAGGCGACCCATTAGAATCCGTCGTTCGAATTGTTCGCGTAAGCCATCCATATAGGCCATAGGTCCTGCCAGCATGGGGGTATCGATTTGCCCTGGTGAAACGGCATTAATTCTAATATTATCGTTGGCTAAGCGGTCTGCTAGTGCTTTAACAAGCCCTAACATACCGCTTTTTGATGCGCTGTAGGAAAGGTTAGCTTGGTTACCTAAGTGCGCGTTAATCGATGCAATACCTACGATGGCGGAACCAGAATTGGCCGCTAGGTCGGGTAGTAGAAGTTGCGTTAAGAACGGCAGAGCCCCTAAATTAATATCCATTATACGTTGCCATGACTCGGGCGTGAGGTCATCGAGCGCCACACTGCCATCCACTCCAGCGGCATGAACTAAACCACCAATGCTGTGTTGACTCATTCGACTAGCAGTTAGCGCAGATTCAAATTCATTGAACTGACGAATGTCTATGCCATAGCTACTGGTGTCGACATTGAATTTTTCTTGAATTTGACTGGCGCTAGCAGCAGCTGCTTTGCTATCGATATCCCAAATCATAATTGGGCGACCTTGGCGGGCTAAGGCTTCTGCGCAGGCTTTTCCAATTCCTGAGGCCCCTCCGGTAATGAGTACAGCAGTGGTTAAGTTCATATCATCCTCAAAGTAGTGAAGGGCTCAGTTGATGAGCGTGTTTGGCGGCTCGGCGACCGAAGTAGGTCGCTTCTCCGATACAAGTGCCGCTGGAATAGCCGGTACCGTCTTGGGCAATATTAGATGCGCAAGCACCTGCTGCATAAAGACCAGTAATCGCTTGGCGATGATGGTCAAGCACTTCCGCATCTTTAGAAACCTGTAATCCACCCAAAGTGAAGCCAGTATAGCTTGACTTTTCAAACGAGCACTCCAGTGCAGCAAAGGGAGGCTGATTAAGCGGCTGCAACCAATCAGCATGCTTATGTTGCTCAGGATCTTTGCCCAGTTCAGCATATTGATTATACTGATTAATAGTATCTTGCAGTGCACCTTTTGGCAGTGCTAGCGCTTGTTCCATTTCTTCCACAGTGTCCCAGGCATCAATTAATTCCTGTAGTTTTAATTCAGGTCGTCCAAAAGTAGCGTTGTCACAAATAAGATAAGCAACACCGTTGGGTTGTTCAATGCACGCTGCGGCTGAACGCGAATGATAGGAATCTTCATTGATAAATCGTTGGCCGTATTGGTTGACTAAAATGCCTTTCACTAAGCTTTCAGGGGGATAAAAAGGAGAAGTTAAAAATACCTTTGACATATGAATGGCCTGTCCGCCGGCTGCTAAACCCAATTGAATACCGCTGCCGTCGTCGTATGGGGTACCTTGTGGCCATACAGATTGAGCATTTAATTGAGGACAGTGTTTTTCAACCATGGCTTTATTCATGCTGAATCCGCCGGTAGCAATTACCACCGCCTGATTTGCTCGGAGATAATAAGTGTTACCAAAGGTTTTGTATCGAAGGCCGACAATGCGACCAGTCTTATTTTTTATTAAACCGTTGACTTGCGCATCAAATTGAAATTTCACTTTTAATTGTTTAGCGGCTTCACCTAATTTCTGCATGACGATAGCGCCGCCACCACTGCCAGGATGCTCAACCTTATGGCCGCGAGGCGCTGGTTTAGCTTGTTGAGAGTAGGGCCAAGCTTTCTCATTGCCTGACCAAATTAAACATTCGTCAGTCGGTTGCTCGTAATGTTTTTTACGGTAGAAGCCGTCATTAAAAGGTACACCTTGTTCGACTAACCAATTAAAATGACTAACGCTATCATCAGCATAAGCACGAATTTTTTCGGCATCGGGGTCAGGGGTATTAGCCATTAGGTAGTTAAACATCTCATCGGCACTGTCTTCGATACCATTGGCTTGTTGGACACGAGTGCCGCCACCGAGATAGAAGTGACCGGTTGCTAAGCTAGTGGTACCACCAATGCCGCTACCGCGTTCGATAACCAAAACACTGTTGCCTGCCTGTGCTGATTCAATTGCAGCGCAAGCGCCGGCTGCACCAAAGCCAACGACCAGTAAGTCGTGTTCACTGTGCCAGTCAGTGATGTCAGCGGCGCTGAGTAAATCTATTGTTGTATCGGACATTGCTTATTATGCCTTGAATATCATCGCTAAAGTTCTATTTAACCATTGCTTCAGGTGGAATGCCTGGCTCACCCATATAGGGTGCATAAGACATGGGTTGCGCACCGTCAATGTCTTGAACGTTTAATTCATTACCCAGTTCGGAGTTCCACCATGAGCGACCTGAGTAATCCATATAATTATCGGCTTTTGCAATCGCATCGATAATTCTTCCAGGGTATTCAGGCGACTCCATTCCGGGCTTTAATGGCTCGTATTCGTCTGGCAGTGCATCAGCTTCAATGGCGGGAGCTAAGCGTTCGGTTTTAACAATGCCGGGCCAAATAGCAAGGGCAGCAACATTGTATTCGCGTAACTCTTTAGCCATGTCGTGCATCATTTTATCTTTGCCGGCTTTCCCAACGCCATAAATAACCGAGTGAAGATAACATCGAGCACCAGGTGATGATATGTTGACAATCATACCGGCTGCTTGTTTGATCATATGAGGCGCTGCGTAGTAACTGGCAACGTAATGTGCGCGCAGACCTAAATCAATCATTGCTTGCCAGTGATCATCGAGGGGACGTTTCCAGAAAGGTTGCCACTCAAGCATATCATCAGGGACTTGAAAAACATTATTAACTAGAATGTCAATTCGTCCCTGCTCGTCAATAATCTGATCAATTAAAGCTGCAATTTGTTGGTCATCTGTGTGATCACAAATGACAGCAATTCCATTACCCCCTCTGGCGGTAATCTCTTCAGCAGTAGTATGAATATTGCCAGGTAGAGCAGTTGTTTGGCCATCACTGCTTGATCGACCCGATACATAAACAGTGGCACCTGTTGCGCCGAGTGCTATTGCCGTTCCTTTACCTACTCCGCGACTTCCGCCAGTGACTAATACGACTCGATTTTTTTTTAGCGCCATGATCTATCCTTTTATATGCCTAATTTGCTAAGGGTTACGATTGATTTGGTCTTTGACCGCCACAGAGAATATCTGTGACCAATTCAGTGTCCATATACTCTTTTAACCGGTAGATTTTTTCGTCTTTTAGCTCAAACAAAAAGTGGTAATGGTTATTATAATGTTTGCCTGAAATATGCTCACCATTCGATTCGGCTTCTACTGCAACACGGTTATTCTCAGCGGTAATATTTTTAATAGTGAATGTAAGTTTATTTGGGAAGGATTCCAGAACTGCGGGGGCGAAGCTCTTAATTTCATCTAGGCCACGACTGCCGGAAATTAAAGTATTGCCCATAGTTTCTACGCGACCCTCTGGGTGATAAGCGTTGATAATAGCATCGCTATCACCCTCACTCATGGCGTTAAAAAAATTTGTTATAAAGATTTTTTGTTTTTCTGTTGACATTTTATGATGCCTATTTGGGTTAGTCTGCTTGCTGCATAATAATAATGGTGCTGCCAGTTGAGTGTTCCAATAATAGGTATATCTCACCTCTCCAGCCTGGTTCAACATCTCTAATGCGGCCAATGTTTTTAACGATGATTTCGGTATTTATGATCTCATCTTTATCAGTCGTGACTCTCAATAAATCGTTGCTAGCTAAGGTGGCAACGAGTAAGTCATTTTGCCATTTTGAGAAATAAGTAGAAGCTTCATTAATATTATCAAAACCGTTAGCGTCTTTCAGTTGATAAAAAGCAATACTCGAAACACCGATGGAAGGAGTCCAGTCAATTTTAGTCGGGGTTAAATCTTTCGGATCAAATTTTATACCTAATTGCTCACCGTAATGAATGGGAGCCCCGTCATAATCTAAGCCAAGGCTCACTAATGGCCAGCCATAATTCCGCCCTGGCAGCAGCACGTTTGCTTCATCCCCTCCGCGAGGGCCATGTTCACTTTGCCAAAGGACATTTTGTTTTTTGTCAAAGCTAATGCCTTGAGGGTTTCGATGACCCAAAGTCCAAATCGAAGGTAAAGCTTTTTTGTTGTCAAAAAATGGATTGTCAGAAGGAATGCGACCATCATCATGCAGTCGAAGTATTTTCCCATAGGGTTTATCTAAATCTTGAGCTCCAGCATAATTAGCCAGCATATTACCTAGCGTTAAATAGACGTAGCCTGCGTTGTCAAAAGCTATTCTTGCGCCCATACCAACTTCAGCACCGTTAATATACGCTTCAGGCTTGGCTCGCCAAATAATTTCTTGGTCAACCCACTGGTCACCTTCAATGCGACCACGAACTAATTGGACCATAACAACAGGTTCATTTGTTTGCTGACTTAGAGTATTACATTTTTCGCAGCGATGACCATGAGAGATATATATCCAGCCATTATCTTGGTATTGAGGGTGAATCTCAACATCGTGCAGCCAGCCACTGCCTGTATATGTAGAGCCACGCACAATGCCATCATTAAATACTTTTGGCGTATTTTTGATGAGTGTTTTAGTTTTTCCATCGTCGCTAAGCAGACTTAAGCCTATAGTTTTTTCACTGACTAAAATATTTCCGTTATTTAAAGGCGCTATGGCATAGGGGTGGGTTAAACCATCATGAATTTGTTTAAGTGTAAATTTGTGTTTTTCAGTAGTCTGGATAGTATTTGGAATTTGTGGTCGTGTACCGACACCGAGAATGGCATCAAGCCCTTCAGTTGTTCGCTTTTCTAAGATATAAACGGCTAAGGCTTTTATTTGATTTTGAGATAAGCTTTTTCTCCAAGCTGGCATGCCACTATTGATGAAGCCGTCGCTAATATTTTTTATCAAACGATCAAGGCTTTCGCCATGAAGGAGGACATTGTTGACTAAAGGTGGGCCAATAGCCTTGCCCTCTAGATTGTTGCCATGGCAAACGCTGCACTCTGCCAAATACAGTTCACCAATTTTGTCACTGGGAACCCAGGCATCTCGACTGTTTTCAAGTTGTTGGGAAGATGAATCTTTTTTTGTTTCAGCTATCGCGGCGCTACTTAGAAAAAATATTAAAAATAAATTGACTAGAGCCTTATGTTGAAGGGTTTTTGCATGTCCTTTTTCCGTTGAAGTCAGTAATAACGGTTTTTGCCACATAAAAGCGCCTCTCAGCGTCAATTAAGTTGGCATGGGCTGATAAGCATGCCCCCAAAAATCACCCTTTGTCGATTCGGTGGGAGGGAACTGACTCCAATCATCAATTTGTAATCCATCATAGCCAAATTCGACAGCTATACCACCAGGCCCCACTGAGTAGAAGCTAAGCATGTTATCATTACAGTGCCTGCCTAAGGTCGACATAATAGGCACATTCGCTTGGTTTACGCGATCGAGGCAAGCCCCAACTTCATCAATGCTGGTGACCTCAAACATCATATGCACGATACCGACTGGGTGGGGGAAGTTGGCTAGCGCCAAACTATGGTGCCGTGAGTTGCTGGCATGCATAAAAATAATACGTAATTCAGGTGCCCCGTCAGCGGGCGGCGGCATACGTAAATCATCACTCATGCCGAAGCCCATGGTATCAATATAAAATGCATGCGTTTCTTCGGTCAATGGTGCGGGTATGACAGCATGGCCCAAGCCCATATCGCCGGTGACAAATTTATCGATGCCAACTGGCGATACAAATGGCACGTCGCATTCGACCGTTGTCGTTCGGCCGTAAAATATTTCAAAGGGGTTGCCTGAAGGGTCGTTAGAGCTGGCATACTCTGTCACGCAGCGTAATTTAGCCCCTTGTGCATCGCCAGCAGTAACCGTGGCGTTAGCCGTTTCGAGCTTAGCAATCATGGCTTGATAATTTTCTTTACTGCCCATATCCCAGCCACAGCCAAGCATTTGGCCTTGTTCTGCAGTTGAGACTAATATTCTAAACGGCGCGTCATCCATTTTAAGAAAACTGTAATCATTGAAGTCGGGCCGTTCAATGGGCATGAGACCTAGGATATTTGCACCGAAATTGCTCCATGAACCCTGTTCTGTTTCGCTAATATGAATGTAAGCTAAGTTTGCAACGCTCATAATGTTTCCTATTTATCTAATCAGTAATAACCGCAGTGGAGGGATTAATATTACTCTGCCAAGAATTTTATTATACTTTGCTAATTCCTGTATTGACTATCGTGGCAATAGGTAGATTGACAGCTTGTAACCCACCAAAATTTTCTAGTATTTGCTCAAAGGGCACAAAAAACTGGATAATGAGACCAATTATCATCAATGCTCTCTAGTGCATGGCGACCAGCTGATTTATAATTAATGGTTTTTTAGCCTTTCGAGAAAAATCTTATGAGCCTATCCTCTTCTGCTGCTGATCGTGTTTTAGCCGTTAGCAATCATCTTCCTATTCATACTGAACTGCCTGTCCACAGTGGCAAGGTTCGCTCTGTTTATTGGTTGAATCAAGCCGATAGTCAGCGACTTATCGCGAGTGAAGGCTATGATGTGGCGCCTGACTCAGAGTTGGCTGTGATGGTGATCAGTGATCGTATTTCAGCCTTTGAATGTATTTGGCAAGGCGAGGGTGGTATGGCCGGTGTGCCGGGCAAGGGAGCTTCATTAAATGCCATCTCTAATCATTGGTTTAATTTATTTCGTCAGCAAGGTTTAGCTGATAGCCATATTTTGGCGGTACCTCACCCCTTAGTTTGGATTGTCCAGAAAGCAAGACCGGTTATGATTGAAGCTATTGCGCGTCAATATATCACAGGCTCGATGTGGCGATCTTACAGTAAAGGGGAGCGAACGTTTTGTGGCATTCAATTACCTGAAGGCTTGACCCGAGATCAAAAATTATCTGAATTATTAATCACGCCCTCTACTAAGGGTATTTTGCAAGGTATTCCTGGCGTTCCAGAAGTCGATGATGTGAATGTCACAAGAGCCGATATTGAACAGAATGTTTCGGCGTTTAAATTTCAGCAAGCCAGTGATATTGACCATTACGAAACACTGTTGCGTGAAGGTTTTGAAGTGATTAGTTCTGCTTTAGAAAAGCTTGACCAGATTTTTGTCGACACTAAATTTGAATTTGGCTATGTCAAAGATGCTAAAGGAAACGATAAACTGATTTACATGGATGAAGTCGGTACGCCTGATTCATCGCGAATGTGGGACGGAGAGCAATTTCGGCAGGGCAAGGTGGTTGAAAATTCTAAAGAAGCATTTCGCCAATTGTTATTAAATCATTTCCCTGATTCAGATATTTTATTGAATAAAGATCGCATGGCTGAGCGTACTGCTTTAGCTAAAGATAACGAGCTTCCAGAGGAGGTATTAATGGAAGTCTCATCAACTTATGTTGGACTAGCTGAGAAAATTATTGGCCATTCCCTACCGCAGTCAAACAACCCGCAGGCAGAAATTCTTGATGTGTTGAATGATCGTTACGGTTTAATTCGATAGTTAAGTCGCCCGTTAAAGGATTTAAGTCAATTAATAGTCACTCCCAACTTGTTCGCACTTATACCCAGCACTTACCAGCAGGGCAGTTGAATTGGATTGGTCTTCGACCCGCTAGAAAAGTTGCAATGCTTGAGGTTGAGCAGGTTCACGCGGTTGAGGGGTTGGGCTTGGAAGGTGATCGACGTTGTCAAGGTAAGCCGGGTTCAGCTCGGCAAATCACTATTATTAGTGAAGAATACATTGGTCAAATAGAATATTTCATGGCGTTGCGTCGTGGTCAAGCTCAGGGCGATATTTTTGGCGACCATCAACCGGTAGTACCGGCTATGCTACGAAGAAACTTAGTCGTCAGTGGTATTAACTTAACTGCGATTAGACATCAACGGCTTCGTATCGGTGAGGCCGAAATTGAAACAAATGCCTTATGCGACCCTTGTTCGAGAATGGAGCAGGTGTTGGGTGAAGGTGGTTTTGCTGCGATGTTAGGGCATGGCGGCTTATGCGCTAAAATCACCAAGGGTGGCATTATTAGGCTGGGTGACTCAGTCGAACTCATCAATCCTTAATTGATCCAATTCTGAAATTTTTTATACGGGGTTTGGCGATCCAGGTAAAAAATCGATGTACTTGCCCGTCGTCATGCCTCCGTCAACGGCAATTTCTGCCCCCATGCAATGCACAGCATCTGCGCTGGCTAAAAACGCAACCACACTGGCAATGTTTTCAGGTTCGGCACCGTGTTGAGCGGGATATTTTTTATAAGGTTCATCAAATTCAGTTTTCTCCAATGCCGTTGGATTGGCCATCGGGGTATTCACTCCACCAGGGTGAACCGAATTAACACGAATACCCAAAGGCCCTAACTCCATCGCTGATGCCTTGGTGTAACCACGCACCGCCCATTTTGAGGCAATATATGCTGATAAGCCATTCACAGAAGACAAACCTTCTGATGATGACATATTGATAATGGCGCCGCCACCGGCTTTGAAAATATGCGGCGTCGCGGCTTGAGTTCCCAGCATCACGGACAGCAAATTAATGTTTAAGGTAGTCTGAAGTTCCTCTAAAGAATAGTCCAATAAACCATTAAATATACATACCCCTGCGTTGTTGACCAGAATGTTAAGATTGCCGTAAGCTGAAATAGTTTGCGCAATAACATTTTGCCATTGGCTAGCTTGGGTGACGTCATGCTGAACAAATAAAGCTTGATCCCCCAGCATTTCAGCGGCCTCATGACCAGTATCGTTATTAATATCAGTAATCACCACTTGCGCACCCTCACTTATTAATCTGGCAGCAGTTGCTCTACCGATGCCACCAGCCCCACCAGTGATAATGGCTGTTTGCCCTGCTAGTCGTTGCTCTAATGGTATGTTCATAGTATTTCTCCTTGCAGGATAGGTAATATTATTATTGAAAAATAAATTGCTCTGCCTCAGGTGCTAAGGTCCATTGCCAATAGTCGGCTAATCGCCAAGGGGTATTTGTGGTGATGTGACCTTGTGAGTTTTTATACCAACTGCCCGCGCCTTTGTGAACCCAGACTGTTTTGGAAAACTCATGTTGTACACTTTGGTTGTAGGCTTCATTCACTTCTGATTTTATTTCAATAGTATCGGCATTTGCGCTAACTTGAAGTTCGATACACTTTAATATGTAGCGAATTTGACATTCAGAGTTGAAAAAGAGCGTGCCTGCATGTGCTAAGTTGGTATTCGGCCCATACATACAATAGAAGTTGGGAAATTCAGGCACAGTAATACCCAAATAAGCTTTTGGGTTGTCGCCCCATAGGGTATTCAATGATTGATTATTTCTGCCAGTAATATTCATCGGGTAAAGCCATTTATTAGCATGAAAACCGGTCGCATAAATAATAACATCAACCTCGGTATGCAGTGCTTCAGAAGCGGATTGATGATGAATGCCTTTTGCATCTATGGCTTTAATGTTATCAGTAATTAATTCAACATGGGGTTGTTGTAAAGCAGCTAGCCAGCTGCCATTGTCTTGTAAAATACGCTTCACGAAGGGCGGGTAACGCGGGACTACCTTATTTAATAACTCGGGGTCTTTCACCTGGCTCTTGATCCACTCAGTGGCATGCTCACGGTACATATCATTAGCGGCATTGATTGAACGCTCTTGATCGGGCCAATCTTCATCTCTTATTAAGGTTGGCAGCAAGGCGTCGGCGGATACCCAGAAAAGTAAGAATCGATAAAAACGGTCATAGAACGGAATGTGAGTTAACAACCACTGTGTACCAGGGTCAATATCATCATGGTAGCCTGGGTTGGGAAACATCCATGCAGGCGAGCGTTGAAATACTTTCATTTTTTTTGCCACTTTTGCAATTTCAGGCGCTAACTGAAAAGCACTGGCGCCACTGCCAATAATGGCAACAGTTTTATCACTTAAATCATGTTGATGTTGAAATTGTGCACTATGGAATTGTGCGCCATCAAAGGAATCTGATCCATGAATGTCTGGTATTTTAGGTCGGTTAAGCTGACCAACAGCTGATATGACGCTATTAGCAATGAGTGTTGATTGTTCACCGGTATGATGATTATAGGTGGTGATATGCCAGCGCTTTTGATTTTCAACCCAATTGACGGCGGTGGCTTCGGTGTTGTACTTAATGCAAGCCTGCAGCTGATATTTTTCGACGCAATGATCAAAATAAGTTTTTAATTCTTTTTGCTGTGGGTAGAACTGTTGCCAGCTATTGCTGGGTTCAAAACTGTAGCAATAAATTTGAGCGGGTATATCGACGCGTGCACCTGGGTATGAGTTCTCATACCAAGTACCCCCTTTGTCGGGATTTTTTTCAAGCAAAATATAAGGGATATTATTCTGTTTTAGGCGAATGGCCGCTAATATCCCCGACATGCCGCCACCAATAACCACCACTGCATGTTCTCCCAATGGTTTTTTAAATCGAGAGTCTAAACAGACCTCGCGAGGGTCAGTGTTTTCTAATGCCAGCTCTTCTAGCATCATTTTACTCGAATCTTTTGGGATTTCCTGACCTGCAGTGAAGCACATCAGTTGATACAGTTTTTCCTCACTGGGCAATTCGGGTAGTGTAAAGTTATTGCGTTGGTATTCTTTGATAACCTCGAGCGCTTCATCTCTTATCGCCCCTTGATCTTCTGCTGACATAAAGCCTTGCACTTCACCTAGCATGCCTTGTCCTGGTTTAATACTGCCATTTAATCGTGAAAAGTCACCATCGATTAGCATCATGGCTGACATCAGCGCAGGCACACTGGCGCTATTTAAAGCTTGGCGTATAGTTTCTTCATTGTCCCTAAAAGTAGGGTAGCGGTTTTCATGGTTCACGATTAAATCCTATTTTTCAAAGGCCATTGTTAAGCATGATTGCTAGCAGCTGGTCAGCTGAGGGCGGTTGTTGTTCTTTTAAAATTGCCTCAATACGTAATTCCAGCATCGGTTTGAATTGGTCTTGCGGGAATATCCAAAACTGATCTTTCTCGATAGCATCAAATGTTGCAGTGGCGACTTGCGCTGGTGATAATCCATTGGCGCACATACCGGCTACTGCCTCATGCATTTGCTGCTCGGCATCAGAAAGTAATTGATTATGCTCTTCGCTGGGACGTAATCGATCAGATTCCCATATACCTGTAGCTGTATCACCTGGGCAAAGGCACGCTGCGGTTATTGGCGCTGATTCTAATGCTAATTCGGCATGCAGCGATTCAGTGATGGCAACGACCGCATGTTTGGTACCTTGATAAGGCGCTAAGTAGGTACCGCCAGCTAACAGGCCGCCAATAGATGCGGTATTAATGATCTTACCGGCACTGTTTTGCGATAGCATTTTCGGTACAAAACTATGAATGCCATTAACTACGCCCATCACGTTCACATCAAAATTCCAACGCCAATCTTTGATTGATCGTTCCCAGCTTTTACCATCAATCAGCACGCCGGCATTATTGAACAGCAAATTGACTTCGTTGTGTTGGTTGAAGCATTGCTTAGCGAAGGACTCAACTGCATCCTCGGATCTAACGTCCAACGTATAAATTTCGATTTTCTCCGGTTTACTTGCATAGCTTTTCGTTTTGCGTAAACCTTGTTGATCAATGTCGGCGGCAATGACGTGCATTCCTTGTGCAGCGCAGTGCTGCGCTAAGGCAGATCCTATGCCGCTGCCTGCTCCAGTGATGACTGCGGTTTTTCCATTCCAGTCTGACATACTTACCTCGATTTTATTCAGTAGATGAATGACCTAAGACTTTATTTAGTGCGTCCATTCTAATTTTTCGATACTTAGTTGTGGTTTCACAGTCGACAAATTCATAGCCATGCACGGCCGCTTTAGCTTCAACTAAAGTCACTTCAACGGCCGCTTTTTTTAGGGCTTCAGCATAATTAATTGCTTCATCTCTTAACGGGTCGAATTCGGTGGGTTCAATATAAGCAGGTGGTAAGCCGCTGAGGTCTTGGCGATGAACGGGTGAAGCATACGTGGGTATGTGTTCTCCCCCTTTTTTGTATTCACTGCCTCGCAGATACACCTCCCACATTACTTTGTTATTGTTGGTTGTCCAAAGAGGCGTATCGGTAAATTCGGTGGCGCTGGCTGTTTTTGTTTCACAGTCACAGACGGGATAGAGTAAAAACTGCGCGAGCAAATTGATTTTTTCACTACGATTTTTATTCCTGTCGTGGGTTAACTGGGCAACACTGGCGGCTAAACCGCCGCCGGCACTGTCGCCGATGACAATTATTTTTTCTTTATTGACGCCTAGCTGTTTGGCATTGCCATGCACCCATTCTAATGCCGCTTGCGAGTCGTCGAGTGCAGCCGGAAAAGGGGCCTTAGTGGAAAGGCGGTAATCCACCATGAATACTTTGCAATTCGCTTGCTCAGCATACATCTGGGCATTATCTAGATGAAGGCCTGCATAGGTGAGGAAAAATGCGCCGCCATGAAAATAGACTAGAGCAGGCGCGTTATCCGCTAAGCCCTTTTTACTGATTTCGATCACTTTCAGTTTATGGCCGTTAGTACTGTCAATTTTATGTGTTGAGATGTTGAGGTTTTTCGACCATTTGTAGCGTAAACGGGTTGCCAAAATAAATAAATTAGTAAACCGCAGTTTAAGCAGGTTGGTAGTAAAAGTCATATCAGGAAAATTAAGGTATGCGGGGTCAATGGCATAAGGTTTATCGTTATTTCGAGTATTCATGTGGTTTTCCATAGTGATCGATCTCGTCAATTATTTATGTGCCATGATAGAGCTATAATGAACGATTTATCATGAGATGAATGTAATAATATATTTTTAAGCGGCGATCTTTTTTAGCAGATTCATTGCCTCTAAGTGATGGTACTACGTTTTATTATAAATAGGTTTCACGATGAGATATTGTCCCCAATGTAAAGCCGATATGGTTGATCGTAAGCTAGACGGTGTGTCCCGTTTAGCGTGTCAGTCTTCCAGCTGTGATTATGTCTATTGGCAAAACCCGACGCCCATCGTGGCTGGCATAGTGGAATATAAAGGTAAGATTGTTATGGCGCACAATGTGGCTTGGCCTAAAGAATTCTTTTCAGTGATTACTGGTTTTTTAGAGCAGGGCGAAGATCCCGCTGAGGCGATGGTAAGAGAAACCAAAGAAGAGCTTAATTTAACGGTCACGGCTCAGCGCTTAATCGGTGCCTATGGATTTGAGCAGATGAACCAAGTGATTATTGCTTATCATTGTGAGGCCGAAGGATCGATTGTTTTAAACGAAGAGCTGGACGATTATAAATTGGTCGAAAAAAAGGACATTATGCCCTGGGATATGGGTACAGGCTTAGCGCTAAAGGATTACTTAGCGAGCTTAAATAAGTCACCGCACCATTGAATAGCCCGTATTAACGCGGGATCCTATTAGTCTTATTACGGGGTCGATATTGCATAATAGTCACTCCCACTGCAGTCAATAAAGCCTATCATAGAGTCCGTTTTTTAGATTTTATCCTGCATCATTCATGGGTTACTTGGTCGATAGCCTCAAAGGAGTACGAATCACTATGCTCATCGCTAAATATATGATTAACCAATTGTTATTTATAATCTTTTTTTTATTAAGTCTTGTGATTTTTACGGCCGATGCTGAGCGTGTAAGCGCGAGTAATAGCTTCGGTTCTGTCGAAGCGCCCGCTTACTCGGGTGGGGGTTGGTCAACCTTACACCAGGGTCCGGGTAACCGAGATCAAGCCCGTGGTGCCTATCTTCACGATGAGTACAGCACTTGGACGGCGTTAGAGGGCGTATCGCTGTTAATTGCTCCTTCCATTAGTCCCGACAAAAACCGTTTTTATCAAACGTCTGGTCTAGCTGCGGGGCAGAGCAATTTGCATGCTTTTTCTGTCGAGGGTGAATTACTTTGGCAGTCCCAGCCATGGACAGATGCTGAAAACGGAGTTGACCCTTGTGCGGTTTTATCCAATGTCATTGTCGATGCTGAGGGTGATCTTTATTTAGGTGATTGCAATCAAATGTTCGCGTTTCATCCCGATGGCTCCAAAAAGTGGACTGTACCCTTACCGATGGCAGCAGATGATGATTGGCAGCCTGACCCTGATTTACCAATAAATGCTTTAACGACGCCGGTATTTACTGTTCAGGGGCATGTTCTGGGGGTGACTAATTTTGGTGATGTGGTGATTTGGGATCGAGACGACGGTCGGGTATTAAACCAGCCAATGCGTTTGCCCGGTTTATTGTCGCCTTATTCAGAGGTTCTTAAGCAGCCAGAAACTCTATGGGGTGACGGTATGATTGACCCTCGAATTCGCGAGTGGAGTTGGCAGTTATTATTTGGTGGTGCCATGCGATCCATGAATACGCCAGCTGTGAGTCAAAAAACAGGCCGTGTGTTTGTCGCTGCGACATCAACCGAGCCGAATTTAGGCCGTCTGTACGGTTTGGATTTAATTGATAGCGAGCAGGGCATTGTCGTTGAAATTGCTTTTGCCACGGATTTTGGCATTGGTAGTGGTTCCAGTCCAGCCACGTCTAATGACGATAACTATGTTTATGTCAGTGACGAAGAAGGTTATCTATACAGTATCGATGCACTAAGCGGAGATATTGTTTGGCGGACCAAAACAGCGGCAACCGCTGGCTCTGCTGTGGTGGATTTAGACGACACCGTTATTGTGTTGCAGGCTTATCCTAACCCTACCATGATGGCCATACACGGTGACAGTGGCGAAGTGAAGTGGTCGTCTAATGCCGATCAATTAGCCAGCGAAACATTGCCGTCTGGCTTTATATTAGGCGCACCTCAAGCCAGTGGTAATGGCATACCGACCGTTACTGAAGATGCCATTCTTGTCCCCGTTGCCTATGGCTATAAATTTTGGGTGGGGCGCACGATTGTTATACCGGTTGCTAACTACCTAGTCGCTTTTGATAAAGATACTGGCGTTGCATTTAGAAATGTGGTGAGCATGCCAGATGATTCATCGAACACTACGCCGGTGATGGCAAATGGCACAATATTAAGTCCCCTAGGTGCAGCAATGACATCTGGCTTTAAACCCTTGGCAAAAATAGCTAATTGGTTTTTGCCAGAGGGCATGCAACAGGCAATGCCAGTCGGCGGCCTTCAAGTTGCTATTCCTGAAAAGTAGCGCCAAGTTCACCTAATATGAATTCTAGTTTTTGATTAAGAATGGCAGTGTTATGAGTCGAAATATTCCATATCGTCCTTTACCTATAAAGCTTATCAATTATGTGGGAGCACTGCTTGCTAGGGTTGGCATTGAACCAACGCTTACAGCCGATGATATTTTTAAGCGGGTGGAAAAAGAGACGGGCTTAAAGCGACCTTTGCCGGGCTGGGATGCTGGCGGTCTTGATGTATTACTTAATGCACTGAACACCGAAGCGCAATTAAATACGATCGGTCGCTTTGGTGCGCGTGGCATGCTGACGAATTTAATCAGCAACTATGTTAAATTAACCGACTGGTTTGACCGTCATCCAGAAGAAGTTGAGCAAGTTATCGAAAAGCCAATTTTCATTGTTGGTTTGCCTCGCACTGGCACGTCAGCTATGCATGGGCTAATGGGAGCGGACCCCGGTAATCGGTCGCCGCTATTCTGGGAAGTTAATTCGCCTTTGCCGCGGCCTCATCCAGACCATTACGATGATGACCCACGTATTGAAGTCATGGCCAAGCAACTGGAAATGCAATACAAAATGGCGCCGGGCTTCGACGCTATTCATAAAATGGATGCGACCATGCCGCAAGAGTGCGTCGCTAATATGCATCAGATGATGTATGGCATTACCTTAACGCTCACTTGGTATGTGCCCAGTTATCGAAAATGGTTAATGCAGGCTGATCCAAAACCCGCATTACGTTTCCATAAGCGTTTCTTGCAAATGATGCAAGCGACAGAGCCTGCCAGTCGACCGATTAAGCGTTGGTTATTAAAGACCCCTGGACATTTGAGTTCCTTGCCCGGTATTTTTGAATTATTTCCGGATGCGCAAATTGTTTTCACTCACCGTAATCCCGTTGATGTTATTGGCTCTGTTTGCAGTTTTGTTTGGACACTCTCAGGTATGTTCACTGATAAGGGGCATGTGCCAGGCTTAATCGGGGAAGAGCAGGCAAGCAGTTGGAATCAATTATTGCAATTAGGGATGCGAGATAGAGCCTTGCTCGACGCTCATAGTGATCAATTTCATGATATTTATTTTGATGATATTTGTGAAAAGCCATTTGAGACAGTATTGGGTATATACGAAAAATTTGGAATACAGCCACCTGAAAATATGACGGAGCTAATGCAACAGTATTTAGATGACAGTCCGCGCGGCAAACACGGCAAACATGAGTACACGCTGGCTGATTACGAGTTAACTGAAGCGGGTGAACGCGTTAGGTTTAAGGAATATACGACGAAATTTGGCCTTTAAAAAGCCGCTCTATAACATAAATACGATTGAGGGTAGACATGAAAGCTGCTGTATTGTACGAGCAAGGCAAGCCTATTGAGGTGGTTGATGATGTTGAAATTATTGAGCCCAGAGCGGGTGAAATAAGAGTAAACGTTGCTTATTGCAGTTTATGCCACTCTGATTACAGCGTTATATCAGGTGCTATGGGCCCATTACCCGGGCCTATTATTGTCGGGCATGAAGCTGCTGGTGTGGTTGAGTCTGTTGGCCCTGGGATCCGTCATTTAGCAGTAGGCGATCACGTAGTTTTAACCCCTGTACCGCCTTGTGGTACCTGCTATTACTGTCAACGCGGCGATCACTCTCTGTGTACTAATGGACAGAGTATTATGACTAATCGCTTACACGATGGAGTAACGGGTTTATCTCGGCAAGGAGCAGAAATTTTAAAAGGTGTAGGCGTTGCCTCTTTGGCGGAACAAGTGGTCTGTCCGAGTACTGGTGCGATTAAAATACCGAAAGATATTCCTCTAGATATAGCCTGTGTCGTGGGCTGTGCGATGCAGACTGGTGTCGGTGCCGTACTCAATACGGCAAATGTAGAGGTGGGTGCAACTGCGTTAGTGCTCGGCTTAGGGGGTATTGGTTTAGCGACAGTGCAGGGCGCTAAATTGGCTTCAGCGAGTAAGGTTATTGTGTCAGATCCCTTACCTGAGAGACGTGAGTTAGCACTGCGCTTGGGTGCCACCCATACGATTGATCCGAATACTGAGGATGTCGTGGCTGTGTGTATGGCGCTAACCGATAATATAGGGGTTGATTACGCCTTCGAAACCGCCGGTTTAGCTATATTAATTGAGCAGGGTATTCAAGCCAGTCGAGCGGGGGGGATGACGGTATGTGTTGGTGCGCCACCCATTGATCAAGGTGTGAAAATAGATAATGTCGTTATTTTCTCCTCAATGGAAAAGAAACTCTGTGGATGTTTGTTAGGTTCTTGTAACTCTACTTATGATATCCCGCGGATGATGTCAGCCTATCAAAATGAACAACTTGATTTGGCATCGATGGTGGGCAGAACACGACCGCTAGAGGAGATTAATGAAGCATTTGACGATCTTCATCACGGTCGCGAAATTCGTACTGTAATGAAAATAAACCCTTAGGATTCTTTGGAGATTTTTACTTTGATTGATTCACCTAAAGAAAATTTTGGCGGTTGGCGTGTATGTATCTCCTTGGCTGTTATTGTGTCTCTGGGTATGGCTTTAGTTAATACTTTCGGTGTTGTTTATTTATCTGTCGCAGCAGACTTTAACCTCGACCTAGCGGTGGTTGGTCTTGGAATGTCAATTTTCATGATGATGGTCGGTCTCACGGCTCCAATTCTGGGTAAGTTCGCCGACAAGGGCCCTATTAAGCCTATCATGTTAGGCGGGGTAGTTTTAATGGTGCTTGGTGTTGGGATTATGACGCGCACTGAGAATGGATACTTTTTAGCAATTGGGATGTTAGTTGCTTCACTGGGCATTGTGATGCACGGAATGGTCCCAAGTAATGGAATAATAACTAATTGGTTCATCGAGCGCAGAGCAACCGCTTTAGCTATTTTGGCTGTTGGACTGGCTTTTGGCGGTTTGTGGTTACCACCAGCAGCTGCTTGGTTGATGGAGAATGGCTCAGTAGAAAATGATTGGCGTTACGCTTTACAAGTTCTGTCTTATATTTTGGCAGGAATTACCGTAGTTTTTATATATTTTGGAGTAATAAGGACGCCTGAGGAGATAGGACAAAACCCTGATGGTGCACT
Source organism: Pseudomonadota bacterium (assembly GCA_036344075.1). GTDB lineage: Bacteria > Pseudomonadota > Gammaproteobacteria > Pseudomonadales > UBA7434 > UBA7434. The sequence continues at coordinate 20,111 of JAYYUJ010000041.1, forward strand.
CAATGGTTCCACTGAGTCGCAGATTGTCAGCACAGAGAAAGATGATGAAAGTTTTAGATTGGCACTTAGAAGTCGTGATCTTTGGTTTACCGCAATTGCTTTTGGAATGTTAACCATGGTTTCACTGGCAAATGGTACATATATAGTGCCATTTTTAGAGCAAAATGCTGGTGTAAGTAAAATTGAAGCCTCCTTAGCTATCTCGGTAATCTCTTTTGCAAGTATTATTGGTAGTCTCAGTGCTGGAATAATTGCTGATAAAATTGGATCTAAATCAGTTTTAATTATCTCCCAATCTATTATCGTTTTAGCTTTTTTGGTTTATTTAAGTCATCCTGGATACATAATAAGTATTATTGCAGCTGCATTTGTTGGTTTGGGGATTGGTGCTTTTTTGCCTATGCAACCAAATTCTGCAGGCTCTCGATTTGGGCGAGGTATTGCAGGGCGTGTGATAGGCATTTATGGGTTGATGGGGCTGCCATTTTCTTTATCAGTTATTCCTTTGGCAGGAATGTTAAGTAGTAGAGTAGGCTCTTTTGATATTATTTTCCAAGTTGGCATATTAATTTTATTGCTCGCGATTGTGATGATTTCATTGACAGCTTTTGAGCCTGAATCAGATGATGCCTAACTAAGTATTGCCTTTAGATCTACAGGCAGTTTTGATTCGAAAAAAACATAAATTTTAACAGTGAGTCGCCTCTCAGATATAAATGGCGATCATAAAATAATAATCCATAGAGCATAGATCATTATGAGTAAAGACAAGTCCTTAGTTATTAAGCCATTAAATAATGTAGGTGTTGAAGTGTCAGGCCTTGATATTAATCAGCCTATCAGTAATGAGCTTAAATCTCAGCTTCATGCTATTTGGTTGGCGCATGGTATTGTCGTGTTTCGCGATCAGCCCGACATTACCCCCGAAAGTTTAATTGAATTTAGCCGTATTTTTGGGCCGCTAGAAATGCACCCGCTGAAAGCTACTACTTCAGCTGAATATCCAGAGTTATTCGTATTAGAAAACGGTGGTGAGACCGATAAATTTAATACCGCTTATTACGACGG
>JAYYUJ010000042.1:0-59727 GCA_036344075.1 Pseudomonadota bacterium
GGCTCTATTCGTCTGACGCATCATTTTAAAAGGCAGCATTAGAAGCGTTTGATTTTAATTTTGACATTTGTCAATTACATATAAAAAGGATTTAGAATGACGGCTGATCAATCACCGGCCCTTGAGCGGAAATTTTCTGTAAACGGTTTGAATATTTCAGCACAGCAGTGGGGTATAGGCAATCCGCGAAAAGTGATTGCTCTGCACGGTTGGCTAGATAATAGCGCTAGTTTTTCTGGTTTAGCACCATACCTTAAAAGTTGCGAGCTTATATGTTTGGATCTTGCTGGCCATGGTTACAGTGATCACCGATCAGAGCATGGTTCTTATAATATTTGGGATGATATTCTCGATATATTAGCTATAGCAGATCAGTTAGGTTGGCAGCAATTTGATTTACTGGCTCACTCAAGGGGTTCATTTGTTGCTGTTTTGCTTGCGGCTTCAATGGCAGAGCGTGTTGGCAAACTCTTTATGCTTGATGGTGCACTAGGGTTTGATAACGATCCAGCCGAGGCACCAAATAATTTACGTAATTATCTCCTCGATCAGCGAAAGCTTTTTATGCAACACTCAAAAATCTATGCTTCTCATGCAGATGCGGTAGCGAAGCGACGTGAGAAGATATCTATCACTGAGGCAGAGTGTTACCAACTTGTTGAGCGAGGTATGAAAAAAGTAAGTAATGGTTATCAGTGGCGTCATGACCCCCGCTTATTTGGTTGTTCTGCTTTCAAATTGCCTTTAGATCATCAGGTACACTTTTTAAATGCTTTACAGGCGCCTGCGATCTTATTAGCGGCTGAAGATGGCTTTGCTAAATGGGCTGATATGCATCAACTCATTCAGCAGCATTCTGATATTCAGATTAAGCAGCATGCCGGTAGCCATCACATGCATATGCAGGCAGAGCATATAGTCAGTATTGCAAAGATAATTAGTCAGTTTTTTTGTGCTGGATAAGCTGATTTTGAAGCCATATTTTAAGAGAGATAGAAGTGCCAATAATGAAATTAGTTAAACACAGGACTATTTTCTTAGGCCTGTTAGCTTTGCTAGCCATGATCTATGGACTATATGTTATCCTTGAAGTGCCGGCCAGAGAAGTGGCGATACTGTTTTTTGTGGCTTGTTTTTTTGTCGTTTCATCGGCTTTATTGGGATTGCTGTTCTCTTTTTTTAGAGCAATAATTAAACGCTGGCTTCGGAGTCGTGACTAGCTGTCATTATTTTTTTCAAGATCTATCTCGATGGTTAGCTGGCGGGCAATCATTTCAAGCTGAATTTCTAGTTTTTCTATGTCGTACTTGCTCTTTTCACAGAGCGATAATTTTGCGTTAAATAAATTATCACCACTCATGGCTGCGCTCGTGATGAATGTTTGCATATCGATTACATTGATGTTGGCCTTTGCTAAGGCTTGGCTCACTTGCAGAACGATGCCAGGTCGGTCGTTACCAAGTACCGTGAGTTGCAGTTCGCTATTCTTCGCTTCTGTTACTTGAGTTGCGCTTCCTTTTATCAGTTGATCGGTAACTTGAACTATCATTTCATTTTTATTAAGCTTTTTAAGTGCAGCAATTAATTGCTCTCTATCATTTTCAAGCACGTCAATACAGATAATGCCTGCAAATTGCCCAGCTAACTTTGTTGAGCGACTTTCAAGCCAATTGCCGTTGGCTTTACTGATGCTGTTGGCCAGTATTTCGATAAGTCCCGGTCTATCGCTAGCAATAAAACTGCATATTATTTTTTTTAACATAAGGCATTCTGAGTTTGTTAGTCACTATTATGGCGCCACTAGAAGCTTTTTTTAAGTTTTATCGCCCATTATAACGCATATCAAGATATTAATAATTCCTTTATAATAGTTACGCTTAGCGCGCCTTAATGTTACTTTCTTTAGGTATTTAATCATGGTAAAACAAATAGATAATTGCGATGCCTCAAGTGTTGACTCATTAGTTGTTATCCCTTTTGAGCAGATATCAGCTACGGCATTAAAGGGGATCTTAGAAGAATTTATCACCCGAGAGGGCACAAGTTATGGATTCTATGAATACACTGTAAAAGAGCAATTAGCAAAGGCAAAATTGCTCTTGGAGGAAGGCAAGGTTTCTATTGTTTTTGATGCTGTTTTAGAGCGATGTCACATTATTGATGAGCGACAACTTGCTGAATTACGAACATTGGTGCGTGAGTGTTAAAATAATATGATTAAAAAGTTTTCTGATAAAGAATTTGAGTCGCAGGACTACCGGCTCGTTGATGCAAGGGGGTTGCTCTGTCCTGAGCCTGTGATGATGCTACATAATAATATTCGTCAAGTAGCAGAGGGCGGTTTGTTAAAGGTGCTTGCCACTGAAACATCAACCGAGCGAGATATTATTAATTTTTGCGAGCACTTGAAGCACCCGCTGTTATCTTGGCAGAAGGAATCTGATCTTTATACTTACTGGATCCAGAAGAAAATTGCTCTGGAGCGATCCGGGGATGTCTGAGCTACGCCATCGCGCATCTGATTTAGAGGTGCTTTTTCATCAGTGCTTTACGCTCGAATTTAACACGCAGCTAATTGGTGGTGTTGACGAACCACTTTACCAGCCGGGTGATAATAAAAATACTATAAATAAAATTTTTTATCGTGAGGATTTTTTTTCTAGTGCGCTGCATGAGGTCGCTCATTGGTGCATTGCGAGTAATAAGCGTCGCAAGTTACTTGACTTTGGCTACTGGTACGATGGTAGCTCTAGAAATAATGTTCAGCAAGCCCGATTTCAGTCTGTTGAATTAGTGCCGCAAGCTATTGAGTTGTTATTTTCTCAAGCTTGCCACTATTCCTTTGAAGTGAGTGTAGATAATTTTTCAGTGTCCCTAGATGATATCATGATATTTGACCTTGAGGTTAAGGAAAAAGCCAAACAATTGAGCGCCTCTGGGTTGCCTAGTCGTGCAGTAATATTTTTGCAAGCTCTGACAAATTTCTATGCAGGTTCAGGAGCTATCGTATCTACATAATCTAATATTTAAGCGAAGTGATTTACAATTCATGACTCAAATTCATATATTAGCGGACGAAAACATTCCAGGCTTGTATACGCTTTGCGGTGATTGGGCTAGTATTTCAACTCGGCCTGGTCGAGCTATATGTGCTGAAGATCTCAAGGATATTGATATTCTATTTGTTCGTTCAGTTACTCGTGTTGATTCTGATTTGCTAGATGGTTCAAATGTTAAGTTTGTTGGTAGCGCTACCATTGGAACCGATCACTTAGATATCGATTATTTAACGTCTGCGGGCATTCAATATGCCCACGCCCCTGGGTCAAATGCTAACTCGGTTGTTGATTTCGTAATGTCATGCATTCTCAGTAGCTTCGACATGCAAGATATACCTAAACAGACAGTAGGCATCATCGGTGCGGGTAATGTGGGTAGTCGATTAGCAAATTGCCTTAATCATTTTGGACTTGATTTTTTAATTTATGATCCCTTCTTGACACTTAATATTCCTCAGCAAGTTTCCCATCTTGACGAACTATTAGTCGCTAATGTTGTTTCCTTGCATGTGCCACTAAGCCATTCGGGGGATCATCCTACATGGCATATGTTTGATAAGCTTTTGCTTAGTCGCTTACCTAATAACTGTTTATTGATAAACACAAGTAGAGGATCGGTAATCGACAATCAGGCGCTGTTTACATGTCTAGATAACGGTCAATCGCTCAGGCTAGCGATCGATGTATGGGAGAATGAGCCTAATATTTTATGGCCTCTATGTCAGTTGGCTTATATTTCTACCCCTCACATTGCCGGTTATTCTTACCCAGGTAAACTAAGAGGCTCTGAGCAGATTGTTATGGCAGCGCAACGCTTTTATGGGCTTGATTTATCAAAATCTACTGCAAAGAGTATGTTTTCACTTAGTAATTTTGACTCGATTCAAGATTACTATTTAGCGCTGCAAAAAATATACGATGTTGGTGCTGATCATGCATCATTCCATGCTCAGCTTAAGCTCGCGGATAATCCTTCAGATTGCTTTGATCATTTCAGGAAAAGTTATCCTCAAAGAGACGAAATTAGTTATGACAGGTAGTACTTATTCAGCCGCTGACACACTTTTTATGTCGCAGGCGATATCCCTTGCGAATCAGGCAGCGCTTGCTGGAGAGGTGCCCGTTGGTGCGGTTATCGTTAAACAGGGTGTTGTTGTTGGTAGCGGTTTTAATCAACCCATAAAAAGCAAAGACAGCTCAGCACATGCTGAAATTGTTGCTATCCGTCAGGCTTGCCAGACTCTGGGGAATTATAGGCTGCCAGGGTGTGATATGTACGTCAGCTTAGAGCCATGCATAATGTGTGTTGGAGCGCTTATACACGCCAGAATTAGTAGACTTATTTATGCGGCCTCAGAGCCGCGTGCAGGGGCTATTCATTCTCGGATTCGATTGCCAGAAAGTGATTTTATTAATCATAAAATTTCTTGCCATGGAGGCCTACTAAAAGATCAAAGCGCACAATTACTAAAAGACTTCTTTAACTCAAGGCGTTAGTACAGTAAAGCTCAAGTTAAAGCCTGCGGATTGATTTTATATCCGTCTTAATTCTTTGGCTATTTTTTTCGGGGCGTTGCTTTACGATTGCATTCCAAGATAATACATTTTGATAATGTCTGATGTTTTGTACATAATGAACTGGTTCATAGCCCCGAGCATAACCATATCGGGTCTTTGAATACCACTTGGGTTGTGTCAGTAATGGTAAGCTCTGCTTAACATCATACCAGCTATTTGGGTCGCCACCTTTGCTTTCAGTAATAACTCTTGCATCTTCTAAATGCCCCATACCAACATTGTAAGCGGCTAGTGCTAGCCAGGTTCTATCGGGATCGAGCACGCTAGATGGCAATCTATTTTTTAGCTTGTTAAAGTACGCGGCGCCACCATTGAGGCTTTGCTCGGGATCAAGCCGGTTCGTCACATTTACTTCTTTGGCGGTAGGCAGTGTTAGCATCATCATTCCGCGTACTCCAGTTCTTGATTTTGCTAACGGGTTCCAGCCTGATTCTTGGTAGCTTATAGCTGCTAATAACTCCCAATCTAAGTTATGTTGCTGAGCTATGTTTTTAATTGTATTTATGTACTTGGGCAGTTTGTGAGTTATATTTTTAGCAAATTCATAGGCGTCAACTTGGCTTATATGAACAGCTTGGCCATAATATTGCTCTTCTAATTTTGCTAATGTTCCATCTTGTCTAATTTTTGATATGAATTGATTGGCTAATAAGAGTAGTTCTGAATTAGCTGTATTTGTTGAAAACGCCCAGGCAAATGATACTTTCTCGCCGAGCGGAAAGGCCTTTTTTACTCGTGGGAAAAAGCCTTGATGAAGTAAAAAATCGGTACTGTCTAACAGGGTATATTCAATTTCATTATTTTCTATGCGAGCTAAAATATCCATATAGTCAACGTTATTCATTTCTCGCCATTGTAATTCGGGGTGTTTAGATCGTATTTTTTCTAAGCTTGCCGAGTGATTAGTATCCGCTGGTACGACAACTTCATGACCAATAAGATCATTAGGCTTTCTTGGTTTTTGGTTGCCTACTCGATAGACAACTAAGGGCTGACTTTCAATGTAAGGCTCGCTGTACAAAACTTGGCCGTTGAGAGTTTGATTGGTGCTTAGACCGGCTGATGCTAGGTCTACCTCTTGATTGTTGAGCCGGGCGAACAGCTCGGCGTTAGAGTCGGTTGTGGTAATAATAAGTTTTTTATTAATGCTTTCGGCAAATTTTGCCAGCAGTGCATATTCAAAACCGCTGGGGCCTTCGTCACTTTCAAAATAGGTATTGGGACTTATTCGGGTAATGACTCTAAGTTCATTAGTTATATGTTTGTTTGGTGTAATGTCAGTTTGCCTGTTTTTTTTTTCCGATGAATTGGCAAGCAACGTCAGGGCGGTGATGACGAGTATTATTGAAAGACCGATTTGAATCTTTTTAGATTGCTGGGCTGTCCGGCGGCGAATTATTTTATCGCCCTTATGATTAAGCACTGTTGTATATCTCGGTGTAAATTAGGCCTTGGTAATAGCATGGCTTATAGCCTGCTTAGTAAAACGACTATGGTAGTGAAGAGCGTCTCACAGTACCAGCTTGTGGTATCGAAATAGTGTTTTTGGCTTGCTAACTGATTTGGTGCATTGATTTTATCTTACTGTTTTAAATGGTTTTTTTAGATTTCTGCATAAAGCTTTGAAAATGTGATTTTTCACACATGAAAACTACCGTAAATGGAGAGTTTCTTAATCATATACGTATCGCTAACAAACGAATCAGAATAAAATAGCTTAGGTTATTTACTCATATCGATATGATTCTTTTTATCTATCTATTTTAGGAGCACTGTTTTCTGTCTAAATTAGAAATATTGTCAGGGCCTTCGGCTTTATCGGAATTCCGACTGGTTAAATTAAAGGCTAGCATTCAAGGTTTGTTGCATGACCACTGGCCAGAAAAACCTATATCTGTGATCGGTTTAAAGGCGAATTATTTGCATGCTGTTGAACTTAACGCAGAGCTTTCGCCGGATCAGCAATTCGTACTCGCTGAGTTGCTGCGCTATGGCCCCCAGTCATCAGATATAGCCGTTGATACATCAGTGGAACACTTTGAGTACCTTGTTGGGCCGCGGGTGGGGACGATATCGCCGTGGTCCAGTAAGGCAACCGATATTGCTCACAATGCAGGCTTATCTCAGGTGAAGCGACTTGAGCGGGTCACGCAATACTCAGTGTGTTTTTCTTCATCCTTACCCAAGCTTGATACATTCTTGAATGACTTGCAATCATTATTTTATGATCGAATGGTTGAGTCCATTTTTTCTGATAAGGCATCTTTGGCAGAGCTGTTCGAACAACATGATCCAGCCGCCATGACTTCTGTTGATATTATGGCTGAAGGTAAACAAGCGTTGATCAATGCGAACCATGAGTTGGGCTTAGCTTTAGCGGTTGATGAAATTGACTATTTGGTAAAAAGTTTTATTGAGCTTGATCGCAATCCAACCGATGTCGAGTTGATGATGTTTGCTCAAGCAAATTCTGAGCATTGTCGCCACAAGATTTTTAATGCCAGTTGGACTATCGATGGCGTTAAACAAGATGCCTCACTTTTCTCGATGATTAAAAACACCTATAAAGCAGTCGATGGTGAGGGGATTTTAAGTGCTTATTCTGATAATGCTGCTGTACTTGAAGGCTTCACCGCTAAACGTTTTTTCCCTCAAGGTTCTGGCCTAGATTGTGCGTCAATTTATGGTTTTATTGAAGAGCCCGTACATTATTTATTGAAAGTCGAGACGCACAATCATCCTACTGCGATTGCGCCATTTGCTGGTGCAGCTACAGGCTCAGGTGGCGAAATACGCGATGAAGGTGCAACCGGTTCGGGTGCAAAACCTAAAGCCGGCTTGACTGGATTCAGTGTTTCCAACCTCAATATTCCTGGCTTTGAGAGGCCTTGGGAAAAAGACTATGGCAAACCAGATCGTATCGTCTCACCGCTCGAGATTATGCTTGAAGGGCCAATAGGCGGTGCTGCCTTTAATAATGAATTTGGTCGGCCGAATATCAATGGTTATTTTAGAACCTTTGAGCAAGCCGTTGAGTCTTCTTCTGGCGAGCGAGTGAGGGGCTACCATAAACCAATTATGATCGCCGGTGGAGTGGGTAATATTCGGCAACAACATGTCATTAAGCAATCGATCCCTGTTGGTGCTGAATTAATTGTGCTAGGTGGCCCTGCCATGCTCATTGGTCTTGGTGGTGGTGCGGCCTCATCCATGGCATCTGGGCAGAGCAGTGAGAATTTAGACTTTGCATCGGTTCAGCGAGACAATCCAGAAATGGAGCATCGATGCCAGGAAGTTATTGATCGTTGCTGGCAGATGGGCGATGATAATCCGATTGCTTTTATTCATGATGTTGGCGCTGGCGGGCTTTCTAATGCATTACCGGAGTTGGTTAAAGATGGCGGTGTAGGTGGTATTTTCTCGCTACGTGATGTGCCCAGCGATGAAAGTAGCATGGCACCACATGCAATCTGGTGTAACGAGTCACAAGAGCGATACGTTATTGCGGTAAGGTCTGATAATCTACCTGTATTTGATGCCATGTGTCGTCGTGAGAGAGCACCCTATGCCGTTGTCGGCCAGGCTACCGAACAGCAGCATTTGCGTTTGGATGATAACCACTTTAACAACCAACCTGTTGATCTTCCCATGTCAGTGTTATTTGGTAAGCCGCCCAAAATGCATCGTGAGGTTGAGAGTGTTAAGTTGTTAGGCACTGAGTTTTCAGTTGATCAAATAGTATTTGATCAGGCACTAGATCGAATCTTGCGGCTTCCATCTGTAGCTAGTAAAAGCTTTCTCATTACCATCGGTGATCGTAGTGTAGGTGGTATGGTTTATCGGGATCAAATGGTTGGTCCTTGGCAGGTGCCCGTAGCTGATGCGGCTATTTGTCTTAACAGTTTTGCAGCTTATACGGGCGAAGCATTTGCCATGGGTGAACGAGCGCCGATTGCATTGCTTAATGCTGCCGCTGCGGCAAGAATGTCGGTTGCTGAATGCATCACAAATTTAGCCAGCGTGCCGATTGCATCATTAAGCGAGCTGAAGTTATCGGCTAACTGGATGGCCGCTGCAGGGTATGAAGGCGAAGATGCTAAATTATATGAGGCTGTAAAGGCAGTTGGAGAAGAGCTTTGCCCAGCGCTTGGTATGGCTATTCCCGTTGGAAAAGATTCAATGTCTATGTCTACACAATGGCAAGAAGGGGGTCAAGATAAGCACGTTATTTCACCGCTATCTTTGATTGTAACTGCTGCTGCTCGTGTAAAAGATGTTCGCGACAGTGTGACGCCGCAATTACAGGCTTGTGAATCGTCCACCGCGTTACTATTAGTCGATCTCGCTGAAGGTGAGCAACGACTAGGCGGTTCATGTCTTGCTCAGGTTTACAATGAAGTAGGCATTGCTACGCCTGATTTAATGTCAGTTGAAGGTATTAAAGGCTTTTTTAAGGCTACCCAAAGCTTACTAAGTGAATCAAAAATATTGGCTTACCACGATCGCTCCGATGGAGGTTTAGTAACCTCGGTTCTCGAGATGGCATTTGCTGGTCAGATGGGCGTGAATTTATCTGCTCCAGATTCCGACTTACTAGCATGGTCATTTAACGAGGAGTTGGGTGCAGTCATTCAGGTTGCCGAGGTTGATATCCCGCAGGTTATCGACATTTATGCCAGTCATGGTGTTCACCATGTTAGTGTTATCGGTGATGTTAATCCCGATAACGATTTTACTCTCAGTAATGATAAAGGCTTAGAGCTTTATCGTGAAAGTATTCATACATTACATGCTATTTGGCATGAAACTAGTTTTGCGATTCAGTCGCTCCGTGACAATCCAGCTTGTGCTCAAGCGGAGTATGATGCAATTGCCAATGGCAGTGATTCAGGTTTATTTGCAGAACTTAGTTTTTCGCCAAATGATAATGTGGCTGCGCCATTTATTTCGACTGGTGCTAAGCCCAAGATTGCGATATTAAGAGAACAAGGCGTTAATGGCCAGTATGAAATGGCGGCGGCTTTTGATCGAGCAGGTTTCGAAGCGCACGATATTCATATGAGTGACATTCTCTCAGGATCAGCCGATTTGGCAAACTATAAAGGTCTCGCTGCTTGTGGCGGATTTTCCTATGGTGATGTGTTAGGTGCCGGTGAAGGTTGGGCAAAAACGATTCTCTTTAATTCGCGTGCTAATGATCAATTTGCTAGTTTTTTTCAGCGGCCTGATAGTTTTTCGTTAGGTGTATGTAATGGCTGTCAAATGCTCTCCAATTTGAAATCTATTATTCCTGGTGCGGATCATTGGCCTCGGTTTGTGAAGAATGATTCCGAACAATTTGAAGCGCGCCTTGTTATGGTGACTGTGCCATCCAGCCCATCGCTTTTTTTACAAGGTATGGTAGGCTCCTCAGTGCCGATTGTCGTTTCTCACGGCGAAGGCAGGGCAGAATTAAGTGCTGATGCTTTTGCCGCCTTACAAGCCAATTCAAAGCTAGCGCTGCAATATGTCGACCATCAAGGTCAAGTGACTCAGCGATATCCATTAAATCCAAATGGCTCGCCGCATGGTTTAGCCGGTGTTTGTTCAGACGATGGTAGGGTGACGATTATGATGCCTCATCCAGAGCGTGTATTTCGTAAAGCGCAACATTCATGGGCGCCTGAAAGTTGGGAAGAGGATTCACCTTGGATGCGTTTTTTTTATAATGCGAGGGTACATATCGCTTAAGCAATCATGTCACTTAATAGGCAAGTATTACAGTTGTCGTTTTTTCTAAATGATTTACACTTATCATGCTTAAATAATAACTTTGTTGTGGCCATTTCTGTTTAACTGATTTCGCCACTAAATCGCTATATATATAACTACTGAAGAGAGTCGACATTTTCACTATGAACCGATATCCATTATGGAAATATGCCATTGTTTTGTTGGCTTTTATTATGGCGATTATCTTTTCTTTGCCTAATCTTTATGCGCCCGATCCGGCGGTACAGGTTTCAGGTGAGAGTAGCAGCATGCTTATTGATAAAGAGGCCTATGATATTGCCAGCGATTCATTGCAGCAGGCTGAAATTGCTGTCAAGCAGATAGTGATTGTCGATAATAAATTAGAAATCAGACTTTTTTCAAGAGCAGATCAACTGCCCGCCAAAAAAATATTACAAAATGCATTAGGCCGAGATAATTATATCGTTGCCTTAAATTTAGCGCCTACTACGCCAGACTGGCTGAAATCAATCGGCGCAGGTCCGCTTAAATTAGGTCTTGATCTGAGTGGCGGTGTACATTTTTTAATGGAAGTCGATACGTTAGCAGCCATCGATACTCGATTAAGATCAAGTGTTTCGAGTTATAAGGCGCTTCTTCGAAAAGAAAAAATACGTGGTATCATTCAGATTGATGATAATGTTGTTACGGGAAAATTTAAGACGGAAGCTTTGCGTGACAAGGCGTCGTCTTTAGCTTTTAAGTCTATGCCAGAGATGACGCGTAACAAATACCAGCGAGACGGTGTTTTCTATCTTGGCCTTGAGCTAGGTGAGCAAGCCATTGCTAATTTAGAAGATGAGGCTGTAGGCCAAAACCTTATTACGCTTCGCAACAGAGTTAACGAATTGGGGGTTTCTGAGCCCTTAGTGCAACGCCAGGGTCGTAATCGTGTCGTTGTTGAATTGCCCGGTGTGCAAGATACCGCAACAGCTAAACGAATACTTGGTAAAACTGCTAACTTAGAGTTTCGCTTAGCTGTAAATGGCGATACAAGTAGCTTCAACCGTGAAATGATAGCCTTTGAAGATACCACTGTAGAAATAGAGAGAGATATAATTGTCACAGGTGAGAGTGTCGCCGGTGCTCAATTTGGATTTGATGAGAATTCACGTCCCCAAGTGAATATTAACCTTGATGCTGAAGGTGGCAAGTTAATGCATCGAATCACTCGTCATGCCGTGCAACGAAAAATGGCAGTACTCTTTATTGAGCGTAAAACGCGAAAAATTGGCTCTCAACTATCGGATGACAATGAGCTAGAAGCCGTATATGAGCGTTATGATCAACGTCGTGTGATCAGTCTAGCGACGATACAATCGCCGCTTGGTGCAAATTTTAGAATTACTGGTATCGATAGCCAAGCCGAGGCAGCAGAATTAGCCTTATTATTGAGAGCCGGCGCGCTGGCGGCACCTATGGAGTTTGTTGAAGAGCGGACCATTGGGCCCTCTTTAGGAGCTGAAAATATTGCTTTAGGTGTTAAGTCTGTTGTGATTGGATTCAGCTTAGTCTTATTTTTCATGCTGGTCTTTTATCGTGTGTTCGGTTTTGCGGCGAATATTGCTTTAACAATGAATTTGCTACTTATCGTAGCAGTTATGTCAATGCTTTCTGCAACCCTGACCTTACCTGGTATTGCCGGGATTGTGTTAACCGTCGGCATGGCTGTCGATGCGAACGTGTTGATATTTTCTCGAATCCGAGAGGAGCTTGCCAATGGTTTAACACCCGCGATGGCAATTAATACAGGGTTTGAACGCGCTTTTCTGACCATTCTCGACGCTAATTTAACGACATTGTTGGCGGCGGTTATTCTCTATGCTGTTGGTACCGGCCCGATTAAAGGTTTTGCAATAACGCTGTCGATAGGAATTCTAACATCAATGTTTACAGCAATCATGGGCACTCGATCAATGATTAACTTAATTTATGGCGGTCGCTCAATAAAAAAACTTTCGCTGTAAAAGCAATTAAGGCGTCTATCATACAGGCTTGTGTAATAAGGGTTTATTCATGGCTTTAATTAAAACAATCAACTTTATGGCTTTTCGTCGTTTGGCGCAGGTCATTTCTTTTTTCCTTGTTGTTGCGTCTATCGCTTCATTGTCAATGAATGGACTCAAGCTGGGTTTAGACTTTACGGGTGGAACCCTGGTTGAAGTGTCTTACAGTCAGGAAGCCGACTTAAGTTCAATCCGCAAGCAATTAGAAGACGCTAATTATGAAAATGCTTTAGTAATAAATTTTGGTTCTGAAGAAGACGTCTTAGTCAGGCTTCCGCAAAGTAAAAGTAGTCAATTGGGTGATGAAATATTGGCGACCTTGCGAAAAGACTATGACGGCGATATAGATCTAAAGCGCATCGAGTTTGTTGGCCCTCAGGTTGGTGAAGAGCTTCGAGAGCAAGGGGGATTGGGGTTACTAACAGCATTAATTTGCGTCATGATTTATGTGGCTTTTCGGTTTCAATATAAGTTTTCGATTGCTGCGGTTGCAGCTCTTATTCATGATGTACTGATCACTTTAGGTATTTTTTCTATTTTCCAGTGGGATTTTGATCTGACCGTATTGGCCGCCTTATTAGCCGTTATTGGCTATTCTTTGAATGACACGATTGTTGTATCTGATCGGATTCGAGAAAACTTTAGGATTATTCGAAAGTCTAGCCCTGTTGATATTATTAATCGTTCATTAAATCAAACATTGGGTAGAACGATAATGACTTCTGCTACTACCTTATTAGTTCTTTTCTCCTTGTTTATATTTGGCGGAGAAATTATTCACGGTTTTGCTACCGGTCTCATTATTGGTGTCATAGTGGGAACTTATTCTTCTGTTTTTGTTGCAGCGAATATTTTATTAAGTCTGGACATAAGCCAAGATGATCTAGCGATTCCTGTTGTAGAGGGTTCTGATCAATCTGACATGATGCCTTGATTAAGCGACTTATGAAGATGAGAGTTACAATTTTCAGTCATCGACCCAGACCCAGCGAAGCGGTTCACCAAAGTCATCGTAAATTAATTTACGTTTAGGCCTATTCTTTTTAACTGGTGCATTTGGTTTTTCTTGTCGACGCTTCTCTAGCGTATCAACGACCTCTGGTAGGAATGTCCATTCAGTCTTCTTCGAATCCATTTGCCAAGTATCGGCTTTAAGCGGTTCAGTTGCGCCGTCACGACCGCTAACTCCGCGAGGTATTTGAGCGATATTTTTGCCTTTATCTAAGAAAGTTTCTAGCTGTGCATTCAACTGTTCCCTTAGATCTTCTTTTGATGGTATTTTTTTCACCATAATGTATACACTACTAGGTGGAGTGCTATTTTTGGTTAATTTATAACTGGTGCCCGAGTATAGTTGAAATATTTATACCTTGGTAAAAAATTTTGAATTTTCTACATTAGCTATTAACTAACTGATAGAAATAGATTTTCCAAGAGTAGGGGTGCCGATAAGCCGTTATGACAATGCTAATCGTTGAAGTCATTTACCGCCAAGCTCCATTTTTTCTATGAGTGAATCAACCGTTTGAGGCCCTACTAACTTAAACGCAAGCTCTCCCTCAGGATTAAATAAGTATGTCGTTGGTAAGGATATCGGTCGCGAGAGTTGCAGTTCATCGGCTGGGTCATCAGCCAATTGTTTGAATTTAATTCCCATTTTATTACCTAAGTTTTGAAGTTGTTCCCCTTTTACGCCATCAAAATTAACGGCAAGAACGGTTAATTTTTCACTGTAACGCTCATCAAGCTCATTTAGTTCAGGGATTTCTTTAATGCATGGCGCACACCACTCAGCCCAGTAATTGATAACCAACCACTTTCCCTTGTAGGCCGAGATGGAAAAATTTTCTAAACTTTTTTCTTGCTGGCAAGCGGCTAACAAAATAGCGCAAAGAAATAAGTAAAGTCGGGATATAAAAGGGCTATTTGCTGTCATAAACGCACTGCCTAAAACGTTTCTTGTTGAGGAAATAATTTATTTTGCAAGTCATCCATGTCTTAATTATTGTATACTTTTACATTAATTCAAATAGCCAAATGTGTCCAATGACCTAGGAAATAATAAGGTGCCAAAATATCGCCTCTATCATAATCCAAGATGCTCGAAATCTCGCCAGACGCTTGAATTGCTCAGGCGGCATGAGATTGAACCTGAAATTATTTTGTATCTTGACAGTCCGCCCAGTATTACTGAACTCAGAGATTTGTTAACTAAGTTAGCGTTTAGAGCAGGTGATCTGATGCGTAAAAGTGAAAGTATTTATAAAGAGAAAGTCAAGCCTTTTGATTTAACTGAGCAGGATCTTTTGGCGCTAATGGTTGAGTACCCAAAGTTAATTGAGCGTCCTATTGCTATATGCGGCAAAAGGGCGATATTGGGGCGTCCACCCGAGAATGTCCTGAAGTTAATTGACTCTATAAATGGTCAATCATGAATGATAGCTACGT
This sequence comes from Pseudomonadota bacterium, assembly GCA_036344075.1. Lineage (GTDB taxonomy): Bacteria > Pseudomonadota > Gammaproteobacteria > Pseudomonadales > UBA7434 > UBA7434. Next base: position 14,864 of record JAYYUJ010000042.1, read on the forward strand.
CTTAATTTTGTATTACAGTCGAAACGGCGCGACAGCTAATATGGCTGAGTTGATTGCTGAGGGTGTTAATTCAGTGGGCAGTCAAAGGGCTTTAGTAAGAACTGTACCGCCAATATGTGATTCGCTAGAGAGCTCAACTATGCCTGACATACCTGATCATGGCCCCCTATATTGCAGTGCAGAGGAATTACGTAACTGTAGCGGCCTTATCTTAGGTAGTCCCACCCGTTTCGGCAATATGGCTGCGCCGTTGAAGTATTTTATCGATCAGACCAGCAATTTATGGCTTAGCGGTAGTTTAGTAGACAAGCCAGCAGCGGTATTTACATCGACGGGTAGCATGCATGGCGGTAATGAAATGACACTGCTTACTATGTTAATCCCTCTGTTGCATCATGGTATGGTGGCTGTTGGTCTTCCTTATAATCTTGCTGCATTACACAAGACTGTATCAGGAGGTACGCCTTACGGCCCCTCTCATGTGATGGTTAATGATCAGCAGTCAATTAGTCCAGATGAAGCTGAGCTGTGTAAAGCACTAGGTGCAAGGGTTGCTCGCTTAGCTCAAAAAATCGAGTAAAATTAAGAAAATGTCGATCAAGCCTAGTTATTCTTTCTTTCATTTTCTCTCAGTATTGAGCTACTTCACGCTTTTATTCGTGATGCTCTACGCTTGTATGGCTTTTGGGCCTGATCAATTAGCCCCTATGTTGGTTCTTTGGCTATTAATTAGTTCGGGGTTGTTATTAATTATTAAAGGTCTTTGCCAAGGTAAAAAACGCAGTTATATTTGGTATTGCTATATTTTATTAATGTACTTTACCTTCAATGTAGTTTCTCTGTTTTCAGGAGGAACGTCAGATCAGTCATCAGCCATGCTGCATGAAGTGATAGCCATGGTCGCTATTGTGACGGGTTTTATTGCTGCAATAATGGCGTCAAGGCTTGCGCCGTCTTAAGCTCATGGCTTCTTTGTTGTGGGTGGTGAATGTTGCCATTGCTCAAATCCACCATCAACGGAATAAACCCGCTCAAATCCTTGGTTGATAAAGTACTCGCCTGCTTGCTGGCTTGAATTGCCATGATAGCAATAGATCAGTAACGGCTGGCTAGTTTCTGCTGAGGCAATAAATTTGCTGAGTGAACTATTATCGATATGTATAGCATCGGCAATGTGGTTAGCTTGATAGCTTTCTTCATCCCGAATATCAATTAATTGGCTGCCATCTTGTAAATAGATTTCTGACGCTGTCTCACAATCAATACGCATTAATTTAGTCATGGTTGATGCCTTCGGCAAACGTGTTAATCAATTATTCTTCATGTTGAGCAGCTTCAGGTTGTTCGTTGATTTCTAACCATTCAATTTCGAGCTTGAGTGAGCCGCTGCTTAGTAATTGATAGCTCATTGCAACTTTAAAGAGTAAGCTAGAGCGATTATTTGAGCAATGATAACATATAAATCATGCGGTATTTCATCGCCAAGTTCGAGCATTGACAGTAACTCAGTAAGCTCGGCATTCTCATACATTGGCACGCCCAACTGCCTAGCTAGATCTATGATCTCCTCCGCAACAATGCCTTCGCCTGAGGCGGTGACTAATGGTGCGCCAACACCCTCGTATTTAAGCGCGATAGCTTTTTGATATGCATCAATGGCTTGCTGCCTTTTATCCTGATTTTTTCTCATCTTAAATATTGGTGTCTAATAGGTTGGTGATTGTCATCTTGTTGCTATCATTCTTTGGTATACCCAGTACACATTGTAATTTATCCACAATCATACCTTGCTGCGTTAGCACTTCGTTTAAGTCATCTAACGAACTTGATACTTTGGTTTTTATATCTGCGTTAGGCGCCCAAAATACAGCGGCGCACTTTTTACCTTTAAGGCTTATCATGCTAATAAGTTGTCCTGCACTACCGCAGTCGAAGCTCAGTTTAGCGTTCCATATGCGTTGGTCTTGTAATTGATCTTTAGCGCTATTGCTTTTGTCCCATTGCAGTCTCAATTCTAGCGTTGAAATTTTTTGATCAATCCAAACAGGTAATTCAAATAATAAACTGCCAGTATTATCACTCATTGATTGTTGGTTGTTTAAAGTTGTTAATTGCTGGCTTTGTACCCGTGATACAAGGCTTAGTAGTAATCGCAATAGGGGTAAAATCTCTTGGCCTTTTAAAGAAGTATTAATGCTTGAAGCGTCTGGTCGGCTCATTAAGTCTGTCAAGGTATTCCAAAGTTCGTTGAGATTAATGGACGGGTTTTGAGTGTTTTTAAGGATTTTGTCCATGCCCCGGTGACGGCTAAGTACTGTGATTAAATTTAGCAGGCTAAGTTTATAATCAGTTGTTTTGCCGTTCGTTGTCCCGGCATTAACAAGAAGCCCTAATGAAAGTAGATGTTCGACTGTTATTTTTTCGCCAGTAGAGAGTAATTGTTTAAGCTTAGACTCTAATAATACGCCACTGTTTTTAATCGCCTGCGCCAAGCGCAAAGGATCTGTAAGTTGACCTATTGGGTTAATGCTTTGCCTGAATTGTAGGGTGGCCATCGAAATTTGTTTATTTACCTGTGATAGCTTATCCAGCATGGTATTAAGACTTGATAGCTCGAGAGTATCATTTCGCCTTGGTAAGTGGCTACGAAGAGCATTCATTATGATGGCTTGTTGATGTGAATCAATCATTTTTGGTAAAGTGATTGCAGATTTTGATGTGGTTGGCGAGTCTGCTTTATTGCTTGTTATTGATTTGTCAATGATCGCTGCCTGGCTATGTTTATAACTCTCTAATGAGGCTTGCTTATCAAGCACTCTGACTAATTTAATCTGCTGATGGTTGACGATTAAAATATCCAGTTGTTGTCCTATTCTGGGTAATAAGGGTGACTCTACAGTGATCTTTTGATGACCTATCTTTAGCACGACATCATAAATAACTGCTTTAGAGTTATGATGGAGCGATTGATGGCTTTGAATAGATCCCGAGGCTGTGCTGTTTGCCCGTAGAGAGACATCGACAACGACCGCGCGTTGGGTGTCACCGACATGATTTGCGAGATAGCGCTGGCTGGCTTCACTGGTGGGTTTAAACTGCAATCGGTCCAGTGGACCGCCATTATTAGCAGCTTGTGATTCATTGATCATATCGGATCTCTTCGTTATCTAAGCCGCCCTAATATCATTGTTTTCATTACTATACCCTAGATTTTTAAATCGATCGGCTTAAAAATTGCAATTTAGCGAAATTGAAGGTGAATTTTGAGTAGATTTGCCATCCAAATAGTTGTCTTAAGGTCTTGAATTAGGTTTTTATAGTTTATAATAAGCTATTCAATTATTATGTTTGCAGATGATTTTCAACCAACTGTAAGGCGCTCATTGTTGTCTAGTTTGATAGATCCAATCAATAAACAGCTAAGTGCAGTAAGTGGCTTGGTACTGGACGGTATAGGCTGCGAAAAGGCTTAGCGCCAGCTTTTCTCTGGAGTCACGGTGTCCTTGAGATCAGGGCAGGGGCTTCATGTGGCGGGTTCAAATGGTTCAGGAAAAACGACTTTATTAAAAATTATTGCAGGCCTTTCTAACGATTATCATGGTTCGATTGGTTGGCGTTGCAGCAACGAACTGAATCCTGTTATTGATAAATCTGATTTGCTTTATCTTGGTCACCTGACGGGTGTAAAGTCTTTGTTGACGCCTCTAGAAAACCTTTCTTGGTGGGTCTCACTTTGTTTGCCAGCCTACCCGATCGGTAGTGACGAGATCACTCGAGCCTTACAACAGATTGGCCTCAATTCTGAGCTTAATACCCCATGCCATTTTTTGTCGGCAGGTCAGCAGCGGCGAGTAGCTCTAGCGCGTTTACTAGTGAGTCAGCAACGAGTTTGGATTCTCGATGAGCCGTTCACGGCGCTGGACCACTCAGGTATCAGCCAGATTGAAAATTGCATCAAGCGACACCAGTCTTCTGGCGGTATGGTCATCATGACCAGTCATCAAGTGGTCAGTAACCTTGAGCTTATCCAGCTTAATCTAGCTGATTACCAACAGAGGCCGAATTGATGTTGGTGTCAGCAAATGAAAATTTTTCATCATACAGGGTATTCACTGCGATTTTCTTCCGTGACCTGACGGTGTATTTCCGATATCGCGGCAGCTGGATTAACCCTCTATTTTTTATTCTGGTCGTGATTACTTTATTTTCTTTGGGCTTTGGTGCTGATAACCAGGCATTACGTGTTTATTCGCCGAGTATTATTTGGGTCACGGCTTTATTGGCCGTGCTTTTATCGCTGGATAGTTTATTCAAAACTGATTTTGATGACGGTTCTTTAGAGCAGCTAATATTGTCGTCACAATCACTTTATCTTTCTGTTTTAGCGAAAATTCTAGCGCACTGGCTCGTGACGGGATTCCCCATCGTTTTGGCCACGCCGTTAATTAGTTTAATGCTGGGTGTCTCTCTTGAAGTTCTACCAGAATTGTCCTTAGGTTTGTTATTGGGGACGGGTATACTCAGTTTTATCGGCGCTATTGGTGCATCATTAACCGTTAGCTTAGCCTCGGGTGGTCTATTATTGTCATTATTGAGTATGCCTTTATATGTACCGGCCATGATTTTTGGTGCGCAATACCTTCAGGATGCCATAGCAGGTTGGCCACTGATGCCTAGTTTGTCGATGCTGATTGGCTTACTTTTGGCGGCGGTTGTCTTGTCGCCATTGGCAATTATGGCGGGCCTTAAATTGAGTGTTGAGGCCTAGCCATGGATATAGCAGTATTCATACTCGACTTAACAGAGGTTTTTAATCATGCCTAATTGGCAGTGGTTTCATCGTCTTGGATCGCCGAAATGGCTGTTGATCACTCTTGATCGATGGTTACCATGGGTTCTAGGTTTAGCATTTCTCACCTTGCTTTTAAGTCTTATTTGGGGGTTAGCTTTTACTCCGCCTGATTATAAGCAAGGAGATGTTTTTCGTATTATTTATATTCATGTGCCTGCTGCGGTCGTTGCTTTGGCTGCTTATTATGCAATGGCTATTGCGGGTGCAATAGCCATTATATGGCGAATGAAAGTAGCGGATATGGCCCTTAGATCTATCGCCCCCGTCGGTGCAGTATTGACCTTTATTGCCTTGTTTACCGGTGCTATATGGGGCAAGCCTACATGGGGTACTTATTGGATATGGCAGGATGCGCGCTTAACCTCGATGTTAATTTTATTTTTTTTGTATCTTGGCATTATCGCGCTTTATGACGCATTTAATGGCAGTGCAAGTGGACAGCGAGCTGCGGCTATCATGTCATTGGTAGGGACCGTTAATATTCCTATCATTTATAAATCAGTCGATTGGTGGTCGAGTTTACATCAACCTGCTTCGATTAAGTTTACTGAAGAATCAACAATTGCTTTAGAGATGTTTCAACCGTTAATGGTAGCCATACCTGGTTTTTATCTTTTTTGTTTAGCCGCTGTCATGTTAAATATGAAGGTACAAATTGCGCGCCATGGGCGTAACAATAGTTGGATGATCGAGCGTGCTAAAATTGATTCTTAATCCGTCATTACTGAATAGGAGGGGTTAATGTACTTTGATAGTATTCAAGCGTTATGGTCTATGGGTGGCCATGGGTCGTATGTATGGATAGCTTATGGTGTGTCGCTTTCAATTATGCTCTGGAGCCTAATTTCTCCTTTAAAAGCCTACCGTAAGCAATTGAAAAATATAGCAATTTATGCTGAAAATGAGAGTGATTAACCGACTGATTGTTGCCTGATATGCACCCCATTAGAAAACAACGATTAATCGTCGTGCTCTTAATTGTAGTAGGTTCGAGCTTAGCCGCTTTTTTTATCATTAAAGCCTTAAAGCAAAACCTTAACCTTTTCTATGAGCCGAGTAGGGTAGCGAATGGTGAGGCGCCAATTGATCGCCAAATCCGTGTTGGTGGAATGGTTGCTGAGGGAAGTCTGATTCGACAAGCTAATTCACTGACTGTTAATTTCATTATTACTGATTTTGCTGCCAATGTAGCAGTCGAATATTCTGGGATTTTACCCGATATGTTTGCAGAAAATGCAGGTACAGTAGTGACTGGCTTTTTATCAGAATCAGGCATCTTTTTTGCCGATCAGGTGCTAGCAAAACATGATGAAAATTACATGCCGCCTGAAGTTTCAGCCGCATTGGATCGCGCTAAAGACACAGTGAATCAGCCCGATAATTGAATTGCCTATTAAAAATGCACTTATTATTTATCTATAGCGTGTAATTTACCTATAGTATCCAACTAAGTTTTTTTTCATTAGATGATTAGGATATATTTTTGATTCCTGAAATTGGCCATTTTTCTTTGCTCTTGTGCTTGCCTCTTGCCTTGGTCATGGCAGTTGTGCCTCTTATTGGTGTTGCCGCTAAGAATATAGTTTGGATGCGATTTGCTTCTACATTGGCTATCATGCAATGGGTTCTGCTGTTTCTTTCCTTTTTAGCATTGTCCTACAGCTTTTTTATCGATGACTTTACTGTGAAGCTTGTGACGCTTCATTCGAATACTGCCTTGCCTTGGTACTTTAAATTGAGTGCTGTTTGGGGTAATCATGAAGGCTCCTTGCTTTTATGGGTTTTTATTCTTGCTTCTTGGACACTTGCCGTTGGGCTTGCAAGTAGTTCTATTCCGCTGGTGATGAAAACTCGTGTTTTGTCAGTATTAGCGATGATTAGTGTTGGTTTTTTAGCATTCATCATTTTTACCTCTAATCCTTTTGATCGATCCTTAATAATGACGCCTTCTGAGGGCAATGATCTTAATCCTTTACTACAAGATATCGGTTTAATTATTCACCCTCCGATGCTCTATATTGGTTATGTGGGTTTTTCGGTTGCCTTCGCCTTTGCAATAGCTGCCTTACTTGAAGGTCGTTTTGATGCTGAATGGGCGCGTTGGACTAGGCCCTGGACTAATATCGCTTGGGCTTTCTTAACGGTGGGTATTGCTCTCGGAAGCTGGTGGGCTTACTACGAGCTAGGCTGGGGTGGTTGGTGGTTTTGGGATCCTGTAGAAAATGCCTCTCTTATGCCATGGTTAGCAGGTGCAGCACTGGTTCATTCGTTATCAGCAACAGAAAAACGTGGGGTGTTTAAAAGCTGGACAATTTTACTCGCCTTGCTAGCCTTCTCTCTGAGTTTACTGGGGACATTTTTAGTACGATCTGGAATATTAGTGTCGGTGCATGCCTTTGCCAGTGATCCTGAGCGTGGACTTTTTATTTTAGCCTTTTTATTTATCGTAGTGGGTGGCTCTTTATTATTATATGCTCTAAAGGCGCCAATCATGAAAGGCGGGGCGGTTTTCGCGCTGATATCGAGAGAGAACCTTCTTCTTATCAATAATGTCCTTTTTGCTATCGCCTTGACCGTGGTCTTGCTGGGCACATTATTTCCTTTGGTTAGTACTGCTTTAGATTTAGGAAGCTATTCAGTAGGGGCTCCTTATTTTAATGCTATGTTTGCGCCCCTCGGTTTGCTAACCGTCTTTATTATGGGCTTCGCTCCCTTTATTGCATGGAATAGGTTTACGCTCTTAAAGCAGCAATCGAGGCAATGGATCCTCCATTTATTATTGGCTATTTTTCTTGCAATGTTATTGGTAAGCGGACTCAGCCACCAATATGTCGCGGACTTTAACTTTCTAGCTTTTTTTATCGCTAGCTTATGTCTATGGTTAGCAGTTAATACATTGAGTCATTTCTTTTTTCGCATAAAGCACGGTGGTCTTTCTTTTCATTCTCTTAGTCAATTGAGCCTTTCCTACTACGGCATGGTGATTGCGCATATTGGAATGGCAGTTATGATTCTCGGTATTGGCATCACCTCTATTTATGAATCGCAGAAAGATGTACGTATGGCCATAAGTGATAACGTTTCTATCAACAGCTATCGTTATCAATTAAGTGAAATATCGTCAGTCACAGCGTCTAATTATGATGCGACTCGGGCGAGTGTAAATGTCTATCATGACAGCGCAGGTGAGCCGTCAAGATTAATTACCACTTTATATCCCGAGAAGCGTTTTTATCGTGCATCTCGTAATATGATGACCGAGGCGGGCATTGATGCATCGTTGTCTCGCGATCTTTATGTCTCATTAGGTGAGCAGTTAGAGCCGGGTGTTTGGGCAGTGAGAGTTCATGTGAAACCTCTTGTGCGTTGCATTTGGCTAGGGGCCATCCTCATTTCCTTAGGCGCTATTTTAGCGACATTTGATAAGCGCTATAAGCGTTCAAGCGCTGCTCGGTCGGAACCTGGTTTGGGTTCGCCGTCTAATCATTAGTGGGAGATGATATCGTGATATCGCGCTTAAAGCTGTTCGCACCATTAATTATCTTCTCAGTGATCGCGGCTGTTTTTTTTCGACTTGAGAATCGCATGGTCAGCGGTGAATACGATCCCAGCATGCTACCATCTGCTTTGATTGATCACCCTATCCCAGAATTTTCATTGCCTGCTTTATCAACTGAGCGCCTACTTACGAATAAAGATTTACCAAATCAAGCATATATCATCAATGTCTGGGCGAGTTGGTGTATTAGTTGTCGTGTGGAACATGCCTATCTTAATGCCTTATCCCAAAAAGGGGTCGCAATCATTGGCTTGAATTATAAGGATAGGCCTCTAGACGCATTGCAGTGGTTAGAACGGCTGGGTAACCCCTATCAATTTAATTTGTCTGACTTGAAAGGACAATTAGCCCTTGATTTAGGGGTTTATGGTGCACCTGAGAATTATATCGTTGGTGCAGATGGTATTATTCGCTATCGCCATGTCGGCATTCTTGATGACAATGTTTGGCGTGATAAGATTGTCCCTTTGGGTTTATCTTGGTGAGTGCTTATTAGTGCGAATTCGTATTCAACAATATTTTCTATCATGCCTATTGCTTGTTTGCTGTGTGTTATTTGTGACGACTAGTTTCGCTAGTTCCGATGCAAAAAATTTATTGGCCTTTCAAAGCCAAGAGCATCGCGATCGCTACTACCAATTACTGGATGACATTCGTTGCCCTAAGTGCCAGAATCAAAATCTAGCCGATTCAGATGCACAAATTGCCTACGATCTTCGTAATGAACTTTATAAATTAGTGCAACAAGACTTCACTGATGATGAGATTTACCGCTTCATGTCTGGGCGATATGGAAATTTTGTTTTGTATGATCCACCATTAAACGCGGTTACGGCCATACTTTGGCTGTTTCCACTTGGCTTGTTTTGTCTGAGTATTATGATTATTGCTTTTCGGTATCGATTCTCTAGGCCTGAAGAGGGCCATACTGATGCTGATTAGTGTTTTAATCTTCAGCTTAGTTTTTTCTTTATTTCTGCTGCTTGCCAATGGTGGCCTAGGTTTATTCAACCGGCATCAGCGATCCAATGGTTGGGTGCTTCCAAGCGTAATATTTTTGATTCCTAGTGTGGCTTTGTTCTTATACCTCCCGCAGGGCTTGTCTCTGGGCGGTGGCTTTGATTTGCGCTTATTAAGCCAGATTAATTCACTCGAGTTGGCTCAAACCGACCAACAAAGGCAGTCAATCTTACGCTCGATAGAGTCTCTTTTAAGGCCGGTTTTGCAACAAAAAGAACCGACAGACCAGCATTTACAATTGCTTGCCGAAACGTATTCCTCACTTGATAGACATGCCGATGCAACGGAGATATACCGGCGTCTTGTTGAACGTTATCCCAGTGATCCAATGACCTTGACCTTACTTGCTCAGGCGATGTATTTTTCAATAAATAGCCAGACGGCGGATAGCCCCGATCAATTAGCCCACAACCAGCAACAAATGGCCGATCTGTTAGATCGAGCGCTGAGTATTGAGCCTGCGTTTGCTTTAGCACTGAGTCTTAGAGGTATGCAATCATTTCAACAACAGGAATATAGCCAGGCCATAGAATTTTGGACTCAAGCCTTAAGTCAATACGGTAGCAACAGCTCAGAAAGCGTTAGTTTACAGCAGGGTATTCAATTAGCACGCGCAAAGCTAACGCCACTAACCAGCCAAAGTGAGCCAGTTTCTGCGATTATTCGTTTGCAGGTTACTCTTAGCTCTGAACTGGCTAGCAGTCAGATTCCTGCAACCACACCGGTATTTATTTTCGCCCGTGCTGCAGGGGAGGCTAGCATCCCATTAGCTGCAAAAAAAATTAGTTTTGGGGATTTACCTGCTAAAGTATTGTTAACTGAGCAGGATAAAATGACAGCATCAAGTTTGCTGGATCATCAGCAGGTTTTCGTCACAGCACGGCTTGCTCTAAGTGGGCAAGCTTTAGCAAAATCTGGAGATCTTCAAAGCCAAACCTTAGCGGTCAGTGTCAGTCATTCGATTGACAATGCGCCTGTTCATACATTGACAATAGGTCGTTAATTGAACAATATTTATTCTTGATTCATTCTGCTATAAAATAGATTTTACATTAACTTTTCATGCCAAGTGACGGAATAATTTTCGCGCTTATTCGCAGTATCAAAATTGGTTAAAAAGTGCCGCTTATTTTTCTCTGAAATACAGTTTTATGATTGTTATCAGCGTGTTATCGTTGCATCATAGTAGGCTTGTTGGAAGACTAGTACGATTATTATTAATATTGAAAAAAAGCGATATTATGGACTCTTAACCGTGACTACTTTAACAGTTATTGATGTCTGCATGTGTAACTGACTGTTATTTTTTATGCATTCAATCAGCTTAATAATCGACCAAAAAATCATAACTAATCGACGCCAGTCATCACTTAAGCAAAAGGAATTTTTTCTTTCATGCGCCTAAAAAATATTAAACTTGCTGGTTTTAAATCTTTTGTTGACCCGACTAATGTCCAGCTCGGTACTGATATGGTTGCTGTTATTGGCCCTAACGGCTGTGGAAAATCCAATATCATTGATGCCGTTCGCTGGGTGCTCGGTGAGTCATCAGCTAAGAACCTTCGTGGCGAGTCGATGGCGGACGTCATATTTAATGGCTCTAATGCTCGTAAGCCCGTTGGTCAAGCATCTATTGAATTGGTTTTTGATAACAGCGATGGAACACTCGGAGGTGAGTACGGCCCATTCACTGAGATTTCAGTTAAGCGAAAAGTAACCCGCGATGGCCAGTCACAGTATTTTATTAATGGTTCTAAAGCCCGTCGAAGAGACATTACTGATATCTTTTTAGGCACTGGCCTCGGCCCCAAAAGCTATGCAATTATTGAGCAAGGAATGATTTCTCGCTTGATTGAATCTAAGCCTGAAGAGCTTCGCGTCTTCGTCGAAGAGGCAGCGGGCATATCGAAATATAAAGAGCGCCGTAAGGAAACGGAAAAGCGTATTCGTCATACTCGTGAAAACCTTGAGCGTTTGACTGATCTAAGAGAAGAGCTCGATCGCCAGTTGCAACGGTTAAAACGTCAAGCCGCCGCAGCTGAAAAGTACAAATCGCTTAAAGCTGATGAAAGAATTTTCACTGCACAAACTCAAACACTCCAATGGCAGCGTTTACAAGACCAATCCAGCGGTCAGCGTCAAGCCATCGCAGATTCTGAAATTGCTTTAGAGGCTTCAATCGCAGAGCAGCGCTCAATCGGTGCTCAAATTGAAATTTTTCGCGAAGAGCATGTTGCTAAGAATGATGCTTTTAATACCGTGCAAGCCCAGTTTTATAACTTAGGTGCAGAAATCGCTCGAACAGAACAGTCTATTGCCCATCACGAACAGCGCGCTCAACAACTGGCTGATGATTTAGATGAGGCCATAAGGTCTGCCAGTGAAAATTCTCAACATCTGGCTGATGATAATGAAAAGTTACGCTTATGGACTGAGCAATTGTCAGCACTCGATCCTGAGCATGAACAACTCAAACGTTCCGCAACCGATGCCTCTGAGCAGCTGCATATGGCCGAGACGGCGATGCAAGCCTGGCAACAAGAATGGGACGCTTTTAATCACAGTGCTGCAGAGCCACAAAAGAATGCAGAGGTTCAACGCTCTAAAATCGACCAAATTGAAGAATCATTACGTGGTCTTGCCAATCGCTTAGATCGAATGAATGATGAACTCTCAGGTCTCAATACGGCTGAGTTAGAAACGGATAAGACTCGTATTGAACTGCAGATCAATGAAAAGAATGCTAGTTTAAATGAGCTAGAGGCAACAATCACTGCAGTCAATCAACAGGTACTAGAAAGGCGCGAAGCTTTAAAGACTTTATCGTCTCAATTAGATTCAGCCCGAAGTATATTGCAGCAACAGCGCGGTAAAAATGCCTCGCTTGAGGCGTTACAACAAGCATCTCAGAGCGAGAAGAGTGAGGTTAATGAATGGCTATCACACCAGCAGCTTGATTCAGCCCCACGGCTATTGGACACACTTGAAGTCCAGTATGGTTGGGAAACAGCGATTGAAACAGTGCTTGGAGAAGCCTTACAATCGGTTACTCTAAAAAGTTTAGATTCTGTTATCAACGACCTTGCTAACCTTGAGCAAAGTAACATTAGTTTCATTGAGCTTGATTCAAAGGTGCAGGGATCTGTTAGTCAAATTGCATTGCCGTCTCTCACGGAAAAACTTAACAATAGTTCGGCACATGGTCTATTGCACAATATTTTTGCCGCTGATAACTTGGCTCAGGCGGCTCAATATCGAACTAAGCTCAGCTCTCACGATTCCATTGTGACGAAAGACGGGATTTGGCTGGGTCTAAATTGGTTGAAGGTTTTAAAGCAGCAGGATAGTAAGTCAGGAGTCATTGAGCGACGGCAACAATTGCTGGATCTAGCAAAGGAAATTAGCATCAGTGAGGAGTCTATTGTTTCACTTGAGAAATCAATGGCGCTCTCTGAACAGGCACTAATAGACGCAGAGCAAACTAGAAGTCAGATACAGGCGGATAAAAATCAGGGCGTCAAAGAGCTCGGTCAACTTCGTGCTGATATCAGTGCCCTTAGATCTAAAATCGAGCAAATTTCAACTCGTCGCAGCCGAACGCTTAGCGAAATTCAAATGGCTGAAAGCAATCAGCAGCAGCAACGTTTAGCCTTGGCTGAGGCTCGTCAGCATCTCGATGTTGCGATTGAATCAATGCAAAAAGTTGAAGAGCAAAGAGAGTCATTAATACTTTCTAGGGATAGCGTAAGAGATACATTAACCAAAGCAAGAGATCTTTCTCAAGCTGAGAGTCAAGCTTTACAGAGTGTGGCTCTCAAAACGGAAGGCCTGCGAGCTCAACTTAATTCAGTTACCAATACAGTCGAAAGACTGACAACTCAAGTTGATCAACTTGAAGAAAAGAAAGCCTCACTTGTTCGAGCAAAACAAGATAGTATTGCGCCTATCGCGGCACTTAAAACAAGTTTAGACGAGCAGTTAAAAAGTCGCGTTATCGTTGAAGGATCACTTACCCAAGCAAGAATTGAAGTTGAAAACTTAGATCAAAGCATGCGTGAATCTGAGCAATTAAGGGCAAGCAATGAAGAGAAGACTCAAGTTATTCGCGCTGAGCTAGAGCGGCTTCGAATCGACAGCCAAGAAATGTCAGTAAGAAGTAAAACGATTGTTGAGCAATTAGAAGAAAGTGGCTTTAATTTAGAAGCGGTTAAAAGCCAGTTGCCTGAAGATGCTGATCTTGTTCAATGGCAAACTCAGCTCAAAGAACTGCAGGATAACATTAATCGTTTAGGTGCTATTAACTTAGCCGCGATTGAAGAATTTGAGACAGAGTCTGAAAGAAAAATATACTTAGATGCTCAAAACGAAGAGCTGGAGTCGGCACTAAGTACGCTTGAATCTGCTATTCAGAAAATAGATCGAGAAACTCGAAGTATATTTAAAGAAACTTTTAATTTACTCAATGATAGCTTGCAAGATTTATTCCCTAAGGTGTTCGGTGGCGGTACGGCCTATCTTGAGATGACAGGCGAGGATTTGTTAGATACCGGGATTGCAATAATGGCAAGACCACCCGGTAAGCGAAATAGTACTATCCATCTTCTCTCAGGTGGGGAGAAGGCATTAACAGCTATCGCGCTTGTATTTTCTATTTTTCAGCTCAATCCAGCACCTTTCTGTATGCTTGATGAGGTTGATGCGCCACTTGATGATGCAAATACTGCGCGTTATGCCAAATTAATAAAAGAAATGTCTGATCGCGTTCAGTTTATATTTATTACGCACAATAAGATTACTATGGAAATGGCTGATCATCTAATGGGTGTCACTATGCATGAGCCAGGTTGTTCAAGGCTTGTCAGTGTTGATATCGATGAGGCTGTTGCCTTGGCTGCGGTTTAATCCGCGAGTAGGATTTATTGCTTTTGAGCACAAAGACTTATAGAGGAGATAAGTTGTATGGAATTTTTATCTCAATTTACCATGCGTGAATGGCTCATTGCTGGTGGATTAGTGCTAGTTCTTTCTGTACTTATTGATGGTTATCGTCGAATGCGTTCGGAGCGAAGAGATAATATAAAGCTTTCACTGGGTATGGGTGGTGGCTTTGATGAGGATGTTCAATCTTCTGAGCTTCCTAATGGTGGTGCTCGCGTTATCAAGCGAACAGATCCTATTATCAGTGATCAAGGCGCTGATGACTTATTTTCAACGGCCCCAGAGACATCCGCTGAATCAGAGCATGACCAGCAGGATTTTGATTCATCACCTCTAGCTGTGAGTGAAAGAGAGATTATTGTCATTCATGTTAGATCAAATGATGCCGATGGATTCAATGGCAGTGACTTGCTTCAAGTATTAATTGCTTGCGATATGCGCTATGGAGATAGAGATATTCTTCATCGTCATGAGCATGCGGGCGGCAATGGAAGTTTGCAATTTAGTCTTGCGAATATGATCGAGCCAGGCACATTTAATATTGATGATATAAATACATTCCGTACACCTGGCGTGACTTTCTTTATGACGCTTCCAGGCCCTAAAGACCCTCTTAACGCTTTCGACTGTATGATTGAGACTGCTAATTGTTTAGTTAGTAATCTTGATGCAACTTTACTCGATGAAGATCATACTGGGGCGACTCAAAAAAGCATTAAAGCTTACCGATCGCGGGTTGCTCAATTTTCGACTATGGCAGAAAGTGATACGGCTTAAAGATTAGCGGCTTACTCTTACCCACATTTAGTCTATCTGTTAGGGTTCTAACCATGGCTTCGCCTAAGTTAACTATTGCTGAGTTACTTGCTACTCCATTATTATCGAGTGACGCTGTATTTAACACCAATAGCCGCAATAGGCACTCTCAATTAGTCGAATTGATTAACACCCATAACCACCGCTATCACGTCTTAGATGCGCCTATTATTCCTGATTCAGACTACGATAAACTGTTTAGACAGTTACTTGATCTCGAAGAGAGCGTGCCAGAGCTGGTGACTGTTGACTCACCCAGCCAGCGAGTCGGTGCAACTGCTTTGGATCATTTTTCATCAGTAACACATAAGTTGGCGATGCTGTCACTCGATAACGCCTTTAATGATGAAGAGTTAGCGGCTTTCGATAAGCGTTTAAAAGATCGGCTTAGTGATGAATTAGTTAACATAGAATATTTTTGTGAGCCTAAGCTTGATGGTGTGGCGGTTAGTATTACATATATAGACGGAATTCTGCATACAGCAGCAACACGTGGCGATGGTAGTCAAGGCGAAAATATCACCTCCAATGTTAAGACTATCAAAAGCGTTCCTTTAAAGCTTCAGGGTGATAATTTTCCTTATCGGATCGAAGTCAGGGGAGAAATTTACCTGACTAATGCCGGTTTCAAAAAAATGAATCAAGCGGCTCAAGATAGGGGTGAAAAAATATTTGTCAATCCGCGTAATGCAGCTGCAGGTAGTTTACGTCAATTAGACTCAAAAATTACTGCGACTAGACCGCTTATTATGTCTGCTTACGGAGTTGGTTATATTGAATACTCTGATCAGCAAGATCTTTTACATGCTGGGCCTGAGGGATACTTAAGTGATTCTCATAGCAAGAGTTTATCGCAATTAGCTGAATGGGGCTTTTTTATAAATTCAGAAATAAAAGCCGTTAAAGGTATTGATCAAGCAATAGAATACTGCCAAGCGTTGACTGATAAGCGTTCTTCATTAACTTATGAGATCGATGGCGTGGTGATTAAAGTTGATTCCTATGCCCTACAGCAACAGCTGGGGTTTGTATCAAGAGCACCGCGCTGGGCGATAGCTTACAAATTTCCTGCCGAAGAAGCTAGCACGACGATTAATGCAATAGAATGGCAAGTAGGCCGGACCGGCGCGTTAACGCCTGTGGCAAAATTAGCGCCAGTTTTTGTCGGCGGAGTTACTGTGAGTAACGCCACCCTCCATAATGTCGATGAAATTACTCGTCTTGATGTCAGACCTGCCGACACAGTGATTATTCGGCGAGCAGGTGATGTCATACCTCAAGTTGCCAAGGTCATTCACGATTTGCGGCCCTCGAGCAGTCAGCCCATAGTACTGCCAATTCATTGCCCAGAATGTGGCTCTGATGTATTTAGAGTAAGCGGGGAGGCAGTGATTCGCTGTACAGCAGGGCAGCTGTGTCCAGCCCAACTAAAAGAATCAATTAAACACTTTGTATCTCGCAAAGCCATGGATATTGACGGTTTTGGCGATAAGATTATTGATCAACTGGTTGATCATAAGTATGTTCTATCTGCCGTTGATCTCTACAGCTTGTCTCAGTCGCAGCTGGCTGGTCTCGATCGTCTTGCTGAAAAATCTGCGGCGAATTTGTTAGCAGCTTTGGATGCGAGCAAATCGACAAGCTTAGCACGATTTATTTACAGTTTAGGTATTCGTGAGGTCGGTCAGGCAACGGCCAAGAATTTAGCCAATGCATTTGGCAGCTTGGAATTACTTATTGAGAGCGTCGTCGCTACGAAAGTTAAAAATCAAAGCGCAATTGAACGCTTAATCGAAATTGATGATATTGGGCCTATTGTCGCTCAACATATATATAGTTATTTCAACAACCCACGAAATCTAGACCTAATAAAGCAGTTACAGTCCGTTGGTATAAGCTGGCAGGATATTTCAATTAATCAAGGGCAAGCCTTAGCCTTGAGCGGACAAACATGGGTGTTGACTGGTAAACTCATCTCTATGTCGCGTGATCAAGTCAAAGAAAAGCTGGAATCCTTGGGCGCCAAGGTATCGGGTAGCGTATCCAAAAACACGCATTGTTTAATAGCAGGCGAGGCGGCAGGCGCTAAAAGAACTAAGGCAGAAGCGTTGGGTATTACCATTATTGATGAAGCCGCATTTATAGCAAGGTTTATTGATTAAAGGCTACTTGTTGAATGAATCGATTGATCTCATTCTCGTTTATCCGTTTTATCATGCTAGCTGTACCGTCTCAATGTACGTTATCTCAGCTGAAGTTTACGATCATTCATCATAAAAATTAAACTCTTCTCCATAAACAGTTCCAGCCAAGATACTATCTGCAATGACTTCTCGTAACGACTTATTGGTAGACCAGGGTGCCAATAACTGACTGCTAAACGATCTTGAGTTACATACCTCCTTTATTGATGTCAATAATGTCTCATCATGCCTTCCTATATCCACTTCTCTTCCGTTGGAAAAAAAGGTAAATGTAGGATTATTTGCATTTGCTTCGATATAGTGAAACCTCGCAGCAGAAGAACGTATGAGTAAAACGTCAGTAGTCATGACTTGTTTCCAAATCGTTTCAACCTCTTGGTCAGATGCAAGCCGTGTTTCAATCTCAATTGCTGAGCGTTTAGGCAAGGTCGCCCAACAACCAAGCCATTTTGATAAGCGTTTTTCATCATCCATCAAAGCGGTTATTTCTGCTTTGAATAGAGCAATGGTGGTTGAATCAATTGCACCGTTAGCACTGTTATTAAAGGCGACTAATGGTGCTCGTAGTCGTTCGTCTTCTGTTAACTGCGTCTGTAAAAAGGTAGCAAAGTCATCAATGAGATCGCTCAGCGCGGGGGACCGAAAGCCTATCGAATACGTCATGCATTCATTGTCTAGTGATGTGCCTAAGTGACTGAGATAGGGCGGGACATACAATATATCGCCAGGCTCTAAAATGTAGCTTGTTTGGCTTTCGAAGTTAGGCAACTGCATGAGCCCATTTACATTGTTGAGGACGGTCTCGCTATCGCAAAATTGACCGAGTTGCCATTCCCTTTGCCCTTGTCCCTGAACTAGAAATACATCGTAACGATCGAAATGAGGACCTACGCCACCCCCTTTAGTGGCAAAACTAACCATTACGTCGTCAATTTGCCAGCTTGGAATAAATGTAAAGTAATCCAGTAAAATAGCTAATGAGGAAACATGCTTATCGACGGCCTGAACTAACAGACTCCAATGTGAGTCGCCTAAAGCGCTATATCGTGACTCTTCGAAGGGGCCATGCTCTAATTGCCAACTTTCAGTTTCTGTCTGAGTGACAATGCGCGATTCAATTTCCTCTTCAAGCGACAAGCCAGCAAGCTCCTCAGGGCTGATTGGATTTTCCCAATGAGGTAGCCCCTGTCGGATTAATAGCGGTTTTTTTTGCCAATACTCATTAATAAAGGTAGTGACATCAAATTGTGCTAATTGGCGGAGGAGTTGTTTCATCATGGTGTCATCTACGTCGGTTCTAAAACTTGATTCTAAGGTTTAAGCGACACATGAAACAATGGAATTAATACGCGGAGGGGCGTTTTAAGACACTATGAAGTACCGTACCAGACTCAAAGTAGACAGTGGATTCAGCGAATAACAACTGTGAAATCGCTGGCTGTCCAACGGCGGGGGTCATGCTAATGGCCGGGCCAAAGGTATCCAGTACTTGAGCTTTTGTCATGCCTTGAGTAGGAACGGTTATCAAGCTGGAGGGCGTAAGGGCGGCTGCTAGTGAAATTGAGATGATCTCTGTTTAACTTGGATAAAAAGCCAGCAGAAAACTGGGCATGAGAATAGCTGTTAACTTATGTTGTTTAAAGCATAAGCATTAATTTGGTCGTCAATTTTAATCAATAAGCTCTTTTTTCAGCCGTTGTTGTTTAGCTTGTACTTGCATAATATGACGTGATATGAGTTTTTCATCGACATCGCTAAGCTGTTTAAACTGGCAAGAAATTCGAAAGCCATTGTCATCTAGCTGTTGGCAGTCGACAACCTTTACATAAGCTGCAACCCCCGTCATCTTTTCGTTAAACCATATTTTTATCGCATAATGTTGGTCAATTTCTAATGGGGCATTCGATTGAAACCCAATACCGCCTTCACTGAGGTCAACCCCAATATTGCTAGCGTGTTCTGATACAATTTGCTTTGCAATAACTGCAGCTACCGTTTCAATCTTTTTGTTAACTGATAAAAAATAGGCTGAGATTTCGGGTGACTTGTCGTGGATATTTCTTAGAAGTAAGGCGTTTTCATTGTCAATCGATTGAATATTACGCATTAAAGAAAAGCTTTCTGAACTAGGGAAGCAAGCCTCAGCCACTTGAGAAAGCAGATCTTGCTCATTAACAGCCATGATATCTAAGATAGCGGTATCATCCACTCGAAATAACTGACGGCGATCAC
This sequence comes from Pseudomonadota bacterium, assembly GCA_036344075.1. GTDB lineage: Bacteria > Pseudomonadota > Gammaproteobacteria > Pseudomonadales > UBA7434 > UBA7434. The sequence goes on from JAYYUJ010000042.1 coordinate 34,485, forward strand.
TGACAGCTTCCACAATACTTGCTCTCCTAATCAATAAAAACAGGGCTCATACCCTATAAATATACTTACGCTGGGTTCTTTTTAGTTTAGTATACTAAGCTTAATTAATCATGAAGAGTGATAGCTATTCTAAGATTTTGTTGTATCTACTTCACAAATCGACAATAAACTCTTAAGCCGCCTTAATATTGGCTGATAATTATACAGTCATACTACCAATAAAGTTCACTGTAAACACTGTTATGACGCGATCACAACCACAGCGAGGTACAACGAGTTCACTGCCTTTTATTGCACTGATCGCGTTTCGCTATGTGACATTCAAACAATGTGGCCCTGGTTCGAGCTTTCTTACGTGGGTCTCATTATTAGGCCTAGTGCTCAGTGTAGCTACATTGATCATTGTTGTTAGTGTGATGAACGGTTTTGAAACTGAGCTCCAAAACCGTCTGCTTTCATTAATTCCAGACGCTAAGATTTATGTTAATGATAAAGATCGCGCTGAGATTAATCAGAATTCTTCCATTCACTGGCAGGAGTTGCGTGACGATATTCTCACTCAGGATGGCATTCTTGCCGCAGCGCCCTTTATTGAGCAAACAGCTATTGTTAATACTGACGGACGATTTCAAGTTGTTGAGTTGCTAGCCTTTGATTATACCCTAGATGCAGATCTAACAGGTATTAACAACTATATTATTGCAGGTGATCCTAACGCTCTAAAAGAGCAGAAATACGGGATTGTTATCGGCCGTCTTCTTGCTCGACAGCTGGGCCTTACAGTAGGGGATAGCTTGCAGTTGGTATTGCCTAAAATCGCTATTACACCTGCGGGTGTCGTCATGCGAGAAAAACGATTTATCGTTAGCGCCATCTTTGAAGTCGGGGCTGAAGCTGATCAAAACCTAGTTTTAATTAGCTTGCTTACCGGGCAAAAATTATTGGCTAGGGGCGCTTCTGTCGATGGTTTAAGGCTAGAACTCATCGATCGTTTTAACATACAAAATAAGCTTGATAATGCATTATTTCACCTTGTGCAAGCAAAGCCTAAGTATCAGTCGTTGTCAGCTTTGGATTGGCGCACTGACCAGCGAAGCCTTTTTACAGCCATTGCAATGGAAAAAATAATTATTTTTGTGTTATTGCTAGCCGTAGTCGGGATTGCAGCATTCAATATTGTCTCAATTGTACTTATGAGTGTCATGGATAAATACAGTGATATTGCTGTGTTAAAAACCATGGGCGCAAATACCGCTGAAATCCGAAATATATTTTTGCTCCAAGGGCTACTCATCGCGTCAATAGGGACTGCATTCGGGGCATTGTTAGGTTTATTTATAGCGCCAAATGCTGGGTTGATAGTATCGTCTATTGAACAATTATTTAATTGGCAGTTATTTGATCCAAGCGTTTTTTATATCTCCCATTTACCCTCTGAGATTCGATTTGCAGAAATATTTATAACGGTCCTTTCTGCATTGTTAATTAGCCTCCTTGCGTCAATTTATCCGGCCCAAAAGGCGGCCTCAATACCACCGGCGGCGGCACTTTCATATGAGTTTTAGTCGATTGCCAAAAGGATGCATCAATGAATGATCAGGTTGATATAGAGACTAAGAAAAGGGATCAGCTCGATGTAGATTCCCCAATCTTAACATGCAACAATTTATCGAAGTACTATGATCAAGGTGATAGTCGTCTAAAGGTTCTAGAGTCTATCTTTTTTGATGTGCAGCAAGCTGAAAAAGTAGCAATTGTCGGTGCATCAGGATCGGGTAAGAGCACTTTATTAAACCTATTAGCTGGTTTAGATGCGCCTTCAAGTGGCACTGTAACTCTCGTGGGCAAAGATTTATCCACGCTTACTGACAATGATTTAAGTCAATTGAGAAATAAGCACCTAGGCTTTGTTTACCAGTTCCATCATTTATTGGCTGAATTTAGCGCGCTAGAGAATGTTATGTTCCCTTTGTTAATCGGCAAAGTTAGCCGAAGCGTCGCTAGAATCGAGGCCGCCGCCGTTCTTGCATCCGTTGGCTTGAGCGACCGATTACATCATCGACCTGCTGAGTTGTCGGGTGGCGAGCGTCAACGGGTGGCAATAGCCCGCGCGCTATCGAATCAGCCTAGTTGCATATTAATGGATGAACCAACGGGTAATCTTGATAAGCAGGCCTCTACTGATATTCAACAGCTCATACAATCGGTGACAGACCAGCATAAAACGAGTTTTATCATTGTGACCCATGATGAACGCGTGTCACAAGATTTAGACAAGGTCTACCAACTTGATAGGGGTAATTTGGTGCAAGTGTGAATTTTATGTTGGGAAGGTATCCGATAATCAATCAATGGTGGTTAGCTTGGCGTTTTTTTGCTGGGTCAAGTACGGGTTCGTTAGTCAAGTTTATTTCGCGAATATCCATGTTTGGCCTGACTCTAGCCATTGCTTTATTAATACTTGTTTTATCGGTTATGAATGGTTTCGAAAAAGAATTTCGTGACCGCATTCTTGAGTTAGCGCCTCATGCAACCCTCTGGTATGACTCACCGGTTGTGCCCTCAACTTCGCTGATTAAGCAACTTAATGCTTCACCGTTTATTAAAAAAGCCCAATATGTCGTTGAATTTAAAGCATTGGCTGTCTCCAATAATCAAACTCAGCCCATATTAATAAAGGGTTTAGCTGAGCAAGCTGTTGATGATCTTTTTACTAAATTCTTGCCAAGTGAAAAGAGTTCTGCCTCGGCGATAAACGTTGATAATTTTCGGTTTAGCGCCACCCAAAAAGAAATTTTAATGGGCTCCTCACTTGCTGATAACTTATCGTTGTCAGCAGGTCAGCCAGTTCGTTTACTGTTGCTCCATCAGTCGGTGGATCAGCAACATCAATCTTTAAACGCGGTGAAAAGCCACTCATTTCGTGTTCGCAATATCTTTACAACAGGTACTGAAATTGATCAGCATCTTGCAGTTATTGATATAAAGCAGTCAGCAGCTGTTCTAGATCATTCGGGTTTCGTTCAGGGAATTGAGCTTCAATTTTACGACTTATTCAATGCACGTTCTCTTGCCTACAGAACAGCTGTAAATTTTGATTTGGCGGTTAGAATTTCAGATTGGACACAATCCTTTGGTAATTTATATGCGGCCATTAAGTTATCAAGAGAATTGGTCGTGCTTCTCATTGGTAGTATTATTGCTGTTGCTTGTTTTAATGTCTTTGTTACCTTAGCCATGGTCGTTAAACAAAAAACAAAAGCCATTGCAATACTCAGAACGATGGGTCTTAAGCAGCATCAAGTGATAGGCATCTTTATATTTCAGGGCTTAATGATCACTTTCTTTGCTTGTCTCATGGGTGCCTTATTGGGATTTTTGCTCACAACAAATATAGCAATTATTGTTCCTTTCATTGAGTATTTTCTTGATTTTGAGCTTCTTAATACCGAAATATACCCGATTAATTATCTACCCACTGATATTAAAATAAATGATTATTTGTTGATATGTACAGTAACTACTTTAATGAGCTTGCTGGCAACGATAATGCCTGCATTCAAAGCCAGTAAGATTCAACCAGCAAGAGCGCTACGTTATTTTTGATTAGTAAACTTCAAACAATAAAATTTAACATTTATCTTGTAACTTTCAGCATCGACCAGTGACTAAACGTTATGATAAATTGAAATTATACATTCTGATCAATTAGGCACTATCCAATTTTGTTATCGTAATGGTGAGTGGCATGGTCTTTTTTGTACGAAATATAAGTCTCGGCATATATGGCAGAGTTTAGAGAATACAGATACCTGTTATGAGCGCTTAAATTAGCTATAATGAGATAATTATTGCTAATCTTTTGGGTTGATCGATGTCACTGAGTAAACGACGGGCTGAGCGCTTAATCACAGAGCTATGGTATCATAAAAGTCCTTTGAGCTTCTTGTTTTCCATCTTTTTTTTGCCCCTCAGTATTCTTTATTGGCTTATAACTTGTTGTCTTAGCATCTTGCACGAGAGAATGCGCTCTTCTTCTTTGGTGCTCAAAGAACAATCATTACCAGTTATTGTTGTTGGTAACATATCCGTGGGCGGGACAGGAAAGACACCAATCATTATTAATTTAGCTAAACAGTTAATTGAAGCTGGCTTTCAACCCGCGATTATTAGTCGAGGCTATGGTGGCATTGCGTCCGCTTCGAAAAATTCTGTAACCCCTGTTTTTTCAGATAGCGACCCTAGTTATTGTGGTGAAGAGCCCGTTCTAATTGTTCAATCGCTGAAAAACGTTCCTGTCATTATCGCATCGAGTCGAGCGTCTGCCTATTTGCATGTGGCTAATACATTACACTGTGATGTTGTGCTTAGTGATGATGGTTTGCAACATTACCAGTTGCCTAGGTCAATTGAAATTGCAGTGATTGATTCAAAGCAGGGGCTAGGTAACGGATTGCTAATCCCTTCAGGCCCATTAAGAGAACGGGTTTCACGACTGAAACAAGTCGACCATATTGTTGTAACTGGCTCTGGCCACTTTGGTATTCCAGAGCAGTTACATCAATTTTCAACTAAGTATTCAAAAGTGATTACCTGTATCGACGCAATGCGCGAAATAGAACCCTCTGGGAATACCTTATTATATTCATCAATTGATGAAATACGTCAAAGATTAATCAATTTTTCCACTCTTCACATGGTGGCAGGGATTGGAAATCCCGATAAGTTTTTTACTACTGTTGATAATATTTTTTTGGCGAGTAAGACCTCGCCTGAATTGTTGAAACGCGCTTATAGTGACCACCATCGCTATACAGTAATGGATGCGCAAGCACTTGATGCAATAGCACGAGATGAAGCCATCATTGTCACAGCAAAAGATGCGGTCAAGCTTCAGGCGCTTGAATACTCTTTTCAAGCGAATTTTTTTATCATTGATATTGAAATGGTGCTTGATACGGTTATAACGAAGGCTATTATCAATAGGCTTAATCAAAAGTGAGGATATAAACTTGTCTTTCTCAATTATCATACCCTCGCGGTTTGGTTCAAAGAGGCTTCCTGGCAAACCTCTGCTCGATATAGCAGGTAAGCCTATGATTCAATGGGTATATGAGCGATCAATGCAAAGTGAAGCTGAAAATGTGATCATTGCAACCGATGATCAAAGGATTGCGAATGCTTGTCATAAATTTTCAGCCAATGTTGTGCTTACCTCGACAGATCATTTATCAGGTACCGATAGACTGCAAGAAGTTGTGCGTGGTCAATCATTTCAAGACGATCATGTGGTTGTTAACGTCCAAGGTGATGAGCCGCTTATTCCTCCAGAGGTAATAAATCAAGTCGCTAAAAATTTAGTTCAATATAAAACAGCGGGAATATAAACACTCTGTGAGAAAATAAGCAAAGTAGAGGATTTATTTAATCCAAACCATGTTAAAGTGGTACGTGGTGCCAATGATGAGGCTTTATATTTTTCAAGAGCAGCGGTTCCATGGAATCGCGAATGGCCCTCTGCAAATGACCTTTCACTAGTCGCGCTTCAGACAAGAGAGGCTATATTTCTCAATAGTGACTTTCATTGGTATCGGCATATCGGTATCTATGCCTACCGGGTAAGCATTCTAAATCAGTTCGTTCAGTGGCCTGCTACCAGTAATGAACGTAATGAATCACTAGAACAGCTACGCGCATTAGACAACGGCGTCACCATTCACTGTCAAGAAGCTATTGCTAATATTCCCGCTGGGGTTGACACCCTAGACGACCTGGTTAAGGTAAGGAAATTATTACAATGAACCGATCCGTTTTGTTTGTTTGTTTAGGAAATATATGCCGTTCGCCAACTGCGCATGGCGTTTTCGAACAATTACTTAGGGATGCAGGGCTGTCAAATTCAGTAAAGGTTGACTCCTGCGGTACCGGCGATTGGCATCTTGATCAAGCGCCAGACAGACGAGCACAACTAACAGCTAAGCAGCATGGTTTTAATCTTTCACACTTACGTTCTAGGTTGATTTCTCAAGAGGACTTTCGTGATTTTGATTATATTCTTGCGATGGATAAAAATAATTTACACGATATCTTAGCGCTATGTCCAGATCAACATAAAAATAAATGCCAACTTTTTTTAAATTTTGCAAAGGAGCTAGGCATTCAAGAGGTGCCTGATCCTTACTACGGTGGTGATGATGGCTTTGAAGACGTGTTAAGAATGATCAAAGTAGCCAGTCAAAATTTACTTCAAGAAATTTCGTTTTATATCTAGATGGATACTGATTTGAATTCTTGCATGATACAACGTGATGTTGATTTGACCGAGGCAAATACACTGCGATTGGTGTCATCTGCTGCAGCTAAAATTACTATCCAATCCATCGATGATCTTCAGACTGCATTTCAATTTCATCGAAGAGAAAAACTTCCCTTACTGCCACTTGGAGATGGAAGTAATGTAATACTGAGCAATTTTATTGATGCCTGTATTTTGGATATAGCCATCAAAGGGATTGAGGTGGTGAATGAAGATCATGACAATGTATGGGTCAAGGTCGGCGCTGGTGAAAACTGGCATGATTGGGTTTCATATGCCCTATCCAATAGTTGGTTTGGTCTTGAAAATTTGGCGCTTATTCCGGGTAGAGTTGGTGCTTCACCAATACAAAACATTGGCGCTTATGGTGTTGAGGTTGCAACTTATATAGACAGTGTACAATTTATTGATCTTCCTCCTAATATTGACCACCTCGAATCTGTGAAAAATTATAATAATGAACAATGCCTATTTTCCTATCGAAATAGTATATTTAAAGAAAAAAACAATCACCGACTCATTGTCTCAGTTACTTTTCGTTTGGCGAAAAGCTTTAGGGCTCAATTAAGCTATCCTGCACTGTGTGATGCAATTGATAAATTACAGCTATCATGCCCAAACGCTGATGATGTTTTCTCCTCTGTTGTGTATCTACGTAACAGTAAATTACCTAATCCCTATGAAATTCCCAACGCTGGAAGTTTTTTTAAGAATATTGAAGTGGATAGCTCCACATTAAATCGATTATTGGCAAAGCACAGCTCTATGCCATATTTTTCTTTATTAAGCGCTGATGATAAACCACTGTTTAAAATTCCCTCTGCGTGGCTAATAGAGTATTGCGGTTACAAGGGAAGGCGTGAAGGGTGTCTAGCTATGCACGCAACACAGGCCTTAGTATTAACAAATCTTTCGAAGGTTAAAGATGGCGAAAGTGTATCAGCAGCAGACGTGTTAAAATTTTCTACTGGCATTGTTCATTCTGTCTATCAAGAATTTGGTTTGTCTTTAGAAATTGAACCGCAGCAGATTAATGAATAACTTATTTAAAATATCTTTTAATGCCAGTTTGATTGATGATTCTTGTTGAAATTTCTTCAATGCTTATATCGGTTGTATCAATCATCGGAATTTTATACGTCTCAAACATTGTCAGTGCTTCCTCAACTTCTCTTCTGCACTGCCGCGCTGAGCTGTAGTTACTTTCTTCCAAGCGCTCATTTCTTATTGAGCTTAATCTAACGGGTTCAATGGTCAGTCCAAAAAGTTTTTCTTGATGGTGCTTTAATATTTGAGGTAAGTCAGTTGACGCTAAATCGTCTTCTGTTAGCGGATAATTTGCGGCGAAGATGCCAAATTGTAAGGCTAAATATAAGCAGGTAGGTGTTTTTCCTGACCGTGAAACACCTATCAAAATAACATCAGCATCACTGTATCGGTTAAGCCTGCCACCATCATCGTTATTGAGAGCGAAATGAATTGCTTCTATACGCCGATTGTAACGATCATCCTCTGTGGCTATCTTGGGTCGACCAATATTATAGCTGCTGGGAGCATTTAGTGCCTTCTCGAGCGGGGCTAAAAAAGTATTAATAACGTCAACGCAGAAGCCATTTGACGAGAGTATTATGTCGCGTAAACTTTGGCTGATTAAGGTCTCAAATATAATCGGTGCTTGTCCATCCTCACTGGCAGCACGATTTATTTGCTCAACTGCATAGATCGCCTTTTTTTCGGAGTCGATATAGGGTAGTGAGTGTCGGTTAAAATCGATCTCTCTAAAATTTGACAGTAGGCTTTCGCCCATAACTTCAGCAGTAATGCCTGTACTATCTGAGATAAAGAACGCAGTTCTTTTCATTATTGCTCACCAGCCATTCAATATTTTCTTTAAATGAATAGAAAAATAAATGCGTCTTACCATCTTATATTAAGGTAAACTTAATATCTTATCCAGCGGCTTTATTTTACACTATGTTATACAGTTCCGTAGTGAATGTTACTTGTTCAATTTTTGGTGTTCTTGAATGTCAGATCATATTTTATGGTTTAACCAGCTAGGCATGAGTGATGTCAGCCTCGTTGGCGGTAAAAATGCCTCGCTTGGAGAGATGATCAGTGCTTTGTACAGTAAAGGCGTTAATGTCCCTGATGGTTTTGCTACCAGTTCGCTCGCGTTTACTTCTTTTCTAGAAGCTAATCAGTTGGATAAAAGAATACAAGATATACTTAGCCATCTTAACGTCAGTGATGTCAATGCATTAACAGATACCGGCAAAACGATACGACAGTGGATTAACGATGCATCATTTTCAAGTCGATTTGTGCTTGAAGTAGAGGATGCTTATCGCCAATTACAGGCGGGTAACAAGGGTCTGAGTGTAGCTGTTCGTTCATCGGCTACCGCAGAAGATCTCCCCGATGCTTCCTTTGCTGGTCAGCAGGAGACATTCCTAAATATTAAAGGCTTGGATAATGTGTTGGAAGCAATTAAGCAAGTCTATGCATCGCTATTCAATGATCGCGCTATCGCCTATCGTGTTCATCAAGGATTCGATTATCATGATATTGCCATTAGTGCTGGTATTCAACGCATGGTCCGTTCTGAAACGGCTTGCTCAGGCGTTATGTTTACCTTGGATACAGAGTCAGGTTTTGATGGCGTTATTTTTATCACCGCGGCTTATGGACTGGGTGAAACGGTGGTGCAAGGTGCTGTTAATCCTGATGAGTTTTATGTCTCTAAAACGGCTATACAAAAAAATAAGTCAGCCATTTTGCGTCGTAACCTAGGTAGCAAAGCCATTAAAATGATCTACAATGAGCAAGGGTCAACCGATCATTCTGTGAGTACCGTTGACGTTAGTGAAGCGGATCGACTGTCATTCTGTTTGACTAATGAAGAAATTAATGAGCTCGCTAAACTAGCACTTATTATTGAGCAGCATTATCAGTGTCCTATGGATATTGAATGGGCGAAAGATGGTGACGATGGCCGGATCTATATTGTACAAGCAAGACCAGAAACGGTAAAAAGCAGGCAGGGACATTCAACTATCGAACGCTACCTGTTACAAGAAAAAGGTAAGATATTAGTCGAAGGTAGAAGCGTTGGCCAGCGTATAGGCGCAGGCCAAGTTCGCATTATCAATAATATAAATGAAATGGATCAGGTGCAGGATGGAGACGTGTTAGTTACGGATATGACCGAACCGGATTTGGAGCCCGGAAAGAAAAAAGCGGCGGCGATCGTGACTAATCGTGGAGGCCGAACCTGTCACGCCGCAATAATAGCACGAGAACTAGGCATTCCAGCGGTAGTCGGATGTTTCGATGCTACAGATAAACTCAGCGATCGCGAGTGGGTAACGGTGAGTTGTGCAGAAGGTGACAACGGTATTATTTATCAAGGCAAGCTTGATTTTTCTATTAAACGTAATGACATTGCCTCCATGCCGCCGATTCCTTTTAAAATTATGCTTAACGTTGGTAATCCTGATAGAGCCTTTGCGTTTCAATCATTGCCCAATGATGGTGTAGGTCTCGCTCGACTTGAGTTTATTATTAATCGCATGATAGGGATACACCCTAAGGCACTAATTAATTATGAGGTGCTTGACAAAGATTTACAGATTAATATTAGTCGGCGTATAGCTGGCTATAGTAGCCCGATTGATTTTTATGTTGAGAAGTTATCCGAAGGAATCGCAACTATTGCTGCGGCTTTTCACCCTAAGCGCGTTATCGTTAGAATGTCAGATTTTAAATCGAATGAATACGCACATCTTGTTGGTGGCACCTTGTATGAACCTGATGAAGAAAACCCTATGATAGGTTTTAGAGGCGCTTCTCGTTATATTAAGCCAAGTTTCCTCGATTGTTTCGCCTTAGAGTGTAGAGCCATAAAGAAAGTTAGGGAGGAAATGGGGTTTGAGAATGTCGAGGTGATGATTCCATTTGTTCGGACTCCAGGCGAAGCTAAGCAAGTCTCTGATTTGTTATCTCTACACCAGCTTAATCGAGGTGAGCACGGTTTAAAGCTTATTATGATGTGTGAATTACCTGCAAATGCCTTAATAGCGGAACAATTTTTAAAGTATTTTGATGGTTACTCTATTGGGTCTAACGACTTAACTCAGCTAACGTTAGGATTAGATCGCGACTCAGCTTTAGTCGCACATCTATTCGATGAGCGAAATGATGCAGTCAAAGCCTTACTCAGCAAGGCCATTCAAAGTTGTAAGAAAATGGACCGCTATGTTGGTATTTGTGGCCAAGGCCCTTCGGATCATCCAGATTTTGCTAGCTGGCTTATGGAGCAGGGTATTGATAGCGTTTCGTTAAATCCAGACAGCGTTTTAGATACATGGATGTTTCTTGCAGATAGTTAGTCAAGGCCTATTAATAAGCTCCCAGCAGTCCGTAGCTGCCAGTAAAGGTAACCGCTTTTTGCTTAATAGCATTACTGCCTGTGTAGATTGTGGCATCGAGCTGAATTTTTGCATTGCCTTTTGCGCTGTAGTGGTCGACAAAACGTTGCCAAATGGATTCATCGTCTAGCCTGCAAGTCGCGATGATTGTTTCATCGGTGACTGGCAGCAAATAATCAATACTGGCTTTGGTTACCACAATATTGGGTACTCCAATGGGCTCAATGCGCGTATTTAGACAGCGAAGATAGAGCCAGCTCCAGCAACTCATGACGGCTAGGCAATATAAGCTACCACCGAAGGCTGTGCCCTTATCGTTACTATTATGCACGAGTGGAGCCCTCAGGCTTAATTGATGGCCATCAAAGTCATTGACACTGATGTTCATCGCTCTGCCTAATGGTAAATGGTCCTCAACGAATACTTCTAGTTTACTTATAAGCTTATCTTTTTCGGTTTCGCTTATGGAACAGTTTGTGTCCATTGTACGCTCTAATTGATTTTTATCTAAGCGCTAATCACTCTTTGATGAATTATTAGCTTGACGGCATGACACCATAGTGGTTGTTGTGGTGTCTAGAACTGTTTGATTATTTTGATTAATAACTAAAGTCTTAAAGCTGACGATACCAATGCCTGGTCGTGATTTTGACAGTCGTTTTTCATATGCATGCGATGAAAAATAAAGAGTATCGCCGACACGCATGGGATTAGGCATAGAAAACTGCGTTGAAAGATTGGCTAGTACAGCGTAATGAATGGGATTACGGGCGATAACTTTACTCAAAACAGCCATCATATGGATAGAAGATCCTGTTAAGCCACCGTAAATAGATTCTTTTGCCGCTTGCTCATTCGTATGGAAGGGTTGAGGATCCCATTCTTTTGCAAATGCAATCACCTCATCTTTAGATACATGATAGCTGCCAAGTTGCCGTTCAACGTCTAGTGTAATATCTTCAAAATAAACAGCTGTCATAGTATTAACATATCAGTTGAATCTATCGATTTTCAAGATTTGTGAAGTTTAATCATTTAATCGTGATTAAAGTCCTTCAATTTCGGGAAGGGTGGCAATCTCTTTATTACTTATCCCCTCTATTTGTTGACGTTGAATTAGCTTATATTTTTCCTTTGTTCTTTGATCAGCAACATCAAGATCATCGATAATTGTCGGTTTTATAAACACCATAAGATTTTGCTTGCTGACTGTTTCAGATGTACCTCGAAACAGGGCGCCCAATAAAGGAATGTCACCTAAGATTGGAATCTTAGTTTGATTGACGGTTTTAGAATCTTCGATTAAGCCACCTAACACTAGAATCCTACCGTCTTCTATTAAGACATTGGTTTTAATGCTACGCTTGTTAGTGCTGATGCCTTCACTACTAATTTGAGTCTCTGTAACTGATTCAACTTCTTGTTCAATCTCAAGTGTGATTGTTCCAGCCTTGCTAATTTTTGGGGTAATCCTTAAGGTAATACCGACGTCCTCACGCTGTATCGTTCGGTAAGGTACGGTATAAGTAGAGTTGACATTATTAGCGCTACTCGTTAGCCGACTGCCAGTGACAAAAGGGATCGTTTTACCCACCAACATCTCTGCTTCTTCATTGTCGATAGTTATAATCGATGGAGTTGATAAGACATTATTTCTACTGTCAGTCTTTATTATTTTCAATAAGCCACGAATATCAGCATCTCTAAAAAACCCTAGATTTAACCCATCTTGATTAAGAAGAATAGAAGAATCATTCTGGACGTTAGCCGGCGTGTTATTCGCGCTCGATAAAAAGTTACCACTTACTAAAGATTGCGAGTCGGCGTCGTTAGTCCAAAATACTTCTAGTTTCTGAGTAAATGCTTCAGAAACCTCAACAATTATCGCCTCTATTAAAACTTGTGAGCGTTTTACGTCGAGTTTAGCTATCACCTTTTCAAGAGAAGTAATAATCGATGGCGGGGCAGTAACGACTAAAGCATTAGTTGTTTTTGACGCTTGAATTTTAACTTCACTATTGTTGGCGGCTATCTCTTGACCACCTTGAATGCTTTGAGCCACAGAAGATAAAAGCGGCTCAATATCTTCTGCATTGATATAATTAAGAAAAATTACCTTGGTATTTCCATCACCTTGTAGAGGTCTATCTAATTGGGAAATGAGATTTTCTACAGCTTCTTGGCGTTCACCAGCACCTGCAATTAAAATACTGTTACTTCTTTGGTCAACAGCCACTTGAATCTGTCCGTTTTTAGTGCCTTTAACTAAAGACTGTAATACCTTGACAATGTCTTCAGCAGAGGCATATTTGATACCAATGACTTTTATTGTCAGATCGCCCGAAATATCTATGTGCCTAATCAGCTCTGAAAGGCGATTAATATTATTTGCACGATCTGCAATGATAATACTGCTACTTTCTGGAAGTGCTGCAAGGTGACCAGCTTGCGGAACAAGTGGTCGAAGCGTCGTGACAATTTTTTCAGGGCTCAAATTTTTGATTTTAATAATATGGATGACTAACTCAGAATTATCGGCTTGAGTATCGCTGAACTGCTCTATAATAGGCAGGCCAGCAGAACGAGCTTGTGCATTAGGCAAAATCTTAATGTTGTTGCCTGATTCAACAGCTGCAAACCCGTAAACATCAAGCATGGTTAAGAACACTTGATAAGCTTCAGTTAAAGTCATCGATTGATTTGAGTAAACATTGACCCGACCTTTTACACGGGGATCAACAATAAAATTCTTTTGAGTTTGTTCGCTCATCCATTGGATAACTTGTTTAATGTCAACATTATTCATGTTGATCTTAAGTTTTTTCTCTGAATTAACGGTAAGCTGACCATTAGAAATTTGTGGTGCGATTTGAGCTATTGCAGATGAATAAAAGCCCAGAAATACAGAAAAAAATAGCGCATTGAGCAAAAGCGAGAGACTCATGCCAGCGTAAGCAGTAGACCATGATATTGGTTGCCGCACGATGAAGTTTAAGATTGAGACGTTAATCAAAATAAAATACTCACATCTTTGCCTGAAGAAGAAATTCTAAAAAGGGAGCTGTAAGATCTAAATCAGTTCTAGTGACCGATTAAATGATCAAATCAAGTATAGCACCTAAATACTAAAGTTATTATGTGCCAAATGTGGGTTCTATGCGCATAAGGTTTTCACACTTGTGTTTATGATGAAAGTATAGCCTTTCTCCCAGAAGCATCTTAGCTAGTGATATTTGCTATATTATTTTTCACCAATAGTTAGATTGCGCATAATGTATATTATGTTAAGTAATGTATATTTTTAATTTTTCTATTTAGACTATGAAGAAAGTAAAAAAATTAATATAAAAAATACCCTAATGATTAAATTTGAAATCGGGTTTATGATCTGACTAGTAACAACAATGGTATTCGAAAGCTACACTGGTGTCGGAGAAAGCTGGGCCGTCTAAGTTTGCAGTGCAGTAGTTTCTATTTCGTGTTCCATATTCATCATCCCAATTCCCTCCATATCCAGAAGTAGAAGTTCCCTTATCTCCAGTCCAACCAGTGCTATCATTAAATTGAACTGGGCCGTCACTATTACCCGTTTGGACACTTCCACATGCTTGGTGGAAATCGTTAAGTGTGCATACTCGTGAACCAGGGCCACTGTTTTGACAAGATTGAATCGCTTCTGACATTGTGGCTGGGCTCTTGGGACCACTCATGCATAATCGACCACCTACATGAGAAGTAAAGCTAGTGTCGCAGGTTAGCCCTGCGCCTTGAGGGCCTTGAGGGCCTTGAGGGCCTGGAGGGCCTGCATCACCATCGTCACCTTTAAGACCTTGCGGCCCCATCACACCAGTTAGTCCTTGCGGGCCTTGAGGGCCTGGAGGGCCTGGAGGGCCTGCATCACCATCGTCACCTTTAAGACCTTGCGGCCCCATCATACCTGTTAGCCCTTGTGGGCCTGGAGGTCCCTCGCCACCAATTCCTTGGATACCCTGATCACCTTTCGGTCCTTGTGGTCCTTGTGGTCCTTGTGGTCCTTGTGGTCCCTGAGGTCCTTCAATGCCGCCATTAGCGACAATATCATCTAAAGCATTTTTTAGGTTTTGAAAATTTTCATTGACATCATCTGCATCAGCGACATCACCATTATTGAAGGTATTCAGTTGAATACTATCAGCGTCTACATAAAGAGGAATAAAGGCTAATATGAAAACTACAGGAAGGACCTTAACAAATCGGGATTTCTTTAATACCGCTAACGCTACTCCCGAGAGTAAAGCAAAGAGTAACAGCTGCCCTATTCCATCCATCATTGGTACATTCTGACTTGATTGGCCCCAAACCATTGAGCCCCAATTCGAGGATCCCCATTCTGCAGAGACAAAAGACGATACCAAAATGAGAGGTAAACAGAGATAATTTTTGATTTTATTCATTTTGATAAGCAACCTTAATATATTTAAAACCCATAATTTTAAGAAAAATTCAATTGGAAAAAGAGCGCTAGGGCATTACGTGACAAATATAATCCATTTCAAAGATAGCACTACTATTATCAGTTGTATTCCAATACAAATTCCCCAAAGCAGGAGAAAAATTTATTGTGTATGCATAAAAACATTCAGCGTTAATTGTACCGACACTAATGTTTGTTACAGAACACATAGAAGCCCAGTCTCGACGATAGAAGTCGATCATACAAGTTGTATTTTGGGGGTCAGTCAGCCACTGAAGAGGACCGAAGTTTTGGCAACTTCCATTTTGTAAGAAGCACCTGCCAGAATAAGTACTGCTACTACCGGATGGACCTTGAATCCCTTGTGGGCCTTGTGGGCCTTGTGGGCCTTGTGGACCTATATCACCCTGATCACCTTTAGGACCTTGTTCACCATTTACTCCTGGCATGCCAGGCAATCCATTAACACCATCTGCTCCTGCAAGGCCAGGTGGACCAGCTGGACCAGCTGGACCAGCAGGGCCAGGTAGTAACTCAATACTTTCTATAGCATTTTTTAATACATCGAAGTTCTCATTTACATCATCTGCATCAGCAACATCTCCATTTTCGAATCTATTAAGATGAACTTCAGGCTCACCATCAATGTGATGAGCTAATGTAAAAACTGGATGCAAGAGAAAAAGTAAAAAAATCTTTAACATAGAAAATCCGCTAAACCCTAATATAATTGAAAATCAAAGATAATTTTTCAGAAATGTTTGAATTCCAATAATTAATAATTATAACTTCATGATGAAAGCAAGAGCATAATATGGTGGTAAGTTCGTAAATGATGATCCTGAACCTCTGCTAGCAGTCGTACCGCTGAAACTATGGCTATGAGAATTATAATTTGAGGAAGTACTAGAGCTTGGTTTGTAAGTATAATTCGTCTGTTTGTTGCTACTATCATAGCTAGAGCCCATGTAGCCATAGCCAGAATTGTTTCGGTATCGATCTTGTATTGAAGCTGTATTAGTTGTGCCAGAAAATGCATGCGTATGAGATGGCATATTAGACGTAGTCAAGGTTGTGGATGATGATCCTCCGGTTGAATTAGTACCATATGAACCTCCAGCCCCAATAACAAACCGGCCTCTAAGATCTGGAGTTCCATTTGAACCATTACATAAGACCCAACCAGTTGGAATACTGTCTAAAGAACCGGACCACATTATAATTGCACCAGCGGGCATCTGAGCGTCAGAACCTTGCGGTCCCTGCGGTCCTGTATTTCCAGTATCACCTTTAACGCCCTGAGGACCCTGAGGACCCTGTGGGCCTTGGGGGCCAGTGTTTCCGGTTAGGCCTTGTATACCCTGTGGTCCTTGAGGACCTTGATCACCTTGGTCACCTTTCATGCCTTGAGGACCTTGGGCACCTACATCACCCTTTAGACCTTGAGGGCCTTGGGCACCTGAATCACCCTTATCGCCTTTAATGCCTTGAGGACCTTGGTCACCTACATCACCCTTTAGACCTTGAGGGCCTTGGGCACCTGAATCACCCTGATCGCCTTTAATGCCTTGAGGACCTTGGGCACCTACATCACCCCTATCACCCTTTGGTCCCTGAAGTCCCTGAGGCCCCTGAGGCCCTTCAATCCCCCCATTATCGATAATGTCCTCTATAGCTGTTTTAAGGTTTTGAAAGTTTTCGTTAACTTCATCTGCATCAGCTACATCGCCATTGCTAAATGAATTGAGCTGGATACTACTTGCTTCTACGTAGAATGGTATAAGGGCTAATATAAAGATCGCAGGAAGAATTCTAGAAAAACCAATTTTCTTAGACACAGCTAAACCCAGTCCGCAAAGTAAAGCAAAAAGTAATAGCTGCCCTATTAAACCCATGGTTGGTATATTCTGAGAGGTTTGGCCCCAAACCATTGAACCCCAAGTAGATGATCCCCAGTTTGCATATGTATGAAAAGGGACAAGGATAAAAATCAGCGCTAAAATTTTAAGAACTTTAGTCATACCAATAGCTTCCATCAATAGTATTTAAAAAATGCATTAGAGTATAAAAAATATACTGCCATAGATCAATTAATAATCGTATAGGGAAAATATATAGATGTTGAGTATTAGAAAAGATTGGTTTTATACAGGATCATATGGGTTTATTATGAATCTTGAAAATGCAAGTGCCAAGAGACTTGTAGAGACAGCAAAAATCCAGACCATTGATGGATCCTTATCCCAAATAAAACCGCTCAATAGAGCACCCATAGCACCACCTGCTCCAAATCCGATTGCAGAGTAAAACGCCTGACCCTGCCCTTGATTGTTCGTTGCAAATGATTTGCTAACCCACTGAACAGCTGCGGCATGGAATGATCCAAAGCTAAAAGCATGGAACAGTTGGGCGATGATTATCATCAAAAAGTTAGTTGGGTATAGAAAAATGATTAGCCATCTGATCATAGAAAAAATAAGACTGATAGCTAGAATAGATTTTAAACTAAAAAACTTTTGGACTTTGAACATGAATAGAAAGAGGATAAGTTCGGCAAAAACAGCTAAAGCCCATAAGGAGCTTATTTGAAATTCAGAGTATCCTATGTCTGTTAGATAAATTGAGAAAAAAGTGTAATAGGGCCCATGAGATACCTGCAACAAAAAGCATGTAACGAAGAAAAAAATGATATTTGGTTTTAAAAAGTCATTAAGAAACCTTGTATGCTCATTTCGAGATACAACACGATCAGATTTATCAACAATTAAGCTACTTAAACCAATTAGAAATAATATGATTGTCATAAATACGGGAAGGAAATTTATCCCACTCATATTTATGAAAAAACCAAGCGCTAAAACTGAGACAATAAAACCAATTGATCCCCATGCCCTTATCCCTCCATATCGTGATGTATCATTCGATATTCGAGAAAGGGTTATTGACTCAAATTGACCAATCTGTCCATTCCAAAAGAAACTAAAGCTAGCTACAACTAAAGCGGTCCCAATAAAACTATCGGTCATAAATATGAAAGAAAAAGAAATGAGCGACAAAAATGAAGTTAGGCGTATCACAAGCACAGGAGCTTGAAACTTATCCGATAACCAGCCGAACAAATAAGGAGAAACGACCTTAGTCCCCATGAGGATACTAGCAAGAAGACCTATTTCAATAGGATCGAAATTTACGCTAGTTAGGTATAGTGTCCAATAAGGTACTATCGCACCTATCATGGCAAAATAAGAAAAGTAAAAGCTTGATAGGCGCCAGTACTGCATAACCATTAACCTAATATATTTATATTATTGGCTGCCTGGAATGGATGGTGTCTCTGATTCAGCGTCTGCATTTTGACCACGATGCCTCAAAACATGGTCCATTAGAACAATAGCCATCATTGCTTCAGCAATGGGTACTGCACGAATTCCCACACACGGATCATGCCGACCTGTAGTAATGACATCTACGGCTTCGCCTGCTTGATTGATGCTGTCACCTGGGATACGAATGCTTGAGGTGGGCTTTAAAGCAATATGTGCGACGATATCTTGCCCTGAAGAAATTCCCCCCAAGACGCCACCAGCATTGTTCGATGTGAAGCCCTCCGGCGTCAATTCATCACGATGTTCACTGCCCTTTTGCTCAACGGAATCGAACCCAGAGCCTATCTCAACCCCTTTGACCGCATTGATACCCATGAGTGCGTGAGCTAGATCAGCATCTAGCCGATCAAACACAGGCTCACCTAGTCCAACCGGTACGGCTTTAGCGGTAACAGTTAGTCTTGCACCAATGGAGTCGCCCTCTTTATTTAATGCGGCCATGTACTTCTCTAATTCAGGCACTAAGTCAGGATCAGGACAAAAGAAGGCATTGTCTTCAATGGTATTCCAGTCGACCGTATTGATTGATAATGGGCCTAATTGTGAGAGATAACCTTGAACTTCGACCCCGTAACGTTCAAATAAATATTTTTTGGCCACCGCGCCAGCAGCAACACGCATCGCGGTCTCACGTGCTGATGAACGCCCACCACCACGATAGTCACGAATACCGTATTTCTGCTGATAAGTATAATCGGCATGGGCTGGGCGGAAACGGTCTTTAATTTTTGAATAGTCTTTTGAACGCTGATCGGTGTTTTCAATCAATAAGCCAATCGGCGTTCCCGTAGTCTTTCCCTCAAAGACACCTGAAAGAATCTGGACCTCATCATCCTCACGTCGCTGAGTCGTAAAACGTGACTGACCCGGTTTACGACGGTTTAAATCGCCTTGCAAATCTGCTTCACATAAGGGTAAACCCGGTGGGCAGCCATCGATGACTGCACCTAGGGCAGGACCATGACTCTCGCCAAAGCTAGTGAGCGTGAAAAGCTTTCCTATGCTATTACCTGACATACCAAAAAGACCTTATGAAAAATACAGAACTTATGAACATTATAGGTGGTTTTTAAAGCAATTCACGACATTAGTCGGTTACTATGACTGATATTGACGAATTTCAAAGTGAAATTGCGCTAAGTGAAGTGTTCTAGTAGCTCCTGTCGAGTAATGACACATACGCCATTTCCTCCACGAGCAAACTCTAGCCATAAAAACGGCACTGAGGGAAAGGCTTTTTCGAGAGCCAGGTCACTGTTACCCACCTCTAGCACTAAAACACCCTGCTCGGTTAAATAGTCTGCCGACTGGGCCAGTATCTTTCGAGCGATGTCGAGACCATCAGTACCTGCTGCAAGCGCCATCACTGGCTCATGATGGTATTCTGCGGGCATTGACGCCAAATCTTCGGCATCGACATAGGGCGGGTTGCTGACAATGAGATCGTATCGACCGTCAACCCTAGCAAACAGATCCGATTCAATGGCCTTAACGGAAGCCGTTAATTGATGCCGCTGAATATTGTGCTCAGCCAATGCCAATGCCTCTGGGGAAAGCTCGACCAGATCAACCTGACTGCCAAGGTGTATTGCACAGGCGATACCAATGCAGCCGCTACCCGCGCAAAGATCGAGCACACTTGTTGGCTGACTCGACAACCATGGCTGAAAGCCTCGATCAATGAGCTCAGCGATGGGTGAACGTGGAATAATGACCCGCTCATCCACCGTAAACGGCAAGCCCGCAAACCAGGCCTCGTTGGTGAGATAGGCTAAAGGGATTCGCTCGTGGCAACGCGTTTCGATCAACTGGAGGACTAATGCCCTTTCCGCCTCTGTTATGCGTGTATCGGCGAAGGTGTCAACCAGCTCAATCGGCAAATGCAAAAAATGTGCGATTAATCCCAGTGCCTCATCATAAGCATTATTAGTGCCGTGGCCAAAATAGAGCTGCGCTTCGGTAAAACGGCTGACTGCCCAGCGAAGCAGGTCTTTCACGTAGAACAGTTCTTGCGTCATGTCGGTTTTATCAGGCATAAGGAAAGGAACACAGATAGTTAATGGAGGTCACTGTAGTGATTCAGTTATAGTAAATCAAGCGACGGTGAAAGAGTAATCAAAGTGCAATATTAAAGACATATAACTGCAATAATGACTATTAGATGTCATATAACTGTCACATATTCGTCATAACATACCCACTGTGTTACTAATGTGACATTGTTCATTAAATCTATTCATCAAATACTTATGGAGCTAACCATGCATAAAAATGCCCTTTTCGCGGCCCTCATCACTCTCAGTGCAGCATCAAATGCTGCAGCGGTTCAGGTTTATGGCAAGGCGAATATCAGCCTTAATAACATAGAGGTAAATAACTCTGACAGCATAGAGTTAAACAGTAATGCATCAAGATTTGGTGTCAAAGGTAGTTATCAAATTAGCGATAATCTGAAAGCTATTTATAAATTTGAATATGAGACATTTGTTGACGATGGTGAAGATGCAAATACAGATGATGAATTAAAACAGCGGAATATCTATGCTGGATTTCAGGGTTCATTCGGTACAATTATAGCTGGCAAGCACGACACCCCAACTAAATTAGCACAGGGTAAAGTTGATCTTTTTAATGATCAAAAGTGGGGAGATATTAAAAATATAATTGAAGGCGAAAATAGAGCATCAAATATCATCATGTACAGTACACCTAAAAGCAATGGGCTAAAGGCAACAATTGCTTATGTACCTGATGAAACCGCCGGTAGTGATACAGATGGTAAATCTATTGCAATTAGTTATGAACAAGATAATTTAACTATGACGCTCGCTCATGATAAAGGTGAGTCTATTGATTCTAGTGTTGAGTCTCTAACTAGGTTTGTGACTGAATATAAACTTGGTGATATTAAGTTAGGCGCAATAGCCCAAAATGCAGATAAAGGCTCGAATGAGGAAGATGGTTATATAATCAGTGCAAGCATTAAGCTTGATAATGGCATTCTATTAAAAGGCCAGTATGGAGAATCTGATGATGATGTAAACGAGAAAACACTCAGCGTCATAGGGGCTGACTATAAGTTAAATAAAAAATCTAAACTTTTTGCTTACTTCAGCGACTATGACCAAAAAGGTGAAACACTTAAAGAAGTCGAAACATTTGCTATTGGCTATGAAATTAAGTTTTAATTGACTTGAACTAAAACGGGTCTAAGGACTGCCCTTCCTTAGGCCCATTTTTTTGACTGTATTTAAAGGCGGTCCCGATGCGCAAATATTTTTCTTGTTCACTTTATTGGATTCAGTCAGTAACTGCCCTCCTTTTCTTCATGAGCTTGTTTGGAGCAGCGTCCATACAAGCTGATACCGATGATGCGGACTCATTGGACTTCGAATCCTTTCATCAAAATGATGCGTATGATCAATCAAAAACAATAGCCAAGGATAAGGTTCTGTCGCAAAGAATACAGAGCGTTTCAGTTAAAATAGAACAAGATTCAGCTGAGCACTTGATGGCTGCGATGTATGCGCTGCATAAGAAAATGAACCTTTCCTGCAGCAAGGGATGGGTTAAAACGCAAGAGAGCCTACAGCAGCTTGAGAGTGGTAATAGGATAAACTTTAGTTTTTACTGCTATTGATAAGATGAACAGTTACTAATCGTCATCGCTAATGGCCCTTGCCATTTGCTTAATACCTACATGCCTTACATCGTCACCTTTGACCAAGTAAATCACGTGTTCTGCAATATTCCTCGCATGATCACCAATTCGTTCTAATGCTCGAAGCGACCACATGATACCCATGACGCGGGAAATGCTGCGAGGGTCTTCCATCATGTAAGTCATCATTTCTCTAACAGCGGTTCCGTATTCAAGATCAACCGCCTTATCTTTTTTTGCAACCTCTAAGGCTAAGTTAACATCTTGACGGACGAGTGAATCGAGTGCTTGAGATAACATGGTGCTGACACTATGCCCGATGTGCCTAATCTCAACGTATCCGCTGGGTGCGGGCCCCTCTTCCGCAAGCATAATTGCTTGGTTGGCAATCTTACGGGCCTCATCGCCAATGCGCTCAAGATCCGTGGTAGTTTTAATGATGGTAAGTACTAATCGTAAATCACTGGCGGCAGGTTGACGGCGGGCTAAAATTAAGGCGCAATCCTCATCGACAGCTACCTCCATATCATTGATTCTTGTATCATCTTTAACAACATGTTCGGCAATTCCGCTATCAACATCGAGTAACGATTTAATGGCATCCTTCACTTGCTTTTCAACAATGCCACCCATTTCAAATAACTGACTTTTTACTCCAGAAAGCTCATCATCATAACGTTGTGAGATATGGCTTGAAGATTTATCTGTACTCATAGGTAGTTTTCCTGTTGTGAAATTAGCCGAAGCGACCCGTAATATAGGCTTCAGTTAATTTGTGGCTAGGATTGGTAAATATGTCGTCAGTCGAACCTATCTCAACTAAGTAGCCCAGGTGAAAGTAAGCGGTTCGATGTGAAACTCTGGCAGCCTGCTGCATTGAATGGGTCACGATTGCGATTGTGTAATTGGCACTTAACTCGTCGATTAACTCTTCAATCCGAGCCGTTGCAATCGGGTCTAAAGCAGAGCAAGGTTCGTCCATAAGAATGACTTCTGGACTCACCGCGATGGTTCTGGCAATGCACAGACGTTGTTGTTGCCCACCTGATAGGCCCGTGCCTGGTTGATCTAATCGATCTTTAACTTCATCCCACAAACCTGCCTTTTTCAAACTTTTCTCGACGATTTCATCAAGCTCAAATTTTGTGTTAGCTAAACCATGAATATGAGGGCCATAGGCCACGTTATCGTAAATTGATTTTGGAAAGGGGTTTGGCTTCTGAAAGACCATGCCAACTCTTGCCCTTAACGGCACGACATCCAGCTTGGGGTCATAAATATCTTGCCCCTCCAACAAAAGATCACCGGAGACCTTACAGCTCTCGATGGTATCATTCATGCGGTTTAAGCAACGTAAAAATGTTGACTTACCGCAACCAGAAGGTCCGATCATTGAAATAACTTCGTTTTTAGCAATATCAAGATTAACATTAAAAATGGCCTGTTTATCGCCATAAGAAACATCGACATTACGCATCGACATTTTGGGATTTTCAACTTCGATCTGCCCGGTGGTTGTACTGTATTCAGAAGCATTAGAACTAAGGTTATTGTTATTTTCATTCATCGACATATCGATTCTCACAAAAAATGTTCAAAAAATATCTATACACGTTCTTGTTGATCTACCAGCGCTGTTCGAACTTGTTTCTTAACCAAACTGCGAGGCCATTCATGATTACTAAGAACAATAATAGTATAATAATTGCACCTGAAGTACGTTCTACAAAAGCCCTTTCAGGGCTATCAGACCAAAGAAAAATCTGTACCGGTAAGACTGTCGCAGGATCCGTGAACGAACCAGGGATATCCACCACAAATGCCACCATGCCAATCATTAATAGCGGTGCTGTTTCACCTAAGGCGCGCGCCATACCGATAATTGAGCCGGTCAGCATGCCGGGCATAGCAAGAGGAAATACATGATCGAAGATGGTTTGCATTTTCGAGGCACCAAGCCCTAATGCCGCCTCTCTAATAGACGGAGGTACAGCGCCCAACGCTGCACGACTTGAAATAATAACCGTAGGTAAAGTCATAATCGCAAGTACAATACCAGCAACGATAGGAATAGATCGCGGAATCCCAAAAACATTCAAAAATATAGCAAGACCCAATAAGCCGAATACGATTGATGGAACAGCCGCCAAGTTATTGATATTGATTTCAATTAAATCGATAAAACGGTTTTTTGGAGCAAATTCTTCCAAGTAAATAGCTGCTGCAACGCCAATAGGAAACGACAATATAAGCGTCACTACCAATGTGAAAAAAGAGCCTAACATTGATCCATAAATGCCTGCTTGCTCAGGCTCACTGGAATCACCTGCGCTGAAGAATATTAAATTAAATTTCCTCTCTAATTGACCGCTACTAATTAAATCATCAATCAGGGTAAGCGCAAAATCCTTGACTCGCCGCTCCTTCTCAGGCAGTTCTCGGTTAATGTAGCCCTTAATAAGTGAGTCAACATCATCGTCAGCCGGCAGCCATAAGGTGACTTCACTGCCAAGTAATGAACGATCATCAAGCAGTTGCTTAACTTGAAAGCTGGCGCCAGGACTTACAAGGCGGTAAAGGATGCGCTTTTGCTTGCGGGATGTAACTTCAGGAAACCGTTCGCGTAACGATGCCTTAATGACGCCCGCATAATTGGCATAGTCCCACTCCTCCTCATCGAGAGGATTGTCAATGCGAAGTACTTGAGCATCAAGCTTCAGTGGCAACTGAATATAGCTTTGAGTAAATGCACCCCAGCCATTACCTACTATCGTATGCAATAAAAAAAATAATGCAGCCAAGCCTGTCAGTACTGAAACTAGGCCTGCTGCCTGAAAAACACGCTCTTTTTGCCGTCTTTTTTTTAGTGTTTTGTTAACGATTTCGATGGTCGTTAAATTCATAGTGTTCTCAATAAAACTAATTCGTAATTCGAGTTAATCGTACTGCTCTCGATATTTTCTAACCACATAAAGAGCAATTACATTTAAACAAAGC
>JAYYUJ010000043.1:0-161024 GCA_036344075.1 Pseudomonadota bacterium
TACTAATTGCAATATCAGCAGCACGAGGTGGACTGCCAGTACCGTCAACAACTTTTCCTCCAGTAATTATCAGGTCATACATGAATATTTTCCTCAGCGTAAAAAACTTTTTTAAGGCTAATCACTTATACTTAATATACAAAATCTGGCATTTTAAAAATCGATGGGGTTATCATAGATACATCACATTAGGGCTAAATCCTACGGGAAGCTTCTAATACTTTCAACGTATTGAAAGTATTCTCATCATTAGCAATATGTAAGTAAAAAGGTCTAGACCCCTCTATAAATATTGCGTGCTATATAATAGACAAGAGTAAAATTGAACAAGAAAAGAGACAAAAAATCATGAAGATTGGCATGACATTACCAAGCATGGTACCCGACACCGAATATAGCCGTGACACCACCCTCGACTGGTGTAAGGTGATCGACGAAGGGCCGTTTGAAAGTATTTCTGTAGGCGAGCGAACCACCTACCCTAATCAAGAAATTACCGTGCTACTATCGGCCGCCGCTGCAATCACCGAGCGGGTCAAACTCTATTCAACGATTTTTATTTTACCCACCCATGCCACTGCCGTACTCGCCAAGCAAGCCGCTACCATCGATGTACTATCAAATGGCCGCTTAACGGTGGGTATTGGTTCTGGCGGTAGAGAGCATGATTACATTGCTGCCGAAAAGCCCTTTAACAATCGCTTCAGCCGCATGGAACAACAAGTCCATGAATTAAAAAGGCTATGGGCCGGTGAGCCGCCTTTTGCCGATGCCGATCGCGTGGGTCCAGCGCCGGTGCAAGCCGGCGGGCCGCCATTATTTGCGGGTGTTGGCGGACCTAAATCACTGGCCCGGGCCGCACGATGGGCCGACGGTCTGTTTGGCCAAAATGTCGGTGACGGCAATTACGCTAACTTTTCTCACTACGTCGACAACGCCCATAGCTTATGGAAAGAAGTGGGAAGAAAAACCAAGCCCTATATCACCACCAGTTTTTGGTATGCCTTAGGCCCTCATGCAAAGACCCAACTTGAGAACTATGCCAAAAGCTACATGGAAATACTCGGCCCTAGCGCGGTTGACTATATTCTTTCTCAACAGAGTATCAGCAGTGAGGCGGCATTAATTGATGCCTTAGATACATTTGAAGCAGCAGGTTGTGATGAAGTTATTCTAGTGCCAACGTCAGCCGAAACGGCAGAACTCGAACGTACTATTTCAGCGCTAGCAAAACGTTAAATTTATGCTGCCGACCTCCTAACCAGTTTTCCAGGTCTTGCGCCAGTGTCATGGCCATTACGGTTAATTATCTGACCGGCGACCATAGTGGCAACATAGCCTTCTGCGCGTTGCAGCAAGCGCGGCGCACCAGTAGGCAAATCGTTAACAACATAGGGCATCTGCAGTGATAAGTCATTGAGCGCAATCACATTGATATCAGCTTTTTTACCCACCTCAATCACCCCTCTATCATGCAAGCCATACAAATCTGAAGGCGTTTTAGTTAGCATTTGTATGGCGATCTCTAAAGGCAGTTTATCGCCCCTTTGTCGATCACGCACCCAATGTTGCAGCATAAAAGTCGTGTAACTCGCATCACAGATGACATTAACATGGGCGCCGCCATCCGCGGCACCAACGACCACATTGGGGTGCATCATCATTTCATACACTGCGTTTAAATCACCGTCGGCATAATTACCCATGTACACATGCAAGAAGCCTGGCCGGCCTTCATCGCCTAGTACCACCTCGCACATAGCATCATACAGCACCCCCTCAGCTGTATCGTTGGATGCCAATAATCTGGCCGCCAAACTTTGCGCTCGATCTGGCTCAAATATTTGCTGATCCTTGCAAGGAAATATCGCATTTAGCGCATCGCGAACCACTTGCGCGCCGTTTTTCAGCAAGGGCGACTGTATCTCTTCATTGAGAATTTTTTCTCTCCGCTCAGGATCCTGTAAAGCCTTAACGCGCTTAGCTAAAGGTAGATGCGCAACCTCTAAATAGCTGGGCCGATCCATAAAAATATTGAAAGTATCCCAACTCATCAACATTCCACCGGGTCGATTCCCTGTGGTTGCATAAAGCTTTGCGCCGGCTTTATTCGCTTGGGTAATTTCCTCTAACATATCCTTCCACAAGGTGGTTTGAACGTTATTTTGAGAAAGGGTAAAAACAATCGAGCAGCCGGTTTCTAAGCTCAGCTCTTTATATAATTGCACTTCGGCTTGGAAGGCCGTTGGATTTTCTCCCATTAAACCCTCAGGAACCACCTGCAATAAATTAGCGCCGCCATCTTGCATGGCTTTAATAATGGCCAACACTTCTTCTTTTTCAGCGAAAGTACCGGGCACCGATTCACCATTGGTCGATGTGTGCATAGCAATACGATTAGTCGAAAATGCGAATGCACCGGCTTCAATCGCCTGCTGAGTTAATGCCGCCATCTGTTTTATTTGTTCTGCCGTTGCTGGTGCATTTAAATTATTGGCTTTTCCGAGCACATACGTACGCAGCGCGCCATGCGGTATTTGCGCGACCACATCCAGCGCCCGAGCTTTATTGTCTAGGGCATCAAGGTATTCGGGAAAACTTTCCCATGCCCAATCAATACCATCAGCCAAAGCCGAACCCGGAATATCTTCAACGCCCTCCATCAATTCAATTAAAAAATCTCTTTCATCGGGGCGAACGGGCGCAAAGCCGACACCGCAATTACCCATCACTACGGTCGTGACACCGTGATCAGCTGACGGTGCCAATCGATCATCCCAAGTCGCCTGTCCATCGTAGTGGGTATGCGGGTCAACAAACCCTGGCGTCACAATACAACCACTCGCATCGAGAGTCTCAACACCTATCATTTCTATAGACTTACCAGCAACTGCTTCGTTAGCAGAAATCACAGCATCAATCTTGCCGTCCTTAATAAGCACTTCTGCGAGCATAGGCTCACCGCCGTTGCCATCAACAACAAGTCCGCCTTTAATCAAATAATCCGTCATAGCCTTCTCCTAATTGATTTTTCAGTGGTTTCAGCGCAACTCAGGATCGAATGTAATGTTCATTTCTTTAATGCCGTTAACAAAATAATCGCGCACATACTTAACCGGTTCTGCGAATTTCGGATTACGTAAGCGGGGCAATAACTCCTCAAAAATCACCTGCATCTCTAAGCGCGCCAAATGAGCGCCGATACAAAAATGTGTGCCTACACCAAAAGCGCGATGCTCTCGCGCCAAGGTTGGCATACGTTGCGCACGAGTAATATCAAAGCGCATTGGGTCATCAAACACTTTGTCATCCTGATTAATTAAGTGCCAGTGCAGCAATAACTTGTCGCCCTCTTTCATCTGCACACCCGCCACCTCAACATCTTGCATCACGGTACGACGCATGCACACAAACGCAGGGTTATAGCGAAGAATCTCTTCGCAGGCATCAGGAATTAACCCGGGGTCATCAACCAACATTTGTAGTTGTTCAGGGTGCTCCATCAGCAAGCGCATACCGTGAGCGGTGACTGAGCGAGTACTTTCATTACCCGCGCCAATAAGCATTAAAAAGAATATTTGAAATTCTTCTTCGGTGAGTTTTTCGTCGCCAACCTCACCATCAAGCAAGGCACCAACAATATTATTAAGTGGTGTCTCGGCGTGCTTCTTGGCTAATTCGCTGGCATAAAAATACATATTCGCCATCGCCGCTTGAGAGGTCGCAGCTGGGTCTTCACCACCGATATCCTCATCTTCTTGGAACATCATTTCATTGGTCCAAGTAAAAAATTGTTTACGGTCCTCTTTCGGCACACCACATAATTCAAGGATTGCCATTAGCGGTAACTCGGCGGCCACTTCAGTAATGAATTCACAATGCCCCTTTGCTGCAACCGCATCGACAATTTCTTTAGCGTATTTTCGGAATCCCTTTTCATAGCTTTCAACGGCCTTGGGTGTAAAGGCATTGCGCGCAATGCGACGATACTTGCCATGTTTCGGTGGGTCCATACTCACCAACATCTGCGATTGCATCGCGATAGTTTCTTCGTCTTGCTCGGTAGGATGCATCAACTTTTTTTCGCTAGAAAAAATAGCCGGATTTTTAGCAATATAATCGGCATGCTCTCGCTCCAGTACTGCCCAGTAAGGTACCCCCTGCAACGGGTCGTCAATTTTAATAATCGGCGCGTCAGCCTGATCACGCAGGGCTTGTAACTTAGGTAAGTGATTGCCTACAGCGTACAAGTCGGGGTCGAGTAAATTGGTATAAGGGCATTGCGACATCGAATGGGCTCCAGTTTTTGCGTGACTAATCGCTTAAATAACAATGAAATGGCAGCGAAGGCTGGCATATTAGCTGACGCTACTCTCAAATAATAACGCGATAAAGGCAACCAAAAGATTATTGATGATTAACAATATGACATAAATTTATCTTTGAATGGGTTTAAAATCGTAATTAGAGCGCGCAATTTTTCTATTTATTCTTATTTAAAAATCCAATCCAGAAGCCCTTTTATGAATATCTTTCCTACGCTTGCAGACGACCTATCAACTGATAACCTAACAACACTTGTGCGAACAATACACCCATCAGTCGCCGTAACTGCATTCAAGGTTAAGAAAGAATTCGTCTTTGATAATGGTGAAGAAGCTGTTTCAACTGCCGGACGAATAGAGGCAGAAGTAAGTTTTTCAGATAATCAGTCGCTTAATCTCCCTACACAGCTGATCATAAAAGTTTGCCGCCCCGATATTGCGCCTCGACCACTGTATCGAAATGAAGTGAATTTTTATACCCGCTTGAGACAAGAGTTGACAATCGAAGCGCCTGTTTGCATTGGCGGCATGTTCGATGAAGAAACAGCCAACTTTGGCCTAGCACTTGAAGATATGCGCTCACGAGGTGTTCGCTTCCCTAATGTTAAGTCTGACCATGGTGTCGATCATATTAAATCGGTGCTCAAATGCCTGGCAAAACTGCATGCTTTTTATTGGAATAGTCCACGCTTCAAAACTGATTTACACTGGTTAGATTCTCATACCAATGGTGAGCTTTATACGTTCTTTAATCACCCTGATATAGTTCCTGCAGTGATTAAAGCCGAAGTTGCGAACGAGCAATTTAAGAAAGAAATGATCGAAAGTCTGGGTCAGACGACCGAAAACTTATACCAAGAAATGCGTAAAGTGCAATATCACCAATCAACACTCACGCCCACGATTTGTCATGGTGATACGCATATTGGCAACACCTATGCATTACCCGATGGCAGCGCTGGCCTTTATGATTGGCAGCTAATGTCACGAGGTTATTTTATGCATGACGTCTCATACATCATTATCACTGGCTTAAGTGTTGCTGAACGAAGGCAATACCAGCATGATTTAATCACTTATTATCTCGACCAACTTCAACAGCATGGCGTTGTTGATGCGCCCAATATCGATCAAGCCTTTACCGAATTTCGTTACGCTGCAGTTTGGTGTCTTTATATTGGCTGGCTAACCACACCGATTGAAAATTATGGCTGGGACATTACCGTTTGCAATCATGTTAGGCTTACTAGTGCTTACAGAGACTTAGATAGTAAGGCTGCCGTTGCCTTATTACCAGAGGTACCACCTTACACAGACTAACGTTCAAAGTTGGGTTTCCGTTTTTCAAAAAATGCGGCGGCGGCCTCCTCCACATCGCCACCCATACCATTCAAAATCTGATTCCGGTTTTCGAGTTGCATCGCAGCCGATAAAGAGTTGGCATCTAAGTTAGACCACATGCCTTGTTTAGTGGAAATTAAGCCATAAGGTGAAAAGTCGCAGAGGCTCTCTGCCAACTCAATCGCTCGCTGCTGAAGTTGCATATCGTCAACCACATAAGTCACTAAGCCCCACTGTTCGGCTAACTCAACATCAATCACCCTCGCGGTCATCATCATATCGTGAGCACGTGCTGCGCCAATTAATTTTGGCAAAGTATAGCTAACACCGATATCGCAGCCCGAAACGCCTAAGCGAATAAACTGGGTACAAAACTTGGCTGACTTAGCCGCCATTCGAATATCGCAGCCCAATGCAATGCCTAAACCCCCGCCGTAAGCATGGCCATTCACCGCCGCAATAATGGGTTGCTGAATAGCCCGCATTAGCAATACCATTTCAGCCATGTATTCCTGGCCTCGCATCCCTGCACGGGGCCCGTCACCGAGTTCACCTATTGCTTCACTGAGACTTTGACGATTGCCTTGATCCATCAGATCTAGGCCGGCACAAAAAGATTCACCGGCGCCAGTAATTACTACCGCGCGGCACTGATTATCCTGATCGATGGCTGCTAATGCCGCCTTAAACTCCGTTACCATCCGCCAACTTAAGGCATTGCGCACCTCAGGTCGGGCAAAACTAAGGACAGTTACCTTACCATTACAATGCTTTTCTATCGTTATCGTCTTCACTTTTCCCCTCATAGATCGTTATGGTTTATTCAGTGTGTCGATCTAACCAGCCCGCATAATCCACGCGCTCAACCGCAGCAACCGAGCGACGAAGTACATCTTTCATATACGAACCGTGCGCTTCGTTCAAAGCACCAAAACCAATCGAGACGACAATTGTCATTAAAGTATGGTAGGTAAAACCGCGATATTCTTGCCAGGTTAAATCAAAGTTAATGGGTTCACCGTGTACTGCCCGACGCTCGACATAATACTTAACTAAGTCTTGCTCATGACGCGCTAAGACCTCAACTGGCAAAGAGTCAATTAAAAAATACTGCACATCACGAATGCCCTTGCCCCAATGCACGGCTTGAAAATCTAGCATACCCATATCATCGCCAGAGATAAAAAAATTACCGATATGACTGTCACCATGCAGAAGTGATAATGGGCCAGAGAACCAGTGGTCCAGTAATATATCCCAGTTTTTGAGGGTTTTTTTATACAGCGCAACCACCTCGTCAGGAATAACATCCCCACAGGCTTTAACACAAGACGCCAAACCCATTTGATTTAAAGTGCGTGATACGTGTCTTAACTTTGGGCCTAAAAATAAATGGCGATCTAACGGTAATATTTTTTCACGCTCTTTAAAGCTAAGTCCGTAATGGCAGGCATGCAGTTGTGCAAACGCATCCAAGCATCGATAGACAACAGCCATTGAAGGGCCGTTAATCATTTCGGTATTAGTAAATAATTGAACCTTTGAGTCAAGGTGAAGATTTTCTTGGGCCAAAAAAAATCGCGTCCCCTGACTATGCGTCGCATAGGTCTTCGGCGTTCTCAATGGCACATAAGGCGCGACATGTCGGCAAAAATAGGACTCGAGTTGCCACGACTCAATAACGCCAAAAAACCATCGCGTGCCAAGCTCTGGCATAGGCAATTTGATAAATAGCTGATCGGGCAACGCACATTCTTTTTTATGCTCTAACTGAACAACCACGTTATTACAATTACTGCTGGTTGAGCGAATATCCAATGCTAACACCGATGCTAGCGAAACAGGCCCAGCTGACGGCTCAACTGCATACTGATTCAAAGCCTTGCTCAAGTAGCCAGGCTGCAAAAATTGACTGTCTGCATAGGGCATGCTCGTGCCGATCATATCACCCACTGCATCGCTGGCTATGACAGCACCCTGCTTCAATGCGTAACCAGCTGTTTTTAGTAGAGGCGTCATTATTTTAGTCTTCCTTTGAATAGCATAAAACCATCGACCATAGCATTGATCAGCTTAAATAAAAGAAGCGTCACTTGTGAGAAACAAAAACATTATATAGGATGATAAAAATACCAAAACATACGCAATTGTCATCAAAGTCTAGGCTGATGACTCTCTGACTCATAAACTCATGCGGTAACTGCATTATGTTAGATTCATCTGTCGAAGGAAAAACAGCAAACATCAATCACCCTAGCCCTTTTGACGCCATCGTCATTGGTGCGGGTCACAATGGCTTAGCCACAGCAACGGTGCTGGCTCGCAATAACCAAAAGGTTTTAGTATTAGAGAAAAACGGCTATGTGGGCGGTATGGGCGGCACCCGTGAAATTCTCAAAGGCTGCCAGAATGAAGTCGGCGCCAGCTGTATGTTCCCTCTGTCACAAGAAGTCAAAGACTATTTTGAATTTGAAAAAAATGGTGTCGAATTAATCCCTTTACCCGTCATGGCCGTGAATTTAACCGGCAAAGACGGTCGCCCGTTAATCTTCTACAAGAACAGTCTTAAGCTGGCATTGGGATTATTAAAAAATTACGGCCTTAGTGCTATGATTGGCTTCGGACGCTTTATCAAATTCTGTGACTATCCGGCTAAAATGCTGGATCGCTATACAGCCAGAAAAACCCCACAAAATCTGGCCGATATGATTGCACAGGCACCTACCGAAGCCCAGCGTGAACAGTTAGAGCTAGCGTTTAACGGTTCGGCCATGGATATTATCGATAAATTTTTTCCGGACCCTATTAAGCATAAAGAATTACGCGCTAATATGGCTTTTGCTGCCGTACAGGCAACCTATAAAGGACCTTACTCTAAAGGCTCGGCGATGTGCTTGATATACACCATGGCGCAAGAAGGCTCTGCCGGTCTGATGCAACGCGTCAAAGGTGGCATGGGTAAATTGTCAGAATCACTGGTTAGGCAAATTGAATCCTTAGGTAGCGAAGTTCGCATAAAACAGCAAGTCCAAAAAATAATTATTGAAAATGATGCCGCCGTCGGCGTCGAACTTAAAAACGGTGAGCAATTATTTGCTAAAACCATTATTTCTAATTTAGACAAACCGGCCACTTTTAATCGCTTGGCAGACGATTACCGCTTGCCTACGGCGACTCAACAACAGATTGATCACTTCGAGCATCGTGGCGCCTATGTTCATATGTTATTTAAACTCAGCGGACTACCGCGTTATGGCGCGCACATTAATAAACTCAACCGCATTCCTTTTGCTCAATTTGGTGGTGCTATGGTGGCTGACCCCGAAGAATTACAACGCTGTTACGAGCAATGCCAAAAAGGTGAACTGCCACCGACCGTCCCCTTAGCTTTTCAATTTCCATCGGTGCTCGATGACACGCTTGCACCTGAAGGTTTTCATATTGCCAGCGCCTACGGCTTTTATTTTCCTTGTGATGCTGAGAAATCAAAACGCGGTAAGTTACGTGACCAATTTGGCGAAATGATCATTGATCATATTAACATGCACATGCCGGGCTTCCGCGACTTAATCGTTGATAAAGCTATTTTTTCTGCTGATCACTTTGCCACCATGGAAGGTGCCAGCAACGGTGACTGGACACACGGTTTGCTACACCCTGATCAAATGGTAGGTGATCGATGCTTAATTGAAGGGACTGGGCATACGACACCGATAAGCAATTTATTTTTATGTGGTTCATCGTGTCATCCCGGACCTGGCGTCACTTTTTTGCCCGGCTATAACTGTGCCTTTGAGGTGCTGGCAAGCCAAGCCGCATAGGGGCAACTATGCTTAACCGACTGATTAAAATCAGTGATCAAAACAACAAAGGAATTCACTATGGCCGCTAAAGTTGTCGCCTTGATCACCGGTGCTAGCCGTGGTATTGGCAAGGCAACCGCCATTGCGCTCGCGCAGGCCGGTTACGATTTGGTGCTAGCGGCACGCACCCTAAGCCCAAATAACCGAGCCGTCGAAAACGTACTCGACCAACAAGGCCAGCCATTGGCGGGCAGCTTAGAACAGACCGAGACCGAGGTAAAAGCATTGGGCAGCAATGCTATTTCAGTACCGCTTGATCTGCTTGATAAAAACAGTATTAATGAGGCAATCAAAACCGCAACTGATCATTTTGGAACAATTGATATATTGATCAACAATGCGATTTATCAAGGCCCCGGTCTAATGAGCGATCTTTTAAAGTCAGACTTTGCCGACATTGAAAAAACATTTGATGCCAATGTACTGGCCCAATTATATCTGGTACGCGCTCTGCTACCTGACATGCTAATGCGGGGCTCAGGCACAATCATTAATCTGACTTCAGAGGCAGGCATGGTCGATCCTCCCTTAAAACTCGCGGATGGCGGATGGAGTTTTGCCCATGGCGCGACTAAGGCCGCTTTACACCGCATGGCTGGTATTCTGCATCTAGAATATCATGAGCAAGGGATTCGTGCTTATAACTTAGAGCCCGGTTTAGTGGCCAGTGAATCAATGATCGCTGTTATGGGGGAAGTCAGTGCGCTTGAAAAAATGGGAATTCGCTCGGCGCCGGTGACCGTGCCTGCCGCCGTAATTCGCTGGCTTTGCGAACAAGATACCGCTGGCACAATGAGCGGGCAAAATATTCATGCCCAACCGTTTTGCAAACAACACCATTTACTCGAAAACTGGCCCTAATAATAGGGCTTAGCCTTGCCACAGCGCGCCAGAGTTGCCTTAAGCGACGTCGATGTTATTCTCTTGATTGACTGCCGCTTTATCAAAGGTGATATGCATCGAGTCAATACCTTGCACAAAATTAGAGTGCAAATATTTAATGTCACCAACAATTTGCGGATTATCCATACGCGAAATCACTTCTTGCAGCATAACCTTCATTTCTAATTTAGCCAAGTTCATTCCAAAACAGTTATGACGTCCAATACCAAAGGAACGAATCTTACGGCCTAGATCAGGCTCACGCTCGGCGCGGTGAATATCAAATTCATAAGTATTATCGGGAAAGACTTCTTCATCAAAGTTAACCCCGTGATAATAAAGAATGACTTTGTCACCTTCTTTAATTTCTACATTGCCTAGCTCTGGTGCAACAATATCTTGAGTAGCGGTTCGGCGCATACATATAAAGGGCGTATTGAAACGTAACATTTCGTATATAGCATCATCCATTTTTTCAGGGTGCTGTTGCAAATAGCGGTATTGCTCTGGGTTGTTAATTAAATTCTTCATCGCATGGGTAATCGTAGTACGCGTACTTTCATTACCGGCTGAAATAAGCATCAACACAATCCAAGCAAACGTCTCATCTGAAATAGGCTCACCATCAATTTCTCCGTTAAGAAGTTGACTGCTTACATTATTTTCATCTGACCCACGCCACTTCTTAGCTAACTCAAATGCATAAAACATCATTTCAGCAGCAGCAGCTTCTGCTTGTGCTTGACCATCGACCTGATCTACTGTTTCAGGATCTTCTGAAAAAATCATTTTATTGGTCCACTCAAAAAACTTTTTACGGTCTTCAGGCGGAATATCAAAAAACTCAAGGATGACTAATAAAGGTAACTCTGCAGCCACATCGCGAACGAACTCGCACTCACCACGATCAATAACATTATCAACGATACGTTTAGCGTGAGCGCGAATACTAGGCTCGTAAGTGGCGACTTGAGCAGGTGAAAAGTGATCGCGGATTAACTTGCGGTATTCTAAATTTCGTGGCGGATCGAGATTCAAAAACATGCGGGTTTGAATATTGTCAACCATCTCTTGGTCCATCTCCATTGGAATCGCGCCGCGACGCTCTGAAGAAAATAGATGATTATTTTTTGAAACAAAGTCTAGAGAGGATTGCTGCGTTATCGCCCAAAACGGTACGCCACTGACGGGGTCTTCTATCCAAACCGCAGGACCGGCCTCTCGAATTCGGGCAATTTCAGCATTATCGAGGCCACCATCGGCAAAGGATGGGTCCATTAAATTCGCATAAGGACATTGTGACATGTTTACTTCCTCTATCATCCATCTGATATTAATAATACTAAGTGTCCTCGCCTATGACGAGTGACCGTTTTGACATCAAACAAGTGATCCATTTTGTGATTACCACTTTTTATAGTTCAAGCAATTGACCTAGACGACAGCTAAACTTAGCATATTTTGCTAAACCCTTGTTTCATTGAGCTAATCGTCTTTAGTTGCATTAATGATTATCAGGCGGCGGCAAGCAGCCTTTTTAAATACTGCACACAAATTAAGGTCAAATTATGTTAAACACATTTGAAAATAAAATTGCTGTTATCACCGGTGCTGCCAATGGCATCGGCGCCGCTCTTGCCCATGGCTTTGCTCACCAAGGTATGACAGTCGTAGTGGCCGATCTCGATGCCGCAGGTGCGCAAAAGACCGCAACATCGATTGGTAACGCCGCCATCGCTAAATCGGTCGATGTCGCCAATGCTGAGTCGGTGCAGGCACTGGCCGATTTTTGTTTTAGTGAGTTAGGTCAGGTTGACTTACTAATCAATAATGCCGGCATATTTCAAGGCGGGCTGAGCTGGGAACGTAGCGTTGATGACTGGGACTGGGCCTTTAGCGTTAATGTCTTCGGCATCATTCATGGTATACGCGCCTTCGTACCACGCATGATCGCGCAAGATACTCCGGGGCATGTGGTCAATACTGCATCGGTTGCCGCCTTTGTCGCAGGCCCCATGTCAGCACCCTATGTTGTTTCGAAGTCAGCCGCGTTATCGGTGACCGAATGCCTTGCCTTAGACTTGGAGATGGTCGGTTCAAAGATTGGTGCTAGCGTGCTGACCCCAAGCAACTTTAAAACAGGTATCGCGCAAACTGGTCATTTGAGACCTAAAGCCTTAGGTAGCGACACCAGCGAAGACGGCAAGCTTTGTATTGAAGCGCTGCAATCGATGCTTGATACTGGCGCATCGCCTGAGGAGGCTTTTGAGCCGGTGTTAGCGGGAGTTAAATCCGGCACGTTTTTAATCGCTACAAAGCCTAGTTACCGCCAACAGTTAACCACGCGGTATGAAGCATTACTTGAGCAACAACTACCACCGATGGCCGAGGTCGATTAGCTAAAATGAAAGGTGGAGAAAAATTTTATTAAGCTGTGACTTGCCGTGTTTCTTGCTGTATTTCTTCAACCGACTCAGCGAGTGCTGTCGACAATGGCGTATAATTTATTCCTAATGCTTTCTGCGCCTTACTTCCGTCAAATAAAAGCGAGCCTGCCGAGGTGGTTTTTAGCACATCAAGCGGCAACATTGGCCTAACACCAGTTACCCGTGAAACTAACTCCATTACAAACGCAATTGGCTTTAATATCGACTCAGGAATATTAAAATCGGGCATAGACACGCCAGCAAGATCGCCGATTAAATTGAAATACTCACGCGTCGTGGCGCGTTCAGTGCCAACTAAGTAACGCTCACCTATTGTCTCCTCACGCATCAGCGCCTGCGCAATCGATTCAACCGCATCACCTAAATATACATAAGTGTAGGTGGTATCAGCACCCACTAAGGCTGGCATATTGCCCTCAACAGCCCTTCGAACTTCCATGGTAGCTTTATCATCTCCGGCACCAATCACTGCTGCTAAATAAACAATAGTTAGTGGTAATCCAGCTCTTTGGTGTAATTCCCAAGCCGCATTATCGCCAAGATATTTACTGTGCCCGTATCGACTAGGATGCTTACCAACCAGACTGCCCTCATTAAATGGAATTATTTTAGGTACGCCAAAAGCTAAAGGCGTGCTCACTTGAACAGCTTTTTCAACGCCCGCTTCAAAGGCGGCCGTAAAAACATTTTTTGCCCCTTGCTCATTTACAGCATAATAGTGGTTACTTTTACAGCTCCAAAACTCGCGGTAACCAGCTAGATTAACAACACCCCAAACACCATCAAAGGCTGCGGCTAAACTTTCAACATCCGTTATGTCACCAGCAACCAACTGAATTTTATTTCGATAGGCGGTCAAACGACCCAACTGTTTAATATCGCGAACGAGACACCGTATTTGATAATCTGTCTCTGTCAGCATCCGCTCAACAAAATGACTACCAACAAATCCAGTTGCTCCTGTAACGAGTAGAATCTTTTTATTTTTCATTGATATAGATAATCCTTAAGGTTTAGTTTTAAACAATATACGGGCCATGAACACCTTGGATCAACTGTTCCACAGATTTATAAAGAGAATGACAAGCTATTAATACTTTTCGTATAGTATTGCAGATGATGTAGATAAAGGGCCTTAACTCCAAATAAAGGTTGGCAATCCAAATTGATTGATTAACTTTTATTATTTTATTTATTTAAGAGGTTTATCAAAATCAAACACCAGTTTACTATGTATTTAAAACAAGCATAACTGCCCATCAAACCCATCTTGTTAAAAAACTTTTCAGCCATGACACTATTTCAGCCACTCATCACTTCCAAGAATGAAGAAAGTACAGAACAACTTCAAGATCGATTTAATGCACAGGGTTATTTATATTTCAAACAAGCCATTAATCCAGAGCGTTGCGAGCGCTTAATGCATGACATGCTTCATTGCTTACAGCCCCATATCGTGTTTGACCAGCAAAGTCAGCTACCCCAACTGATGGGCGAGCCTTTTTTTGAAACCGACCCTATTTGGGATCAGGTCTATCCAAAAATTCAATCACTGCCGAGCTTTCATAATTTCTTTCATCAAGCTGATGCACAGAAATTAATGCAAACAGTGGTGGGGCCAGATGTTTTTATTTACCCTATGAAACTGGGTCGTATCGCCTGCCCAAAAAAATTAGGTTACGAGACCCCGCCGCACCAAGATGCGCGCTCTCATCAAGCAGGACCAACCATGGCCGGTATTTGGGTGGCGCTTCACGACACTGAACAAGGCATGGGGCGATTACAACTGCTACCAGGCTCTCACAAGCAAGGCGTGCGAACAGTCAAAGCGGCCGATGGCGTGGGGGGCGTGCAATGTGAAATCTTTGCTGATGAGACAACCTGGCATGTCTCTGATGTTGAGCGTGGGGATGTGATTATTTTTCATTCCTGCTGCGTGCATCGCGCCGAGCCCAACACCTCTGAAAGCACTGTTAGACTCAGTATTGATACGCGATTTTGTAACTATGGGGCGCCGGTGTTTATAAGCAATCTCGATCCACATCATGGCTGGCGCATCGACAATCTCAACTGGGAGCTTATCTATAAAGATTGGCCCGACGAGGACTTACAATACTATTGGCGCGACTACCCCGATATCTTTAGTGACTTTCGTCATTAAAATATCGACTTGCTAGTAGTCTACGCCGTGTTAATGACAACAATGGTATAATGCGCTAGCCACGAACCAAGATATTCTGTGCTGGTATATCGCTAGCAGCCCACTGCGTATCCGTACCACCCATTGCAGGCAGCCATGTTTCGACTAAGCGTCCGTCTTCAACTCGAAACGACTGCACCCAATCCCATTGCGCATCGTTCCCTTGACCATCAAAGTTTTTAACCACCCAGCTTCCAATCGATGTGATAAAGTTACCTTCTGACATCAGAAAGTAATTAAAATCGCGAATCGTCCAGGTAGCGCCAAACATTTTTAAACTGTCGCGGTATTCTTCGCCGGTAACAGTGCGCGTGCCCATCATATCGTGGCGGGTGTAATGCGGACCCGCCAACTCAGGGATTAAGTCAAAATTACATGGCTGCCACATCTCATCGTACCAACGACGCATTAACGATTTGTTATTTTCTTCTTGGCTCACTTGTGTACCCTCTTAGTTAAACATTGAATGACATATGACCTTACCGTAAAAAGAAAGGTGAAGGTAGTAACGATACGATTCATTGATAGTAATTAAGTATAACGACTTGCTGTAACTGATCTGTCTAACAATAAGGAAAAGCCCGTGATCAAACTGCTATGTTTCTTAAAACGAAATGCCGCCTTATCACGCCATGAATTTCATCGGCACTGGGCCAACGTCCATGGCCCGCTATTTGCCAACAGCCCCGCCTTAACACAATACATTGTCCGCTATGAACAGAACTCTCGCTTAGCCGCTGATTACCGACGCGACCCCAAAGACGCCAGCTTCGAGCAGCAAGGTTATGACGGTGTCAGTGCCATTTGGTATCACTCGATGGACGCCTTTCAATCCATGATCGATGACCCTTACTACCAACAGCATGTGGTGCCCGATGAAGAATACTTACTCGATCGTGCATCGCAAGCGTGGTTATTAGCTGACACAGCCAATACTATTGTCGATAAACCCAATGCGCGCACTGAGGCCACCGCTAAATTACTCTGTATATTACGCCGCAATTCTGCCTTATCGCGCGATGACTTTCATCAGCATTGGCTAGAACACCATGGCGGTTTATTTCAAGCGGTTGATAATTTAAATAAAGACATCATGGCCTATGATCAAAATCCGCGGCATATTGATGACTATGCCTTGGCCCCTGAGCGCTGTTACGACGGTGTGACCGAGCAGTGGTTTGAATCCATCGAACGGTTTTTTCAATCGTTATCAGAGCCCGAACAAAAAACCCTGGTCGAACCCGATGTGGCCTATATGCTCGATCCCGCTGGCACCCACTTTATTATGAGTGAGATGCCCCGTGTCATCATTCAATAACCATAATGAAGGATATCTGCCATGCTAATACTCACCTATCTCGCCCATGCGCTCGGCTGCGCCTTGTTAGTCAATGCCATTCCGCACTGCGTCAATGGCCTGTCTGGCCAAGCCTTTCAAAGCCCGTTCGCCAGCCCGCCCGGTGTGGGTGAGTCTTCACCGGTGGTGAATGTATTATGGGGTGCTAGCAATGTATTCGTGGGCAGTGTCCTGCTGTGGAAGGTCGGCGATTTTAGGGCTGGTGTCAATCTTGACACCGTCCTTTGTGCCATCGTCGCGCTCGCTACCGCCGTGGTGTTAGCGAATCATTTTGGCAAGGTGCGCCATTAAGCGTAAGTCATTCCACTATTTAGCCATTCTGTCATAAAAGGAAACTAACGATGGGGATCTATGCCATTACCGGCGGCGCTAGCGGCATTGGCGCCGGCATTGTTGATCGGCTTCAACAAGACGGCCACCAAGTGATTGTGGTCGATTTACATAATGCCGATATTGAAGCTGACTTATCGTCCGATCAAGGCCGGCAACAGGCAATTGCAGGCATTAAAGCCCTTGCCCCTGATGGGCTTGATGGTTTTATCCCCTGTGCTGGAGTTGGCGTTAACGTTAAACCGGTCTCATTAATCAGTCGAATCAATTATTTTGGTGCATTGGCCACCATTGAAGGCTTGAAAGACCAAGTCGCCAAACGCCACGGCGCGATGGTATTGATTTCGTCGATCTCGGCTACCATGAGTCAAAATGAAGCTTATGTCGAAGCGCTATTAGCCGGCAATGAAGAACAAGCAGTGGCACTCATTGATGAGCTTGCCGAGGGTAACGAAGCCTATGCTGGTGGTAAACGCGCCCTGACCCGCTGGATGCGGCAACACAGCCGAGACTATTTAGCGGCAGGGGTTCGGCTTAATGCCATTGCCCCAGGCTATATTGCCACGCCGCTTAACGAAAAAATAGAAACCGACCCCTCGCTAAGAAAAATCAACCAGGCCTTTGCGGCCAGCATTCCGGTTGGTCGATCCGGCCAACCGGAAGATATTGCCCACGCGACGGCGTTTTTACTCGACCCCAATAGTAGCTTTATTGCGGGCACGGTCTTATTTCTAGACGGCGGTCATGACGCGTTATTAAGGCCTAATGACTTTTAACAATCGTACGCTTTAAC
Source organism: Pseudomonadota bacterium (assembly GCA_036344075.1). Taxonomy (GTDB): domain Bacteria; phylum Pseudomonadota; class Gammaproteobacteria; order Pseudomonadales; family UBA7434; genus UBA7434. Next base: position 17,539 of record JAYYUJ010000043.1, read on the forward strand.
TGACTTATTTTTTCTAAATATGTGAAGGTAAATAAAATTATGCCTAAAGGCCTACAAGGTATTATCGACTCGCTGGCACTTGAACGGCTCGATAGCCCTTCAGAGACATTGACACGGTTCACCGGCTTATGCAATGACGACAGCGGTGAGCGCATTTATGGTGGTCAAGTGATGGCACAGGCCATGAGTGCAGGTCAACAAACCGTGACGAAACCCTATGTACTGCACAGCATGCATTCAACCTTCTTACGCCAAGGCGCAATAGGTGTTCCTTTAACTTATTGCGTTGAAACAATGAGAAACGGTCGCTCATTCTTGAGTCGGCAAGTGGTTGTTGAACAGAATAAAAAAAATATTTTTACCGCCACCTTATCGTTTCAGAAACCCGAACAAGGCTTGAGTCATGCGGCGACGATGCCCGACGCACCAAATCCTGAATCGCTCATCAAAGAAAGTCTCCGTATTAACGATTTTCTTGCCAGTAAAGGAATTAACAATCAGTATGACTGGCCAATTGATATAAGATTCGTCAATCCACCGGCCATTATTGACCCGCAACCACAGCCGCCGCGATTATTAGCATGGATCAAAACCACCACAGCACTGCCCGACAACGATAGCTTACAACGACAAATGTTTGCTTATGCCTCGGACAATCCGATTTTAATGCCCGCATTTTTTCCGCATCGCATTAATCCCTTTACCCCTAATGTAATGGCCGCCACGCTCAGTCATTCCATTTGGATTCATCATTCATTAAAAATAGACGACTGGTTATTGTTTGAAGTTGACAGTGATTTTACCGGTGGCGGGCGCGGCATGGGCCGCGCCAAAGTATTCAACACTAAAGGCCAACTGGTGGCCTCGGCGGTGCAAGAAGGCCTAGTCAGACAACGCTAGGCGCTAATCAAAGGTTATTTTTTAATTTGACTCGCCAGCACTTTTTTCACTTTTTCACCGTAGGGCGGCAAGGTACCGGCCAGCTTAGCTAAATCTAACTTACCCTGTCGAAACACCGAGCGACCATGGCTAAAGGTTTTAAAGCCTTCAATGCCGTGGTAGTTGCCCATCCCACTATTACCGACACCGCCAAACGGCAAGTCGTAACAGCTCACATGCATGGTTACATTATTGATTGTCACCCCACCCGATAGTGTTTGGTCTAACATTTGCTGTTGTTTTTGCTTATCCTCGCCAAAATAATAAAACGCTAATGGCGAAGGCCGTGCATTAATAAAGTCAATACAATCTTGTTCGTTACTGTAGGTTTTAATCACCATTAACGGTCCAAATATTTCATCTTTCATGATACGCAACTCATCGCTAGGATTAATCACCAGCGTAATCGGAATCCGGCGATCGCCTACCACTAACTCTTCGTCACATAAAGGCTCAATTCTCACCCCCGCGGCACGGGCCTCATCTAAGTAACTCACTAACCGCGCGTAGTGACGATCATTGACCACGGCGGTATAGTCGGGGTTACCCATTACAGTGGGAAACTGACTAGCAAAAATTGCACGGCCAGTAGCAATAAAGGCCTCTAAGCCCTGCTCGGGCACAAAGACATAATCCGGCGAAATACAAACTTGGCCCGAGTTCATGCCCTTGCCGCTAATAATGCGCTCTGCGGCTAACTCAATTGGGTACGCCGCATCAATCAATGCCGGTGACTTGCCGCCTAACTCAAGCGTCACGGGAGTTAAGTTTTTAGCTGCGGCTTCCATCACTTTTTGGCCGATGCTGGAGGCGCCGGTAAAAAATAAATGATCAAACGGCACGGCACTAAAAGCAGCGCCAACCTCAGCGCCACCCGTAAACACGGCTACTTCGTCGGAGCTGAAAGTTTGCTCTATTAAGGTTTTTATTAATTCGGCCGTGGCAGGGTTGAACTCCGAAGGCTTAATGATGGCCCTATTACCCGCAGTAATCGCATTGCATAACGGCACAAACACCATCGCAATAGGAAAATTCCACGGCGACATAATACCCACCACGCCCTTGGGCTGATAATGTAACTCGGCACGCGAACCCAATAAGCCAATAGGGAACGGTGCCGATCGTTTTTCAGCTTTCATGTATTTATCAACATGTTTAAGCGCATGTTTATAATGGCCGGTCCCTTGCATGATTTCTGACAACTGCGTCAAGTTAGGCGAGCGCCCACCAAAGTCTTGCTCTAATGCTTTTGATAATTCATCTTTATGATCGACCAACAAATTAATGCAGCGTTGCAAGCGATCTTTTCGAACCGCAGCACTGGGAATACCCTCGCGCAGTTGCACCTGTTTCATATGAGTGTACTGTGCTTCGATTTGAGCGGTGATATCAGCGCTGTTCATAGTGAAAGCTCCTCTTTAAAGCATATTAAGTATGCGTATTGTCAAGCTGTTTTGTTTATCCGATTAGCATTTATAATAACGGGATTCGTGCCTAGATAAGTTTAATGAACTGTAAGGATGATAATAGTGAAGTGTGGCAGCATATCATGCGAGCCCTGCGTAAAAATTCAGTCATGGCTCCAATCTATTTTAATCAAATATGTTTCGAAAAAACCGCAGTCAACTTGATCATCTTCACACGATAAAAGGTATTAACACTTTTCGGTCACGAGGGTAATCGTTAGGAAATTTTTCCAGATACCACTGGTGCACTTGAAACGCCCGTGGAATTAAATTCGCTGCACTCACCGCGAGCACAAACAAAGCACCTAGTGACCAAGTGGCAATGGCAAAGCCAGTAAAAGAAATTAACTCGGTAAAATAACTGGGGTTGCTCACATACTTGAATAAACCGCCTTCTGGGATACGGTAAACTTTTTCACCACGTTGCACTTCGTCCTTGCTACGCAAGTTTCGAATAATGGCATCTGAATGAATATTCATAAGATACCCAAAAGCATAAATCACCATGCCAATCAAAAACCGCGGGTCAATAAACCAATCATCAGTTAAGTGCTCGCTTAAATGGCCAATAAATACCGCATTCAAATAACCGTGCAAGCTAGTTACTAACCAGCCGGTTCCAACAATCATTATACTAAAGGTGCCCTTAGCTCCTTTTGCAGTCCTAATTAAAAATGGAAAAACAAATCCGCGATTTCCGTAATGGATTAACCATATACCTAAGAAGAATAATGGTACCGCCTCAAAACAATTATCGCCTTGGAAGTAAAAAAAGATGAAGCTCAATGTTGCAGGTAATTCCATAAGAAACCACCCAAATCTTGGAGATAAGCTCACTCCGTAATTATCAGATGAAAATCTTCCATATGGCGCCTTTACAAATACAGCACCAACAACAATCAAGACAACGTAAATAAGCCCACACCACAATGCAAGATTGTAAGTCTCGTTACTAATTAACCAATCAACCATTTATAAAGTCCCAATAATCAATCTACAGAAATATACTAATTGATAATTCTATTCGCCACAGTACGGAAACCAATATGTGGTGAGGCTACAGTGACGTCTTGAGCCTGTCTCGCAGCAGGTCGATAGCGCTGGCAATAATTATCAGCACATAAAAAAGACCCGCCTTTTAAGGTTCTGACTATAACGCCGGGCTGTTGAGGGTCGAAGCCATTAGCTCCATAGCTCCTTTTTCTGTCAGGCCCATAGGGTGTGCTACTCCACTCCCAAACATTTCCTGTTGTGTCATAAAGGCCAAGTCCATTCGGAGCATAACAACCGACTGGCGCACTTGCTATAAATCCATCCTCCTTCAAGTTAACGTGAGGGAAAATACCCTGCCAGGTATTAGCCTTTGGCTGGCCATCATGAGGCTTTTCATCGCCCCAAGAATAGATGGCACCATCTAAACCCCCTCTAGCGGCAAACTCCCATTCAAGTTCTGTTGGTAAGCGCCGACCTAACCACTTGGCATATGCTTGAGCATCAGCATAAGTTAGTTGAACCACTGGGTGATTTTCCTTTCCAATGATATCTGAACCAGGTCCATAGGGCTGCCGCCAATTTGCATCAGGAATAAATTGCCACCAATGAGCTGGAGAGTTAGGCGCATTTTCATCCGGTGGAACAAAAACCATTGAGCCTGGGACTCGATATTTTTCTGGTAAATCAGGAAAATCTGCCTCTGACAAACCCTTTTCGGCATCTGTAATAAAACCAGTTTCACCTACAAATTTCGCAAACTGAATATTTGTTACTTCATGGATATCGATATTAAACCCAGTGACTGTAGCTGTAGCTGATGGACCTTCATCTATATAAAAGCGATTATCACCGAATTGAAACTCACCCCCCTTGATGTCTATGTTTTTACCAAGCAATTCCTCTGGCAGACATGATTCAGGAGAACGATCAGATTGACAAGAAACAAGAGAAATTATTACTGATAAAAATATTCCCTTTAAAAGATTATTCAGCATTTCTCAATCCAAATAAATAAATTTGAAAATTACAATTCAATCAAACGGAAAGGATCACTTCCATTCCATTTTTCTGCTTCAATCGAACTTCGTTCATAATCATCAAGAAAATTTTGATCATAGGGCATTAGCTCAATTGCTAAACCTGCCATCCCAGATGAACTCATATATACGTAGGCCAAATCAGGGGTGGGTAGAATTCGACCGACTTCATGCATGCCGCGTTGTTGGCACTGTACAATTGCCGCGTCGATATCAGGCACCATGTAAGCCACTTGTTGCAAAGCCTGTGCTTCAGTTCCACGCTGATAAAAGTACTGATAAGGAGAAGGGTTATTATCAAGCTGTTGAATTAACTCGATCTGTATTCCTTGGTGATAAGATAATCCCACACTCATTGAAATCGGGTTCTTCTTTCCATCGTAACATGAAGTTACCTGAACGTTCTTATAGCCCCACCACGGGCCAATACCTAACTGCTTAACCCAACATTCCATCGCATCGTCAAGGTCTTTAACCAGATATCCCCACTGTTTAATTGGCCCCAAAATTTTATCTATGAACATTCAAAACCTCGATAAAAATAAAACGAATTAAATTGCTGAATGAATTAAATCATTCAAAATGATAGTTTCGTTTCTATCTGGGCCTGTGGAAATAATATCAACCCGCGTTTCAATTAATTCTTCTAAGCGACGAATATATTGTTTGGCTTCTATTGGTAAATCATCAAACGACTGAGCGCCGAATGTCGAGCCGGACCAACCGGGTATGGTTTCGTAAATAGGTTGCAGTTTTTCAAAGTAGTCGCTGTCAACCTCAAACGGCATGCGATTGCCATTAGCATCTTCATAACCCACACAAATCTGTACTGTGTCCAAACCGTCTAAAACATCGAGCTTGGTCAAGCAAACACCCGAAACACTATTAATTTGCACGGCACGTCTGACCGCTACGGCATCGAACCATCCGCAGCGTCGATCGCGACCAGTGGTAGCACCTACTTCATTGCCCTTCACTGCTAAATGCCGGCCAATATCATCGTGTAGTTCGGTCGGAAATGGTCCCGAGCCCACGCGAGTGGTATAAGCCTTAGTAATGCCCAGCACGAAATCTAAATACAGTGGCCCAACCCCACTGCCCGATGGCGCACCGCCAGCGGTAGTATTGGACGAGGTGACATAGGGATAAGTGCCGTGATCAATATCAAGCAGTGAACCCTGCGCTCCTTCGAATAACACAGACTTACCGTCGCGGCGATAGGAGTGCAAGGTTTCGACCACGTCGTTCATCATCGGCGCTAAAGTGGGCACCATGGCCAACGTATCGGCAATGGTTTTTTCTACATCGACCGGTTCTACTTGATAGTATTCGCGCAGAGTGAAATTATGCAGGTCCATCACGGCTCGGACTTTTTCAGCAAATTGTTCGGGGTTACGTAAGTCGCCTAAGCGCAGCCCGCGACGAGCCACTTTGTCTTCATAGGCTGGCCCAATACCGCGACCGGTGGTGCCAATTTTTGCATTGCCGCGCTGGATTTCACGTGCTTGATCGAGCGCGATATGATAAGGCAGTATCAATGGACAAGAAGTGCTGAGTAATAATTTTTCAGCCACATTGACGCCCTGCTGTTCGAGACCGGACATTTCTTTTAAAAGGGCTTCGGGTGATAGCACCACCCCATTCCCAATTAAGCAGGTAACACCGTCATGTAAAATACCGGAGGGAATTAAATGCAGCACCGTTTTCTCGCCATTAATCACTAAGGTATGGCCGGCGTTGTGACCACCCTGAAACCGTACCACGGCATCGGCCTTAGCTGTGAGCAAGTCAACGATTTTTCCTTTGCCTTCATCTCCCCACTGGGTTCCCAAGACGACTATATTTTTATTCATACTTACTGATACCTACTACTGAAGAAAATTTATTAATCTATATCAGTGGATTAAAGGGTTTCGACGTGCCATTTGCCGTCTCGCTGCACCAACTGTCGACCAGCTGGCTCAGCGCCCTGCTGACCATTAAAAATCACCACCTCACCGGCTTGACGCAAGGCGCTAACCGCCTGCCAAAGGCTAGCATCATCAACCGCATCATAGGTATTCGGCGCGGCGATAATATCACTAGCCTGCGTCGCTAGGTCCTTACCGGCTCGCGACTGTAGAAAGGCTAACAGGGCTTTTAAGTCGGCATTAAAGCCGGTCGCTGAACGCGCTGCACCAAATACTTGGCCGATATTATCGTAGCGGCCACCATTGGCTAAGGCTAAGCCGTTGCCGTCGGCATAGGCAGCAAAGACAATACCGGTATGGTATTCATAGCCATGAATTTCGGCTAAATCAAAATATAGGGCAACCTTAGGAAAACGCGCCGCTATGCATTCAGCGATTTGTGCCAACTGATCAATCGCTTTATTCACTTGCGGGCCTAAAGCACCGAGCAACCTTTTTGCTTGCGCTAATACATCGACACCACCGCAAAGCTCGGGTAACTGCTGTAAAATAATCATTAAGTCTTGATCAATCGCCAAGTCAGCCAGCAGTAAATTTAAGTCGGGCTGTGACTTGCGTTGAATCGCGTTAAATATAGCTGCCGTATCATCGCTGTCGAGATCGGGCATAGCCTCAGCCAAGGCCGCTTTTATCGCTTGATCAATTGTCACATGGCCCAAGTCTAGAGTTAATTGATCTAACAACCCAGATTCACTGTTAGTGATAAAACTGGCTTCAAGCACAATTAACGTTTCAAGCAGTAATGACACAACTTCAATATCAGCTGCAATACTTTGATCACCGTATAATTCGGCACCCACTTGAATCGGGCAGCGTGAAGCCATTAACGTTTTGGGCCGCGCATGCAATACGCTGCCGGCATAACACAGTCGCCTCACACCTTGGGTATTAAGACTGTGGGCGTCAATACGTGCCGTCTGTGGTGTGATGTCAGCGCGCACCGCCATAGGCTTACCGCTTAGTTGATCGGTGAGCCGGAAACTTTGCACCTCAACATCTTGGCCCGTACCGATTAGGAGTGAATCGGTAAACTCAATTAATGGCGGCATGACCAGTTGATAACCCCAGACATTAAAAAGATCGAGTACACTTCTGCGCGCTTGCTCAGCAATGGCCGCTCGCTCAGGCAATAACTCGTCCACTCCTTCAGGAAGCATCCAACGATCGGCACTGGTCATTTGGTCTACCTACTTTTAAAATTAATCATTACGACGCAAATCAACCCTAGCAACGATTCATTCATAGCAGAGGTTAATTCAATACTAATAATAACACGACTCCAGTCAACATACTGGCTAAACCCATCCCGCGAATTTGCCCGTCGCTCAGACTGTTTATGGTAACCAACACACGGCGCCATTGACTAGGCGCAATAAAAGGCAATATGCCCTCAATCACCAACACCAAGCACAGTGCCAACCACAAATGATGAGTCATACACGATCCTATTCAAAATTCAGTGGGCCTAACAGACCCTTGGGACACAAAAAAGCCGGGTTGGCAATTACCTTCCCGGCTAGTGGTTAAAATCTAGAACAATTTATTGCGCATCGACCTTATTTAGGTAGCGAAAATAGTCGCTTTCAGGATCAACCAATAAAACATCGCCTTTGTTTGAGAAAGACGCCTCATAGGCTTTCAAGCGCCTTGAAAAAGCATAGAATTCTGGATCTTGGTTATAGGCCTCCGCATAGATCTCAGCAGCCTTGGCATCTCCATCACCTCTAATAAGCTCACCTTGACGGTAGGCATCGGCCTCAATCACCACCTTTTCACGATCAGCATCGGCTCGAATTTTTTCTGCCAACTCTAATCCTTCCGACCGATATTGACGAGCCTCTTTCTCTCTATCAGCTCTCATTCGATTATATACGTCGTTACTGACTTCTTGTGGAAAATCTATCCTCTTTACCCTAACATCGATTACCTCGACACCAAAATCAGCCATTGCAGCTTGATGCAGCCTGTCTGTTAATGTGGCCATCATTTGATCACGCTCACCTGAAACAACTTCATGCAAAGTACGCAAACCAATCTCGTCACGTAAGTCATTATTCACGCGGTTTGCCAACAAGACTTTTGCTCGCTCTTCGTCGCCATTTGTAGCTAAATAATATTTTTCAACATCAACGACCCGCCATTTTACAAAAGAATCAACTTCTAGACGCTTTTTTTCAACCGTATAGAAACTCTCAGGGCGGGCATCAAGGGTAAGCAAGCGACGATCAACTTTACGAATTACGTCAGCAAAAGGAATTTTAGCATGTAAGCCTGGCTCAATATTGGCTGAAACTAATTCACCGAAACGAAGCTTTACAGCCGTTTCAACCTCTAAAACTCGATAGAAAATACTTGAAGCTAATAATAGGATTAATGCTAATATTAATACAATAATTGGATAACGGTTTGACATTATCGGGCCTCCGAGCGTCTGGCGCGTGATTGTTCTTGCCGTATACGATCAATCACCTGGTTTGCAACTTGACTTACAATATCGTTTTGGCCACTGGCAGTAGCTTCTGGCAATGCACTTTTAGGCTGAGATACCATTTTGTCTAACGGCAAGTACATCATATTATTACCGCCCTCTACGTCTATCAAAACTTTAGAAACGTTGCTCATAACCCCCTCAACTGAATCAAGATATAAACGCTCACGAGTAACCTCTGGTGCTTTTCGATATTCATTATAAAGTTTAACAAATCTCTGAGCTTCACCATCAGCCTCAGCAATTAATTTCTCTCGGTAACCAATCGCCTCTTGCATTATACGCTCTGCTTTACCACGCGCCTCAGGCACAAGGCCATTTGCATAGGTTTTCGCTTCATTGACGTAACGATCCTTATCTTCTTTTGCCGAAATCACATCATCAAAAGCCGGCTTTACAGCTTTGGGAGGCTCTGCCTTCAAAATATTGACCAAGGTAATATTAATGCCTGTATCATAGCTATCCAAGTAGCTTTGTAATCGCACTTTAGTCTCTTCAGCCATGGCTTGACGACCCTGCGATAGCACGTCACTTGACTTAGTACCACCCACTACATGACGAATGGCGCTGTCAGTGGCATGATGCAAACTGGTAATGGGGTCACGCACTTGCAAAATAAACTTTTTCGGATCGGGGATGGTGTACTGCACCGAGATTGGCACTTCGACGATATTTTCATCTTCGGTAAGCATCAAACCGCGCACTCGATAATCTTGTTCTTGCGTCACAAGAACCGAAAAGCGCTGATCGATAAACAAGGGATTCCAATGTAAGCCGGGGCCTACAGTATCATGGTATTGGCCGAGGCGAAGAATTACCACTCGCTCTTTTTGGTCGACCTGATAAAAACCTGAGAAGCCCCAAAATGCCACCACTGCCAATAAGGCAAACATGACAATGCTTTTGGGAAATTCGCCGCCAGAACCCTTACCTGAACCGCCGCCAGAGCCCTTACGTGAACTACCGCCAAAAATGCCTCTAAATTGCGCTTTAAGCTTTTCTAAAGCCTCGTCTAAATCGGGCGGCCCTTGATTGGATTGGCTCCATGGATCGTTATCTTTTCGGCCACCGTGTCGATCGCCCCCATTCTTATCCGAGTTATTGCCCGGTTCATTCCAAGCCATTTGTGACTCCTGCGTTGTTCTTAGTAATTAATAATTTCAATGATTTACATCATTATTTATAGTACGACCGATTAAAATCTCAAATCATACCGAGTTTACACCTCAAATGACAATGACCTTCACTCCATTCAATAATTGAGGCAGTGTAACAAATATCCATGTGTGCTGAATCTTGCTGATGCAAAAAGCGCTTCACAATGAGCATTAGTACCGCCTTTCAGCCCTAGCGATCCAAACCTTACGAGACCGACAAAATCTCAGCGGGTAATTCATGCCCCGTTCCAACAATTAATCGAATCAGATCATCGCGCGGAAACGAGAGGGTTAACTTATAGCCACCTTGATCCGTAAAGACCTCATTCGTCACGGCGCCCACTGAGTACAATTTCGCCCTAAGCTTAGCCTGATTAGCGGTTAATGCTAATGTGCCTTGCCAAAAAGAACCGCCTAAACGCTCGGCAATTGCCGCCATCAGACCCTCGACTCCGTCGCCACTGTGTGCCGACAACCACACACGTGAAACTTTGCCTTGCTCAGCCATGTAATCGCTGTGGGGCTGAGTGGACTTAAGGCAGTCAATTTTATTCATCACCTGCAATACCGGTATGTCGACAACCCCAATTTCAGCTAACACCTCATCAACCGCATGAATATTTAAATCGACATCCTCCGCTGAGGCGTCAACGACGTGTAATAGTAAATCCGCCTCTGCAGCTTCTTCTAAGGTAGCTTTAAAGGCCGCCACTAGCTGATGCGGCAGATGCCGAACAAAACCCACCGTATCCGCTAGCACCACTTTCCCAAACCGCGGCAAATCAATAGCACGTAAGGTAGGATCTAGAGTGGCGAATAACTGATCGGCGGTATACACCTTGGCAGTCGACAGGCGATTAAACAAGGTCGATTTGCCGGCATTGGTGTAGCCGACTAGAGCAATTGTGGGCAGTTCAGCCCGCTGCCGTGCGCGCCGCCCCTGTTGCCGCTGGGCATTTACTTTAAACAACTGGCGATTGATCGACTGGATCCGTTCGCGTAGTAAACGGCGGTCGGTTTCAAGCTGCGACTCACCCGGCCCACGCATACCGACACCGCCTCTCTGCCGCTCTAAGTGGGTCCAACCCCGCACTAACCGTGTCGAAATGTGCTCTAACTGAGCCAATTCAACTTGTAATTTACCAGCATGACTTCGGGCTCGCTGAGCAAATATATCAAGAATCAAGCCAGTTCGGTCAATCACCTTGCAACACAGTGCATGTTCTAAATTACGCTCTTGGGACGGACTTAGACCATGATTAAACATCACAACATCGACCTTTTCATACTCGACCCAATGCTTGATTTCGTCAACCTTGCCGCTACCAATAAAAAATTTGGGGGTTGGCTTGACTCGCCGAGTGGTAATTAACGCGACCACCTCAAGCCCCGCGGAACGCGCAAGATCAGCAAACTCCTCGGGACAGGCTGCATAGCGGCTATCGACATCCGTCGCATCTAGAGTTAGAGCTAACGGTTTCGGCGACTTGGAATCCGACGATGGGTGGGTGGCATTATTGTGGACGAATGAAGGCACAGTGCTAAATTCACAGTGCACTAATAGTACCCGCTCGCCACTGTCGTGACGTTCAAAAAACAAGACGTGACTCGCGGCTAACCGTTACGCGTAAAACTATCAAGCAACAAATACTAGCTTAATCGCTACTACTCGGTTCATCATCACCGGGAGGGTGCTGCATCGGCAAACGAACATTTCGGCCAGGCACCACCGTCGATACTGCGTGCTTGTAAACCATCTGACTGACCGTGTTCTTAAGCAAAATAACGAATTGATCAAATGACTCTATTTGGCCCTGCAGTTTAATGCCGTTAACGAGGAAAATAGATACCGGAATGCGCTCTTTACGGAGCAAATTAAGGTAAGGGTCTTGTAGGCTGTGCCCTTTAGACATGATGATCTCCCAAATGGGTTAAAAGAAGAAAAGCTTCAATAAATAGGTAGAGTTTTCTTAGCAAAACATTGACCAACTGCGGTCAGGACCAACTCGGTCCAGTTTCGTGCCAGCAATTACATGCGTTTGAATTATATACGCGTAAATCGCGAATCAGACTATTATAAATAAGACTGAGTAGCTTGTCGCCGTACGGTCTAAAAAAACTGCTTCGCCTGACGTTAATCAATGCGGCCATTGCGGTATAACATAACAATAATCGCACCTATCACCATCGTACCAAGCATCCCACCGTCCCAGTATACACGTTTCGACCACAATTAGCCGTTAAGTTCATGAAGTAGTTTAGAAATTTTTTGTAAACTTGTCTCAAGCCAATAGCTAGCGACCTGATCTTGATCGAAATTAGCACTTAAACGATGCAAATGGGGCCATTTTCTCAACCAAGTGAGCTGCCGCTTAGCCAACCGGCGAGTAGCCGCTATACCTTGCTCGCGAAGTTGTTGAGCGCTAATGCGCTGCTCAATATAGTCCCAACTTTGTCGATAACCTACTGATCGCATTGAGGGCATGTCGGCATGCAAATCAAAATTTCGTCGCAGGGCACGCAATTCATCCACTAAACCCTGCTTTAACATCTTGTCGAAACGCTGTGCGATGCGGGCGTGAAGCTCGCTGCGCTTCGCCGGCCACAGAGCCAGCTGCGCAACGCGATAAGGCAAAGCTTCAAGCTGCTGCCGCGCTTGGTGACTGCTGAGCGTTTCACCACTACTGTAATACACCTCTAAAGCCCGTTGAATCCGTTGCGAGTGGTTCGGATGTAAGGCCGCGGCGGTGATGGGATCAACCTCCGCTAAACGCTGATGCATAGCCTGCCAACCCAGTTGTTCGGCATCCGATAAAATCTGTTGACGAATAGCTGCATCGCCAGGCGGCAGCTCGGCAATACCTTCCAACAATACTTTAAAGTACAGCATCGTGCCGCCCACCAACAAAGGGATATGACCACGGGCGGTAATATCCGCCATTAAGGGCAGCGCATCGCGACGAAAATCAGCCGCCGAATAGCGCTGGTCCGGATCACGGATATCAATTAAGTGGTGCGGTAAACGAATGAGAAAATCAGCGTCGGGTTTGGCCGTACCAATGTTCATCTGTCGATAGATTAACGCCGAGTCAACACTAATTACTTCAACCGGAAAATGCTGGGCAATCGATTCAGCCAATGCGGTTTTGCCGCAGGCGGTCGGTCCCATTAAAAAAATCGCCGGCGGCAGTGTAAGGGAATTACCGGCCACGTAAAAATAACTTATCGAGCTGGGCTAGGCTCATGGCTGTCCAGGTCGGCCGGCCGTGATTGCACTGGCCGCTGCGTTCGGTACGCTCCATGTCGCGTAGCAAGGCATTCATCTCAGGGATGGAGAGACGACGGTTGGCACGTACTGAACCATGACAAGCCATGGTCGATATAATATCATCGATATGATTTAAAATGCGATCGCTGCTGCCGTATTGCAGTAAGTCGGCAATCACATCACGGACTAATAGCTCGGCATCGGCAGAGGCTAAAAATACCGGTATTTGCCGAATAATAATAGACTCGGCAGCCACGCGCTGCAATTCAAAACCCAAATTTACAAACAACTCACTTGCCTCTTCGGCGCAGTCGGCTTCTTTTTCGCTGAGCGATAAGCTAACCGGCACTAATAATGGCTGAGCCTGAATACCACTGTCATCGCGCGCCGTCTTCATGCGCTCATAGGTGATGCGCTCATGAGCAGCATGCATATCGACAACAATTAAGCCCTCGGCATTTTCCGCTAAAATATAAATACCCTTCAGCTGTGCAATAGCAAAACCCAGCGGCGGAATTTCACTGTCTTCAGCAGGTCTGGCCAGCGCATCGGCGGCAGCGGAGCCTAGGAATTCAGTACCGTAAAGCTGCTGATGGTTCGATGAAAACCCTACGCCCTGAGAAGCTGTCGATGAATAATCACCGGCAACGGGATAACTTGACGATAAATGACGTGCCCTGCCGTGATAAGCAACAGTCGGTTCCGCTAAAGCCATACTGCCCTGGTGGCTAAGCTGGCCCTCTGTCGACGCGGCAGCATACTCCCCCCCACCGCTTGCGGACAAGCTCTCTGGCCTGACATCCGCTAAGGCCTTATGCAGAGTGCGATAAATAAAGTCGTGCACTTGCCGTGAATCTCTAAACCGCACCTCGTGTTTTGAGGGGTGCACATTCACATCGACCTGACTTGGATCTAAACTAAAATACAAAACAAACACCGGTTGACGGCCGTGAAATAAAACGTCGCGATATGCTTGCCTGACCGCATGACCAATCACCTTGTCTTTGATCACTCGTTGATTGACAAAAAAGTATTGCATATCTGCTTGACTGCGAGAGAAGGTTGGCTGCGCCACCCAACCCTGCAATCGGTAACCACTGTGTTCAACATCAAGATGGATAGCAAGGTCGATAAACCCTTGGCCCAGCAACTTTGCAATTCTTCGCTCGCGATCTAACACTTCATTACAAGGGCGAAGCGAGTGAATAACCTTGCCATTGTGAGTTAAACTTAATCCGGTGGAAAAACTGCCCAAGGCATTGCGACGGAAGACCTCATCAAGGTGATTAAATTCAGTTTTCTCTTTACGTAAAAATTTTCTTCTCGCTGGTGTATTAAAAAATAAATCTTCTACTTCAACGGTGGTTCCTCGCGGCCGAGCTGCAGGGCTCAATTCAACCGACATATCGCGGCCCACACTTCTGGCTTGCCAGCCTTGTTCCGCTTGGCTCGACACATTCGAGCTTAAGGTTAACCGCGAAACTGAGCTGATACTGGCTAAAGCCTCACCCCTAAAACCCATAGTCGTGACAGCTTCTAGATCATCTAAGTCATAGATTTTACTGGTCGCGTGTGAGTCAAGTGCAAGCGCCATATCATCGTGCTCAATGCCACAGCCATTGTCACGAACTAACACCCGCTTAGTGCCGCCGGCTTCAATCTCCACATCAATTTGATCGGCACCTGCATCAAAGCTGTTCTCAATCAACTCTTTCAATACCGAGGCGGGCCGATCAACCACTTCACCAGCAGCAATCTGATTAGCCAAACGAATATCGAGTTTTTTTATTTTAGTCATAAAATTTTATTATTGCTGGGGTGGTATTTTGAGCTTTTGGCCCACCCGTATTTTATCGTTGCTAAGGCCATTGTAACGACGCAAGTCGTTTAACGAAACAGAAAATTGCTGCGCCAATTGAGACAGTGTATCGCCTGGCTGGATGGTGTAGTTGTCAGCCAAACGCTTACCGCCATTGTTATACCAGTGAACCATGGTTCCTTCAGGGGCATAGACATTAAAAAAATCAATCGTGCCAGCAACAATGGCCTCCGCTAACTTCGCTTGATGCGAAGAGGAAGCTAAGCGTCGAGCTTCTTTTGGGTTGGAAATAAACCCCGTTTCAACCAATACTGACGGGATGTCAGGCGTTTTTAATACGGCAAAAGCTGCATGCTCAACCGTTTTTTTATGCAGCGGTGTCACCGCCCCCATTCGCTTAACAATGGCTTGACCGGCTTTAAAGCTGAAGTCCCGCTTAGCATTCATACTTAAATCTAACAATACCCCAGCGACCATCGGACTTTGATCAGCCAAAGACACGCCACCGACTAAGTCGGTTTTATTTTCTTCTTGGGCTAAATGCTTAGCAATGCCACTAGATGCACCACGATCTGATAGGGTATAGACCGAGGCACCACTCACCCGCTTGTCGGTAAAGGCATCGGCATGAATGGAAATAAAAAAGTCTGCCTGCGCAGCTCTGGCTTTTTCCCGCCGTTTACTAAGGCGGATATAATAATCGCCATCGCGTATTAATACCGCGCGATAGCCAGCGCGACGATTAAAAGCGGCTTGCGCTTTTTTTGCGATCGCCAATACCACGGCTTTTTCACGAATCTTATTCGGACCCAAGGCGCCAGGATCTTCACCGCCATGACCGGGATCAAGGGCAATAATAATGTCGCGGCGACCTTGTCGCTGATCAACAGTTTTCACCACCGGTTCGCTGGATTGATCGTCATATAAATCAATAACGAGTCGCTCACCAACCTGCTGATTCGCAGGCAAAGTAAACACCTTCGCCTCTACCGACTTCGTCAACTCCAATACGACTCGTAAATCAGATTGATTACGCTTGGCGGAACGAATCTTGGCAATTGGGGCATTGGTCAAATCAAGCGCTCTTAATTGAGCTGCCACGCTTCGTCGATATGTTGTATCGGCGATATCAATCACAAAACGTGATGGCTTGCTTAATAGAAAGGTTTGATAGTCAACAGCTGCCGATAGGTCTAATACTAAGCGAGTGTGATCCGGCGCACGCCAGAGACGCAAACCTTCAACCTCAGTTGCGAGTAGTGGTGCAACTGCCATTAACAACAACAGCTGCGCGATAATAAATTGTGGTCGCAAATATTTCATTGAAGGTCCATTAATAAAAAACCTGTCATCAGCCAAGGTCTTATGATAACTGCCCCATCTTAATTATCCCTTTGCAGGGCTGGGTATA
Organism: Pseudomonadota bacterium; assembly: GCA_036344075.1. GTDB lineage: Bacteria > Pseudomonadota > Gammaproteobacteria > Pseudomonadales > UBA7434 > UBA7434. Next base: position 34,087 of record JAYYUJ010000043.1, read on the forward strand.
AGGCCTGCAGCTGCGTTAAGACCTCCTTGCCAGCCGCCGAAAGTGCGCTTACGTGAATGTAGCGCTTATCTAAATCTCTGCTCGTCGCCTGAGGCTTATATTGAAACTGTTGTTCGGCACTAACCCTATATTGCAATGAAAATATAATATCGGCGCTGGGAATAAATCCCTTGCCACGCTTTGGCCATTCAATTAAACACAGGGCCTGGCGGCTAAAGTAATCATCTAAGCCAAGAAATTCCAGCTCGCCTGGGTCTCTGAGTCTATACAAATCAAAATGATACACCTGTTGGATCTGATCTGTTGTCAAAACCGATGTTAAATCTGACGCTTGCATCGCTAACTCATAGGGCTCAACCAACGTATAAGTCGGACTTTTGACTGCGCCTCGATGCCCATAAGCATGAATAATACCGCGACAAAGGGTGGTTTTCCCGGCACCTAAATCACCTATCAAGTAAACACACAGCCCTTGTCGGGCGGCGGCTTTAGCAAAGCAACGGCCCAACGTGACCGTGCCCGCTTCATTGTTTAGTGTGGCACTCAATTTCATATATGATATTCACCTCAGCGGCGGCAATCGAAACCGCTTGCGCATCTGGTCACCAAAACGGGTATTATAGGTCTCTTAGACTCATCACTCACGGGTTATTTCTGTGAAAGACTGTGCCAAAGCCAATAACCACATTGATCCGTCACTTGATTCAAAAAGTGATGCGGCGCTACTCGCATTGGCTGATGATATAAAGCGTTGGGGTCGTGAATTAGGCTTTCAGCAGGTGGGAATTACCGATACCGAATTGGGCCAACACAGTGATCATCTGCACCGCTGGCTGCAAAAACACTATCACGGTGAGATGGCTTATATGGCTGAGCGAGAAACCCTGCGCCAAAACCCAGCAGCCCTACATCTAGGTACCCTTAGAGTAATTAGCCTGCGCATGGATTACCTGCCGCCTGAGGTTGAAACCGTTAAAATTCTCGACCACCCCCGTACCGCTTATATTTCTCGTTATGCCCTTGGCCGCGATTACCACAAATTGATTCGCAAGCGTATTAAGCAATTAGCCGATAAAATTATCGCCCAAGTCGGTCAACATTCACCTAGGCCCTTTGTGGATAGTGCCCCGGTTCTTGAGCGCGCCCTAGCAGAAAAAGCTGGCCTTGGCTGGATCGGCAAAAACACCATGTTAATCAATCCCTCAATGGGTTCGTGGTTTTTCTTAGGTGAGCTATTCACCGACCTGCCCTTGCCGATAGACGCGCCGCAAACCAACCAGCACTGTGGTAGTTGCACCGCCTGTTTAGACATTTGTCCGACTCAGGCCTTTGTCGGCCCACACCAGTTAGACGCTAGGCGATGTATCTCGTATCTCACCATCGAACTAAAAACTCGGATTCCCATCGAGCTTCGACCTCTAATTGGCAATCGGGTATTTGGCTGTGATGACTGCCAATTAATTTGCCCGTGGAATAAGTTCGCCAAACCCACCAATGAAACCGATTTCAAGCCCAGACACGGCCTTGATCAAGCCAATATGGTTGATCTTTTTTTATGGACAGCGGAAGAATTTGATCGTCACACCCAAGGCTCAGCGATTCGCCGGATTGGCTATGAACGATGGTTACGTAACTTGGCAGTCGGCATTGGCAATGGCGAAAACAGCGCCCAAGCCCACTCTGCGTTGCTCGAGCAAAGGGGCTTTTCTACCCTAGTCGATGAGCATATCGACTGGGCGATATTGCAACTCGGCAAAAATGACAGACCTGTCATACGCGACTAATTTGGACGAAATCAGGCATCCAGCCACTCGCAGTTGACGTATATTATGTTTTTACTTCTCTACAAACAATGAATAATAACCATCGATGCAACCCTAACGGTTATCAAACACTAACTAATTTAATCAATGAGAATGATGCTATGAAATTTGCCTTCCACGCCACTATGTGTCCTGCAGATCAATATTTGCCTCTTTGCCAAGCAGCTGAAGCAGCCGGCTTCGATACCTTTACCTTTCCCGACAGTATTTGTTATCCAGAAAAAGGAACTGATTGCTATCCATACAACAGTGATGGTACCCGCGAGTTTCTCGATGGCGTGCCTTTTATTGAACCCTTTATTGCAATACCGTATTTAGCGGCACAAACTGAAAAAATTCGATTTTCCACTTCTGTAGTAAAATTAGCTATCCGTCAGCCCTCGATTGTGGCAAAACAGTTAAGTAGCCTAGCGATGATGATCGGCGATCGATTTGACTTTGGTGTTGGCATTAGCCCTTGGCCTGAAGACTTTGAAGCCACGCAAATCGCTTGGGAAAAACGCGGCAAGCGCATGGATGAGATGATGGAAATCATCAATGGCCTTATGACTGGCGAATACTTTGAATACAAGGGTGAAATCTTTGACTTAGCATCTATAAAATTAACTCCAACGCCTGACTTTCATGTTCCTTTATTAGTTGGGGGTCATGCTAAGCCAGCACTTCGGCGGGCCGCGAGACTGAGTGATGGATGGATTGCTGCAGGTGGTAAAATTGATGAATACAAAACCATGATCGATACCATCAATGAATTCCGTAAAGAGTATGGCCGCGATCATTTGCCGTTTCAAATTCAAGCGATGTCGCACGATTCTTTCTCGGTCGACGGTTTAATGCAGTTGCATGCGATTGGCGTCACTGAAGTGATTATTGCCTTTCGCGATGTTTATGGCAAAGAAGCAGATGATAAATCGGTGGAAGAAAAAACCCAAATGATCAATTGGTACGCCGACAATATGATCAAACCCTTTCGTGAGCAAGTGGCTTAAATTCCCCTTCACCGACCAATGCCTTTTGGGCTTTGGTCGGTAGCTCAACGCGCTAATCTGTCTTAATGCCGCGATTTACCCCGCAATTGTGTGATTTTTATTCTAATACAGCGGTTTCTAATGCCGCCAAAAAGAGTACAATGCGCCTCCTTTTTACGTCGCTACTCATCTTGATAGCCATTGCGAGTCAATATTACTGGTAATGCGCAAAATATGAAGTAGCACCATTTAGACCTGGCGCCAACATGCAAATAGAATCCGAACAGGCCTTATTTACCGATCTCGACCTACCGGACGCCCTACTACGCGCCATCAAGCAATTGGGTTACGAGAGCCCCTCACCCATTCAAGGGAAAAGCATTCCAATCCTGCTCGAAGGCAAAAATATTATTGGCCAAGCCCAAACCGGCACCGGCAAAACCGCCGCTTTTGCACTGCCTATTTTAGCCAATATTGATTTGAACCAAACAGCCCCTCAAGCACTGGTTTTGGCACCGACTCGCGAACTAGCGATTCAGGTTGCCGAGGCTTTTCAAGTCTATGCTCGGCATATGGAAGGCTTCCATGTTTTGCCAATTTACGGTGGCGCTGATATGCGCGGCCAACTGCGCGCTTTGAAGCGTGGCGCACATGTTGTGGTCGGCACCCCAGGACGCATTCTTGATCATTTAGGTAGAAAAAGTCTTAAGCTGAATGAATTAAAAACCGTGGTGCTCGATGAGGCCGATGAAATGCTTCGTATGGGCTTTATCGACGATGTCGATACTATCTTGGCCGAGACGCCCGAAACACGACAGACCGCATTGTTTTCTGCCACCATGCCAGACCGTATTCGCCAAATTGCCAAGCGCCATGTAGAATCACCGGCACACATTAAAATCAAAGCCAAAACCACGGTAGTTGATACCATTGAGCAAGCCTTCTTAATCATTAATCACGGTGAAAAACTCGATGCCTTAACCCGCTACCTTGAAACGGAAGCAACGGAAGGGGTGATTATTTTTGTCCGCACCCGTGAGGCCACGGTGACTGTCGCGGAAAAACTAAATGCCCGCGGCTACGTCGCCGCAGCCATTAATGGCGATATCAGCCAGCCTATTCGTGAAAAAACTATTGCACGATTAAAAAAATCACAATTGGATATTTTAGTCGCTACTGATGTCGCCGCGCGCGGTATTGATGTGGAACGAATAAGTCACGTCATTAACTTTGACATTCCCTATGATTCAGAAGCTTATGTTCACCGTATTGGCCGAACCGGACGAGCCGGAAGAACCGGTAAGGCTTTGCTATTTGTCCAACCGCGTGAACGCCGATTATTAAGTATTATTGAAAAAGACACCAAGCAAAAACTTAACAGCTGGGAAAAACCATCGGCTAAACAAATGGCCGAGCAACGTAAAACAAAATTGGCCGAAGTATTAGCCGCCAAACTCGAGACTAATTTACCCTCGGTGTATCACCAATGGGTGGAGGAATTGTGTCAAAAGCTTGAGTTGCCCGCCGAGCAATTAGCCGCCGCGTTGCTCAGCGAGCAATTCTCCCTCGAGCAATTACTGCCACCGCCTGAAACGAAAAAACCACGCGGTGAAAAAGCTTCTCGCAATGACCGTGGCGATCGAACTGAGCGCGGCAGTCACGCCGAGCGAGGTAAACGAAAGCTGCGTAAACCACGCCGCGAGGACAATATCGCACTGGAGAAATATCGCATAGAGGCCGGTCATGATCATGGCGTACAGCCAAAAGATATTGTCGGCGCTTTAGCTAATGAGGCCGGCATCGATCGCGAATACATTGGCCGCATTGAATTGAATGATGACCATAGCTTAGTCGGCTTGCCGCCGGGCATGCCAAAAGATATTTTTCAATTGCTACAGAAAGTCCGTGTCAAGGGCCATCCAATGCGGTTGAGTAGAGTCCAAGCCGGCAATAGCGACCAGCCAAGGCTAACTAAGCAAGCAACGAAACCTTCGACGCGCAAAAAACCTGATGCCAAAGCTCGCTCACGCAAACCTAAAGCTAAGGCCACCAACAATGATCGCCGGCGACGAAAAAAACCAGCGACAAAAAAGAAGCCTCAGTCATAAGCTAAGAGCCCAATAAGTAGAGCAACATCCAAGTAGGTGAGAATATGCTAAAAGTCAATGAATATTTTGATGGCCAAGTCAAGTCGATTGGTTTTCAAGGCGATGAGTTAGCCTCATCGGTTGGCGTTATGGTAGCTGGCGAATACCGCTTTGACACCGCCCAATTTGAAACAATGACAGTCGTTAGTGGCGCGCTGATGGTGAAGCTGCCTAATCAAGATAGCTGGCAAGAATTTAAAGCCGGTCAAAGTTTTACGGTTGCAGCCAATCAAATGTTTGATTTAAAGGTTTCGCAGGCTTGCGCTTATCTCTGTACTTACGAAGATAAGTAAAGCAAACATCCTGCGCATTTTATTTTCCTAGACAGTTATTTTTGGTGTTTATTACTCTAAGTATTTCTCTTTCTAGATGTTCTTTTCCGGCAGCGCCTTAGCATAGGCTTCGCTACTTTTTTGGTACTGGCCTCGCTGAGCATAAAGTCGACCCAACCGCATGGCCGTTTCGGAGATCTGCTGTTGATTAAAGCTGCGCCTGTAAAACTCTTCTGCAGATTCAAGATTGCCTAACGAAAAATGTATTTTACCAATCGCCAACAGTAGCACCGCATCGCTAGCATGAGTTGGCAATAACTTCTCAAGAAAAGTCAGTTGCCGTATCAACTTGGTCGACACAATATCACCGTATAAACTCACCAGCGCTTTATGATAATGACGCTGGATTTTTTCAGCTAAAAGTTGTTCGGCATCATCATATAAATGTCGCAAAATTAACTGTTCAACATAGCAAATAACTAGCTGCTGATCTTTTTTATAGTTGTTGGGTAATTGTCGCCATTGCTCTAACAATTTTTTACTGTCCTCCATTGCTGCAGCGCGTTTTAACTTTTCACAACAAGCCTGCCTTGCTAGTTTAAGTAATTCATCGGCGTTGAAGCGGTCAACATCTTTTAAGCTTGGTAGTAGCGCTAGCACTTGATCCCAATCATTTAACTGACAATAGACTCTTAGCAGTAAGCGCAACACTTCGGGATGCTTATTTTTGATCTTTTTAACTCGTATCAGAGTCGCTAACGCTTGTTCGAATTGATTGTTTTGAATTTGCAACTCAGCCTGAGTCAAGCCAATGGCAACGTCCGCGCCCTTTGTTGATAGTTCCGCTTGTTTCAAAAATCCATCGACCGCTTTATTGTCGCCAACACCTGAACTGGCTCGGGCAGCAAATAAATAATTAATTAACGGAGTTGGTGAGTTACCCGCCGAACGGGCCAGCGTCTTCCTGGCAAAGTCCCAACGGCCCTCAACAAAGGCAATTAAGCCTTGAGTGGTTCGATTCATGCTGCGCTTTTTACGCGCCCAACTCACCAAACCGTGTTGACCGCCAAATACAGCACGTATGATTCTGAGTAATACAAACAAAACCACGAACAGTAACATATTCAGCACCGATGCTACCAGCAGACTCATTTCTATTTGCTTATTGGCCATAGCTATTAACAAATAGCCACCGCTGTCATCGAATTGCGAAAACAATAGGCTGATGGCCAGCAAACTGACCAGTAGTAACAAAAACCAGCGACGCATTATCGTTTACCTGCGCTGGCGGGAAATTTTTCTGCCGTCTTGCTACTCGACTGGACAGCTGAATTTTCGGTAGATAGTTTAACCGCGAGTTGGCGCTGCTTGAGCGTTTTCTTAAGTGCTTTTAGCGACTGTTCAACACCGGGTAATGCGCGACTAATGTCATGCTTTATAAGTTGCTCGAGCTCAACCACGATCGCGCTGATCGACGCATCGTCTGCTGCAAAATACTCATTTAACCATTGCACGGCTTGCGATAAACTGTATTGATAGCTCGGCTGCCGGCTATCGATTAATGCCAACTGGGCTTGGTTGATCAACAGACGTAAATTACTGCGAAGATAATAATGCTGCTCGGGCGGCAGTAAAGGTTTGACCGGTTCAGTACTGGAATGCACCACTACTAAAGTTTTTAATTCCTGCCATGTCTGCCACGCGAGTTGCTGCAGCGAAGCCATCACTGGCATTGCTTCATCACTGGCTGGCGGTTCGACAGGAGTTATTACGCTTGTTTGCTCAAGCCGACTGCGCAACAGCGGTAAGGTTTCAATCTTTGCGTTAATAGCTGCTAACCTTAAAAACAGGCCATCGACATCTAACTGGCCAATACTGGCAATCGCTAAACGATCAGCGGCAATCGCGGTGCGCAAATCAAGCCAACTGGGATCGGCTAGCGAGACAAGAATAGCATCAGCGTTAGCCAGTAAATTCAACGCCGTACGGCCATCTTTTGCAATTAATAAACGTTGGCTCGCTAAGCGCAATAGATACTCAACTTCGGCTATCTGCCAATCGTCTGTAGTAGTATTGGAGACCAAGGCCAAGCGTCGACTATTGGAAGCCAGTCGCTGGTTAATCTCCTTGATAGCCATATTGTGACGGGCGATTGCTTGCTGTTGATTATTTTGGGCAGCAGTAAGATTCTTATCTACGCCGTCTAGGCGTTTATTCACTGTAGACAAAGACCGTTTAACCGATTGACTATCACTGCTTATTTGACTGAACATGGGCTGTTGATGCCACTGCACCCACGTACTGTAGCCCGACGCGAACAAGGCAATAGTAGCAATAATGACAGCAACAAAAGCGGTTCGATTCGAAACTGATTTAGCAGCTGTATCGGCGGAGACAAACGTTTGCTGGTCGACAATCGTCGCATCTTCAATCTCATCGTGATGGTCGGTAGTATGCTGCTTACTCATTGCATGATTCCTACTTTATCGTTGGCCAAGCTTATCAGGCCTATCGAATTATGCGACTAATATAGGGGGTTTAAGATGCGGTGCTAAGCTAAAATAAAAAACTAAGCCCGCTAGCATTACACCACTATATGCGCTTGTAAAGCCGCTAAAAAACCTTCTGCGCTGGCGTTGGCTGCGAGATGAATTCGATTAAATCCTGCCGCCTGTGCTATATCATAAATACGCGGTGATGGCACCACCACGGCTATATCAAAAATACGATTTGGTACATGACCGTCTTGTATATGATGACAAAAATTACTTAAGGTTTCACCGCTGGCAAATAATATCGCGGCTACTGGCTGGTCGCCATCGGCTAAGCCACAACTTTCGATCACCGTCGACGCATCATAGGCCAGCTGATGGCGCTGATACAGCTCGCAGTAATTAACCGTAGCGCCGCGTGCTTGTAATTGTTCAGCCAGTAATTCACGACCGCCACGGCCACGAAAAATCATAACCTTCTGTCCGGCTATCGACTGCAGTGCCGCTTTCGCCAGCAAGCCCTCACTGGTGGGCAGCTTATACAGATCCATCGGCTCGCTGTCGTGGTATTGTGGCCAACCTTGATTCTCAATCGCCTTGGCAGTAGTGGCACCGATTGCCATGCAAGGCAACTGTGAAGGCCAAGCTAAGGATAAAGCTGCGAGCTTTTCTGCGGCAAACCGCACCGCATTGCTACTGATAAAAATCGCCAGTTGTTGCTCGGCTAGCCGCGACAGTTGCTGCTCAATCGCCTGCTCATCAGCGGGCTCACACAAAGCTGATAACGCCAACATGGGCAGACATCGGCTGTCAATTTGTGCTTGCGCTAGTACCTCAATCAGTCGATCTCGCTGACCTTCCGGTCGCGTGACCAATACTCGCACCTTACCCATCGACTTGGTCCAATAATGCTTGCGCCCCACGTGCCAGTAGCTGTTCAGCTACCGTTTTACCTAGTTGCTCAGCCCTCACGAGGGCCTGTGCCGGTTCAAGGGACAGTAAGTGTTCGATCTGACCGGACTCAATCAATAATTGTGAGCCATCCACTGCACCGACTCGGCCTTCTAACTGCAAGCCATCGCCCGCTTCGTTTAACTGCGCAAAGCCGGCAATAGGTACCTGACAGCCACCATTTAAGCATCGATTCATCGCTCGCTCTGCGGTGACAGAAAGTGCCGAAACCGCATCATTTAAGGGACGAATCAAGGCCTGCGTGTCAGTATCGTCGTCGCGGCATTCAATCGATAATGCCCCTTGAGCGACGGCCGGCAACATCCAGTCCACGGGCAGGTGGAAGTTGATACGGTCAGCGAATCCTAGCCGAACTAAGCCCGCGGCGGCGAGTATAATAGCGTCGAATTCACCGTTATCGAGCTTGGTTAAACGACTATTTACATTGCCACGCAGCGCCTTAAACTGTAAATCAGGGCGGCGCTGTTGCAACTGACATTGGCGGCGTAAACTGGACGTGCCTATGGTATAACCTTTAGGCAAATCAGATATTTTAGTGATAGTGTGTGAAAACTTACTAGCCTGGATACTCGGTAATACCAAGGCGTCAAGGGGGTCTTCTCGCTGACAGATAACTGGCAACGCCAACCCGACTGGCAGTTGCATGGGAACGTCTTTCGTAGAGTGCACGGCAATATCGGCGCGACCGTCAAGCAAGGCCGATTCTAGCTCCTTGACAAACAAACCTTTACCGCCCACTTTGGCTAACGGCGCATCAAGAATCTTATCGCCACGGGTGCTCATTGTTAATAGCTCAACCGAGAGCTGTGGATGCAAGGCCAGCAGTCGATCACGAATATGCACTGCCTGCCAAATCGCTAAGGGGCTTTTACGCGTCGCAATGGTAAGGGTTTTCGCGCGGGACTGACTCATGCAATCTCTCATTGGTCTTAATGGCGTTTGTTAATTTACATTAAACGGATCTACTTATGATAAGCAAAACTGCCAGTAAAGTCGTATACAAACAGCACGCAATTTGCCCATAAGCGCCGAATTAAACCCTTTGTTACTCCGCTAGATTGTTAGTGGAGGCTATTATTTAATCAAAAAAAGACGCCGCTATCGCTCGTGCCGCCTTAAACACTTTAGATTTACCTTTAATCGCGTCATAAGGCCATCAATGACGGTAATCTGTCGACCTCTGCCCTGTGGTGATAGTGGCTTGATTTCCCATAAGATATAATCAATGCTGATCTTTTTAGGGTAATGGTTAACGAATATGAGTGCAGATAAACCCAACAATAATGGCGAACAAAAAACAACCCGCAATAGCCTCTGGGGCGGCCGTTTTCAGGAGCCCACCGATGCCTTTGTCGAGCGCTTTACCGCCTCGGTCAACTTTGATCAACGCCTTTATCGGCATGACATTCAAGGTTCTATTGCCCACGCCACTATGCTTAGCGCTGTCGGTGTATTAAAACCCAGCGAGGCCGAGCAGATTATTGCCGGCTTAGAAGCTATTAGCGACGACATTAGCGCGGGGGATTTTGACTGGTCGGTAGCGCTCGAAGACGTACACATGAATATTGAAGCAGCACTTACTGAAAAAATTGGCAGTGTTGGTAAAAAACTGCATACCGGCCGCTCGCGCAATGATCAAGTGGCCACCGATATTCGTCTGTATTTACGTGATGCCATCGACGCGATTCTGCAACAACTGTCGCGTTTACAAACCGGTCTTATCGACTTAGCTGACCAGCATGCCGAAGTGATTATGCCTGGCTTCACCCATTTGCAAACAGCACAGCCAGTAACCTTTGGTCATCACCTGCTCGCATGGAACGAAATGTTGGCCCGCGACTACACGCGCTTGATCGATTGCCAGGCGCGGATGAATCAATCACCGCTGGGCGCTGCGGCTTTAGCCGGCACCAGCTACCCTATAGACCGCGCGCTAACGGCAGCTGCGCTAGGCTTTAGTCAGCCCACAGAAAACTCTTTAGATTCGGTTAGCGACCGCGACTTTGCCATTGAGTTTGTCAGCTGTGCCAGCATGATTATGATGCACTTGTCGCGCTTCTCTGAAGAATTAGTGCTGTGGACCTCCAGTCAATTTGATTTTATTGATCTGCCCGACCGCTTTTGCACCGGCTCTTCAATTATGCCGCAAAAAAAGAATCCCGATGTGCCAGAATTAGTGCGCGGGAAAATAGGTCGCGTACAAGGCCATTTAGTCAATCTATTAACCTTAATGAAATCACAGCCCTTGGCGTATAACAAAGACAATCAGGAAGACAAAGAGCCTTTGTTTGATTCGATTGACACCGTGCTCGACTGCTTAACGGCCTATGCGGACATGGTGCCTGCAATTACCCCGAAAGTCGACAACATGCGCGCAGCGGCTGGCCAAGGATTTTCAACCGCAACTGATTTAGCCGATTACTTGGTACGACAGGGCGTTGCCTTTAGGGACTCGCATGAAATTGTCGGCAATGCTGTTGCCCACTGCATCGCTCAGCAATGCGATCTCAGCGATTTATCTCTGGCCGATTTACAAACCTTTAGTCCGCTGATCAATGATGATGTGTTTGCTGTATTAACCCTCGAGGGTTCGGTGGCGAGCCGCGATCACTACGGCGGCACTGCACCGTCACAGGTAAAACAAGCGGCGGCTAGAGCCAAACAATTAGTTGACGCGCGCCAACAGTGAGGCTATCAATGTTGTTGACCTTGCTAATGAAGATACGCTTATCCAGCAATCGTCTTAAGCATTTCAGCTTAGTGCTAATGGTGCTAGTCGTTACGGCTTGCGGGCAGATGGGGCCGCTGTATTTGCCTGTCGACGAGACCGCGACCAGTGACACCTCTAACCTCTCTTCAACCACTGAGTTCTAGGGCCAACCATGTCAGTTTTTGTTTACCAACAGGGCCAATTAATGGCAGAGCAAGTTACTCTGGCATCGATCGCCGAACAGTTTTCGACACCGTGCTATGTGTATTCTCGCCAAGCGATCGAGCAAAGTTACTTAGGTTACCGGCAGGCACTCGATAGCCGAGGAGCTAATCAGCACTTAATTTGCTATTCGGTCAAAGCCAATTCAAATTTAGCAGTGTTAAGTGTGCTCGCCAAACTCGGTAGCGGCTTTGATATTGTCTCGGGCGGTGAGCTCAAACGCGTGATCCGCGCCGGTGGTGATCCAGCTAAAGTGGTGTTTTCTGGCGTCGCCAAAAACGCAGAAGAGATTAGTTGCGCCCTAGAAGCTGGCGTCCATTGTTTTAATGTTGAATCGGAAACCGAGCTACTGCGTATCAATCGTATCGCCGCTGAACGGAATCAAATCGCATCCATTTCCCTGAGAGTCAATCCGGATGTCGATGCCAGAACACATCCCTATATTTCAACCGGTTTAAAAGAAAATAAGTTTGGTATTGATATCGACGAGGCCTTAAGCGTCTACCGACATGCCAACCGTCTCAATGCCATTAAAATTATTGGTATCGACTGCCATATTGGCTCACAGCTCGTATCAGCCAAACCGTTTGCCGATGCCCTGAAGCGAGTACTGGCATTAGTCGACACACTGGCTGAAGAAGGCATCGAGCTTGACCACATTGATGTCGGCGGCGGATTAGGCATTTGCTACCAAGATGAACAACCCCCGAGCACTGCCAATTATGTCGCAAGCTTACTCGACACCTTAGGTGAGCGAAGCCAGTCATTAATCATAGAGCCAGGTCGTTCGATCGTCGCCAATGCAGGCGTGCTGTTAACGACTGTTGATACGGTTAAAAGTAATGAGCAGAAAAACTTTGCAATTGTCGATGCCGCCATGAATGACTTATTACGCCCGGCATTGTACCAAGCATGGATGAATATTTTGCCAGTAAACGAAAACGCAAACTGCCCCGCCCAGCACTATGATGTGGTAGGTCCCGTGTGTGAGACCGGCGACTTCTTAGGTAAAGAGCGACTGCTGGCCATTGCTGAAAATGACGTGCTTGCGGTATGCTCGGCTGGTGCCTATGGTTTTGTCATGGCGTCTAACTATAATAGCCGTGGTCGACCGGCTGAAGTGATAGTCGATGGCGAACAACTGCATTTAGTGCGCGAACGTGAAACCATCGAGGATTTAATGCGCGGCGAAATCAGCCTTTAGCTTTTTTATAAAACAATTTTAGCGTTAATGAAATTATGCAAATACGATTCACAAAAATGCACGGCCTAGGCAATGATTTTGTGGTGATCGATTTACTGTCACAAAATGCTGAACTCAGTGCGCTACAAATCCGAAAACTGGCTGATCGTCATCGCGGTATCGGCTGCGACCAACTATTACTGGTCGAGGCGCCCAAATCTCCCAAGACCGATTTTCACTACCGTATTTTTAATGCTGATGGCGAAGAAGTTGAGCAGTGCGGTAACGGCGCACGATGCTTTGGTAAATTTGTTAGCGACAAACGGCTAACTGGTAAACGTCGACTACGTGTTTCAACCATGACTAGCGAAATCAGTATTGAAGTAATCGATGCAACCACTGTCTGCGTTGATATGGGTGTACCTAACTTATCACCTGAGGCGCTGCCCTTTATTACTGAGCAAGCACCCTGCCTTAATCAAAACAGTTTTCTAGTTGCACATGCGTTAGGCGAATCTGAACTCAATCTCGTCTCTATGGGCAATCCTCATGCCGTGATGCTGGTCGATGACACCGATAACGCCAACGTCGATATATTGGGCCCTTTACTAGAATCACATACAAGCTTTCCTGACCGAGTTAATGTCGGCTTTATGCAAGTCGTTAATCGCGAGACAATTAAACTGCGAGTCTTCGAGCGCGGCGTCGGTGAAACCAAAGCTTGCGGCAGTGGTGCTTGTGCGGCAGTGGCGGCAGGTATTCATCGTGGTCTATTAAACGAGCGCGTATCGGTTCAGTTGCTCGGCGGTGAATTAACAATTCAATGGGCGGGAAGCAATAACTCTTTATTGATGACCGGCAGTGCAACCAAAGTATTTGATGGGAAAATAAACCTATGACAACAGCGTATTCAGACAATATCTCGACGGATTCATCGCTTACAAGCGACCCTACTAACAGTACCCAGCTATCGGCACAGGCAGTGGCAAATTACTTAATCGACAACAGCGATTTTTTTGCCCAGCACCCTGAGATATTGGCTGAATTATCCCTACCACATAATAGCGGCAGTGCGGTTTCTTTAATGGAGCGACAAGTCGCTATCTTACGTGAAACCAGTATTCAAACTCGGCATAAACTCAGTGAATTCATTCAAGCCGCAAAAGAAAACGACAGTTTATTGCAGACCACTCAATCATTGGTGATTGATTTAATTAATTGCCGATCGTTAAAAGAAACGTTTGAGATGCTCGAAGAAAAGTTAGCCAAACGATTTGGCGTCGAGTCGGTGGGTGTGTTGTTGATCAGTGATGCAGATGCCGCCAGCCATAACCTCGGTCCACATTATCATCAATTGCAAACCGATGCTGAAAATGCCATCGCCGGCATTCTGCAAAATAAAACACCTTTGTGCGGCACGCTTCGCGACAGCGAAGCGGAATTTATTTTTAGTAATAGCCAATACGCCATTGGCTCAGCGGCCATTACGTGCTTACCGATCACCGGTATGTCTAGCAACAGTACTCTGCTGTTAGCAGTCGCACATCATGACAGGCATCATTATAACAGTGACACTGGCACGCTATTCCTAGACTACCTTGCCGAGATATTGGTCGCTTTAATTAACCGTTTTAATAGTACCGAGTAAAACAAACCTTATGGCTACCACCCAAGCGACCACGAGCGATGAAATCGATCAAGCCATCTCAATGTTTATTGCGCATCTCCTATCGGTCAGACGCTTATCAAAACACACAGCCTCGGCCTACCGCGTTGATTTGCACAAGCTGTCCACTTACTGTGCCGCCAATAATTGTCATAGCATTGCTGCCATCGACACGGCATTGGTCAGGCAGTTTGTAGCAGAACTCAATAGAAAAGGGATGTCTGCCGCATCAATTCAACGTAGCTTATCAAGCGTCCGCAGCTTTTTCGCTTATGCGAACCAACACTTGAGTGAGCAGCTATTAACGGTAAACTACAATCCTGCCGACGGTGTACGCGCACCAGCGGGGGTTAAAAAATTACCCGTCACACTCGACGTCGATCAATTAAAAGGCCTGCTAGATCAACAACAAGATAACCGTCATAAAGATGCTGGCCGCCAAAAATCACTGGGTAACAAAAATCAGCTCGCCCTACGTGATCAAGCTATGATGGAAACCTTTTATGCGGCAGGGCTTCGGCTGGCCGAGCTAGCAAATTTAGACATAACCGATATCGACCAAGCAGAGGGCCTAGTGGCGGTCACTGGCAAAGGGAATAAGCAACGCTTAGTACCCATCGGCAGTATTGCCCTTCAAGCGATTAAAGCATGGCTAGCGGTGCGCACAAACCTGGCCCAGCCAGAGCAAACGGCGCTATTTGTTAGTACACGTGGCCAGCGGATTTCACACCGTGCTATTCAACAGCGATTAAAATTAGCAGGCCAGCAACTCGATCAACAACAACACTTACATCCACACATGTTGCGGCACTCATTTGCCAGTCATCTGCTTGAATCCAGCGGCGATCTACGTGCGGTCCAAGAGTTACTAGGGCATGCGAATTTATCGACCACACAAATCTATACCCATCTCGATTTTCAGCATTTGGCTAGCGTTTACGACCAAGCGCACCCGCGTGCTCAACGAAATACAAAAAAAATTAAAGGCAGCAATGACCTCAGTGATTAAAGCCATTACCTTCGACCTAGATGACACACTTTGGCCACTTAAACCCACCTTAATTCGAGCCGAAACGGAGTGTTATCAATGGCTTCAGAAAAACGCGAAATCACTGACTGACAAATTTAGCTTAGCCGACATAGGCGATTACCGATTCAAGCTTTTCTCTTCCTCCGCCGCGTTTAAAAATCAAATCAGTCAATTGCGCATTGAAACCATTAAAGCCATGGCAATCGAGAGTGGCTATAGTGACGAAGACGCCAAGGCACTATCGGCTGAAGCTTTTGAAGTGCATTATGCGTTACGCCAGCAAGTGAATTGCTATGACGGAGTGGAGTCCATGCTGGAGACTTTGCAAAAAGATTTTATTCTTGGCTCGATCAGTAACGGCAACGCCGATGTTAAACAAACCTCGATCGGACGATTTTTTTCATTTGCCCTATCGGCAGAACAGCTGAATATTAGCAAACCGCAAGCCGGTATTTTTACTGCTGCACTAACACGCATTAATAGCAATCTTGACTCCGAAATAGTGGCGAGTCAAGTAGTGCATATCGGTGATGATTTTCATTGTGATGTAGTCGGCGCCAAACGCGCAGGCTTTAAAGCAATTTGGCTAACACAAGATGAACAACTGCACACTGCTTCGACACACTATTTAGCGGCTGAAGATATTGAAGCCGCAAAACATTATTCAGCTGATGCCGTGATCAGCACTCCAGCAGCAATCATCAACACTATCAATGAACTGCAAGCACTGAATGAATGACAAAGACTGGATTAAATAGGCCGACTACCATAACTACTTTCGGGCTTGCGAGGAGGATCACCCATTACATTAGCGGCGATAATATCAATTTTACCCCCGGCTTTTAGAAATCTCGCAACCTCATCATCTAGTTTAGAACGGACGCGCTGTCGACTGGCGATATTTCGTGTTTCTGCATGCTCATCCTTTGAGCCAATAAAGCTCAAATCGGGTGAAGCAATAGAAGAACTCGTGTTAACTTTTTGCTGCTTAGCCATTACTGCATTACCTGCGGTTTTAAAATAAGGGTTTTCATTAAGTGGCTTATAGTTATAGCCAAGAATTACAAGAAAACCACAGGCTTTATTCCGCTTTAACGCATTGCTAGCTATTTTTTAGTAATTCTCTGTGGACGGCACAAGATATTGTGGCCAGCGGATTCGTGAGCCACAATTACTAAAAAGGGAATATTTATCATCTTTGCAAAAAGCATTATTCAGACTCTTCTTAATTGAGCGCGGGTTGAACAACTTGATGTTGATTTTTGATCACTTAGCGTTAAGCGATAATCCTGTGGGTAAAAAAAAGCCGCTAATGCGGCTTTTTTAATGGAAGCAATCAACTTACACAGCAGCATCGCCGACTTCACCAGTACGAATACGTATAATCTGCTCTAAATTAGTAACAAATATTTTACCATCACCAATTTTACCAGTATTTGCCGAGGAGGTTATAGCTTCAATAACAGCGTCGACCATATCATCAGATATAGCAATTTCTAATTTTACTTTAGGTAAAAAGTCTACTACATATTCGGCGCCTCGATAGAGCTCAGTATGGCCTTTTTGTCTACCAAACCCCTTTACCTCCGTTACAGTAAGACCTTGAACGCCTACATCGGAGAGTGCACTTCTTACATCGTCTAGCTTAAAAGGTTTAACTACAGCAGTAACTAATTTCATAACGATCTCCTAAAAGATAAGTATTTTCATAATCATAAATACTTATCGAAATTCTAATTATTTAAATAAACATTTTTGATTTAATATGAATTTTGATATAACAATTATAATGATTGCCTAAATAAAAAGGAAGCGCATTTTACAGCGCTTCCTTTTTAGGGTCGATGAATTTAATTATGAGAAATACTAACTGTCAGAAAACTCAGGGTAAGCCTCAATACCGCATTCAGAAATATCAACGCCTTCCATTTCAGCTTCTTCACTGACTCGTAGACCGATAATAACATCAATAATTTTCCAGGCTATTATGCTTGTTACGAATACCCAAACTAATATTACTAACAAGCCTATTAATTGACCCATAAAAGTAGCATCAGCATCAGATAAAAGAACAGCAAAGATACCCCAGATACCAACTGTTCCGTGAACAGAAATAGCACCTACAGGATCATCAATTTTAATTTTATCAAGGAACACGATACTTGCTACAACGATAACTCCGCCAATTGCACCAATGATAGTAGCAAGCAGTGGGGTAGGGTCTGCAGGCTCAGCTGTAATTGCAACTAAACCAGCCAGGGCACCATTCAAAGCCATTGTTAAGTCTGCTTTTCCAAAAACAATTTTTGATAAGACTAATGCTGCTAACAATCCACCAGAGGCTGCTGCATTGGTATTGAGGAAAACATTTGCTACCTCATTGGCAACATCTATACCGCCAAGTTTCAATGTGGAACCACCATTAAAACCAAACCAGCCCATCCAAAGTATAAACATGCCTAGCGTGGCCAATGGTAAATTAGCACCAGGGATTGCTTGCACTGAACCATCGGCAGCATATTTACCCTTTCTGGCACCGACTAACAAAACTCCAGCAAGTGCAGCAGCTGCGCCAGCCATGTGTACGATACCGGAACCTGCATAATCAGAATAAGACAACTCACCAATAAATGGTACGGGAGTACCATTCCATGTCCAGCTGCCTTCGATTGGATAAATAAAGCCAGTCATAACTACAGCAAAAGCTAAGAAGGCCCATAGCTTCATACGCTCAGCGACCGCACCAGAAACAATCGACATTGCGGTTGCTACGAATACGACTTGAAAGAAGAAGTCTGATGCACCTGAGTACTCTCCCATATCAGCAAAACCAGCTTCTGCAGATGCTGCTAGTATCGCGGCTGAATCAACAGGACCTGCTGTGCCAGAAAGGAACATACCACCGCCGTACATTAACTCGTAACCACAAATCAAGTACATGGTAGATGCAATTGCGAACAATGCAACGTTCTTGGTTAAAATTTCAGTAGTGTTTTTAGCTCGCACTAACCCAGCTTCTAGCATAGAAAAACCAGCAGCCATCCACATAACCAATGCGCCACAAATTAAGAAATAAAATGTATCCATAGCATACTGGAGTTCAAAAATATTATTTTCCACTGTTATTACTCCTTGGTAATTTAAAAATCTAAATGAATCAAACGTTTTAAAAATCTATATTGCTTCGGCACCTTTTTCACCTGTTCGAATTCGAACAGCGTCTTCAAGTGAAAAAACAAATATCTTCCCATCACCTATTTTCCCCGTGTTAGCGACAGATAAAATTGCTTCCATCGCTTGGTCATAAATGTCATTCTTTACCGCAATTTCAAGTTTTACCTTAGGGAGAAAGTCAACTATATACTCAGCTCCTCGGTAAAGCTCCGTATGGCCTTTTTGCCGGCCAAAACCTTTAACGTCAGTTACTGTAATACCTTCAACTCCTATATCCGATAATGCTTGCCTAACATCATCTAACTTAAAGGGCTTTAAAATTGCCGTAATAAACTTCATTTACGCCTCATGCTTACAAACGAATTCCGAATTGAGCCTGCTCCGACCTATTTTTTAAATAAAAAAATAAATTCGCTATAAATTATTTTGCATGTGCCATGCCAGTAATTTTTTTTCTCTTAAAAACATGAACTTATATTATTATCATGCCGTTCGCCTTAAAATAAACAGCTGCTACGCACCAATATATAGTCGTAACGCACTGATATAGTGCTTTAATTATTTTCGCTTTTAAGGTTTCATTAGCCCGTGGCAAATAACGCACTTGATCCATAAAACCAGCTAATGAATAATGCACTGGGAGAAATGTATGACTGAAAAATTTGCCATAACCGATTTATTAAAACGGGCCACCGATCTATTGCCTGCTAATGCGGCCGATATTCGCGATGAATTTGAACAGAATTTAAGACCATTAGTTGAAGCCAGTTTTGCCAAAATGAATCTTATTACGCGCGAAGAGTTTGACCAATATCTGGCCTTACTGTCTCGGCTAGAAGAAAGAACGGCAGAGCTTGAAGCCGAGCTTGAAGCTCTAAAAGCTTCAACAACCCGTAAAAATCATCATTAATATCAACAGCTAGCACCCTATCACCGATTTTCAATCGTATTCAAGTCGGGCCCTAAACAGCTAATTCCCGTTGACCAACATCATTTAATAGAGGCTTTGGAGTTTCATCAGCTCGAAAAAAAATCTTGCCCAACTAAACCGCTTAATTAATGGCGCTGATGATTAGAAAGTGCGACGATTGGACCGATCGAGTGTAATCGAGACAATGGAAATTAAGGCGATTACATTGATGGCCTACTTATCGACAATAGACAGGTAACTGGGCCTTGAGGTCGCGCCTTGTTGGCGTAGAAGTTTGGTAAAGTCATCGAAACTTAATGGCTCACTAAAATTAAAGCCCTGCATTTGATCGCAGTTATTTTCTTTAAGGAAGTCTTTTTGACGCTCGGTCTCAACGCCCTCGGCAACGACTTTTAAGGTTAGCGCATGAGCTAAATGAATCATCGCCCGAACCATGTTGTCACTATCTTGGTCATTAACCACTTTTTGAACATGGCTTTTATCTAATTTTAGGGTGGTAATAGGTAATCGCTGTAACTGTGGCAACGAGGAAAAACCAGTGCCAAAATCGTCGAGTGAAAAACGAATCCCCCGCTGTTCCAATTGCTGCATATCAGCGGCAATTTGAGCTAAGCTTTCAATCACATCCGTTTCGGCCAATTCAAATTCAAAACGCGAACCCGACACTTTGTTAGCGCTTAAGATCGATTCGATTTTAGTCACAAAATTTGGCGCAATAAATTGCTCGTGAGCGACGTTAAATGAAATACGTAAAGGGGCGAGGTTTAATTGATCCATCGCGTTAATATCTTGACACAAACGATTCATCGCCCAGTAGCCCATCGGAGATAATAAGCCCAGTTGTTTGGCCGGCAGTATAAATTCGGCAGGCAGTAACAAGCCTCGCTCAGGATGATGCCAGCGAAGTAAGGACTCAGCGCCAATTATTTTCCCCGTTTGTAAAGAGATGCGCGGCTGGTAATACATCGCTAACTCATCGTTATTAATCGCCGCGCGCAACTCAAGCTCTAGGCGGCCTTGATCGAGCGCCTCATTATTCATTTGATCAGTGAAGAACCGGTAGGTCGACCCCTGCATGGCCTTGGCTTCATACATGGCCATATCAGCATGTTTAAGCAAAGTTTTTGCGTCGGTACCCGCTTCGGGATAGACCGCAATACCAATACTACTGCCAACACGAAGTTGCTGACCATCAATATTAAAAGGCTCGGTAATGACGTCTATGATTTTTTGAGCGACCATCACGGTATCGTTGGTCGAATTAATTTTTTCGAGCAAGACCGTAAATTCATCTCCCCCAATTCTAGCCACCGAGTCCGTTCGGCGTATACATTGACTCAATCGCTCAGCAATACCTTGCACTAATTTATCACCGACATCGTGACCATGCATGTCGTTAACGGTCTTAAAGCCATCGAGATCAACGTATAATAAGGCAAACGGACTGTCGCCTCGATCAGCACGTTGCAGGGCCCGATCCAAGCGATCATTGAACAATAAACGATTTGGAATGCCTGTTAAGGCATCGTAATGGGCTAAGCGAGCCAGCTCGGATTCGGCTGATTTTCGATCCATAGCGTAGCGGATGGTTCGCTCAATCTTTACAGTATCAAGCTGATCTTTAATCAAATAATCGGCTGCACCGCCGCGAATCGCAGCCTGATCAAGCTCAGGATTGTCCTTCGCCGTTAAACACACAATAGGCGTCGAGCAGCCATGAGCACTGGCGGCACGCAATAACTCTTCACAAATATCGGGCGCATGCTCATAATCAAGCAAAATAATGTCGTGAATAGGGGCCAGCATGGCCTCTAATGCGTACTGGTAATCGGCACACCATGTCATTTCATAATCAGAAGCCGTCACATCGTCTAGCAGTCTTGCCATTTCGATGTATTGATCGCGATGAGCGTTAATCAATAAGGTTCTGATAGTGTTTTTTTGCATGCTCTCACTGCAGTCGGTCAAGACCGATTCCTAGCTAAATCTGACAATTGTCAACACGCCTTAACAATTGGCTAAAACCTCATTAACACTAGGTCAAGTAGTGGCTTTTCGCCATTTATCAAGTGATTTTTTTAAGGTATTTTTCGTTCTTCTACCATCTTTCAAAAAATACCCTAATGGTTTCACCAACACAGCTTAATGCCTGATAAACTATCACTATTGGTAAGCCAGTTCTTTCATTTTATTGGCGACATTCCTCGCCCGCTAACAGGTAGATCGACACTCATTAACGCCTCAACCCCTAATCCACTGGAAGGCCTTAATCCTCCCCAAAAAAAGGCCGTTCGCTATATCGACGGTCCGCTATTAGTGTTGGCCGGCGCCGGCAGCGGCAAAACCACCGTTATCACCCGCAAAATTGCTTGGTTAATTCAACAATGCGGCTATCGGGCGCAACATGTAACGGCTGTGACATTCACTAACAAAGCCGCTAGAGAAATGAAGGAGCGGATTAGCAACTTATTGCCACGCGATGACCACCGCGGTCTTACCGTCTGCACTTCTCATCACTTAGGCCTTAAAATCATTCAACGTGAGGCCCATGCTGTCGGGCGTAAATCAGGTTTTACCATCTTCGATGACCAAGACAGCAAAGCCTTACTAAAGGAACTACTGCTCCATCACAGTGATGCCGCGGCCGATATCACCGACTTAGCACAGCAGCAAATTTCTCACTGGAAAAATCAATGTCAGCCTCCCGAAGCCTTGATCGCAAAAGCCGAAAGCCCACAAGAAGCTAGAATTGTAGAGCTTTACAGGCGATATGAGCAAGCGCTTACTTCCTACAACGCTGTTGATTTTGATGACTTGATAACATTGCCGGTGCAACTTCTTGAAACTAATGAACAAGTTCGCCAGCGCTGGCAGAGGAAAATTCGTTATCTGCTGGTTGATGAATACCAAGGTACCAATACCAGCCAATACCGCCTTGTTCAACTGTTGGTTGGCGACGATGATCAGTCGATTTATTCCTGGCGCGGGGCAAATCCTGAGAATCTCGTGCAACTCGAGTCCGACTTTAAGGGACTCAAAGTCATTAAGCTCGAACAAAACTATCGCTCTACCAATCGGATTCTACGCGCAGCCAACAACTTAATCGAACATAACTCGCATATTTACGACAAGCAATTATGGAGTGAAAAGGGCCTGGGCGATGCCATCGAGGTGATTCAAGTGGCGGATGAAGATGCGGAAACCGAACTTATCGCCAATCAAATTATGGAACAAAAATTGTTGCGTGCTGCCCGGTTTAAACATTTTGCTGTGTTGGTCAGAAGCAACCATCAATCGAAGCTGCTTGAGCTCAAATTTCAGGCTAAGCAAATTCCTTATCACTTAACAGGTGGCACCTCGTTTTTTGCACGAAGTGAGATTAAAGATATTATGTGTTACCTACGCGTTTTAATTAATCCTGATGATGATGCCGCTTTTTTAAGAATCGTCAATGTGCCCCGTCGTAAGATCGGAATTAGCACTCTAGAAACGCTGGGACAATACGCAAATCAACGTAACGCCAGTTTATTTTCAGTGATAAATGAAATTGGCCTACAACAAGCCTTGCCTGCCGCCAGCTTTGACCGATTGAAACGTCTCAGCGATTTGTTTAGCGGCCTGCAGCGACAAATTGATAATGGCTTTGCCCTCCAGGCCATCGATGAGATGCTCGATGATATTGATTACTTAGGCTGGTTGCATCAAAGCAGTAGCAGCACTGCCGTGGCCGAACGTCCGATGGAAAATATTCACTTCTTCATTAACTCCATCGCCAAAGAATTGCGTAAACCAGTGCACGGTTCATCTTCAGAATCAGATGCCACACAGAAAACAACCAGCTTAGAAGATGTGATTAAAAAGCTGTTATTACGGGATTTACTCGACCAACAGTCCGAAGAGCAGGCCGATGATAAGGTGCAAATCATGACACTACATGCCGCTAAGGGCTTAGAATTCCCGCACGTCTATATCATGGGTTTCGAGGAGCAGATTTTACCGCACCGCAACAGTGTCGACGAAGACAATATTGAGGAAGAACGCCGTTTAGCTTATGTGGGTATTACTCGCGCACAGCAGATTTTGGCCTTAACCTGTGCGCGTACACGCAAGAAATTTGGCGAGACACTGCAATCTCAAATCAGTCGTTTTTTAGAGGAATTGCCCAGTGATGGCCTGCACAAAAGGGGCTTTAATGATACCGATGATGGCGTTGCAAACAAAGCCAAAGGTGCGCAAACCTTAGAAAGTTTAAGAGGCTTATTTGATTAGCTAGGTCAGCGCCATTTTGATTAGATACCTTCCAACATATAATCGACCGCAATTTCAATCTCTTCATCCGAACAGGTGGGGCATAGACCCTTAGCCGGCATAGCACCAATGCCATTGATCGCATTACTGTAAAGCGTATCTAACCCTTTGGCTAAACGCGTGGACCAAGCAGTAGCGTCACGGAACGTCGGGGCACCAGCGGCACCCGAAGTATGGCAGGCCATACAGCCCGAGTTATAAACTTCTTCTGCCGAACGGGGTCCAGTAGGCGCAGCCACTAAGGCCTCTGCACAAGCATGACCTTCAATACAAATATTACCAACTGCCTGAATACGCGAAATAATACCGTCTTCAACGGTTCCAGCCATTGAGTTATTAGGGATTAATGTACTAGAGATAATTAATGCCGTTAAAGAAATAACGTTTCGTAAATCGTACAGCCATCTTTTCAAAACATTAAACCCCATTCCAAATAAATTATGTTTATATTTAAGGATAATTATTATAACTAGCTGAGAAAAATACAAAAGTAGAAATAAGTCCAAAGCTATCTTAATTTCATTTATAAACTTTAAAGATATGTAAATAGAAACCTATGTATATACTTGTCCTCAAATAACTTGGATCTTAATATAAAAAGATTACACTCTCAAAAAGTTGGCTTAAATTTCAGCAGATTTAATTGCCAAAAAAACATTTCCAAACTTAACTATTTTTAAATATTCAATTAAATCAATAATTTAAATGTAATTTCAGATTTTGCTTTGCTTAAAATTAATGCTATAATTGAAGAACGTTCATCTCTTAAGAGACGGAAGTAGATCAACCTTATTTGATCGAAGGAACGCGTGCACAGTAAACGTTCATTCTGTGTGCGACTCGTGCACAGGACGGAAGTAGATAGATAATCATTTATCTTTCGAAGGAACGCGTTAAGAAGCTAGCTCATTTCTGATGGGTTTTAATCTAAACGTAAACTGGAGGGCACGACATGTCTAATCTATATAGAGGCTTTAAAGTAACACCTACTAACTCAAAAAAACGTTTAATTTCTCAGCCTGGTATTTACCGAGGCAGTAAGTTTAATGTTAATCAGTTAGAAAAGTCGTCTAAAGCATCGTCAGGTACATACCGCGGTGTTAATTGGGCAGCTTAGTTCCATATAAAAAAAGGGGCTTTTAGCCCCTTTTTTTTAAAAAAATAAAATCAAAATTTTAAACCTTTTAGAAGCTCAAAGTTAGTTTACTTAAGAATATCAAAGCATAATCCTATTTCCTAAAGAATAAGCCTTTAAAGAAAATCTTCCATACTTGGACAAGAACAAATTAGATTGCGATCGCCAAAAACATTATCAATCCTTGCCACAGGTGAAAAATACTTATCCTGCCGTAACGCTGCCAACGGATAGGCCGCCTCGGAGCGCGAGTAAGCGTGTTGCCATTGGTCAGCGATTAACTGCTCTGCCGTATGCGGCGCATTGACCAGTGGATTATCATCTAACGGCCACTGGCCATCGGCCACCTGCATAATCTCGGCTTTAATCGCTAACATAGCATCGCAAAAACGATCAAGCTCGCACCTAGCCTCACTTTCGGTTGGTTCAATCATCAAGGTGCCTGCAACAGGGAATGACATGGTGGGCGCGTGAAAACCGAAGTCGATCAGTCGCTTTGCCACATCCTCAACCGCAATGCCCGTCGACTCCTTAATATCCCGTAAATCGATAATGCACTCATGGGCCACCAAACCCTTATTACCCGTGTACAACACTGGATAGGCATCAGCCAAACGATACGCAATATAATTGGCACTAAGAATCGCTGCTTCAGTGGCGCGACGTAGGCCCGAAGCACCCATCATTCGCATGTACATCCAGCTAATCGGTAAAATACTGGCCGACCCATAAGGTGCACTCGAAACCTGTGGCCGCGAAGCGTCTGCACTTGAATCCATCGCTGAGGCTATCGCTGGCAGATATGGTGCCAAATGCGCTTTCGCCGCCACAGGACCAACACCCGGACCACCGCCTCCATGAGGAATACAAAATGTCTTGTGTAAGTTCAAATGCGACACATCACCGCCAAAGTCACCAGGACCGCAGAGACCCACCATAGCATTTAAGTTGGCGCCATCAACATACACTTGGCCGCCATGTTGGTGAATCAAGGCGGTCACCATTTTAATTTGCTCTTCAAACACACCGTGTGTGGACGGATAGGTAACCATTAAAGCCGCTAACTGCTCTGAATGCTGCTCGGCTTTTTGCTGCAAATCTTCGAGATCGACATTACCATCGCTGTCGCAGTTAACTACCACCACCTTCATATTGCACATCTGCGCTGAAGCGGGATTGGTGCCATGCGCTGAACTGGGAATCAAACAAATATTGCGCTGCTCATCGCCGCGGCTTTTATGGTAAGCGGCAATCGCCAGTAGACCGGCAAATTCACCTTGCGAACCTGCATTGGGTTGCAATGAAACAACATCATAGCCAGTACACTCAGCCAGCATGTGCTCTAACTCAGTGATCATCTGCTGGTAACCCTGCACTTGCTCAACCGGCGCATAAGGATGAGGAGTCGCAAACTCCGGCCAAGTTATTGGAATCATTTCACTGCTGGCATTCAGTTTCATAGTGCATGAACCGAGTGGGATCATAGTGCGGTCTAAGGCTAAATCCTTATCCGACAAGCGGCGAATATAACGCAGCATTTCTGTTTCCGATTGATACTTAGAAAACACTGGATGAGTTAAGATCGCATCGGTGCGGTAATGAGCCGCCGAGTAATCGATTGCTACCGTCTCAGCAATACTAGCAAAAGAATACTGCATGGCGGGTGCAAACAAACGCCAGATTAATTCAATCTCTTGCTCAGTGGTTGCCTGATCGACCGAAAAACCTAACTGTGTATCACTGATTCGACGTAAATTAATTTTTGCTGCTAATGCACGCTGATAAATTAACTGTGTCTGCGCGCCGGTATTAATAGTCAAGGTATCGAAGAAATACTGATTTTCAATCACAAAACCCTGTTGCTTAATCCCGCTGGCAGCAATCGTGGCTAAACGATGAATCTGACAAGCTATTTTTCGTAAGCCAACTGGACCATGATAACAAGCATACATGGAAGCAATCACCGCCAATAATACTTGAGCCGTGCAAATGTTTGAGGTCGCTTTTTCTCGACGGATATGTTGCTCGCGGGTCTGCAACGCTAGTCGATAAGCCGGCTTGCCATCACCGTCAATCGAAACGCCAACCAAACGACCTGGCAATGAACGCTGAAAGCGCTCTTTAGTCGCCATATATGCCGCATGAGGGCCACCAAAACCTACTGGCACGCCGAAGCGCTGGGTATTACCAACCACCACATCGGCACCTAACTGACCGGGAGATTTTAAAATCACTAGCGACATTATATCGGCCGCCATAATCACTAATGATTTATGCTCATGCGCATCATCTATCACCTGCTTAAAGTTGGTCACTTCTCCGGAACAGCCGGGGTATTGCAATAACAAGCCAAAATAATCAGCATAACTTGCTTCCGTTTTAGGATCACCAATATACAGCTCATAGCCGGCGGCACGGGCTCTTGTTTTAACCACTTCGATGGTCTGCGGTAAGCAATCTTGGTCAACAAAAAAAGTATTCGATTTATTTTTCGCCGAGCGTTTGGCTAAACTCATCGCTTCAGCCGCCGCACTGCCCTCATCAAGCATGGAGGCATTAGAGACATCCATGCCTGTAAGATCGCAAACCATGGTTTGAAAGTTGAGTAATGCCTCTAATCGCCCCTGTGATATTTCAGGTTGATAGGGTGTGTAGGCAGTATACCAAGCGGGACTCTCAAGAATATTTCGCAAAATAACCGTGGGGGTTTCCGTTGCATAATAGCCTTGGCCAATTATAGACCGAAACGGTAAGTTCTTTTTTGCAATCGCTTTTAAGCGACTCAAAGCCTCTGCTTCAGTCAATGCATCGGGTAAGTTCAATCCACCCTGCTGATAAATACTCGCCGGCACAACGTCAGTAATAAATGCTTCCATTGAGCTGTAGCCTAAGGCTTCGAGCATGAACTGGTGATCACTGTTTTCTGTACCAGCGGTTAAACCAATATGGCGCGCCTCAAATCCCTCCAAAGGTAATTCTGGTGCCTGCGAAACCGGCAGTTGATCGATATGATCACTTGAGTAAGTCTCAGTCATCGGTTCTTGCAACAGTGTTTCAGTCATAGTTTGCGCGCTCTCAAAAAAACAATTATAAAGTGACGATTTAACGGTGATAGTTTTGTGCAACAAAAGGCAAAGTAGTCACGGTCATGGGTCTGAGCTTGCCTCGAACTAAGGCCTGCACTTGATAACCAGGCTTAGCAAAGTCAGTGTCGATATAGCCCATCGCAATCGGTGCACTGAGAGTGGGAGAAAACCCGCCACTGGTCACCACGCCAATCGTTTGCTGATTTTGATCAACCACTTCCGCTCCCTCGCGTACCGGCGCACGACTGTCGACAGTAAAGCCGACTCGACGACGCAGAACAGTGTTTTGTGGCTGGGAAAAGAGCTTATCTGCACCGGGAAAGCCCCCGGCTTTATCACCATTGGCCCGACGGCTACGACTAATACTCCAGCCAAGGCCTGCCTCAATGACAGTACTATTCGAATCTATATCATGGCCATAAAGGCAAAGACCTGCCTCTAATCGCAGTGAATCGCGGGCACCTAAGCCAACCCATTTAACCACGCTACTTTCTAACAAGCGGTTCGCCAAAGAGACAACGTGCTGGTTAGCGATAGAAATTTCAAAGCCGTCTTCACCGGTATAGCCCGACCTCGTGACATAACATGTCTCGCCATTAACCTGCATTGCCGCTCCATGCATAAATTTTAGAACAGCACTTTCAGGGGCTAAGCCTTGCAGCACCTGAGCGGCAAGCGGCCCCTGCAAAGCAAGTAGAGCCTGCTGATCTTGACAGACGACCGCACTACTAACTAACTGTTGTTCGAGGTAGCGAATATCGGCTTGTTTACAAGCGGCATTGACCACCAGCATAAATTTATCTGCAGCCAGACGTGTGATAATCAAATCATCTAAAATACCACCTGCCTCATTCGTGAGTACCGCATAGCATTGCTGGTCAATGGATAACGCCGCCACATCTATAGGTAGCACCGCTTCTAACTCAGCGACACTGTTAGCACCCTCAACAGTCACCTGCCCCATATGCGAAACATCAAATAAGCCAGCCTGACTGCGCGTATGTAAATGCTCCCTTAAAATACCATCAGTGTATTGCATTGGCATCTGGTAACCGGCAAATTCAACCATTTTGCCGCCAGCGGCAATATGCAGGTCATAGCAGGCGGTAAACAGCACCATGATTTATCTCGTTAGTATATGAAACAGCTAAATGCGGTGTAAGCCATCTGTGAAACAGTCTATATCACGTTGGAATGACACCATTGTAGCGTTAATCCATTATATTTGTTAAATTAATAGTATTGATAAATACATTTGAAATTTAAATATGAGAAATCTATCAATGGACGCTTTAAGAGCCTTTGTGGCCACAGCTGACCTTGGCTCGGTCACTGCCGCCGCCGACCATTTAGGTCGCTCACAACCAGCCATTAGCCTACAACTGAAAAAACTCGAAGAACATTTGGGCATTGAGGTGTTTCTGCGCTTCAATAAACAACTGAGCCTATCAGATGCCGGCTCAGCGATCTATGAGGACACGAAGACTATCTTAGCGCTCAACGACCAGCTATTGAATCAATTCGCCAAGCCCGAATTAACAGGACAGATTAGACTCGGCATTCCTAGCGAATTTGCCACCACCTTACTGCCAAAAATCATTGGTCGTTTCGCTCAGTCTTATCCGCAAGTCACTTTAGAAGTATTTAGCGATCTAAGCCGCAATTTGCTGTCAGAGCAGCAACGAACGCAATACGATTTAATTTTAGGCCTGCATGACAAACCCTCGCCTAAACGCAAAGGTCTAATTAAATCTGATCGATTAGTTTGGGTGGGAAAAAAAGACTATCTCAATGATCGCCAAGATAAATTGCCACTGATTCTGGCTCAAGATGGTTGCCTATACCGTAAACGTGCACTCAAAGCTCTAGATAAAATTAAGCAACCGTGGCGAATCATTCATACCAACCCTGATTTATCGGGCATTCAAGCGGCTATAAGTGAAGGCTTAGGTATTACCGTGCTCGCTCAAAGCACGATTCCCGATGGTTTAGATGCGATAGAGCGCTATGGCAAGTCTGACCGCCTACCAAACCTAGGTTCGATTGATATTAGTTTGGTCTACGAGCGACGCGCAGCAAGCAAAGCAACCTCTCGATTAGCCGGCTACATTCGATCCAGTCTTAATTAAGCATTATTGCAAAATAAAAAAAGCGCCATAAAGACGCTTTTTTGCTTAGATAACAGCAGCTCAATCAAACGCTTTGACTAAGTTACCTAAAGTTTCTTTAGCATCGCCAAATAGCATGCGGGTATTTTCTTTAAAGAACAGTGGATTATCAATACCGGCAAAACCAGATGCCATTGAGCGCTTAAGAACAAACACCGTTTGGGCTTGATCGGCATTGATCACCGGCATGCCATAGATAGGACTGGATTCCACTTCACGAGCCGCCGGGTTAACCACATCATTGGCGCCGATAATGATAGCCACATCAAAAGTTTCCATTCTTGGATTAATTTGATCCATTTCTAGCAACAAGTCATAAGGGACATCTGCCTCGGCAAGCAACACATTCATGTGGCCTGGCATACGGCCTGCAACGGGATGAATCGCGTAAACGACTTCGGCACCATTATGCTCCAATAATTCTTGCAGCTCTTTAACCACATGCTGGGCTTGAGCCACGGCCATGCCGTAACCGGGAATAACCACTACGCTGCTGGCCGCCTCGAGGACATAGTAAGCATCGTCAGCTGACATAGGCTTAACTTCACCTTGCTCAATCACAGGGCCAGCGCTAGTGCTAACAGTGCCAAAGCCTGAGAACAGCACATTCGGCAATGAGCGGTTCATAGCTTTACACATGATACTCGTCAAAATAATACCGCTGGCACCTACCAAAGAACCCGCGACAATCAATAAGATATTACCAATCGCAAATCCAGCCGCCGCCGCGGCAATACCTGAAAAACTATTCAGCAAGGAAATAACCACTGGCATGTCGGCGCCGCCAATTGGCAATACGAACATAATACCTAACAACAACGATAAGCCAACAGCCAAGTATAGCCAATTATGATCGGCAGGATTTTGTATAAACAACACTGCGCAAGCCAGTACCGCCAGCAAAATGCCGCTATTAACGATGCGTTGACCCGGATAAACAAAGGGACGGCCGGAAATTCTTTCGCTGAGTTTGCCATAAGCCAGCAAGGAGCCAGTAAACGTTAGGCCGCCAATCAAAATCGAAAGAAATACCGTCACTAAGAAGAATATTTCAGGCGAAGCGGTCGCCATTAGTACTGACCAACCGACAAATAAGCTAGCTAAACCACCAAAACCGTTGAATAAGGCCACCATCTCAGGCATCGATGTCATTTCAACTTTTCGGGCAACTACCGCACCAATTAAGCCGCCAATGACAAAGCCGACAATGATCAATTCAAAGTTAAGCCCCTTACTAAACAACGTAGCAATAACAGCGATCGCCATACCGATAGAAGAAATGACGTTACCTTTTCTAGCAGTTGCAGGCGAGCCAAGAAATTTCAGGCCGACTATGAATAAAATAGCGGCAACAATATAAACTAAATCAATTATTTCAGTACTCATTTGCCATCACCGCCTTCTTTCTTTTTAAACATTGCCAGCATGCGATCCGTCACCATATAACCACCAATCACATTGATCGTGGCAAAGCCAACCGCTACCGCGCCAAGCATACTCACCAGCTCATTCTCTGAGCCAGCAAGCGCTAAGGCTCCCACTAGAGTGATCCCTGATATTGCATTAGAGCCAGACATCAACGGAGTATGCAGCGTTGATGGCACCTTGTTAATCAGCTCAAAGCCAAGAAATATAGCCAGAACAAAAACGAAAACTAAATTGATGAGGTCCATACTTACTTATCTCCAGAGCGAATATTTGCGATAGTTTGATTAACGATCTCGTTATTGTGCGTAATCACACAGCCAATCAAATCATTATCGAAATCCAAAACAACTGTTTTAGCTTCATCATCCCAGAATTCGCTAACCAAGCTGAACAGATTACTTGAGTACATTTGCGAAGCGTCACGTGGCACTGAATTTGGCCAATTGCCTGTACCCACTATTTTTACGCCGTTAAGCTCAACCACTTCACCCGGAGCAGAGCCCTCAACATTACCGCCAGTTTCGGCCGCCATATCTATGATCACACTGCCACGCTTCATACCTTCAACAAACTCGCGTGGCACAATCACTGGCGGCTTACGACCAAAAACTTGGGCGGTGGTAATCACTACATCTGAAGAAGCAATCACCTCTTTCTGGGCGTCACGCTGAATCTGTAATTGCTCAGGTGTTAATTCTTTCGCATAGCCATCTTTAGTTGACCCTGTTTCACCAAGATCAATTTCTAAAAACTTCGCCCCCACCGATTTGACTTGTTCAGCCACTTCCGAACGAGTATCGAAGGCAGTGACCTGTGCACCTAAACGTTTTGCCGTTGCAATGGCTTGCAAACCAGCAACACCGGCACCAATAACAAACACCTTGGCAGGCTTTAAGGTGCCAGCAGGGGTCATCATCATAGGCAGAATAGACGGTAAGTAATTGGCAGCTTGCATCACCATCACATAGCCCGCTAAATTGGCCTGCGAGCTTAGCGCATCCATTTTTTGCGAACGCGTACTTCGAGGAATCATTTCCATACTAATAGCACTAATATTCTTCGCTTTCAAAGCGTCGATTAATGCGTGCTCGTTAAAGGGATCAAGAAAACTGACATGAATACTGCCCGGTTTTAGCAACTCTACGTCACTGAGTTCAGGTTTACGCACTCGTAGGACCACATCAGCGGCACCCAAGAGCGACGCCTTGTCAGAAGCAATCGACGCCCCAGCTGTCTCGTAGTCACCGTCTGAAAAGCCCGAACCTGTGCCAGCGCCAACCTCCAGGCTAACCTCTGCACCCATGCGGACTAATTTTTTTACCGTATCGGGAATTATCGCCGCGCGTAATTCACCGGGAGCTGTTTCTTTGGGAATAGCTATTAACATAAGATTATCACGTCTTTTATTGTTGCTGAATATTGATTGAAAATTACACTAATAACCGGCTAGACATCCGTCGGGGGTCGCGTAATAGCTCAAAAATTCTGTTTAAATAACATGGTCTTAACTTGAACAATCACACTAAAGCAAAGTGTGTTACAAGTTGAATGACATCTTATACGCGGTAGCCAGATGTTGCCATAGCGATTTAGGTCTAAACATCGCAGGAAATTGAAAAAACAATAACTTAGGACGAGTTATAAGGTTACGATATAGTACATATTGTTAGCGGTGATTAATCGAAGGGCATTTATTAAGCCAAGGTCATCCCTAACAGAGAAAAGCGGTTTAAAATTTATGAAATTAACGATGGCAATGTGTTTATTTATCAGTCATCCGACGATCACCTTTGCGACGATCCTTTCCATCCGTCAAATCAACGCCTAAATTTTTTTTACGTCGATCGCCACCCTGCTCACGCTCTTCTAATGCTTCATCAAGCTGCTCAAAGAGACCTAAGTCTATGTTATCTTCATCGCTCATTTTACGCCTCTCTACTTTTCAGCTATAAAACATGGGTTTGCTACTTATTAACCAGAGCTGAAGCCTCTCTTGCCACGTGGCAACTTAATGGCTTACCTCTATTGTAGACTACTTCTATCAGGCCGTTCAAAAATAGTTGGTTGATCTACCTTTTTAAGTTGAAATTCAGCGCTTAAGAAGCATTAAGCAGCAACCTGGCATTGATCCCGGCCCATGTCTTTTGCATGGTACATGGCTTTATCCGCTCGGCTAAATAAATCTTCGGCTGTATCATCCTTCGCTACTTCGGCAATACCTAATGACACGGTTATCTTCAAAGGTTTGGTTTGGAAATGGAAGGGGCTGTTACGCACCTGAGCGCAAATATCATTCATTAATTTAAGCGCCGAGTCAGCATCGGTTTCTGGTAAAAGAATAACAAATTCCTCGCCACCGTAGCGGGCAATATAATCACTGGAGCGAAGCCTTTTTTTCGCTGTTTTTGCCAGTAACTTTAATACCTTATCACCGGCTAAATGCCCATAGGTGTCATTAATCACTTTAAAGCGGTCAACGTCTAGCACCACCAAACAAAAAGTATTACCGTAGCGATTAGACCGCTCCAGTTCAATCGCTATACGGCGGTCATAGGCCTCTCGGTTAGGCAATTCAGTCAGGCCATCAAGCTCAGTATATCGACGCTGGGCTTCAAGCTCGGCCTCTGTTCTGGCGGTCTCTGCCTCTAACAACTGCACATGTGAACGCATCGCCGCAAGCTTAATTTCATAATCACGTTGTTGCTGATCACGTTTTTTCTGGTATTCATCAAGCTGAGATGAAACTAAAGCTACGTGCGATCTGACCGAAGCCTGCAATGACTGCATCGACGACGCAGTTTCGACACTATCTGAGAATATATCTATATCATCGCGCACCGCGCGCTCAAAACTCGCACCCGAAGCAATAATCGACTGTGCTGAATCACCCACACTGATAACATCATTATTAAGCCTAAAAAGCTGATCATTTAATCCCTTTAAAAAAAGCTCGAATTCTTGATGATCATTTTCATGAGCACCGATGATCACTACTTTTAAGTGATTCAATAGCAGTAAAAGGCTTTCATTATTTAAACCTTCAGACAATATCTTTTGCGCGCTAACAAGAGCGCTCTCGGTTGCTGCTATCGGCTTTAATTGTGACAGAATATCAGCCAAGATTGCCTCTAAGCGCTCAGCAATTGACTTAATTTCTTCTCTCTCAATAGACTGTTTGGGCAAATCATTTAAGATTAAGCCTTGCAAGCGAAAAAAATTAACCGCCATATAATCTGCGGATTGATTGCTTGTGAGTGTTTGATGGCAACCGCGCATAAATGCCGCTAATTTCCTCTTCGCTTCTGCAGGAGGATTCAGAGCTAACAGCTGGGCAACACCGTCATTGAAACTTTGCAGTTGCTTTTCAAGGCTATTGCGTCGCGCCGTCACGGCATTGCTCATCGCCTCATGAGCAGCAGTAATTAATGCGCCATCAATTACCTTATCACTGCTGCGAAGCTGCTGCCGTAAACTGGCAATCCACTCATCTAATAAATCATCTTGGCCTTCAACATACAGTGCAAACTCCCAGAGTAATTCTTCTTGCGAGTGGGCCTGCTCAACTAAAAATTGCTTGCTACGAAATCGTGCAAATAACTGCTTTCGAGCGAAAGAAAAAAACGGAATAAACTTCATAAGCACTCTTATCAGGTAAGGGAATAGGGTGAGCGATTAAGTCAATTGGTTAGTAGAAACCAATTATAGGCGGCTTTACAAAAAAAACCGCGCAAGTGGCGGTTTTGATAAATACTAAGAAAATTTTACTTTTCTTGTCGTTCTAATGCGATCAAATAATCAGCAACTTCTAACATCTGCGCCTGACTACCAGCCATTCGTCCGCTAATTCGGTATTTACCATTGACGATAAGTTCTGGCGTGCCCTGTACCCGATAGTGTTTCTTTACCCGTTTTTCAGACTGTGACACCTTACTCATCACGCCAAAGGAATTAAGCGTTTGATTAAAGCTTTCGCGGCTGATGCCATGTTGCACAAAAATATCGGCAAATTTATTCTGGTCACTCAAGCGAGGATTTTTCGCCAGCAAGGCAAAGATACTGTCATGACCCGCACGGGATAGGGATAATTGTTCTGCGGTATAGTAAACATTGGCATGAAGTTTCATAAAATCACGCCAAATGGCTGGCGTTTTGGCAAACACAACATCACCCGCGAGGCTTGCCTGCCATTTATCCAATAGTGGCTCAAAGGTATAGCAGTGGGAACAACCGTACCAAAAGACCTCCATCACTTCTATTTTGTTAGGATTTAGTGTGCGCGCAGGATTGCTTAACACCTGATAGTGAACACCCGCCTCAAATGCAGCTGCCGAGCTATCTGATTTATCGGCACAGGCCACTGAGGCAAATAGAATAAATGGCATCAAGAGAAAGTAGCTTAAACGACGAAGGCTTTTCATAACGACGAACCCTATGGCAAAAATTATTTTTCTTAATCAACAAGCGGGTATAAACCCCACACGCTTACCTATTAAGGACGTAAACCGGCGATATAACTAGCCACTGCTTGGATCTCATTTTCATTCATTCGTTCAGCGATATCGCGCATTACTTTACCTTCGCCGTCATTATGGCGTTTACCGATAGAAAAGTTTTTAAGTTGCATAGCGAGGTACTCTGCATGCTGGCCGGCAAGCATAGGAAAGCCAGCTGGCGCATTTCCAGTGCCTGAGGGTCCGTGACAACCAGTGCAAGAGGGTATGCCTCGATCAAGGTTGCCATTTCGATATATTTCCCGACCTAAATTAACCCACTTTTCTTCTACAAAGCTTAGTGTTTGCTTTTGCGAGGCATAATATGCGGCTATATCGGCTAGATCTTGATCATTATAATTATCTAATAGACCAACCATCACGGCAATCTCACGCTCACCGGTTTGCACGTTTTTCAGCTGTTTAAATAAGTATCTTTCGCCCTGCCCCGCCAATTTAGGATTGGAAGGGATTAAGCTATTGCCGTCAGCACCATGGCAAGCATTGCAACTTTCAACTTTCTGCTTGCCATTTGCCGCATCACCCCCAGCCCAAGTCGATTGAACGGCGACAAGGAATAAAAGAATTAATGT
The DNA here is from genome assembly GCA_036344075.1 of Pseudomonadota bacterium. Lineage (GTDB taxonomy): Bacteria > Pseudomonadota > Gammaproteobacteria > Pseudomonadales > UBA7434 > UBA7434. The sequence goes on from JAYYUJ010000043.1 coordinate 70,885, forward strand.
ATGAAAGGGACGGTGCTTTGTCATTTATTTTACCTAGAGAGTATCTATGGATAACTAATTCGTCTTTGAAATGCTCGATTCAGCAACTATCAATGCTTTAAAAAAACGCGATTCTATCACTGCTTGCCTAGAAACCGTAAGGCTATTTTTGCCCAGAAAATAATAAATATACAATTTCATCTTATTTTGTACGTCATTTTTGCGGTTTTGGCCTGCCAAGAAAGACAAAACAACAGACCCTGTAATTATCGCGGTATACTGATGATGCAACTATTCACAGGCTTCCAACCTATAACAATGGTGACTGATTGACTATGACTGATGCAGTGCCCTCTGTTAGCGACATCCAAAAGTATTTCGCCTCGGCGAGTTTTACGCAAAGTGCCGCAAAATTAACGCAATGCCCCCTCGATGAGGGCTTAGAAACCGCTTTCGCAGGCCGATCAAATGCCGGAAAATCTAGTGCAATCAATCGCTTAACGAGCCAGAAAAAATTAGCTAGGACCAGTAAAACACCTGGTCGAACGCAACTCATCAATTTCTTTATGTTGAAAGATCATCAACGCTTAGTCGACCTGCCTGGTTATGGCTATGCAAAAGTGGCCATCAGTAAGAAGCTTGAATGGCAAAAAAACCTTGAGGAATACCTCGAGAAAAGAAACTCATTAACCGGTTTAGTGCTGGTAATGGACGCCAGGCACCCGCTACAACCCTATGACACGATTATGTTGGATTGGGTGAAGCAGTACGACCTGCGCTGTCATATCTTACTCACCAAAGCAGATAAGCTAAAACGCGGCGCCGCCAAACAAGCATTAATAATGGTTGAAAAAGCGGTCAACGGCCAGCCCAATACCTCGGTACAACTCTTCTCAGCTACCAAAGGCGACGGCGTCGATGCCGCCCGCCAAGTTCTGTTCGACTGGCTTAATTAACAGCGATCTAATCCATTTTGACAATAATTTCGTCAGAAAATCGCTTAATCGCATCACCTTAACCATTTCATCGGCTCGCTTACCACGCCGCTCAAAGGGCTATTCAGCTAAGGCAAATTCATCCGATGACCAACCCATGCCAATCTTTAGCGTGACACGATTATTTTAGATCATAGCAGCGGTACGGATTGCAAATTGGTAATACATAGACATTGCTAATGGATCGAATCCGCTTAGTTATTCCTGCTAGAGCGCCAGTCAATACCCAAGGATCGGGCCAGTCGGTAAAAGCTTCCCAGCGACGAGAGCCATCTTACTTATAAGTGTAAGGTGTTGAAACCTTTTTCGGATGCACAACATGACAGGAAAAAGTCAGCAAGCCCCAACAACTGTCATTAGCAACCGGGGCGGCGAGTGTCATTAGGTCTTCAACGGCACTAAACGAGGTCGATAATACAAATTTCATAACAATATTCCGCTAAGTTTTATTATTTGTAAGCTTACTCTTCACGGTAAGCGCTAGAATGTGGCCAAAAATAGATAAATAAGGCATAAAATAAATCGCATTTACGACCATTAACCACTGTTTATCTCAAAAGTGCAGACCCAATCTAGTCTATTAAACGAGGCCAGTTTCTATGCAAAAATTAATCTACTCAATCTGGAAGCCAGAGGACGTTGATATGGCGGCGTTTCGCGATCAGTTACTTCAGCAACTCAGCCCAGATCTCATTGCACTTAACTGCCAGCATTTACGTATCTGCATCGCTGACGAGGCTGTCGCTGCTGCTGCACCTTATATAATTTCCAGCGATGATGATCTGGTCTCAGGTTTAATTACCCTCTGGGTTGATAGCTATATTTATCGCGACGCCTTAGAGTCGGTCATCGCTCAACATGTCAGTCGCTATTCAGGCTATGCAGTATGGGAATCAGCACCGTTAGTCGAGCCGGAGGCACAACGACCGGTTGGCCAACGCAGTCCAGGCATGTGTGAAGTAGTATTTTTAAGAAAACCCGATCGACTCAATCATGAAGAATGGCTCTCGATTTGGCATCTGCAGCACACCCAAGTCGCTATCGATACACAATCGACATTCGGCTATCGTCAAAATGTAGTAGTCCAAGCCCTGACCCAAGATGCCATCGCGCACGACGCCATCATTGAAGAAAATTTTCCGGCTGAAGCAATCGATAGCCGGCAATATTTTTATGCCGCTGGTGATGACGAGGCACTTTATCAAGCCCGCGAACAAGCGATGATTGATAGTTGCAGCAAGTTCATTGACTTTGAGCGGATGGACTGCATTCCAATGAGTCAATATGTGATGCAGGCCTAATGCACGGGTCGATTAGTCTGCCTGTGGTTGAATAAAAATCTCTACTCTTCGGTTCAAAGCGCGGCCGGCTTCAGTGACATTAGATTCGCGAGGCTCGTATTCGCCCCGCCCCGCTGACTCGATTAAACTTGCGGCTACTCCAGAATCAATCAGGTAATCCGCCACCGCTGCCGCACGTCGCTCTGACAAAAGCTGATTGTAGGCCTCAGTACCGCGGGAGTCGGTGTGCCCCACCACTTGCGCACGCGATTGGTATTTCGCCATCACTTGACTAACCTTAGACAAACTCTCGAAAAAGCTAGGCTTAATAGACACTTGGTTAAAGTCAAAGGTGATTTCATTATCAAAGGTCAACTTAAGCAAATCTTCGCGAACTCGTTCAATGGCAATATCAGAGCGACGTTGCTCAGCCGCTAATTGATCGCGAAAAGCCTGCTCTTGTAAATCCATTTTATGACCGACACCTGCACCGGAAGCCGCGCCCAACAAGGCACCTAAGATCACGCCTTTGTCGCGATTGCCATCATCATCGAGCTGACCTCCAACCACGGCACCAGCGACGGCGCCAATAATTGCCCCCACAACAGCGTGATTTTTATCTTGCGCAGTAACCTGTTGATTTATAGGTTGAGTCATACAAGCACTTAGCAACACTAAGCACAATGTTACGATGGGTAATTTCATTGTGATTCCCTCTATGTGGTTTATTTTGTAGCGGCGATAAAAACGCATAAAGTGATAGCTTTGACCGCTGAACAAACAAATTTCGCCCCAGTGTAAATGTGCAAATTTCACTAACTGGCATATTAGACAATGGCGAATCAACTTTTAATAGTCATTTAAAACAATGGCTTATAAATATTAAGCAAAGAAACCATCAATAAACGGTTGTCAACTCTTGCAATAATACTGTATAGGTATACACTGTTTATGTATACAGTAATTATTCTCGTTAAATCATTCGCTAATCAATGAAAACAACAATGCCCAGAGAATCAGTGGCCAGACTGAAAATGCCAAGGCCAACAACACCTTGACCAGCAACATCGGCTCTTGTGGCAGCACTACATTAAATCTTTTACTGAATAACTGCATTACTTAAATAAGGAACTTATCATGCTCATTGCTCAAATACCGGCCCTACTTAGCAAAATTGTCCAGCTGCGTTTTCAGCAGCATGGCCATCAGGCAAGCCGCGCACTGGCCTGTCATGGAATTATTGGTCAAGACTACCAAATCATTAGTGAATCAGGCTTTAATCAATTAATTAGCTCCATTGATCGGAGCCGAATTATTCACCTCGACGACAGTACACTTATCTGCGATGCAAGAGACCGCGTGCATGCACTGATAAAAGCCCCTTATTTTGATGCCCGCGGGCAATCGCACGCGGTTCGTTACTTTGCACTTAAAAACGCTAAATTATCGCCATTTAGCCGCTTCAAAAATCACAGTCAAGAAGCAATTAAAAACATCTTTAAGAGCAGTGCCGCCATGCTAAAGACCCGACCAAAACGTCGATTAAAAGCAACGGTTGATACTAGTCAAACCGTTTGGACAACTGTTCGCCTAACCACTTAACTGCCAGTCAAAAACACCGAGTCTTCATTTCAGGACCCCCTCCGTTGCGCAAGGAAGCGCCACCTACATTGCATCGATCAATCACGAGTCATGACCGTTAATACCAATCCTCATACCGAATCTTTATCGACAGTCTGTATAGTAAAGACATACCGTAAACCGTTACACTGTGTAACACCCTTTATTGATCCTCTGTGTTTGTAACGGCCGTATATGTATAAGCTAAGATTCAAGCGCGTTAAATTGTTAACGTGCTTTAGATTTACGTAGGAAAAAGCATGATCGATTGGCAAGCGACTGAAACTGTCCTGTTCGATATGGACGGCACCCTACTCGACCTTCACTATGACAATTATTTTTGGCTAGAGCATCTTCCTAAATTTTACGCCAAACATAAAAGCTGGACCGAGACTAAAACAAAAAATTGGCTAATGACGCAGTTTAAAACCAAGTACCACTCACTGGATTTTTATTGCATTGATCATTGGGAGGCCTTATTAGGTATTGACATTATCGCGCTAAAAAAAGAAATCAATCATATGATTAATTTCTTACCCTATGCACAAGACTTGCTAAAACAATTAACTGTACTGCCAGTGAAAACGGCAATAGTAACCAATGCGCATCGACGTACTTTAGCCATTAAGGATCAGGTAATTCAAATCACCAGCTACGTCGATGAGGATTTTTGCTCCCATGATTTTAAATTACCTAAAGAAGACCCCGAATTTTGGTCCGCACTCGCAAAGACTTACTCGTTTAATCCCGCGACTACGATTTTAGTTGACGACAACGAGCGCGTTTTGGCTTCAGCGGCTGCATTCGGGATTCGGCAACTCGTTATGCCATTAAAGCCTGACAGCATGCGGCCACTTCAAAAAATACGCCAACCTGATGAATTTATCGGAATTCATTGTTTATCTGAACTATTACCTAACAAAGCACTCATCAATAGATAACCATGGCTCATCACTATACGGTAATACAATGAGCGAAACAAAAAGTCAGTCCAGTGTAAGAATTGACAAATGGTTATGGGCTGCGCGTTTCTTTAAAACGCGAAGCCTAGCCAAGCAAGCCATCGAGGGTGGAAAAGTTCACTACAATGGCCAGCGGATAAAAACCAGTAAACTGGTGGAGTTGAATGCGGAGCTAACCATTCGCGCAGGCTGGGATGAAAAAACTGTTATCGTTAAATCAATAAGTGATCAACGTCGTAATGCAACGCTTGCGGCTCAATTATTCAATGAAACTGAAGCCAGCATTGCGCTTCGAGAACAACGCAGTCTTGAAAGAAAAATGGCTAACTTAACAATGCCAGATCATACCGCAAGACCTACCAAAAAACAGCGCCGCCAAATTCATCGATTCAAAAAGAAAAGCCAGATCGATGAGTAAATATTTTTAAACAGCTAAGCTTTTTATTCGCTAGGAATTATTATGCACATTGATGCCATTCAACGATTTTATTTTAGTGGCCAGCCTGTACGCGGTGCCATTGTCAAACTGCAAAATAGCTATATTGAATCGCTAAATGGTCATGACTACCCGCCGATCGTTAATGCCCTACTGGGTGAATGCTTAGCATCAACCTTACTTATGGGCGTACACTTAAAGCATCAAGCAAGACTGTCTCTTCAGGCCAGAGGCAATGGTATTATTCATTTACTAATGGGCGAGGCACAACTTAAAGTCAATCCTGGAGAGTCAAACCAACACAGCATCCGCGCTGTAGCAAGACTGAAAGATCCGTACGATGCCTCAGCAGATGCCTCATTGACGCTGGACGAATTGATTGGCCAAGGCCATCTTGCCATAACAATAGAGCCTGTAGAAGGCGAGCGATATCAAGGTATTGTTGAAGCAAAAGCGGCATCATTAAGCGCCTGCCTCGAAAATTATTTTCAACAATCGGAACAACTGCCGACCACGATGCAATTAATTACATCGCCTACCATGGCGGCTGGCTTGTTAATCCAAAAAATGCCGGCGGAAGAGGATAAAAACTCAGTCAGCGTAGCTCAAGCTGATTACTTATGGGAAGAACTGAATACAATAGCCGCAACCGTAAGCCACAATGAGCTGCTCGCTTTAGACAGTGAAACTTTACTTTATCGACTGTTTCATGAACACGCAGTAACGCTATCACCTGCTGAAAAAGTTTGCTTCGATTGCAGTTGCTCTGAACAAAGAACCGGACAAGCATTATTAAAAATCGGCGTTAAAGAAGTATCGGCGCTTTTAAAGCTCGATAATGAAGTGGTGATGGATTGCGAGTTTTGCAGTGCGCGCTACAGATTCACGCAATCAAAACTTCAGCAACTGGGTATGAAATTTAACTAACAAAAATCCATCAAATGTAAATGTATAAGCCTTAGTTATAGAATGATTCACACTATTAACACTGTTTATTGTTTGTTGGAAAATTACATTTTCGACTTACTGCTCTGTAAATATCACTCACTGCTAACTTCTGGCATACTTGTGCTTGCATTGACAATAACCTCTTTTTTTTCAAAGGATTCACAAGGAACACTGAGATCATGAACGCAGTTACTCAATCGCCGACGACATACCGCGACCTCAGCGCTGCTGATTTAATTGAGCAAGCTCTCAAGCGCAATGAAGGCATACTTGCCGACAATGGCGCATTAGTCATTACTACTGGCGCTCGGACCGGTCGTTCGCCTGCCGATCGCTTTATTGTCGAAGAGCCTAGCAGTCAAGATGCGATCGATTGGGGTAGCGTTAACCGGCCCTTCAATGCCGACAAATTTGATGCCTTATGGCAGCGAGTCAGTGAATATCTGTCTGAACGAGATCAATTTGAAAGTAAACTGCATGTTGGTTCAGATACCCAGCACTATATACCTGTGCAGGTGAATACTGAGACGGCATGGCAAAATCTATTTGGGCTGAATATGTTTGTCCGAGTAGCAGCAGATCAATACAACCCCAAAAATAAACAACCGTGGTCTATTTTAAATGTTGCCAGCTTTTGCTGCGAGCCCGATAGAGATGGCACTAACAGTGATGGTGTGGTTATTATTAATTTTGCTCAACGCAAAGTGTTACTTGCCGGCATGCGATATGCTGGTGAAATGAAAAAAGCCATGTTTTCTGTGCAAAATTTTTTACTTCCAGATAATGACGTTCTACCCATGCACTGCTCTGCCAATGTCGGTGAGAATGGTGATACAGCCTTATTTTTTGGTTTGTCAGGAACAGGGAAAACAACTTTATCTGCTGACCCTGATCGTTATCTTATTGGTGATGATGAGCACGGCTGGGGCCGTGACATTGTGTTTAATCTTGAAGGCGGTTGTTACGCAAAAACGGTTAACTTAAGCAAAAAAAATGAACCTGTTATCTGGGGCGCAATTTCAAATGGAGCCATTCTTGAAAATGTTATCTTGGATAAGCAAAATACGCCCGACTATGACGATACCTCCCTAACTGAAAATGGACGCTGTTGCTATCCATTAGAGCATGTGGAAAAACGTGTAATCGAGAACTTTGCTGGTGAGCCCAAGGTTGTCATCTTTTTGACTTGCGATGTCTCTGGCGTGTTGCCACCAGTTTCAATATTGAGTAAAGAAGCCGCTGCCTACCATTTTTTAAGCGGCTATACTGCCCGAGTAGGCTCCACTGAATTGGGTGGAGATGCAGGAATTCAGCCCGCTTTCTCGACCTGCTTCGGTGCACCCTTTATGCCTCGACCAGCGGGTGATTACGCAAACTTATTAATGAAGCGAATTGAGGCCTTCGGCAGCAAAGTCTATTTAGTGAATACCGGTTGGACGGGTGGTTCAGGTGGTCCTAGCGGCGAAGGCCAGCGATTCTCTATTCCCACCACTCGCGCCGTTATCAGCGCTATTCAAAACGGTGAGCTACTCAATGTGGCTACTCAGCATATCGATGCACTTAACCTTGATGTGCCTCTAGCCGTGCCGGGGGTTGAGACTCAATTACTTAATCCGGTTAATACCTGGCGCAACTCTGAGCAATACCATACCCAAGCCAATAAACTCGCTGCCCAGTTCATTGAGAACTTTAAACAATACGACGTGCCAGATGCCATTGTTAATGCTGGCCCTCCTCTGCGCTAATGATAAAGGATCAGCTTCCTCTAAGCCATTGATTTAAAAGCCTAACTATGCTTTTTTTGACAAGCACTTCAATAAATGTATCCTTTATGAGGCAATAGAATGAGGTAACAATAACGCACGCTCTTTGACTCCATCCCCTTTAAGGTCAAACCCTATATGCCCCGCCCTATTCTCCTATAATTCAAAAATATCTATATTGAAATACTTCAATATAGATATTTTTTAACTGCACTTATAATATTTCTTTTTAATATTGAAATTATTTGATATAGTAGGTTCTGAAAATACATATGCTTAGGTGCCAAGTATGCCGTCTGAAGCCTTACAAGCCATTAGTCAAATCAAGCCAAGCGGTCTTGGAAGTCTAGAGCGCCTGCTAAAAGCCAGTGCTGACCTATTACGGCTAGAAATACTACAAGCACTGCAACATGAGTCTTACGGCGTGCTGGAACTTTGCGCATTATTCAACATCAAGCAGTCAGCCATGAGTCACCACTTAAAAGTCCTGTCCAAAGCACAGCTAGTAACGACAAGGCGCGAAGGGAATGCTATCTTCTACCGACGTATGTTACCGGCCGCAAGTGATTACCCCGCCATCGTCAGTCAGCTGTTTGCGGCTATTGATGATGAGCCTCGCAGCGAATCACTGCAACAAGCTATCGATAGGGCTCAAACAGTCCGAGGCGAACAATCGCTCAAGTTTTTCTCTGAAAATAGCCAGCGCTTTACCGCCCAACAGGATCTCATTGTTAATATCGCGGACTATAGCGAAACCTTAAATGAAATTCTCGATACGTTAATAACTGATGCCGCTCGGAAATCTGCAAGGAAACAAGCGGTTGAAATTGGTCCTGGAGATGGCTCGTATTTACACCACCTTAGCCAGCGTTTCAATCATGTGATCGCGCTCGATAACGCCGAGCCCATGCTGGCCAAATGCCGCGATACTGCACGCCGGCAAGGCATTAAAAAAGTTGGCTTTGTACATGGCGATACACGCACCTTAGTAGAACTTGATGAGGAAATTGGTAAGCGGTCAGATAGCTTTGGCGCTCGTAAAGCCGATTGCGTGATCGCTAATATGGTGCTCCATCACAACACAGAACCACAAGCCATGATCCAAGATATCGCTCAAGTACTTGCCGGTAATGGCGTGTTTCTTATCTCTGAGCTTTGCCAGCACGATCAAGAATGGGTCCGTGAAGCAGCTGGCGATGTCTGGTTAGGTTTTGATGAAATGCAAATCGACCAATGGGCATCGGCCGCACATTTGATAAAAGGACCCAGTAGCTATACCGCTTTGCGAAATGGTTTTCGTATTCAAATGCTAAGTTATATCAAAACTACTGTTAAACCAACCAGCCCTTAACGGCGGGCATCGATCAGAATAGCGAAGGAATAAGTATTATGAGTGAATACAGCGTTTTTACCTCAGAATCCGTATCTGAGGGACACCCCGATAAAATGGCCGACCAAATATCAGATGCCGTATTGGATGCAATTATCGTCCGCGATAAAGATGCGCGTGTCGCTGTAGAGACCCTAGTTAAAACCGGTATGGCCGTAGTCGCTGGCGAGGTCACCACTAGCTGCTACGTCGATCTTGAAGACATTATTCGCAAAGTAATTGTGAATATTGGCTACAACGGTTCGGAGGTTGGCTTTGATGGCGAATGCTGCGCAGTTTTAAACGCCATTGGCAAGCAATCACCCGACATTGATCAAGGAGTCAATCGCGCCAAGCCTGAGGATCAAGGTGCTGGCGATCAAGGTCTGATGTTTGGCTATGCCACTGACGAGACTGAAACCTTAATGCCGGCTGCGATATTTTATTCGCACCGCTTAGTTGAGAGACAAGCGCAGCTACGCAAAGATAAGGTGTTGCCATGGCTTCGACCGGATGCTAAAAGCCAAGTGACTTTGCGCTATGAGAATGGCGTGCCGGTGGCTATTGATGCCGTTGTGCTATCAACACAACACGACGAAGACATTTCATTAAGTGACCTTCGTGATGCGGTAAAAGAAAATATTATTTTGCCTGTTCTACCCAATGAATGGCTGCATGAGGGCACTCAATACCATATCAACCCGACTGGTAAATTTGTTATTGGTGGGCCGGTTGGTGACTGCGGCTTAACTGGCCGAAAAATTATTGTCGATACTTATGGAGGTATGGCACGACACGGTGGCGGTGCTTTTTCTGGCAAAGACCCATCAAAAGTGGATCGTTCCGCTGCCTATGCAGGGCGCTATGTTGCCAAAAACGTAGTGGCAGCCGGCCTCGCTAATCGCTGTGAAATTCAAGTCTCTTATGCGATTGGCGTTGCCGAGCCGACATCAATATCAGTCAATACCTTTGGCACTGGCAAAGTTGATGATAGTAAGCTAGTTGCTGCCATTCGAAGCGCCTTCGATCTTCGCCCCTATGGCATTACCAACAGCTTAGATCTTCAACACCCCATGTATCAATTAACAGCAGCATATGGTCATTTTGGTCGTGAACCATTTGAACACACCTACCATTGGAATGAAGGCGGCGAGGCTAAATCAGAAACCTTCACTGCCTTTAGCTGGGAGAAAACCGATAAAATTGACGCCTTAATCGCAGCAACTCAGGCGTAAACAAAGAAAATTTTTTATTGCATTAAATACACATTGATTAGGATATAGTTATGAGTACAGATTACAAAGTTGCCGATATTGCACTGGCTGAATGGGGTCGTAAAGAATTAGAAATAGCAGAATCAGAAATGCCTGCCTTAATGGCATTGCGCCATGAGTATGCTGAACAACAACCGTTAGCCGGCGCAAAAATTCTTGGCTGCATACACATGACTATTCAAACCGGCGTTTTAATAGAAACTTTAGTCGCATTAGGCGCCGAAGTTCGCTGGTCTTCCTGTAATATTTTCTCTACTCAAGATCATGCAGCAGCGGCTATAGCAGCGGCTGGCGTGCCGGTTTTTGCTTGGAAGGGCGAAACTGAAGAAGAGTATGAATGGTGCATTGAGCAAACGATATTAAAAGATGGCCAACCGTGGGACGCTAATATGGTTTTAGATGATGGCGGCGATTTAACTTTAGCGTTACATGAAAAATATCCAGCAATGCTCGATAAAATTCACGGCGTAACAGAAGAAACTACTACTGGCGTTCATCGCTTACAGGAAATGTTAGAAGCTGGCACACTCAAAATTCCAGCCATTAATGTCAATGACTCTGTTACCAAATCAAAAAATGATAATAAGTATGGCTGTCGCCATTCGTTAAATGATGCCATCAAGCGTGCTACGGATCATCTAATGTCAGGCAAAAAAGCCTTGGTCATTGGCTACGGCGATGTCGGCAAGGGTTCAGCTCAATCGCTCCGCCAAGAAGGTATGATAGTGAGGGTCACTGAGATTGATCCAATTTGCGCCATGCAAGCGTGTATGGATGGTTTTGAAGTTGTTTCAGCTTATAACGATGGCATCGTAACGGGCAAGGCCAGCGATACAAATAAAGCATTGCTTGATAATACTGACTTAGTCGTTACCACAACGGGTAACTATAACGTCTGTGACTCAGCCATATTGCAATCGCTAAAAAGTACCACAGTAGTTTGTAATATTGGCCACTTTGATAATGAAATTGATACGGCTTATATGCGAGAACATTGGGAATGGGATGAAGTTAAACCACAAGTTCATAAAGTTTTTCGCGATCGCGCAAGCAACGACCATTTAATTCTTTTATCCGAGGGGCGACTGGTCAATCTTGGTAATGCAACTGGGCATCCGTCTCGCATCATGGACGGCTCGTTCGCCAATCAAGTACTTGCGCAAATTCATATGTACGGGGCTCGATCAGCTGACAATGCGAACCGAGCGATAACCGTAGAAGTACTGCCTAAAAAATTGGATGAAGAAGTCGCAGCACACATGGTCAAAGGGTTTGGCGGTGTAATGACAAAATTGACAACAGAACAAGCTGATTATATTAATGTCACTGTTGATGGGCCGTTTAAAGTTGAAAGCTACAAGTACTAAACTTAAGCTGATGAGCGGGTTTTTTAGCCGCTCAGCGTTTATTTACCACCTTTGGATATCACTATGATTAATGCTAATGCCACATCGATTAGCTTTGAATTTTTTCCGCCTAAAACCCCGGAAGGGCATGCCAAGCTAGCACAAACACGTCTTGCATTAGCGGCATTACAGCCGGAATATTTTTCAGTCACCTATGGCGCGGGAGGTTCAACACGCGATAACACAAAAAACGTTGTCTTAGACGGTCTTAATGCGGGCTTTAATACTGCGCCTCACCTTTCTTTTGGTGGTGATGAAGCCAATACAATTATTGATTTATTGCAAGAGTATGTAACTGCAGGCGTCAATCGTCTGGTTGCTTTACGGGGTGACTTACCGTCTGGCTTTGGTGGCGGTGCACGATTGGTACACGCAAATGAATTAGTCAGTTTTATTCGTCAACATTACGGCGACCAATTTCATATTGCCGTTGCCGCCTACCCTGAAATCCATCCTGAGGCGACATCTTATGATACCGATATTACATTCTTAAAAAAGAAATTTGACGCCGGCGCAAATAGCGCAATCACACAATACTTTTTCAATCCTGATGCTTATGGTTACTTCATTGACCAGTGCCAATCCTCAGGTATTGAACAGCCTATTTATCCTGGCATTATGCCGATAACCAACTTTGACAATCTATTACGATTTTCAAAAAACTGCGGCGCTGAAATACCGCGCTGGCTTTGCTACCGCGCCGAGGCCTTAAAAAATAAACCTAACCAGCTAAATGCTTTTTATTTGGAATTTGTGAGCCAACTTTGCGAAAAACTTATCGCCCTAGGTGCACCAGGTATACACTTTTATACCATGAATCAAGCCGAGCCCAGCATCGCTATCTGCCAGAATCTGGGTCTTCAATAGCGGGTAATAAATAATGCGTCGAACACGAATCTTTACTGATAAAGCCCTGGCCGAATCAGCAACAGTTGAACTCGACGCGCGTAATAACCATTATTTAATGCACGTATTGCGCGTTAAAGAAGGCCAGGCTCTGCAGTTATTTAATGGTTATGGTCGAGAGTTTAACGCCCATGTTGATGCCTTAACACGCAAGTCGGTTCGCGTTTTAATTACTGAAGAAGTGAATTCAACCGTTGTTGAGTCGCCTCTGCATACTACCTTAGGAATTGCCATATCCAAAGGTGACCGGATGGACTGGGTGATACAAAAAGCGACTGAGCTTGGTGTCAATGTCATCCAGCCTCTAGTGACAGAACGGGTCGATGTTAAATTGAATGCCGAGCGTCGAGAAAAAAAGTTTGTTCACTGGCAGGCAACTTTGACCAGCGCCTGCGAGCAATCAGGTCGCTGTGTATTACCGTCATTACAGCCGCTTAAATATATCGATGAATGGCTGCCAAATGATAACAGTGACTGTAAACTGATACTGCGCGCTAAAGCTGACTCATTCGAGCAAATCAAGTCTTATTTCACGTCTACGCCCAAATCAGCCAGCGTCATCATTGGGCCTGAGGGCGGTTTATCACCTGAAGAAATTACCGCAGCAATCGCACAAGGATATCATCCCGTCGGTTTTGGTTCTCGCGTATTAAGAACTGAAACCGCGCCAATTGTGGCCCTGAGCATATTACAAGCCAGCTGGGGTGACTTCTAATCATATCGAAAGATCGGCGCAAAAAATTAAAAACATAATGTATAAAGGTAAACTGCAATGAAAAATATGAAGCTCGGTGTGGTAATGGATCCAATCGAAGCGATTAATCCAAAAAAAGACAGTACACTTGCAATGCTGTTAGCTGCACAACAGCGCGACTGGCAAATTTTTTATTTCTTACCACAGCAATTGATACTCGATCAAGGTCGACCTAAGGGTCATGGTCGTGTCTTAAGGGTCAATGATAATCTAGACCATTGGTATAGCTTAGGTGATTCACAGCTCATGGACTTGGAGCGACTCGACGTGATTTTAATGCGTCAAGAGCCGCCGTTTGACAGCCAATTCTTAAGTAATACTTTTATCCTTGAAGCCGCTGAACGATTGGGCACGCTCATTATTAATAGACCTCAAAGCTTGCGTGACTGCAATGAAAAAATCTTTGCCACTGAATTTCCACAGTGTTGTCCACCAAGCATCATTAGTGCTGTGGCTGACGACTTACGCTATTTTCATGTCGAGCATCAAGACATTATTCTTAAACCATTAGATGGCATGGGCGGTAGCTCAATCTTTCGCGTAAAACCTAACGACCCTAACCTCAATGTCATCATCGAAACACTCACCGACTATCAATCACGCAGTATTATGGCCCAGCGATACCTGCCAGAAATCAGTGCCGGCGATAAACGAATATTGTTAATTGATGGCAAGCCACAAGCCTTTGCTCTCGCTCGAATGCCTGCCACTGGTGAAACCCGCGGCAACTTAGCGGCTGGCGGCACAGGTGTGGCACAACCACTGTCTGATCGAGATTACTGGATTTGTGAACAGATCGCGCCTAGGCTGAAAGAAAAAGGGCTGATGTTTGTTGGCATCGATGTAATTGGCGATTTTTTGACTGAAATTAACGTGACCTGCCCGACCTGTATACGAGAATTAGATGCACAATGCGGGTTAGATATTGGTGGGGCCTTAATGGCCTGTATTGCTAGCAAACTATAAATTTATTCATTTTCGCTAAATCCTTGGGCCTGTGTCTCACCATTATAATCAACACTGACATGTATTCGTATCGGGCGACAACATACCTGACAGTCTTCAATGTATTCATAGGGCTCAGCAAAACCAATATCAGCATCACCCACCGCTGCACCCTCACTGGGTTCAATAAAAATAGTAATTGACTCCCCACAATACGGGCAGCCGATAGCTCGCTGCTCTAAAAAAGCCATTATCGTGGTTTTACCTGTTTGGCTACTTAACCAATCGCAGATAAGACTTCAATGCCTTCCAGCCATTTGGAAATAAAGTCTTTGCTTCATCATTAATTCGAAATGGCATAATTTTCTCCTTAATTAATTTTATTAGTAGAACTTAACTGTACTACGCCAGCTTATCAACTAGCCACTGATCGGCAAAACAATTGAAACGACAATCCTTGATAAAGCCACAATGACCGCCATGAGCCGTCTTTTTTATGTTCAAACGGCTTGAAAACTCTAATTGATCCAACCATTGCGTTTTAACGATAGGGTCATCCTCTGCAACCAGCACGTCAACGGGGCATGATAGATTCTTTAACTGATCACTTTCAATTGTGTAGCTTAAATAGTACTCCTCGCGACTTTCAAACGGCGTATGTTCTGTAACAAATAATGTATTCATTGCACTTAACGATCCACGCTTAGACAATAATGTTTGGCAAGCATGGCCTGGGAATATCGCGAGTTTTTTCTTAAGTGATTTTCGCCACTTTCGAATAAAATAAAAATGGTATAGCCACAACCCTTGCTCTAAATCTTCAGTTGTCCGAGCTGGGTCAATTAGCGGCGAAATCACAGCCACGCGCTCAATCGTTTCCGGCGCTAAATGGCAAGCGAGGCGCATACAAAAATTCCCGCCCAAGCTAAAGCCCACTAAATTAACTTTAATATGCGGGTAGGATGAACTTATCTGCCTAATCGCATTCGCTACCTCATCAAGCCTAGCCGAGTGAAACAGTGCTTCATTCAATTGGTGACTTTCACCGTGATCGCGTAAATTTAGCCGAAAAATACTATGGCCTGCTTCGTACATACTCGCTGCTGCAGAAAGTAAGTAGCTAGATTCGATCGAGCCTTCCCAACCATGAATAAAAATGGTTAGCTGATCATTAGCCGCTTTTCTTGATGGACTATAAGCGCCGAGCAGTTGCACACCTTCATTATTGCTACCGCTTTCTATTATTACCAACTCACTTTTGTCTCGCAATTCTTTGGCGCGATGCCGCGCAAAGACTCGTCGTGGGCCCATACTCGCAAATAAGGTCTGTATATGAGCATGCCTCAACCAGGCAGGCGGTAAAAAATCATTGGTCATACTTTCACGCGTTATCGTTGCTGGTTTACCAAAAAAATGTAATAAAATATTAATTTCGTTAATGCTATGTTAATGATACCTAATAAAATGATCGGATTAAAATGATAAGAAAATTTTTACTCTCCTCAGTGTTATTAGTGGCTGGTCTATCCCTGTTTTTTTTCAGTGTTATTATGCCTGAACTTAGCAAATATGCTGGCAATAATCCCACGCTATGGGAGCCTGATATCGCTCAGCTTGAGGCCAATACAGCCCTATTGAACAAGCATCATGAGCGAGTGTTGTTTGTCGGCAGTTCTAGCATTCGTCTTTGGCGCACATTGGCAGATGATATGAGCCCCTTAACGATCATTCAACACGGCTTTGGCGGTGCGACGATCAATGATGTTGTGCATTTTTCTGATCGTTTAATTAATACCTTTAATCCGCGTGCCGTAGTAATTTTTGCGGGTACGAATGATATTACTCCCCGAAAAGCTAGACCAGCAACAGAAATGCTCGCTGCTTATCAGCGATTAATTAAGAATATCCGTCAAGATTTAGCATCTACGCCAATCATTTTTATTGCAATTACTCCGTCACCGAATCGCTGGTCAGTCTGGCCCCAGGCCAGCGAAACGAATCGCTTACTCAGTAACTTTATCAATAATCAAGACAATCTATACCTTGTCGACACCAGCTCGGGGCTACTCAGCAGTGACGGTAAGCCCGACAAATCGTTTTACAGGCTTGACGGGTTGCACCTAAGCGACAAGGGTTATGCTGTTTGGGCGAAGCAAGTCAAAGCCGAGTTGCTTAAACATATTCAACCCTAGATCTGACAAGCAATAAACAGTAAATATCGCTAGCGAGGTTGAAGGATCGATGACTGATAGCTTCTGATTTCTAGGTTGTTCATTAACATCAAGGCTTTACCCAAACAATGGCTTCTACCTCTATTTTAACGCCTTTAGGTAAAGCAGCGACCTCCACGCAAGCGCGGGCAGGAAACGGCTGTTTTAGAAAAGTTGTCATGACTTGATTGACCGTATCAAACATCAACAAATCGGTCATTGAAATATTTATTTTGACGCTATCATTTAAATCAGCGCCAGCGGCTTTTGCTATTGCCGCTAAATTCTTAAAAACCTGCTCGGCCTGCTCCTTGATATCATCACTGCACACAACCATCGTATCGGGCAGTAAAGGTATCTGACCCGAAATATACAGCATCTCACCCAGCTGCACAGCTTGCGAGTAAGGGCCGATAGCCTGCGGTGCGGCCGTTGTATTAATAACTTTTTTTTCGTTCATACAGTTTTTTCTCTAGCACTTTAGCGTTAACGTTTTACCCGCTCAACTTTAACAACCGACTTCAATACCCGAATACGACGAATCACACGAGCTAAATGAATACGATTATTAACGGCCAGAAAGATATGGATGCTGCTCGATTTAGCGTCTCGCTCTTCAACTTTAATAGACTCAATACTGCCGTCTAAACTGCTAATCTTATTTGCTAATGAAGCGATGATGCCGCGCTGCTGCTCGACTTCTATTTTTAACTCAACTCGATACTCACCTTCAACGTCTTGATGCCAGCGCAGCACGACACCGCGACCCTCTTTATCATTATGCTGTAACTCTTGGTAATTACGGCAGTCGGCGGTATGTACAACGACACCTCGTCCTGCGGTAATATGACCGCCAATATTATCGCCCGGAATAGGATTACAACATTTGGCGAAGTGAATCATCATCCCTTCAGTGCCCGCAATCACTAGCGGTTTTTCACGATGGCCAATGGCCATATCATTGACTTCGACATCCTCTTGAATATCAAGTAATTGACGCGCCGTTAAAAAGGCAACCCGGTTACCTAGGCCAACTTCTTCAAGAATTTGTTCAAAATCTTGTGCGCCCGACTTATTGACTAATGCGGCAATTTTTTTCGCGCCAACATCATCAAAACTTTGATCAAAACTGGTTAGCGCTTTATTTAACAAGCGCTTGCCTAACTCAACAGCCTCACCTGTTTTTAACTGCTTTAAATAATGGCGGATTTGGCTCCGGGCACGGCTAGTTGCGACAATATCTAGCCAAACAGGGTTTGGATTGGCACCGGGCGCGGTAATAATTTCAATCGTCTCGCCGCTTTTTAGTGGCTGCGATAGCGCAGCTAAGCGACGATTAATACGACAACCTACGCAGCTATTACCAATATCCGTATGTACAGCATAAGCAAAATCAACGGAGGTAGACCCTAACGGTAATTCTAAAATTTTTCCCTTCGGCGTAAACACATAGACCTCTTCGGGGAAAAGATCTATTTTAACATTTTCTATAAACTCTAAAGAGTTACCCGCGTTTTGCTGTAACTCTAACAAGCCCTGCACCCACTGCCTTGCGCGTACATGACTGCCCACCGAGGCGTCTTGATTATTCGCTTTATACAGCCAATGAGCGGCGATGCCATTATTGGCCATCTGTTCCATTTCTTCCGTGCGAATCTGTATTTCTATGGGCACACCGTGCATACCAAATAACACCGTGTGTAAAGACTGATATCCATTTGCTTTAGGAATCGCAATATAATCTTTAAAGTGTCCCGGACGTGGTTTGTAAAGACTATGAATAGACCCTAGTGTTCGATAACAGTCATCTGGCGAGTTGAGAATTATACGAAAGGCAAAGACGTCCATAATTTCAGTGAATGATCTGCTCTTACTGCGCATCTTTTGATAAATACTGTAAAGATGCTTCTCACGACCAACCACCCTTGCGGTGACACCGTCTTTTCTTAACTGCTCAGCAATTTGTTTTTCGACGTTGGCAACCAGCGCCTTGCGATTACCCCGAATAGACTCGACGGCTGCCTGAATCCGTCTGGCCCGCATAGGGTAAAGCGTTGAAAAACCCAAATCTTCAAATTCAATTCTTATATCATTCATGCCCAAGCGATTCGCAATGGGGGCATATATTTCCAGCGTTTCTTTGGCAATTCGGCGACGCTTATCAACCTCTAAAACATCGAGAGTACGCATATTATGAAGGCGGTCGGCTAGCTTTACTAAAATAACCCGTAAATCGCGCGCCATGGCCATGGCCATTTTTTGAAAGTTCTCGGCCTGCTTTTCAGCCTGAGTTTGAAATTCAAACTGTGTCAACTTACTTACGCCATCGACCAACTCGGCCACTGTTGGGCCAAACTGGTCGCTCAAAGCTAATTTATCAACCTCAGTGTCTTCAATGACATCGTGTAGCATGGCCGCCGCTAAACTCTGATGGTCCATATGCATATCGGCAAGAATATTGGCTACAGCAAGGGGATGGGTGACATAAGGTTCGCCTGATCGACGGGTTTGCCCCACATGGGCTTGCTCCGCGCAGTAATAGGCGCGACGAACCGTCTCAACCTGTTCAGTATTGAGGTAAGTATCCAGTTTATCGGTTAAATCGCTAATTGTTGTCACCATAACAACAATATAAGCGCTAGAAGAGATTTTGAATAGAGAAAGTGTTAAAAATGAAGGCTTTAAATTATAAACCGAACTCGGCTGCGAGCTCTTCAGTTAAATCATCAACCTGTTCTTCTGTGCCAATGTTATTAGGGTCGATAAGCCCCTTCTCAATTTCTCGTAAAGCAATCACCGGTGGTTTATCATCAGCCACATCGACCATAGGATCTTTGCCTTGGGTGGCAATTTGACGTGCGCGCTTGCTGGCGACCATCACTAATTCAAAACGGTTTTCAACATAATCTAAGCATTCTTCTACAGTAATTCTAGCCATGGTATATGCCTGTCTGATGGAATAAAAACGTATAAGCCTTTTGGGCAGGTGCTTAAAAGGCCGAGCATTATAAGCAAGTTTAGCCAATTTGGCGAGCATGATGACTCTTTTAAGGCTAATTATTGATCGGAACTTTCAATTAATGTCGCTAATAAGCCTTTATATTGCCGTTGTTGCTGGCTTCTGCTAAGCCGTTGAGCCTGAATCACCGCCTGCAAGTCAGATAAAGCAGTATCGAAATCATCGTTTATAATTATGTAGTCAGCCTGGTGGTAATGCCGCATCTCATCGACTGCTTCCGCCATTCGGCCGGCAATAACAACCTCGTCGTCTTGACCACGACCCGTTAATCGCGCCTGCAAGGCGGCCATAGAAGGCGGCAAAATAAAAATACCCACCCCCGATTCACCAAGTTCTGCCGCTAACCATTGATGGGTTTGTTGCGCGCCTTGCCAATCAATCTCAAGAATTACGTCAGTTCCAAGACTCAATTGCCTGTCAACCCAGTCTTTCGAGGTGCCATAGGCATTGCCAAATACGGTTGCATGTTCTAGAAAGCGACCATCGTTAACCATTTGGGCAAACGTCGAGACATCAACAAAATGATAATTAACCCCGTCAACCTCGCCGGGTCTCATTGGCCGAGTCGTATGCGAGACAGAAACATTAAGTCGTTGATCAGCGGCTAATAGCGCATCGACCAAGCTGGTCTTACCCGCCCCGGATGGCGCAGATACCGTGAATAATTGTCCCCTGACCGATGCCATAGCCTTTAACCTGTCCCAGTGATGAGTAACTTATATCGTAAAGTGCAAGGCCATAAATGTAAAATGCCGGATCGACTATTCAATATTCTGTACCTGCTCACGCATTTGTTCGATCAGCACCTTTAAATTAACTGCACCCTGAGTGCTTTGCGTTGCAATCGATTTTGAGCCTAAAGTATTCGCTTCACGGTTCAACTCTTGCATTAGAAAATCGAGTCGTCGACCACAGGGTTCCGTCTTAGCCAGTGTGGCACGAACTTCGTCAGTATGCGCGATTAATCGGTCAATCTCTTCGGCAATGTCGACTTTTTGCGCTAACATCACAACCTCTTGTGCAACGCGCTCCTGATCAACCTCAATAGCCAGGCTTGCTAGCTTTTCTTCTAAACGCTTTTGATGTTCGGCTAAAATGCTAGGTAGCGTCTTCTTTATATCTGCTACTAGCTCGTCAATCAGGTCCAGTCGATTAATGATAGTGGCCGCCATCCGTTGCCCCTCGCTATGGCGAGCCTCGGTTAACTGCGCCAGCGCCTGATTAAAGCTCAGTAGTAAAGCCTCGGTGATCAACTCAATGTTCATTTCACTGACTTGTAACACGCCGGGCCACTGTAAAATTTGATGGCTACTTAACAGCTCTAAGCGATTATCTTTGTCCTTCAAGCTTTGCGCCGCGAGCAAAAGCGCATCAACCTTAGCTTGATTAATGACGAAACTCTGCTCCGCCTCGCTCGGCTTAAAATGCAAGTGACATTCAACTTTACCTCGAGCAACGGCTTGCCTAATTCTTTCGCGCAATACAGGCTCGATACTTTTAAACTTTTCTGGCAGTTTAAATTGAACTTCCACATAGCGATGGTTAACACTGCGTAACTCCCAAACAAAATCGCCTATATCATGACTGCCTTGTACTCGAGCAAAAGCCGTCATACTATTGGTTGGGTATAAAGGAGTGTAATCAATCATAGTAGGTGCCTTCTTAGCAATCAACTGGATATCATCATCGGTTCGATCAACCGTGATCCCTGCAATATTTTCTTGCAGGCCACTATTGTAACCTTAAGCTACAAGGCAAACGAGCTTCGATAAATAAATAAATGCGTTTTTAACAATAACGGCGCATTCACCCTACGATGTGTATAATAACTAACTGAATTCGCCCCACGCACTTATATAGTCAAACCAACACCAAAGGATAATGTTTCATGCAAAGACCCAGCGGCCGAAATAATGCTGAATTACGTCCCATTTCATTCATTCGGGAAGCAACTAAACATGCTGAAGGATCGGTGATTGCCGAGTTTGGCGATACCCGAGTGCTGTGTACAGCATCAGTGAGTAAAGGTGTACCTCGATTTATGAAAGGAGAAGATCGAGGCTGGATAACCGCAGAATACGGCATGCTGCCTCGATCAACCCACGATCGAATGAGCCGCGAAGCCTCGCGAGGTAAGCAAGGCGGGCGAACGCTTGAAATTCAGCGTTTGATTGGTCGCTCCTTACGTTCAGCTGTCGACTTAGATGCCATGGGTGAATTCACTATCACGATTGACTGCGACGTCCTTCAGGCCGATGGTGGTACGCGCACTGCGTCCATTACTGGCGCATGTGTTGCCCTAGTTGATGCTTTTCAGTTTATGCTAGATAAGAACTGGATCGAAAGCTCGCCACTCAAAACGATGGTCGCTGCAATATCCGTTGGCATCTACCAAGGTGAAGCAGTACTCGACCTTGACTACCCCGAAGACTCAAATGCTGAAACAGATATGAACGTGGTAATGGCAGAAGGGGGGCAATTCATTGAACTTCAAGGCACAGCAGAGGAAGCGCCGTTTTCAAAATCTGAATTAGGTGATATGTTAGCACTGGCTGAACAGGGTATTTTAACACTGATTGCCGCTCAAAAAAGCGCGCTATCAGGCCCTGACTAGTAAATTGACAGTTTATCTTCGGCATTAATCTCATAATCGTAATCAACGATTAATGGGGCATGGTTAGAAAACTGTTTAGTCGTTAAGATGGACCCATACTCTACTTTTTTTCTAAGCCCCTCTGAAGCAATTTGAAAATCAACTCGCCAGCCGTTTTCGCCGCGCTGACCATCTGGCCACCAAGTAAATTCGTCATCATCACTAATAGCTGCACGAAAGGCATCGACATATCCTAAGTCAATCAAAATTTTATCTAACCAACCACGCTCTTTATTAGTAAAGCCCAGCTGTTGATGGTGCTGCTCCGCTAATTGTACGTCTCGAGGCTGATGGGCAATGTAAAAACAACCACTAATAATAAACTCGCGGCGTTTATGTTTAATTTTAGCTAAGTGCTCATTTAACTGATAAAAAAATTGATGCTTGCGGTCGATGCTCAATTGGTCATCTGATGATGCAAAAGGCGCTAGCAAAGAACCAAAACTAATATGCTCAAAATCGGCTTGGATGTAACGAGCCTCATGATCAAAATCGGTAAAACCTAAACCTGTCATAATGGCTTTTGGCAGCTCGCGGCAATAGATGGCAACACCATTGGTCGCCTCTTGGTTATCAAAAAAATAGGGGTTATACGCAATGGGAAAGTAAGGCTCGTTAGGCAGTAAGTGTTCTTGCGCTTCAATGCCTTGAAGACAAACAATATCGGCATCTTGATCATCTAGCCACGTATAAAAACCTAAATCTGCCGCGCGCTCGATTCCATCAGCACAAAAACTAATGACACGCATTCGTCTTTCCTTGAAAAAGCTGTTTCATAAGTACCGGTTCTTCTCTAGATGATTTGTAACATGGCCGATTACTTATAAAGTTATTATTAGAGCGAACAAACAATGTTATCAAGTTGATATTTTACAATCTAAACTGACAACTTGGCCAGTATTAAGTCAATTTTTGTGCATTAGTATCATGCAGTATTTAGAACTATAATAACCATCAAACCGTTAAAGTGATTTAATTGTTATCGACAGGCTAAAATACCCTATGCATGTATTTCAACGTGACTTTATCCAACTGGCTATTGAAGCCAATGCCCTGTGTTTTGGTAGCTTTACGTTAAAATCGGGTCGTAATAGTCCTTATTTTTTTAACGCAGGAAAATTTGACAATGGTCAGGCGCTTGCCATGTTAGGTAAATGCTATGCGGCAAAAATTGTTTCCTCAGGCCTGCCTTTTGATATGTTATTTGGTCCAGCCTATAAAGGAATTCCGCTAGTTGCTGTCACTGCAGCGGCACTGGCTATCGATCATGGTATCAATGTCCCTTATGCCTATAATCGCAAAGAAGCCAAAGCGCATGGCGAAGGCGGCAATATTGTTGGCGCTGAACTTTCCGGTCAAGTATTAATTGTTGACGACGTCATCACTGCTGGCACCGCTATTCGTGGAGTGCTCAGTTTGCTTAGTAACTTTAAACAGGCCAGCGCCGCAGGCGTGGTGATTGGCTTAGATCGCTGTGAAAAAATAACGGGCGATTTATCTGCCAGCCAAAGCTTTAGTCATGATCATAAATTGCCTGTGCTAAGTATCGTCACGATTGAAGATTTACTGGAGTTTTTGGACCGAGATAGGCCTACCGATGAAGCGCTAATAAGCACCGAGGTGCTGGCAAAAATGGAGGACTATTGGCAGCGTTACGGAGCATCCACAAGTGATCGCTAATAAACCGTCGCGTTGATTAGCCGACGCCTTGAGCTAGAGCATCATCAGAGGCATTCGTGGACGCGGTGATAGGCTCTGCGTTTTGACGAGCTAAGGAATGCTGTGGCGGCTGGACAACGCTTTCCCGGAAAAAATGACCGATTAATAACTGCCACTGTTCGGGCCAAAGGTCGGTCGGTGCGCGCTTAAACTCACTGCGGACATATTGTCCAATGCGACCTTCTACTGCTGAAAGCACTAAATTGACCGCGCTTGCTGCGGTAACAACGGGTCGAATCCCTTCATTTATTTCAGCATCGCGGACTACCTGCTTTAACTGTGTCTCTAGCCGATCATAAAACTGGACAACGCGGGTTCTAAGTCGGTCGGTCTCGCCCGCCAATGCGTCACCATTAAGAATACGTGAAATACCTGGATTTTTTTCAGCAAAACCCAGCAATAAGGCAGTAATTCTCTCTAGCCGCCGATGGGCCTCAGTTTCTTCGGTTAAAATAACCGTTACACGAGAAAAAATTGCCTCTTCAACAAACTCAATCAGGCCCTCAAACATTTTTGCCTTGCTAGGAAAGTGCCGATACAGTGCCGCTTCAGACACCCCCACTGCCTTTGCTAAACCTGCCGTGGTAATACGCTCGCCAGGAGCAACCTCAAGCATATGCGCAAGCGCTTCTAAGATTTGTTGACGTCGAGAGTATTTTTGAGCAATTCTAGGCATGTTATTCCAGCTTTATTCCTTAATGGCAGCCAATCTTATGATCAACCGCACGCATGATTGATAATCGGCTGTAAGGTATGTACATTCAGGAAAATATTGCTTGTCCTAGTGATACAGCCTGTAATATTTTCAATAATTACGCATATTAATGGCGTGAATTATTCCTTACTAAGCACTTGGCGAAATTGAACGTATTTCAATTTCAAACGCACCTAATTTGTATCTTAAAAATTCTTTTCTACTAATCCGTTTTAGTTGCGCTTCAAGCTGCATCTCAACTAAGAGTCAATTTTTTACACCAAGCGTCACTTTTTATTATGTTGGTTTGTGCTCACATAGTTTTCAGTTACTAAGATACTCCTAATTCTTTTTTAAGAGAAGTCTTTTTTTAAATAAATTGATAAAAGTTAAGAACTGAAATAATTATTGGGCTTGTGGTCAAGGTTTAAAACTGCGCAGCTAAGTTTAACCATTAGTGATGAGCGTGCCGACGCCACGATCAGTAAAAATCTCGAGTAAGACTGAATGCGGCACCGTACCGTCAATGATATGTGCACTTTTAGCGCCGCCTTTAACCGCATCAACGGCGCAGCTTATTTTAGGCAGCATGCCACCAGTGATCGTCCCATCTATGATCAGCTCATCAACTCTTGACGCAGTGAGGCCGGTGAGCACTTGGTCCTGCTTATCCAGCAAACCTGGAACATTAGTCAATAACATTAATTTTTCTGCGCCCATCACCGCCGCCAATTCACCAGCGACTAAGTCGGCATTGATATTGTAGGTGGCGCCATCACTGCCCACGCCAATTGGCGCAATGACGGGTATTAGATGATTGGCGGTTAAACTATTCAGCAGGTCAACATTGATTTCATCAACTTTACCAACATGGCCAATATCAATTATTTCTGACGAGGCCATAGCCGCCGAATTCTGCGTAACCGCAAGCTTACTAGCTTTAATTAAATTGCCATCTTTGCCGCTTAGGCCAATAGCTTGACCGCCCTGCTGGTTGATCAAACTGACGATCTCTTTATTGACCTGACCGCCCAGGACCATTTCAACCACATCCATGGTCGCGTTATCAGTGACCCGCATCCCATTGACAAATTTTGACTCGATATTTAATCGCTCGAGAAGCTCACCAATTTGCGGTCCGCCACCATGAACAACAATGGGATTCATGCCAACCAGCTTCATCAGTACAATATCACGCGCGAAGTTGTGCTTTAGGGCATCCTCTACCATCGCGTTACCACCATATTTAATCACGATGGTTTTGCCCGTAAATCGCTTGATGTAAGGCAGAGACTCGGTTAATACCGCAGCGATTTGGCTAGCAGCTTGCTGATTCAATGACATAGATGAGGAGTCGCTCTTCAGTTAACTATATTAGGGTGACGATGATTAATTCTATTACAATACTGGGCGTTAATATATCCGACCTTTACTTTCCCTGCTACTCATTTACCTAGTGCAAGCATTATTTATCACTGCTCGACCTATGCGTTAAGAATGCCTTGCAATATTGGCATAAAACGCTGTTCTATTGAACTCAATGCCGCCTCATTATCGCCTTCAAACCGCAAATTCAGCGTCGCTGAAGTGTTGGAGGCCCTTAACAAACCCCAGCCAGTCGGCGTCGTTAGGCGAACGCCATCGAGCGTCAATCGCTGGTCAGTGGCTAATGGATTCGCCTCTAAAGCCCTAATAAAACACTCCACGATAGCAAATTTATCCTTATCACTGACAGCGATATGCCGCTCACTGCTTATGCCTATTGCCGGCAACTCTGACTGCAAAGTGGCTAAGCTGCGTTTGTCGCCCAGTATCGACAACAAACGTAGACCGGCATACAAGCCATCATCAAAACCAAACCAACCCTGGGCAAAAAAGTAATGGCCGGTATATTCTCCCCCGAGAGCGGCTTGCTCTCTTCGCATTTGCTGTTTAATCAATGAATGACCACTTTTACTGATCACCCCCCTAGCGCCGCAGCGCGCTATCCAAGCCGCAAGACGCTGACTGGACTTAATATCATAAACAATGGTCGTATCGGGCCAAGCTTGAGTGACCGCTTCAACAAACAACATCATTAGCTGATCAGGATCTAGACTTCTGCCCAACTCATCAATCGCTACAAGACGGTCAGCATCGCCATCAAAAGCCAGCCCTAGATCAGCATTAACCGCTTTAACGGTATGCTTAAGGCTATCTAAGCTGCCCGATTTAAACGGATCGGGGGAATGGGCTGGAAAATTGCCATCGACCGAATCATACAAAGTGACGACTTCACAACCCATTGAACGGTATAACCGAGCCGCAATTGGGCCTGCTGCACCATGACAGCAATCCAGAACAACTTTTAACGGCGGTAATGGGGGCAAAGAAGCTTGCACCGCAGCAATATAGTGTTCACTGATGTCACAGGTTTTTAGCTGGCCTGCACCTGTTGCTAGGAGATCTTCATCAATCATCACCCGCAACGCTTGAATGGACGACGCACTTAGCGCTTGACCGTCAAGTACAATTTTCATGCCATTCATGTCGCTGGGATTATGACTGCCGGTCACCATCACGCCTGCCTGTGTGCCGCAGTGATGCGTTGCAAAATACAACATCGGGGTGGCAACTAGGCCAATACCGATCACATCGCAACCTGTCGCTTGCAAAGCATCGATGAGTTGTTGATAAATTCTTGGCGAGGACAGCCGCCCGTCACGGCCGACAACCAGAGTAGTTTGACCGCCTCGTAAAGCCAATGTGCCAATTGCACGGCCAAGCCGATCAATGGTGGCGTTATTGAGCTCAGTATCTGCGTGGCCGCGAATATCATAGGCTCTAAAAATAGCGGGGTTAGTCGTCATGCACAGCGACCGGAAAGTTCGTCATCAGCAGACTCAACTCACCCGCTGTCAGAATTGCCAGCCAGGCTGACTTGCTCAGCAATCAGTTGAATTAAGCGACGCGCTAAGTGCCGTTTATTGGCTTTTTCAAGCTTGACTGCATCCTTAGGCGTGATGACCACCACTTCATTATCGTCGGCAGCAAAACCAATATCGCTGCGAGATACATCATTAACGACAATCATATTAAGCGCTTTTCGTGCTAATTTTGCCCGAGCATGGGCGAGCAAATTTTCAGTTTCAGCTGCGAAACCCACACAAAATAGTGAGTGGTCACTTTCAGCAACAGACTTTAATATATCAGGATTTTTAACTAAGTCTAATTGCATCGTCTCGATATCCCTGGTTTTCTTTATTTTTTGATCGGCCGCCGCAGAGGGCCGAAAATCAGCAACCGCCGCCGCCGCAATAAAAATTGATGCTGGTGCAGCACACTGCTGAGCTGCCACTAGCATTTGATCCGCTGAAATGACATCGATTCGCTCTACGCGATCTGGCGTCGATAAATTCACAGGGCCAGCGATCAAGGTCACTTTGGCTCCTGCTTCGGCCGCCGCTTCAGCCAGTGCAAAGCCCATCTTGCCGGTCGAGAAATTACTTAAATAGCGCACTGGGTCAATTCTTTCACGGGTCGGCCCCGCCGTAATCACCACATGCTGACCGGTCAGTGTTTGTTGTTCAAATAAATCGCTAGCCGCCGCCACGATCGCTAAGGGTTCACTCATTCGTCCAGCGCCAATATCACCACAAGCCTGCGCTCCATCGGCAGGGCCTACTGAGCAGTAACCTCGCTGAGATAAAATCTGGCTGTTTTCTTGAGTCGCAGCGTCGCGCCACATGGCCTGATTCATCGCGGGCGCCAATAATACTGGCGCATCACTGGCCCGCAACAAAGTGGTCAATAAATCGTCCGCTCGTCCTTGTGCAAAACGCGCTAAAGCATCGGCAGTGACCGGCGCAACGATGATCGCATCAGCCCATCGGGCCAACTCAATATGTCCCATCGCCGCTTCAGCATCAGCGTCGAGCAAGTCGCTGTGAACGCGATTTGACGATACCGCCTGAAGAGTCAGTGGGGTAATAAACTCCATTGCTCCTCGCGTCATAACCACACGCACCTCAGCACCTGCATCGCGCAAACGGCGGACTATCTCAGGACTTTTATAAGCCGCAATCCCACCGGTGATACCGAGTAAAAGTCGTTTATTTTGCAAAGTTTGCTTCATGATGGAATATCGTATCGACCATTGAGACAAAGTGAAGTGGCCGCTGTCAAAACTGTCTCTCGACCAGCAAAAGCACCCTCAAAAATCAGAGTATAGCGCATCGGCGACCAAGATTATCAATCTTATAAGGCAAATATATGGCGATCAAAGACTGGCCAATAGATGAAAGGCCCGTGAAAAGCTGTTAGCTAAAGGCGCTGAAGCCCTGTCAGACGCGGAATTATTAGCTATTTTGCTACGCAGCGGCTATGCCAAACAAACAGGCATAGATTTAGTGTGGCAATTATTAGCCAAATGTGACGAAATATAATTGTGTGGTGCCGTTTGTCTTCACTGCATGGCATGCCTGATTATAAAAATCCATTCAAAACTAGAGTTTTGAATGGATTAAAACTTGAAGTAACTTATAGATTAAACTGGAGTCCCAGGTTTACATTAGTTGGATCTGAACCATCGGTATTTATGACCTTAGTATCCAATTTTAATGGCAGACCTTCAGTTATATCAAAAAGTGCGCCGACACCGTAACTCAAATATGTCTCAGACTCTTCAATGTTACCGGTAATACCGCAACATGGGGCATCATTGATATCAAGGGTGACATCGTAGCTAGTAAAACCCAATTTTGCGTATAAACTACTACCAATTAAACCTATTGCATGAAAGGAAAAGCCATCAGCATATATATCCCATTCAGGGTCATCGTCATCCCCGCCCTTTCCTGAATCGAAATAACTCAATTCTGTAGCTAATTGTTCGTTTAAACGCTTTCCGGCAGAAAGAATATAACTTGTAGATTTATCAAAATCAGTTTCTAGTGATTCAGCTTTTGAATCAAACTGACCAACACTAATTCCAAGATAGCTATCAGCTAATGCCACAGATGAAGCAAAAACAAGGATTGAACCAAAAATAGCTTTTATTGTTTGACGAATTTTTAACATTTATACTCCGATTTAAACTTTATAACTAGGTTGAATCGGAAATATTAAACTATCTAAATACTCATTAAATTTTAGATATGGGAAATCTCTCCGAGAGTTTTGGGCTAAGCCAGCTTTTTACCGTACAAGCCGATATCGACATTACCCTGCAATTGCGCCAAGCATTGGCCTTAGTGGATATTGAACTACTCGACCACGTTGTCGTGGCCGGCGAAAAAAACCTATCATTGGCC
The DNA here is from genome assembly GCA_036344075.1 of Pseudomonadota bacterium. Lineage (GTDB taxonomy): Bacteria > Pseudomonadota > Gammaproteobacteria > Pseudomonadales > UBA7434 > UBA7434. The sequence goes on from JAYYUJ010000043.1 coordinate 101,108, forward strand.
GAAACCGGCCATTTTTACGCGCCTTAAGCAGTTAAACATGAAAACCTTGTGTTGTCAGCGTCATTCTGGTATAAAGTCGCGCTCTTTTTAGGCCGTAGAGCTGTGACGTTTTACGGTGCAATACAAAATAACGCCTGCCTTTAATTGTTAAGAATTTTTAATAGCTTAGCGATTAAATTCAATTAATTGGCGGATGCATTGGAGAATCAAGATGTCAAAAGTTTGTCAAGTAACAGGCAAGCGACCCATAACGGGTAATAACGTTTCGCACGCAAAGAATCGCACTAAACGCCGATTTCTTCCTAATCTTCACCGTCATCGTTTTTGGCTCGAAAGCGAAAAACGTTTTGTCAGCTTACGCGTGTCGTCAAAAGGCATGCGCATTATCGATAAAAAAGGCATCGAAACAATTGTTGCCGAATTACGCGGTCGCGGCGAAACGGTTTAACTAATTACTATTGATCAGTTCAACTGGTCTAATCAGATAAAGTGCACAGGCACTAAGAGACTGACATTATGAGAGAGAAAATTCGATTAAACTCATCGGCGGGTACTGGCCACTTTTACACCACAGACAAAAACAAACGCACTATGCCTGAAAAAATGGAAATTAAAAAATACGACCCTGTGGTGCGCAAGCATGTGATGTACAAGGAAGGGAAAATAAAATAGTTATATATTTTGATCGAAAAGCCCGCCTTTAAGCGGGTTTTTTATTGCCTAAATAATCACTCTGGGCGCATAATTTTGCCTCAACAAAAACGGTTTAAATCGTCATGCCAGAATTACCCGAAGTCGAAACCACCAAGCGCGGCATTGAAAACCACCTAATTGGCAAAAAAATAAATCGGGTCGTCATTCGAGAGTCTCGTTTTCGCTGGCCAATTAATCGTGGCTTTCGGCAAAAAGTTGATGGTCACATCGTCAGAGCAATAAGTCGTCGTGCTAAATATATTCTATTCCAGTTCGATCACGGTTACTTCATGATCCACCTCGGCATGTCAGGAAATCTTAGAATCGTTAATGCCAACACCGCAATTAAAAAACACGATCATGTCGACTTTCAGCTAGCCACGGGCAAATGTCTCCGCTTTAATGATCCTCGCCGATTCGGCTCTGTATTATGGTTAGGCTCATCGCCGTTTGAACATCCCTTGCTAAGCAAACTTGGGCCGGAACCCTTTGACCAGAGCTTTAACGGCGAATATTTGTTTCAACGCGCGCGAAAAAAGAAAGTTGCGGTAAAGAATTTCATTATGGATAACCATATCGTCGTTGGTGCTGGTAACATCTATGCTAACGAAGCATTATTTATTAGCGGCATTCGCCCAACACGACCGGCGGGCAAAGTCACTAAAGCAGAGTGTCAGGCCTTAGTCGAGGCCATTATTATGGTGCTCAAATCCTCGATTGAAATGGGCGGTACGACTTTAAAAGATTTTGTCGGTGGCGACGGCAAGCCAGGTTATTTTCAACAAACGCTTCGAGTCTATGATAGAGAGCAACAGCCATGCAGAAAATGCAATACACCAATTAAAGCATTAAGAATTGGCCAACGCAGCAGCTACTACTGCCCTCACTGTCAAAAATAAAACCTACTCGCCAACAGCAGTGCCTTCGCGGCGCGGATCAGCTAAACCTAGCCATTGACCTTGACTGCGATAAATTAAGTGCAAGCCGCTGGTTTGGTATTTCACCTGCGGCTTATGTCCCAGCGTGGCTAGACCATCAATTAATGATGCAGAGGTGCCCTGTTCAACCTCTACGCCACGACCAATACTAGTAATATGGGGGCGCTGTAATGCAACCTCAGGCGCGCGACCCAAAGCTAACACCTCATAAATAAACCCTGCAACATAAGGGATAATGCGCTTACCGCCTGGTGAACCAATAATTAATATCGGCTGGTTATTTTGATCGAAAATAATCATCGGCGACATAGAGCTCCGCGGTCGCTTGCCACCTTCGACGCGATTAGCGACACGCTCGTGATTCACATCACGAGGCCTAAAAGAAAAATCAGTCAGCTGATTATTTAGCAAAAAACCGCCAACCATTAATCGCGATCCAAACGCTGTCTCGATACTGGTCGTCATGCTCACTGCATTACCTAACTGATCAACAATACTGAGATGGGTAGTCGATTCTAATTCTGGGCTACCCTGAGTCGTGAACCGCGCAGACAAAGGTGACTCCAGATCGCCAGCCACAACAACTGGCATAGCCCGCTGTGCGTTTATTAACTCGGCGCGTGAATGAAGGTAGTCGGTTGCGAGCAATTGATTAATCGGCACGGGGACAAATTTTGGATCGGCCACATAGGTATTTCTATCGGCGAAAGCTAGTCGCAAGGCCTCAATAAAATAATGAGCAAGCAATGGGTTGTTTTCAATTGGCTCATCACCCGCGGTTAAAATCGGTTCAGCAAGCTGCTCAAGAATCAACAGTGTCGCCAGTACCGTAGTTGCCCCCGATGAAGGCGGCCCCATACCACAGAGCCGATAATTGAAAACATGTCGGCAAACTGGTGTTCGCTCCAATGATTGATACTCGGTGAAATCTTTTGCGGTTAAATACCCGGCATTATCATCTTGATTCACGGCAATAATTATTTTTTGCGTCAACTCGCTGCGGTATAAGTAATCGCCGCCTTGCTCGGCAAGCTTCACTAAAGTTTGCGCATACTCTGGATTTTTTAATTGCGCACCAATAGCCCATGGCTGGCCTTGCTGGTCAAAAAAGTATTGCCTAATCGCTTCGCGTTGTTTCACCTTAGGTACTAAGCGTAATAGCGTGTTAAGACGTTCAGAAACAGCAAAACCTTGGTCGGCCAACTGAATCGCTGGACTGAAGAGTTGCTGCCAATCCAACTCACCGTGTTGTTGATGCGCCAACTCTAACATTTTCACTAAACCGGGAACACCAACACTTTTCCCGCCAAGCACCGCTTCAAAAAACTTATCTGTCTTGCCTAACTCAGGGCTGAAAAATAAATTCTCATCGACACTTAAAGGGGCAGTTTCACGGCCGTCATAGCTCTTAAGTGTTTTTTGTTTTGCGTCCCAATACAGCAAAAACCCACCGCCACCAATGCCTGATGATTGCGGCTCAACTAAACCTAACACTAGTTGCGCGGCAATCGCTGCATCCATGGCTGTACCGCCTTGCAATAATATTTTTTTTGCCGCTGCAGTCGCATGAGGATTAGCAGTAACAACCATGAAATTATTGCTGGTCGCCTTTTTTACAAGCTGAGCCTGATCCAAGCTCTCGAGGTCAACGATATGACTGCTAGGCTCAGGCGGTAGATTATTATCGGCAGACTCAGTCAATAAATCCGAGTGAAGTGGCCTTGAAAAATCGGCATCTTGGCAGGCAAAAAGTGATAGTAAGACTGAGGCAAGTAAAGCCTTGTAACGCTCAGCACTTATCCACTTCATTAATCGGCGGTTTTTTTCAGAATAGCGGTTAACACGGGGGCGGGTACAAATTTTGATACATCGCCATGCAGTGAAGCAATTTCTCTGACTAAGGTTGAGGAAATGTAGGTTAAATCATCGGCCGGGGTCAGAAATACGGTTTCAAAGTCCTGCTTGATTGCGCGATTCATATTGGCTAACTGGAATTCATATTCAAAGTCAGACACCGCTCGAAGACCCCTCAAGACCACGGTCTCGTTAATATCTTCTAAAAAGTGCGTCAGCAATTTATTAAAACCCATCACCGTCACATTGGCTATATGAGAAGTTGACTCAGCCGCTATTTTGACGCGCTCATCAAGGCTAAACATAGGGTTCTTTTTACTGCTGGCCGCCACGGCAACCACAACACCATCAAACAATCGACTAGCTCTTTCAACAAGATCAACATGCCCATTGGTTATGGGGTCAAAGGTCCCTGGATAAACGACTTGGGCCATACAATAAAACTCCAATGAATAGTTTGGTGAAAGATTCTAAACATTATTGCTTCGCGCCACAATCCATTAACCAAATGATATTGTAAAGGCTTAGCCGCTGTAGACACAGAAGAGTTGATAACTGACCTTTCCTGCTACTTTATGCCGTAGATTCCGCCAGCGACTCGGCAGCTTGGCCAATGGATGGCCAGCAGCTTGCTCCACGTAAATCAATGCATCTGCAGTTAAACAACCTGACGCTTCGAGAGCCATGGCAGTATTTGCCAACAACTGGTCTTGAAAAGGAGGATCAAGAAAAACAATATCAAACTGCGCGCTTGGCTGCTGCATCGGATAAGTTTGCAACCATTGCGCCGCGCTTGAATGGACCGCAAAACAATGATCGGTATTGAGTATGGCAGCGGTTTTGGTGAGCGATTCGATGGCCATCTTATGGCTATCGACCGCCGTAACATGGGCAGCGCCTCGGGATAAGGCTTCAAATGATAAGCTTCCGCTGCCAGCAAACAAATCTAAACAGCGGGCTCCTGGCAGATCATTTGCCAACCAATTAAACAGCGTCTCACGAATTCGGTCGGCAGTGGGCCGCAAACCCTTTGCATCGACCACCGGTAATTTTCGACCTCGCCAATCACCGCCAATGATGCGAACCGTACGGCTTTGACTCGATTGCGATTTTTGTGCCACCATTTGCTTGAAATTACCTCAGAAAAAACGCATTTTCAGCTATTGATTTTAATAATTAGTGATAGCATATCATCCATAAGCAAATGCTACTGATAAATCGATAAATATTAACTGGGAATACCTATGTTGCGATTTCTTCGCCGCGGCGATAAGTCCTCACCTGATTCGACTACCGATCAGGATATGCCGCTTCCTAGTGAGGGCAATTTGCTTCAAAAGCTCTCAAAGCGCCTATCTAAAACCAGCCAAGGATTGGGTGATGGCTTGGGCCGCTTGCTGCTCGGCAAAAAGGAAATTGATGATGAGCTGCTCGAAGAGATTGAAACCCAATTATTAATGGCCGATATTGGCATTGATACCACTCAACACATCATGAGCAAGCTCGCTGGTGGGATTCAACGCCAAGCATTGCTTGATTCCGACGCCCTATACCAGCAACTTAAAGACGAGCTAGCACTTACATTGAAGCCTAGCAAACAAAATTTCACTGTTGACTGTTCCAAGGGGCCCTTTGTTATCTTAGTGGTCGGGGTTAATGGTGCGGGGAAAACAACCACTATCGGCAAACTGGCTAAACGCTTTCAACGGGAAGGCTTATCCGTGATGCTAGCAGCAGGGGATACCTTTCGCGCGGCAGCCGTTGAGCAATTGCAAGTCTGGGGGGAGCGAAATGATGTGCCGGTGGTGGCTCAACACAGCGGTGCAGATAGCGCATCCGTTATTTTTGACGCCCTGCAATCGGCAACAGCGAAACAGGTCGATATTCTGATTGCCGATACCGCCGGACGTCTTCACAATAAAGATAATCTGATGGAAGAGTTAAAAAAGGTCGTCAGAGTTATGGGTAAAATTGACCCATCGGCCCCGCATGAGGTGTTATTAGTGCTCGATGCCACCATGGGCCAAAATGCTGTTATCCAAGCCGAACAATTTAAGCAAGTAGTTGGCGTAACGGGACTGGCAGTCACCAAGCTCGATGGCACAGCCAGAGGGGGCGTCGTGTTTGCCATCAGCGAGAAATTAGGTCTACCGATTCGGTTTATCGGTGTCGGCGAACAAATTAACGACTTACGTCCGTTTGATCAGCATGAATTTGTCGAGGCAATTTTTAACCCTGAGGATGGCCAATGATTGCTTTCGAACAGGTCTCTAAGTGTTATACCTCTGGTCAGGAGGCGTTAAGCGATGTGAGCTTTTCAATAAAAACCGGTGAAATGGCCTTTGTAACCGGTCACTCTGGCGCAGGTAAGAGCACCTTGCTAAAGCTCATGATGCTCATCGAACGGCCAACTAAAGGGCATATACTTATTAACGATGTCACTGTTGATGGATTTAGTCATCGTCAAATTCCATTGTTAAGACGCAAGTTCGGCATCGTTCATCAAAATCATCAACTACTCTCCGATCGCTCTGTATTTGATAACGTGGCCTTACCCTTAATTATTGCCGGATTTGCCCCTCGCGATGTGGGTCGCCGCGTCCGCGGCGCCCTCGATAAAGTCAATTTACTTGGTAAAGAGAAGCAACTGCCTGAGATGCTTTCCGGCGGCGAACAACAGCGAGTCGGTATTGCTAGAGCCGTTGTCAACAAACCGCCCTTTTTAATTGCCGATGAACCAACGGGAAATTTAGATCCAGAGTTAAGCGCACAAATTATGCAAATTTTTAAAGACTTTAATGATTTTGGTGTGACAGTGTTAGTGGCAACCCACGATTTGGCGCTTTTAGCGCGTATGCCTCACCGCTCGCTTACACTGCGCGAAGGGAAATTAATTGGCTCAGGCTTGCCTTCATCATCGGTGCATCACCCTTCCGCTCAACCCCGTGATCCGCACCAGCCATCCGTTCAGGCCAATATTTAAGAGGTCAACAATCCCGGTGAAACCTTCCGCGCAAGCACAATCAGACACAGCGCAATCAGGCTTTATGGCTTGGCAGCAACATCATCGCTCGGTCGCAATCGAAAGTCTTGTCCGTTTAGCGAAACACCCGCTGTCGAGTTTTGTCACCATGTTGGTCCTCGCTATCGGGATCACCTTGCCGAGCAGCTTAAATCTGGTGGTTCGTAACCTTTCACATCTACTCGGACCCGACAGCAGCACGCTTCAAATGAGCCTGTATTTATCTGCCACTGTCAGTGCCAGCGAAGCCCAGAAGCTGGCCAGTCAACTGCAGGGATGGCCAGAGATTAATCAAGCGGTTTATGTCTCGCCAAACGAGGCGAAACAAGCGTTCGAGCAACGGGAAGGCTTTGAAGGACTGATCGATAGCCTGCCGACTAATCCTCTCCCGGGGTTAATCACTCTCAGCATAAAAAGCGCAACCCTTAGCGCCGAACAGGCAGATAAGATTGAAACTAAAGCCTTGCAGCTCGACGGCGTTGCCAATGTGAAAATGGACTTGCAATGGTTTCAGAAGATCAGTGCCGTTGTGGTATTACTGAATCAGCTCGCTGCTGGGCTGGCTATCTTGCTAGCCACTGGTGTCATGCTAGTGGTCGGCAATACGATTAAACTGGCTATCGATAATCGTCGTGAAGAAATTATCGTCATTAAGCTGATTGGGGCAACCAATGCCTTCATTCGACGACCTTTTCTCTACCTTGGGCTTTGGTTAGGCCTGGGGGCGGCCCTGTTAGCGGTGCTGCTAAGCAAAATAAGTGAGTGTGCGCTCACTTATGCGGTAAGTTCAGTGATAGATGCTTATGGTGCAAACATCACACTACTGACCTTGGGCCTTAATGATGGCTTACTGCTATTAGCTTGTGGCGCCAGCCTTGGCTTAGCCGGCGCTTGGCTGGCCGCTAATCACCATATTCGCAGCTTAGAACCGCAATAAGTATTTTTCACTGACTAAGTCATTTATTTCATTGGCATTTTTCTATATTGGCGCTCGGGTCCTAAGAGTGTTAAAATAATCTTACATTTTGAATATTTTTTTATCTTTATAGGTTTAAAAATTTATTTTCGACTCCACCTTGAAAAATGTGAACGAGATAAATGCATGACTTTCTCATGCTGTGAACTAAAACCATAGTAGGGCCGTAAATTACTGGTAATCTTAGCTTTGATCGACAATAAGCGAGAAACAAGAGAATCCACTGATAACTGCATAACATGATGAATACGCAACTTCAAACTATCCCAACACTGACGCCTGGCGGTAATGTTAATGCCTATATCCAAACGGTTAGCGGCTTTGATATCTTATCGCTTGAACGCGAGCAGGCCTTAGGTCAACGCCTTGCATACGAAGACGATTTAGATGCTGCACGTGAATTAGTTATGGCACATCTTCGGTTTGTGGTTCATATTGCTAAGTCTTACAACGGCTATGGCTTAGGTCTGGCTGATTTAATTCAAGAAGGCAATGTTGGCTTAATGAAAGCAGTGAAGCGCTTTGACCCTAGTAAGGGCGTGCGCCTAGTATCCTTTGCAGTACACTGGATCAAAGCTGAAATCCATGAATATATTTTGCGTAACTGGCGCATCGTCAAAATTGCCACCACCAAAGCTCAGCGTAAATTATTCTTTAATTTGCGCGGTGCTAAAAAAAGCCTCTCATGGTTAAGCAATGATGAAGCAACTGCGATTGCCAATGATTTAGGTGTTCACCTGAAAGACGTACAGCAAATGGAAGGCCGTTTAGCCTCCCATGACATGGGCTTTGATGCACCAGCCGATGCTGACGATGAAGCAGCCAGTTATGCGCCTGCTCATTACCTAGAGGATCATAGTCAAGACCCTGCTCTGGCGGTTGAAAACAATCAATTCGATAACCTACAAGTTGACCAACTGCGTAGTGCCCTCAACGTGCTTGACGAGCGTAGCCTAGCGATCCTCCAAGCGCGATTCTTAAATGAAGATAACAAGGCAACGCTTCATGAATTAGCCGACCAATTTCAGGTCTCAGCTGAACGTATACGGCAGCTAGAAAAGAATGCCCTTAAAAAATTAAAACTCGCAATGGTCGCCTAAGCTCACTATCCTATTCTACTCCCTACTCGCAGAAGCCCTTGTTACTCAAGCGCAGATTTGCATGGCTTTTAAAATAGAATAATGTAATGCCCAAACGCTTTTTTCAATTTGCTGTACTGAATGGCTTGTTAGCGGTAATGCTGGGGGCTTTTGGTGCTCATGCCTTACGGGAAGAATTAACCGCCGATTTGATGCATGCGTATGAAACCGCAGTGCAATACCATTTTTGGCATGCTTTGGCCTTATTATTCGTCAGCCTGCTGGCAATTCAGAATAGTGATAATCCATGCTTAATTGCCAGCGGCATCTTGTTCGCATTGGGTTTGGTGCTATTTCCAGGCTCATTATATTTTCTGGCCATCAGCGATATACGTTACATCGTTGGCATGCCGGTCGGCCTAATTACCCCGATTGGAGGCTTAATGTTTATCCTCGCATGGTTGCTTCTGTTCATCGCAAGTTTTAAGCTTTAACCATGACCTCAACTGACCCAAGCAAACAACGGCTGATTAAAAGTTTTGCCATTCGCAGCGGCAGGATGACCGCAGCGCAACGTGAGGGGTTACAGACTCACTTGGAAAAATGGAGCCTAGCTATCGACGACGGCATCGTTGATACCGCTCAGGTATTTAATAACGATCATCCAACGGTATTAGAGATTGGCTTTGGAATGGGCGACTCACTGGCGTTTATGGCGGCTGCCGAGCCCCAGAAAAACTTTATTGGTGTTGAAGTCCACAGCCCTGGTATCGGACGCCTACTATGCCTTGTTGCCAACCAAGAACTTCAAAACGTGCGTGTTTTCGATGGTGATGCTGTAGAGATATTAAAAAACAATATTGCTCTTCATAGCCTGAGTAGAGTAAATATTTATTTCCCAGATCCATGGCATAAAACTAAGCATCATAAAAGACGACTAATACAGCCCGAATTTTTAGCGTTATTACATTCACGCCTGTCTATTGGCGGCCTATTGCATATCGCTACCGATTGGCAGCACTATGCGAATCAGGTGCTCAGATTACTTGATAAACAGCCTAAATTTGAAAATATTGGCGACCAGCATGGCTGCGTCGATGCAATTGATTTCGGCAGACCTGAAACTAAATTTGAGCGCAGAGGAAAGCGCTTGGGCCACGGTGTTTGGGATATGGCATTTAGAACAACAAACTGATAGCTACGGGTCAAAATAAGCGATCATATTGTTTAAAAACAAACGACCCTTAGCCGTTGGCCGATACAAAGGCCCCACTTTTTCTAATAATTCTTGTTTTTCTAAATCAATGAGCTTGGGCTCAATGTCAGAAAACAACAAGCCGGTTCGATGACTAAATAATTCCTTCGTAAAGCCTTCATGCAAACGTAAATGGTTCATCATAAATTCAAGCGGCAATTCCGACCGGCCAATCGGCTGTGAGCCTGCTACTTTGTCCTGCTTAGCCAAGTAATCCTCAGGTGCTCGCGTTTTCCATCTCCTAATAATTTGCTGGTTAGCTAAGGTTATTTTTCCATGTGCACCCGCACCGATACCCAGGTAGTCGCCGAATTGCCAATAATTTTTATTGTGTCGACCATGCCTTCCGTCACGAGCAAAAGCCGAAATCTCATACTGGTAAAACTGTGAGCGCTCAAGTAAAGCTAAGCCCTCAACAAATAAATTATCTAAAATATTTTCAACCGGAAGTTGCGGCGGGTTAGTGTAAAAAACCGTGTTTTTTTCAATAGTCAATTGATACCAAGATAAATGTTCTGGCGATAAAGCGATGGCCTGGTGAAGATCATCAAGCCCTTGAGCCAAAGATTGTTCAGGCAAGCCATGCATAATATCCAGATTAATATTATTAAAACCAGCAGATCTAGCGGCTAGATACGCCTTATAAGCCTGCGCACTATCATGGACACGGCCTAGCTGTTTCAGTGAGTGATCTGAAAAGCTTTGAATGCCTAATGATAAGCGATTAATGCCCGCCTCTAAAAAACTATCAAAATGCTTACTATCAACGGCACCAGGATTAGCCTCAATAGTGACTTCTAGACCATCACTTAAGTTAAGCTGCTGACGGAGTTGCTTGAACAAATCAATATAAAATTGACCGCTTAATAAGCTGGGGGTACCGCCACCAATAAAAATTGAATGAATCTCGCGAAGAGGGTTTTCTAAACTTAAGTCCGCCTTAAGATCGGCGAGCAACGCATGCAAGTACTGCCGCTCAGGCAGATCTGCTTTTAGTTCATGAGAATTAAAATCGCAATAAGGGCATTTGCGAACACACCACGGTATATGAATATATAAACTCAGTGGCAGTGGTTGAATCAAGGCAGTAAACCAACTGAGTCCATTTGCTCAAACAACATTTTTAACGCCTGCCCGCGATGGCTAATACTGTTTTTGACCGCCGGGTCGAGTTCTGCACTTGCGCAGTTGTATTCTGGTAAGAAAAATAATGGATCGTAACCAAAACCATGTTCACCACGCGGCTCAGTTAATATCACCCCTTGCCACCGGGCGACACAGACCATCGGTGAAGGGTCAGTCTCATGCCGCAAAAACGCTAAGGCACAAACAAATCGAGCGATTCGCTCGCTAGCCGGTTTGCCCTCTAACAATCGAAGTAATTTACTGTTGTTAGCCTCATCGCCGGCTCGCATGCCATTTTCATCCTCGCCAAAACGAGCAGAATAAATGCCAGGAGCGCCATTCAATGCATCGACCTCAAGACCTGAGTCGTCAGCAATTGCCGCCATGCCCGTATGCTTAGCCGCATTACGTGCTTTAATTATCGCATTTTCAATAAAACTCAAGCCATCTTCAATGGCTTCAGGTACGGAAAAATCACTTTGCGGCATAATCGTTAACTGACTGGCCGAAAATAATTGCTCAAATTCTTTTAATTTTCCATCATTGCCACTGGCAATGATGACTGTTTGCAAACTCATGGTTTATTACTTCTTGGATGATATTTTTCAATTTAGATAGAAATGGTGTTGAAACTTAACCTTGATCGGGTCATTACTTCCCTCCGGCGTGACATAAGCTTCAATAATAATTTTTTCATTGTCATTACTTATTTTAAATTTCGCTAAATAATAAATAGCGTCCAGTTCTTTAACTTCCTTAAACGCCATTTTACTTTTGTGCAGCAAGTTAAACCAAGTCGCGTTTATCTGTTTCGCTCCGACCGGGATGCTGCTACCGTCTGCTAAATATTCCCGTAAGGAAATATTGATTAAGGCCAAGTTCTTTGCGCGCTTAACGCCAATCGCTTTAGCTGTTTCGGGCTCTAAGAAAGTCGTGTTAAAAACGCTATAAAGAACTTCATAGCGACCTTGTTTAACCGATGTTTCGCCTACTGCAAATACAACTGATGAGCAACTTATAGCAAAAATCGCTATGAGCAAGCCTCTTTGAATCTTCATTAATTGTTTACCGAGTAACATGGTAGACTGCGTGAGTGCCGAAAAAATTCGGCCAGATCTTATTATACCATTTAGGTCGGTGATCCTTTTTAGTGCCAACCAAAGCCATCTGAACCGTTCTATGGATAATTGTAATATTTTTTTCAACACATAAATTTTCAAAATCTTTCACCGTGCAAAAATGAATATTAGGCGTGTCATACCAATTGTAAGGCATCATTTTACTTACCGGCATTTTACCGCGCAGCATTAAGTAGCAGCGAGCTTGCCAATGGCCAAAGTTAGGAAAAGTGATAATGCATTCTTTGCCCACCCGCAACATCTCTTCTAACACAAAATCTGGTCGCCGAACCGCCTGTAACGTCTGGGTTAACAAAACCGTATCAAAACTTTTGTCTGAAAAGTTACTTAGGCCATTATCAATGTCCTGCTCTATGACACTAAGGCCTTTGCCGATACAGCCAATGATATTGTCAGCATCAATTTCTATCCCTAAACCACTAATGTTTTTTTCGTTGACTAGATCGTCAAGTAAGGCGCCATCACCGCAGCCAAGATCTAATACTCTAGCTAGAGGTTGGATCCACTGTTTTAAGATGATCAGGTCATGACGCATGATTCTCACCCCCTAGCTGTTGGGATATTTGCTTCATATACGCGGTAAATACCTGATTGTATCTTTCAACAGGCAATAAAAAAGAATCATGGCCCAGAGGTGCGTCGATCTCAACATAACTAACCGCTTGCTGCGCGCCAATTAAAGCCTGCACAATCTCTTCTGATCGCTGCGGAGAAAAACGCCAATCACTAGAAAAAGATATAACTAAAAAGTTGCACTTGGCATGTCGAAAAGCGCTGACTGGATCATCATTGTATTCACGCGCTAAATCAAAATAATCTAAGGCCTTGGTCATTAGTATGTAAGTATTGGCATCAAAGTTTTCAGAAAAAATATCCCCTTGATGGTGAAGATAACTTTCAACTTGAAACTCTAAGGCTGATTCTGTGCCCTGTTCAAAGCTGCCTTTACGAAGCTCACGGCCAAACTTATCACCCATTACGCCATCAGATAAATATGTGATATGACCGATCATTCGAGCAATCGCCAAACCTCGCTTAGGTTTAACACCATACTGATAATAACGACCGCCATGAAAATCTGGATCTGAACTAATGGCAGTTCGAGAGGTATTATTAAATGCAATGTTTTGCGCCGTCAGTTTTAGCGCCGAAGCGATAACCACGCAATACCGAACTCTATCAGGGTATTCAAGCGACCAACGCATGGCTTGCATACCTCCTAAACTGCCGCCAACCACAGCCGCCCATTGGTGAATGACTAAATAGTCAGCTAACAGGCGCTGACTTTCAACCCAGTCTCGCACTCTCAGTGTCGGAAAGTCAGGCCCCCATGGTTCTCCTGTGGCGGGGTTTATGGATGTTGGGCCGGTACTGCCGCTACAACCACCAATATTATTTAAGCTGACAACGAAAAATAAGTTAGTATCAATCGCCTTGCCTGGGCCAATATAATTATCCCACCAACCGGGCTTTTTATCGTCTTCGTTGTAATAACCAGCAGCATGATGATCGCCTGACAAGGCGTGGCAAATTAATACCGCATTGGAGTGATCGCTATTGAGGCTACCATAAGTTTCATAGACAATATCCAAATTTGGCAATTCTCGCCCACAAGACACTCTGAACGGCGCATCAAAATGAACCGTTTTAGCTGTCACTAGACCGACTGAATTCGCCGCAAATTTCATTATTTTGTCACCAACGACTAAATGTTTAGCTTACACTGCATGACTACTCTTGCTACAGCGTTATTTCCGTTAATTATATGACTATACCTCTCGGTTGCTTGCGGAAAAGTCTAGTCCTGCAGACAAATTTTTGCTTGTTGCATCATGCGGCTCTGAGCAATGACGATAAACGCTAGTACTCCACTTAAATTAGCTGCCATATCCGCAATTGAGCAATATCGATTCGGCAATGTTGCTTGCAGCAACTCGATAATCACACCGTACACGACAGCTGATGCAGCTGCTAGCAAAAAAATAGGGCCGCTTTTAATTAAAATGAACGGCCAAATCATTAGTGTGAAGTAGGCGATAAAATGCAACGCCTTATCAGAATGTGAAAACGGCAAGGCAACCGACGCCGGCTTGACTGCAAAATAACTCATCACTACTAGTTGGCTGGCCAGCAGAAACAAAGCCATAATTCGAAACCAATACTGATAACTCATTTGTCTAGAGCTCACTACATTAACTGCAGAGCCTCACGAATGACCATCACGAGCATGGCAATCGTTGAGAAAGAAAAAAAGGAAAAGCGTGCCATGACATTATTACTAGTTATCTGAACTAATGTGTGCAGAACTCTTAGCGCCACATAGGCCCAAGCCAGTTGTACCTGCAAAGCATCGACTTGCCCCGCTAACGCCAAATAAAAGCACAGCGCGTAAAATATCGTCGGCTGCTCCATTAAATGATTATAATTATCAGCTGAAGCTTCAACCTTAGTTGGCAAGATTCCTTTTAATGCACCCGGATGCCTCACTGACTGCGGGTCGATCCCTGCTTTAGCCATCGCAGGCATGCGCATCGCATACATGCGAATAAATACAACTAAACTCCATGCGATTAAAACAAATACGGGCATTAAAATAGCTGTGTTTACAACGATTGAATCTGTCATTCTTACCCCCCCTTTTTGTATTTTTTGATATAAGAATTATCTGTCAGAAAATCCTTCTTTAAAGCTAGGGTACCGCAGGCTAAACCCTGAGCTTAACAAGCGTTGGTTAAGGCAGCGCTTATTCCCGCCTCGATTTGAGGCAGCGACTTGTTTCAATGATGCTAACGGTATTCTATTTTTATTTGCTAACCATTGCATTACTTCATAGAGAGGTGTCGGTTGGCTGTCCACAGCGAGATAGATGGGATCAAGCGGCTGGTCTGCTTGATATCGCTGCAACAGATGCATAAAAATGCGACAGCAGTCAACACTATGTATACGATTGCTGATGACCGCTGGCTCATGGGGACAAATCTCGCCGGCCTCTAAGCGAGACACTAAGCGGCTTTTACCGCGGCCATATATGCCGCCAAAACGAATCGAACAAGCAGGCCCGGGATATTCCTCGACTAATGCCTCGGCTGCCAGCATGGTCTGGCCAGAAAAGCTCGCGGGTACAGTGGCGCTGTGCTCATCAACCGATGATCCATCGGTTTGACCATAGACACTGGTCGATGAAGCAAAAAGTACCAGTGGACTAACAGCTTGGTCAGATAATGGACGACGCAAAGACTGCAAGACATTGTGTAAGCCCTCGATATAGGTTCGACGATACGCGTCTACTGTAAAACTATCGGCCGTCAATGTGATAATAACGGCATCCCATTGCTGCTCACTTAAAACCGCCAAGCTCGCAGGTTCGGTAATATCAATACTTAGGGCCGCTATGCTCTTGGGCAGTGATTGGATAGTTCGCCTAGCGCCCACAACCTCATAATGATCAGCCTGAAGCAAGCCTGCTGTTTGAATGCCCAGCTCGCCACAACCAACAAGCAAAACCTTACCCTTGGTCTTTAGCTGCTGTGATGTAAGAAAATTTGCCATAATTTATTTTAAGTAAACGCGTTTTGTTAGTCAGATAATAACATTGAATTTGCGTCAACAACACAAGGCTTTACAAAGAAGGATAGACTGGGCTTTCGCTTTATCTACTGGCCAGTTATGATGGCATTGAGCCCTTATATAAATGCAAAAACACTGATCCATTGTAGCCCGCGATTAAGATACCTATGCAGAATCATGCTTCTCCACAACCAATACCATTGTCGACGATCAAAGGCATTGGCCCCGCGATTGCAAGAAAACTGAATGCATTAGGTATCTTTTCAGCCACTGATCTATTATTTCATTTACCACTACGTTATCAAGATAGAACTACTGTCCAATCTATCGGTAGTTTACAGTCAGGTGATGCGGTGGTCATTGAAGGAGAAGTCACGGCCTGTAATGTAATATTTGGTAAACGGCGAAGTCTAGTCTGTAAAGTTAAAGATCAAAGCGGTGTATTAACGCTTCGCTTCTTTCATTTTTCAGCCGCTCAAAAAAAGCAGATGGTAAATGGCCAGAGGTTACGCTGCTTTGGTGAAGTCAATATCAATCGCGGCAGCGCTGAAATGATTCATCCAGAATATCAGCGTATTAACGCCAGTGACCCTCTGCCCAATTCAACGCATCTAACTTCCATATATCCCATGGTCGATGGTATCAGTCAAACACGATGGCGCAATTATATAGAAGGCGCTTTTGCTGTCAGCAGTAATGCCTCTGTCGAGACGCTGATTGATGCCGAAAAAATATCGGCAATTAAACAAGCACTCGCCGCCGACCTTTTTAGCTTGCTAAAGCTGCTGCACTACCCTCCTGCGACGATCGACTTATCACTTATGTCAACTGGCATGCATCCATTGCAACGGCAGTTGGCATTTGAGGAGTTAGTCGCAAACCGACTATCACATTTATTATTGCGTAAAAATAACCTAACAACACCAGCGATTGCCATTCAGTCTAATGCAACGCTAGAAGAAAATTTTTTGAGTAGTTTAACGTTCACGTTAACCGATGCCCAACAGCGGGTTTTACAACAAATTAAAAATGATATTGCCAAACCGAAGCCAATGATGCGCTTATTACAAGGGGATGTTGGCTCGGGTAAAACAATTGTTGCTGCCACAACCGCATTACATTTTATCAGTCAACATCAGCAAGTTGCCATTATGGCGCCGACCGAAATATTAGCTGAACAGCACTTTGAAACTTTTACAGTATGGTTTGCTAACTTAAACATCCGTATTGGCTTATTAGTCAGTAAAATACCTGCGGCAGAGAAAAGGCATCGCTTAACGTCTATTGCCAATGGTGAAATGCAGATTATTATTGGTACTCATGCCCTGATTCAAGAGCAAGTAAATTATCAAAACCTTGGTTTAATCGTTATTGATGAACAACACCGCTTTGGTGTAGACCAACGGCGAAAACTGAAAGATAAACGGCTTGATCACTTTGGCGTCCATCAACTGGTTATGACTGCAACGCCCATCCCGCGCACTTTAGCCATGACATTTTATGCTGACCTCGACTACTCGGTAATTGATGAATTGCCGCCGGGGCGGTCGCCAATTGCAACAGTCGCTTTAAGTAATGATCGACGCGGCGCAGTAATCGACCGAGTTAATAATGCCTGTCAACAAGGGCGGCAAGTCTATTGGGTATGTACTTTAATTGAGGAGTCAGAGCAATTAGACTGTCAAGCCGCCGAAACCACCGCCAATGAACTGGCCTCGCTACTGCCAAATATCACTATCGGACTCATTCACGGCCGATTAAAGCCAGCGCAAAAACAAATCATCATGCAGCATTTCAATGCTGGTGATATCCAGCTGTTAGTGTCGACCACGGTCGTTGAAGTGGGTGTGAACGTACCCAATGCAAGCCTTATGATTATTGAAAATCCAGAGCGGCTCGGTTTATCGCAATTGCATCAACTGCGTGGCCGCGTAGGGCGCGGAGAAATACAAAGCCACTGTGTGCTAATGTACCAAAAACCGCTATCCAAAAATGGCAAGCAGCGGATTGACATTATGCGTGCTACTAATGATGGCTTTGTGTTGGCACAAAAAGATCTTGAATTGCGTGGGCCCGGTCAAGTCTTAGGAACCCGTCAATCGGGCGCCAGTTTATTTAAAATGGCTGATCTAGAGCGCGACAGTGATTTAATTCCTGATGTAGTGGCTTATTCAGATAAGTTGATTGATCAAAATCTTACTATCGCCAAAAAACTCATTCGGCGCTGGTGCCCTTTAGCAAGCAACTACATTGACGTTTGAGGCTGCCGTCAATGCGCTTCATCCCAATTTTTACCACTACCGACATCGACAACTAAGGGGATCGCTAACGTCGCTGCAGATGACATCAGCTGAGAGATATTTTCTGTTGCATAATCGAGTTTTTCAGTTGGCACCTCAAAAACCAATTCATCGTGGACCTGCATAATCATTTTTATATCAGCATTATCTTGAAGCCAATGACTGACCTTTAACATCGCAAGCTTAATAATATCTGCCGCCGTGCCTTGCATAGGTGCGTTAATAGCTGTTCGTTCAGCCGCCTGTCGACGCATGCCATTACTGCTATTAATCTCAGGTAAATATAAACGGCGGCCAAAAAGTGTTTTAACATAGCCTTGCTCAGCCGCTTTGCTCCGCGTGTCTTCCATATAGCTTAATACCCCAGGATAGCGATCAAAATAACGATCGATATAACTTTGCGCGTCATGCCGGCCAATATCTAACTGCTTCGCCAAACCAAATGCTGACATTCCGTAAATAAGTCCAAAGTTAATCGCCTTTGCTCTCCGTCGCTGCTCTTGGCTCACTTCGGCAAGATCTACGGCAAATACTTCTGCTGCTGTTGCCTTATGTACATCGAGGCCGGCATTAAAAGCATCAACTAGTCCTTTATCGCCAGATAAGTGCGCCATAATACGTAATTCAATTTGCGAGTAATCGGCTGCTAACACTAAACTACCTGCCGGGGCGATAAATGCCTGTCTAACTCGTCTTCCCTCCTCGGTTCGGATAGGAATATTTTGTAAATTGGGATCCGATGAAGACAGTCTTCCCGTTGCTGTCACCGCCTGATGGTAGGAGGTATGCACACGCCCCGTTGATGGGGCAATTTGCTCTGGCAGACGGTCGGTATAGGTGGATTTTAATTTACTTAAGCCACGGTACTCCATAATAACTTTAGGTAATGGGTAGTCTAAAGCTAGCTCTTGTAATACAGGCTCCGCTGTTGACGGCTGTCCTTTCGGAGTTTTTTTAATGACTTTTATTTTTAGTTTATCGAATAAAATCGTTTGTAGTTGTTTTGGCGAGCCTAAATTAAATTCTTCACCTGCCAGTTCATAAGCCTGCTCTGCTAACTGCGCTATCCTTTCGGTTAATTCTTGGCTTTGCTTTGCCAGCAAATCACCATCTATAAGCGCCCCAGTTTGCTCTATTTGACAGATAACATCGAGTAAAGGTAATTCAATATCGTCATATAACTGTTTTAATTCTGGTGAGGCGTCCAACTCCTGACTCAACACTTGCTGCAAGCGTAATGTGATATCTGCATCTTCTGCGGCATAAGGGCCTGCAAGATCTAGATCAACGTGATTAAAGGTGATTTGCTTAGCACCCTTACCTGCTACGTCTTCATACTTAGTGGTGGTTTCGTTCAAATAATGTAGCGCCAAGCTGTCCATATCATGTCGACTAGCCGTGGAATTCAACACATAAGACATAAGCATCGTATCATCGCCAATGCCCTTTAAGTTAATGCCGTGATTGGAAATAACATGCTTGTCGTATTTTAAATTTTGTCCTGTCTTTTTAATAGTTGGATTTTCAAGCAAGGGCTTAAACGCTGATAACACTTGCACCTCGCTTAACTGATTAGGCGCACCAATGTAATCATGACCAAAAGGAATATAAGCAGCCTCACCAAAAACGGTACTAACTGACACACCGACTACTTTCGCTTCCATATAATTTAAACTGGTCGTCTCGGTGTCAAAGGCGAACTGCTGACTGTTCGACAGCTTTTTTATCCAAGCATTCAAGCGATCTAATTCAAAAACCGTCTCATACTCACGTTCAACTTCCTGCTGACAGATAACCGTTGCCTTATTCATGTCTAGCAGTTGTTTGCTGTTATTGTCCGTCGTTAGCGATGCACTTTGCTCGTCAGTGCTAGGTTGATTTTCAGGAGCCGCACCGGCGGCGGCTTCCTTCATCCATGTCTTAAATTCATATTCGCTGAACAGTTCGTATAAACGCTCAACATTTTCAACACTACTAAGCTCACCTTGATATAAGCTTAACGCATTTGTTTCTAATGCAACATCACATTTGATCGTTGCCAATTGATACGATAACCGGGCTTCATCTTCATTTGCCGCCAATTTTTCAGCTAATTTTTTTGCGCCTCTGACAGGGACATTGACGACCTGATCTAATTTTTGATAAATCTCATCGACCCCGCCCAAATGCTGAATCAAACCCAACGCAGTCTTCTCGCCTACTCCAGCAACGCCAGGAATATTGTCCACTTTGTCGCCCATTAAGGCGAGATAGTCGATGATATAATTTGCGGGTATGCCAAACTTTTCAACTACGCCAGCCTCATCCATCACAGTATTGGTCATGGTATTCACCAAGGTAACATGTTGATTCACTAACTGGGCCATATCTTTGTCGCCGGTTGAAACGATAACCGGTATCGCTTGCTCAGTCGCCTGCTGTGCCAAAGTACCAATCACGTCGTCGGCCTCAACGCCGGCCACGGCTAATAATGGTAAGCCCATCGCTCTAACAATCTCGTGAATCGGCTCTACCTGAGGGCGAAGATCATCAGGCATAGCAGGGCGGTTAGCTTTATAGGCTGGAAACATGTCATCCCGAAAGGTTTTCCCTTTGGCATCAAATATCACCACAATCACGCTACTGCTGTAGGTTTTTTGCAAGCTTCTAAGCATGTTTATCACGCCCTTAATCGCCCCCGTCGGTTGCCCCTTTGACGTATTTAATGGTGGTAAAGCGTGGAAAGCACGGTAGAGATAGGAGGAGCCGTCTACCAAAACAAGCGGATGGATCAAGGCCATAAGTAAAGCAATACCTTTGTTAAGCAATAGAATTATCAGAGCTAAGTTTATCACAGGCATGAAGCCTTCTTCACGATTCAATAGCCACAACACAGAGGTTTGACAAGCTGATCAAAATTCACTCTTCCCTAAAAATGTTACCGTATTAACCTTTGCAGTGAACCGATTGGTAACACTTTGCGTACAATACAGTGACAAAAGTGTTATTTACATAATATTCAATGAGATAAGCTGATATAAGTTTCATTTAAATATTAAATTACCAATTATTTACACTAATATTTGATCAAATTTTGAGATTCTACTGGCTTTTCCTCTCAAATTTGTTACTATATGTAACATAAAATCAAGTATGATTATTAACCTGACCGATGACCAGCCAAAAGCGAGTCATCCTCAACAAACGAAAGGAGTAATGACGATGAAAAAACTAACTTACTCTGCCATTTCGTATGTAGCGGCATTGCTGCTCCTATCCGGATCAGTATTTGCCAATCCAGCCGACGTGAGTGGAGACTCAAAACCAGTTGCTGAACGCTTAAGTGCTGTAAATAAACCCAGCTTTTACTTGGCCTTAAATCGTTATCCAGTGGCGCTACCTCCCATGTCTCAACAAATAAGTCGCTCATCGGTCAACAACAACAGCGAGGCTTATATTGATAGCCTGCAAAAAGAATTGCGTGATCAGCTGGATATTTTGATCGAAACAAAAGAATCTTTTTCTTATTAGTCTTGCTCTAGTAAAGATACGCTTTGGGTCCCCTTAGGGGCCCTTTTTTTAAAGCACATTTTTTAAGTAGACTAATGATAGGCGCTTAATCACAAAAGCTATAAAACCCTTGATAAAAATAACAGTACTCCCTTGCTACTTCCCGCTCTAATAGCTGCCGATTTAGCTCCACAACGAATCAGTCCTCGCTCAGTAAGCATCGCAATATTATGCGACCGAACCGGTCTAACTCCTTTGGAAACAAGATACGCGCTGATCATTGATTAAATTATTGAGCGCTCGACGGGCTGACTAATAGCTTGGCCTATTTCGCTCAGACGCATCGACACCCAAAGTCTAATTTGTCGCTATTGACCCGATAAATAAAGGCTATCACCATCGACCACTCGGCTTACCGCCATTGATAGCATAGGCTTCAGTAGGTCCGCTCAGATTGCTTTTGTTCAGCATAGCCAGAATGGCTGTATAAGTATATATTGAGTGAGTGAGAAGTACCTGTCGCCATAAGTTTTAAATAGATGGCGAGCTGGCTAAGCATATTGCCCACTAGCAGGGCTAAATGAATCGATGATACAACTAAAATAATTAACGAGCACTGGCTCGAATCGATTTATAGGTCATCAACATACGACTCACATCAAGCGGCGGTTTATAAAATCCACTGAAATGTCCTGCAGGGTTAATAACGGCAATATGGCCACTATGATCAACGGTATAATCACCTGTCTCCGCATTAGTCACAATTTTCTGAAAGGCAACGTTAAGCTGTTTTGCGAATCGATGGATTGATAAGAATTCACCGGTCAAGCCAATAAAATCAGAATTAAAATATTCAATATAGGGCTTTAATTTTATTGGCGTATCACGAGCAGGGTCTAAACTAACCATCAAAAATTGAGTATCTACGGCATAAGGCGTATCTAACAAAAACTCATTCAACTCATTCATCATCACCAACGTAGTAGGGCAGATGTCAGGGCAATGAGTAAAGCCAAAAAATACGAAACTCCATTGGCCTTGTAGTTGTTGTTTGGTGAATGCGGCCTGATTTTGATCAAGCAAGTTAAAATCACCAATTTCACGCGGCGAAGAAAACATAATCGCACCATTGGCGACTAATTCTTTTGGGCTTAAGATACGATCCATCGACAAGCGATTAACAAACAAGCCAAATACCGCTGTAATGAAGCAAACAATAACAACAAGCGTTTTTTTTATACCTTGCCGCTGCCTTTGTTCAATATCAATTTCAGTCACTAGAAGTAGCCTTTAAAAATTTGTCTAAGTGCAGGTCTGATTTTATTACTCAATAACCTGCATTTCTATTGGGGGAGGTGTGGAATTAAGACGCTCATCTAACGGAAGTATATAATGGTCGGCTAGCATAATAATAAACAAGGCCATCAAATAAATGATCGAATACCTAAATGTTTGCATAGGCGCTTGCGGGTCTTTATTAGTTAACATGACTACCGCCCAATATAAAAATCCTAGGCCTAAAATAACGGCGCCCAACAAATACAACAAACCAAACATCTTAGTTGCAAATGGCAGGACAGAAACAACAAACAGAATAATGGTATAAAGTAAGATATGTAGTCGCGTATATTTATCACCATGCGTCACCGGTAGCATAGGAACACCGACTTTTGCATAATCATCTTTTCGATGAATCGCAAGCGCCCAAAAATGCGGTGGCGTCCATGCAAAAATAATCAGCACCAACAATAATGCATGGCCATGTATCTCATTGGTGACAGCGGTCCAGCCAAGCAGTGGCGGGGCAGCACCCGCAAGACCACCAATGACAATGTTCTGAGGTGTCGCACGCTTCAAAAAGCAGGTGTAGATAAGCGCATAACCAATCAGTGAACCTAAAGTTAACCAAGCAGTTAGCTTATTCACATAAAAGATTAATATCCACATACCCAGCAGACCAATGACTCCGCTGAATAACAACGCATGGCTGTCTTTTAAGCGCCCTTGAGCAACAGGGCGGTTTTCCGTGCGTTTCATTAGCAAGTCAATTTTTTTATCAACCACATGGTTGATGACCGCTGCCGAAGCTGCACAAAGACCGATACCCAAGTTGCCTAACAGTAAAATATCTAACGGCACCATGCCTGGAACCGCAAGCAACATGCCGACCACAACAGTCAGTGCCATTAAAGCAACCACATTGGGCTTGCAAAGCTCAAGGTAATCACGCCATAGAGGCTGATCAAGTTTTTTTTCAGCGGCGTCAGAATTTGTCATTTTTTCATCTCAACACTCAAGCGATTGTTCAACTTGCTTGGTTCAATCAAGCAGCTTGATTCGCCTGGCTGGTGTAAAACCGGTGGCATAAGCCTACCAGGGTCAATAATAGCATGGCGCCCACGGCATTATGCGCAACAGCAACTGGTAATGGCAGTGACCAATAGACGTTACTTAAGCCAAGGCCTATCTGCAAAAACAAGACAAAGACCAGCGTTATCGCCCATTGAGAGATGCTTTTTTGCTTTATTCTTAGCAGTCGATAGACTAAATAAGACACGACAAAGGTAACAACTATCGCGCCTATTCTATGGCTAAAATGAATCGCAGTTCTAGCGGAATTTTCCATTAAGCCCCCCAAATAATTGGGCCCAATATCCTGAGCAAAGTTAAAACCCTTGGTAAAATCCATATTTGGCCACCACTGACCTTGGCAAGTCGGCAGGTCAGGGCAGGCGAGAGCGGCATAATTAGTGGAGGTCCAGCCACCAAGTAAAATTTGCACGATAACTACGCCCAGCGTCACCAATAATAAGGGCTTTAATCGCTGTATTTCTGCAAATACATATGGCGTCATTTGCCATCGGCGGTTTTGCAAACGAAGGGTTAAAAACCAAAGCAGAGAAAGCGTGGTAAAGCCGCCGATTAAATGCGCGGTGACAACCTGAGGCCAAAGGTTCAAAGTAACCGTCCAGCGACCAAACATGCCCTGCACAATAACCATCGCAAGCAACACAAGGGTTAACTTTATTGGCGCATTAAAGCCTTTCTGGCGCTGACGATAAGCCATCCCCACGAATGCGATACAAAATAAACCTAAACTTGTAGCTAGTAAACGGTGCACTTGTTCAGGCCAGGTTTTGTCATGTTCAACCGGCGCTTCAGGAAAAGCAGCGTTGGCTGCCGCCACTTCCGCTTCATTCATCGGCCACAAAATATGACCATAACAACCTGGCCAATCGGGACAGCCCAAACCGGCATCGACTAAACGCGTGAACGCGCCTAAAACAATCACCAGTACAGCGAATAAAGTGCCACTAGCGGCTAGCCAATAACCTGGCTTGACTTGACTGTTCGTTTTATCTTGCATCTTTATCGCTCAGCGCTGTATTTGAGTAAATATTTTAAATCTTTGAGCACCGCTACCCCATTATGCTCAGCACTGTAGACCATCATTGCCCAGCCTTCTGGGTCCACTAAGAAAAATTGTACCTCACTTTGTCTCGCCTCAGCAGTAGCTAACAAAGCTTGATCGAGGGGTGCCAGCGATAGCGAGTCACTGTAAGCTATTGTCAGGTAATGGTGTTCGGCGGCGAGGTGTTCACTCAATGGCTGGGATAATGTGGCTGCATCACTAAGGTACACTCGCTGCGTGCGGTTCGCTTCTTTGTTGAGTCGTATATGAATTTGCCGGCTCAATAGTAGCGTATCCATACAGGACTGATCACAGTCAGCTCCGCCACGTATCACCATCGTCCATTTGCCACGCCATATATTATCAGTATCCTTATTAGATGTAAGCACTAACTTACTCATTTGAACAGGCGGCTGGATCAAATATCCTTCATTTTTGCTAGCCACTGAAATATGCCCGGATTGCACTAAATGATAAACCACACTCGCCAATAGCATGAGCCCAAATGGGATCATCCATAACAGGATTAATTTAAATCGATTCTGCCAGAGGACTTTGTTTTCACTTACTGCTGTCATAACTTCACTTCTTTATTGAATGGATTGCTTATTGTCGCTAGCCTGTGGTCGAATCGACGAGTACAGCCAAAATAGCAACAGCGCTAATGCCATTGTGAACCACTGTAAGGCGTAACCCCAGTGCTTTTCTGGTTTTACATTGACCGTCGGCCAATCAGCGGTTAAGGCGCCTTCACTGCCCGCTTGCAAACGTACAGTAAAGGGCAGAAGCTGACTATCCAAATGCAGTGCCAAGCGCTCTATATCCACCCATTGTACGACCAAGGGCCACCGATTAGACCATTGATCCGCCGCCAAAGTGACTGCTTCGCCTAACGGAAGATAAATGTTCCCGAGCAAGCGAACCTGCCCATTAATCGGCGGAACCTCCGGTAAGCGCCGACGATCCAAAAAGCCTGCAATCCAGCCACGATTGACCAGAACAGTCTGGCCATTCTGCATCAAGGCAGGGGAAAGCACTTGATAGCCAACTTGCCCATCGAAGATCCGATTATCTAGCAATACCGTATGGTTGTTATCTACTTCGGCCAGTACATGCACCGGTTTATAGGCTAAATACTCTGAAGAAGCTAAAGTTGAAAGCGGAACGGGTGGGGCTAATTGCTGCTGGGCAAAACGTGCTTGAAGAGCAAGCTTCTCGTCTGCACGTTCTAGCTGCCAAAATCCTAACTTAATTAATATCGGCATGGCAACTAACACAAATAACAGTGTTTTCCAGTTGGCATCCCAGCGGTAAGCTGTAATCATAGCGTTCATTTGTAGAACATCATTTTTAACATTGTATGAAACATTCTTGCGTAACAACTAAGGTGACGGCCCATGTTATTAAAAACTATTATCGTACTGCTCATTATTGGTTTGATTATCAGTCTTGCCAGCGGCCTGGTCTTTTTGTTCCAAGACATCGGGACGACTAAACGTCGCACCATGCATTCGCTGGGTGTTAGGATTACTCTAGCTACCGCCTTGATGGCCACCACTGTCTACGGGTTTTTGTCTGGACAGCTGGGAGTCGGTGCACCTTGGGATGAGCGTAAATACCGCCCAACCCAAACAGTTGTGGCACCAGAGGTATCAAATGATATAAACAAAGAAGAATAAGCAGACCCAGACGACGTCGACAAAATGCCAATACCACGAAGCTGACTCAAAACCAAAACAATCATCATGAGTAAAGTGGCCCTTTTGGGCGCGAAGCAACATGATCAACAGCATTGTCATCCCTAAAAAGACGTGAAAGCCATGAAACCCGGTCAACATAAAGAAGGTGGTACCATAAATACCACTCTCTAAGGTCAAACCTAAGTGGGCATATGCTTCATAGTATTCTAAGTACTGTAAATATAAAAACACGATTGCCAACAACACAGTCAACAATAACCATCCTTTGAATTGCTTTCGATTATCGTTTTTTAAGCCTACATGAGCAAAATGTACGGTTACTGACGACGACAATAAAATAACGGTGTTCCACATTGGCAACCAACCTAGCAAGCCATTATGGGCATCGGCTGGATACATGCTGTTGCCCGCACCAGCACCATTAAAAATAGCTTTCGCACCATTCACCACTTGATCAGGCGTTTCTAATACCGGCCAGGTATACTTATACCCTTCCCATAAGAGACCAATAAACTGCCCTTTGTCTCCCTCACCACCTAACCAAGGCCCAGCGAAATTTCTGACATAAAATAGGGCCCCAAAAAAGGCAAAAAAGAACATCACTTCTGAAAAGATAAACCAGCCCATACCCCAAACATAGCTTCGTTTTAATTGCAGGCTGTTCATGCCTTGACGATTTTCCATAATGGCCTGTCTAAACCAGAAAAATAATACTGAGACAAGACCTAAAAACCCAATAATAGCAATATAGCGCCCAGAACCTGTTTCATCGGCTGTTAGTTCATTAAAGAAGGAACCCAGCCCGAAGATCAAAAAGAATAAAGCAATACTGGCTAAAATAGGAAATGCAGATTGTTCTGGTACATAATAGGGCTCGTAAGTATCAGTACTATCCGTCACATGAGATTCGGTAGACATTTTTTTCTCCAAATAAAACAGGCTTAGTGCCCAATAAAAAACTATTTAATCAAGCACAAGAAAGTGCCGCCATTATTAACGAATCACTAAACTATCGCCAGATATAGCGCCGCCATTTGTAATATCAAATAGGGTATACGACAAAGTAATAGTGTTTACATTGCTAGGCAAATCGCGGTCAACAATAAATTTTAACGGCATATCAATAGCCTCGCCGGCCGCCAACTGCTGTTGATTAAAACAAAAACATTCCGTCTTCAAAAAATACGATGCAGCTCGGCTTGGGGAAACGCTAGGTATTGCCTGGGCCATCATAGCCTTTGATGATGGATTCTTTGCATAAAACGTCGTTTCAATTTCTTCGCCTGGATGCACCTTCATTTTAAATACTTGAGGCTTAAATTCCCAAGGCATATAGTCATTATTAGTAGCAACGAATTGCACCGTAACTTCTCTGCTCGTATCAATTAAATCAGCCAGCGGAATAAACGCTTCAGCATTTGTTTTGCCATTAAGACCAGTGATATCACAAAACATGTCGTACAACGGAACTAGTGCGAAGCCAAACCCAAACATACCGACTGTTACCAATAACAGTCGAGCTACTATGCTTTTAGTCGCTGCGCTAGATTTCATTTGTTACCTTCTTTTTAACCATCAAGCGCTTACTTAACTGCTGGCGGGGTAGAGAATGTGTGATAAGGTGCAGGCGAAGGAATCGTCCACTCTAGACCCTCTGGGTTTTCCCACACTTCATCGGTTGCTTGCTTTCCGCCACGAATAGTTTTTATCACGATGAATAAAAAGAATACTTGACTAAAACCAAACAAGAATGCACCCATACTGGCAATCTGATTAAAGTCGGCAAACTGCAAAGCATAATCAGGAATTCGGCGCGGCATACCTGCTAAGCCGACAAAGTGCATCGGGAAGAAAGTGACGTTTAACCCCACAAACGATAACCAAAAATGCGCTTTACCTAAGCGTTCGTCATACATATTGCCACACCATTTAGGTAGCCAATAATAGACAGCAGCAAAGATAGAGAAGATAGCGCCAGGCACTAAAACATAATGAAAATGTGCCACCACAAAGTAGGTATCATGATACTGAAAATCTGCCGGCGCGATAGCTAGCATCAAGCCGGAAAAGCCACCAATGGTAAACAAAATAACGAAAGCAATCGAAAACAACATTGGCGTTTCAAAGCTCATAGAGCCCCGAAACATCGTGGTAATCCAGTTGAAGACTTTTACCCCTGTAGGCACAGCAATCAACATAGTGGCATACATGAAGAACAACTCGCCTGCAATCGGCATGCCGACGGTAAACATGTGGTGAGCCCAGACGATAAAAGACAAAAAAGCAATTGATGCCGTAGCGTAAACCATCGAGGCATAACCAAATAATGGCTTACGCGCAAAGGTTGGTATAATCGCTGACACAATGCCAAATGCAGGTAAGATCATAATGTACACTTCAGGATGGCCAAAGAACCAAAACACATGCTGGAACAACACAGGGTCACCACCACCTGCAGCGTTGAAGAAACTAGTACCAAAGTGAATATCCATTAGCATCATAGTCACGCAACCAGCCAAGACCGGCATGACCGCAATTAATAAGTAGGCGGTGATTAGCCATGTCCATACGAATAACGGCATTTTCATTAGGGTCATGCCCGGTGCGCGCATATTCAGGATAGTCGCAATAATATTAATCGAACCCATTATCGATGATGCACCCATAATGTGAACAGCAAAGATAAAGTAGGTCACGCTGGGTGGGGCATAAGTAGTTGATAAAGGGGCATAAAAAGTCCAACCAAAGTTGGGGCCGCCGCCTTCCATAAATAATGTGGAAGTAAGTAGTGCAAATGCAAAGGGTAAAATCCAAAAACTCCAGTTATTCATTCTCGGCAATGCCATGTCAGGAGCACCAACCATCATGGGGATCAACCAATTAGCAAGACCTACAAAGGCAGGCATAACGGCGCCAAAGACCATGACGAGCCCATGCATGGTAGTCATTTGATTAAAAAACTCCGGTTCGACTAACTGTAAGCCTGGCTGAAATAACTCAGCTCGAATGACTAACGCAAATACGCCACCCATGAGAAACATTGCAAAACTGAACCATAAATACATTGAGCCGATGTCTTTGTGGTTCGTCGTAAACAACCAACGGCCAAAACCTTGTGCGGGACCATGATCACCCATTATAGGTACTCCTTATAAACTTCTTTTATGATTTAAAACGTCGACTGGCTGAAGCATATCACCCATATTATTACCCCAAGCATTTCGCTTGTAAGTGATAACCGCCGCCATATCGATATTGTTCAACTGCTCGCCAAAAGCCTGCATCGCTGAGCCCTGGACACCATTGATCATTAAACTCAAATGACCCCCCATTGGTCCAGTTGTGATGGATGAACCTATTAGTGATGGGCCTACGCCGCCAGCGCCAGTTGGACCATGACAAGCAACACAATTAGTTTGGTAAACTTTTTCACCGCGGGCATATAGCTCGTCCATAGAAAAACTTTGCGACATGGCTAATTTCAATTCTTCGGCCTCAACCTTTTTAGCATCAAGCCATTGCTGATAATCAACCTCATCCATTGCGTGCACAACAATCGGCATAAAACCATGTGCCTTACCACACAGCTCGGCACACTGGCCGCGGTAGATCCCGGGCTCATCAACAATCGTCCAAACATCATTAATATATCCAGGGATTGCATCACGCTTAACTGCTAAGGCGGGGACCCACCAAGCATGTATAACGTCATTAGCCGTAATTAGAAAACGTACCTTCTTGTTAATTGGAATAACAACGGGCTCATCAACTTCTAGCAAGTAGTGCTCACCCTTTGGTGCGCGACCATAAATTTCATCTTGTGGAGTGGTTAAATTACTGAAAAAGCTTACATCTTCGCCCAAGTACTCATACTGCCACTTCCATTGGTAGCCAACCACTTTGATATCAATATCAGCATCAGAAGTATCGTAAATTTTAATTAGGGTGGAAGTGGCCGGTACAGCCATAGCAACCAAAATTATAGCGGGAATGATCGTCCAGGCTAGCTCGACTAGTGTGCTCTCATGAAACTTAGACGGGACAGCACCTGCGGATTTTCGATGCATAATCATCGAATAGAACATAACGCCAAAGACCACAACACCAATCCATACGCAGATCATAAAAATCAACATATGCAGGTCATAGACTTCATGGCTGGTGGCAGTTACCCCTTGGGTCATGTTAGTAGCCCAACGCTGCGCCTCACCTTCGATCACTTCACTACTCTTTGCAAACGCTTGAAAACTCAGGGCTAACAGGGGAAATACAACAAAAGGCTTAACACTCGATAGCGACTTAACGATCGGTCGCTTGCTAAAAAATAGCATAATCTACATTCTCCTAAACACTTACATAACGTACTTTTTTGACCGTTTACTGCAACGGTCTAATGGTGGCATCGATAACTCCAGCCCCATAACTTCATTTAATTCATATAGTTAGCTAACTTATAAAATCAATATAGGTATTTACTCTGACCAAAAAGACCTAATTAACTCGCCTTCATTACAGTTTTATGAGAGGGCCAAACCAATTGGGCCGCGGAATATGTCGTGCGGAAAGACTGGTAACCATATAAATGCAAAAAAGCGCGAAGATTATAGCAAACTTAATAAATATCTGACTATCAATGCAGGTCTAATTACACTAAGAATTCTATTTCTTGGCAGAAATACCATTCTAAATTGTCAATGAAATCGATCATTTTTGAATTTAATTAGCATTATCCTGAATTAGTCATTAGATTTCTATATTTTGCCTTATCATCGTCTTCTATATACGGATTAACTAGCGGATTATCTCACAGCTCAGAATGATATTTAAACAAGCAGAGTATAAAAAAATTTGGTCGATTGCTTGGCCGATGATGCTTTGTAGTCTGACCACGCCACTTTTGGGGCTAACCGACACCTTCTTACTCGGCCATGTTAGCAGTGGCGAGCACCTTTCTGCGGTGGCTATCGGCGTCAGTGTCATTAGCATGCTGTATTGGGGATTTGGCTTCTTACGGATGGGAACTACTTCTCTGATTGCTAGGGATAGGGGTCAGCAGCTCAAAACCCGACGGATGACACCCGAAATCACCGCCAACATAATTATCCGAGGCCTCTTACTGGCTTTATTTTGTAGTGTTTTAGTCCTACTGATAACCCCTTTCTCAGCTGCACTTATTGTTGATGCGATGAATGCCAGCGCAACTATCGCGCCAATCAGTGTCGATTATATCAAAGTCAGGCTTTACTCTGCTCCAGCGGTATTGATTAGCTACGTTATTTCAGGCTGGTTGATTGGCTCACAAAATACTCGCGCCGCATTGGCCATTGTTATCACAGCCAACGTCATTAACATTGGCTTAGACTATGTGTTTATTGCCGAGCTGAACATGCACAGCCGAGGAGCAGCTATCGCTTCGGTTATCGCTGAATATGCAGCTGCTGGGCTGGCCATTGGCATGCTTATCAACGCCAAAGTTCTCGACCGAGATCTTCGTTGGCGCCATTGGTTCAAACTCTCGGCCTGCAAAGCCTTATTGAAATTAAATTATCATCTTTTTATACGCACACTATTAATTTTGTTTAGTTTGAATTTTTTTACGGCCCAAGGTGCGGCCCTTGGTGATAATATTTTGGCCGCCAACGCCATTTTGCTACAACTTGCCTTGCTAAGCGCCTACATTATGGACGGTTTTAGCTTTGCCGCAGAGGCGCTTTGTGGCGAGTCAGCAGGACGCCAAGACGCCCGCCAGTTCCACCGCTACACTCTTCATTGTGGCGCCTGTATGTTGATAACCGCACTCGGGTTTAGCTGCTCATATGCCCTGGGTGGCGAATTGATTATTAATACGCTGAGTGCTATTAATTCAATTAATATTATCGCTAAAGACTATCTGCCATGGTTGGTGCTCATGCCTATAGTAGGCATGGCGGCGTATTTGTTTGACGGCATTTATATCGGCTGTGGGTCCGTAAAAGCTATGCACCTAAGCGTTTGGTTGGGTTTATTGATGATATATCTGCCTGCTTGGTGGTTGAGTCAGGCTTGGCATAATCACGGACTTTGGTTTGCTTTGGTCTGTTTCACTGGGTTTAGAGGGCTCAGCTTGGCTCTTTACTACCCCCGATTGCTGGCTCAATTGAGCGCTTAAACTTACTTATTGGGATCAATCAGCCTAACCGGCTCAACCGCTACTTCATGTGCCAGTGGCTTTTCACCTAGGCGGCTCTGGTTAACGCGAGTGACCAGCTCCTCCGGCTTTCGATTGTCATTTTGCTCAAAGGGCTCATTAAAATCACAGCGATTGCAGGCGCGCCATTTTTCATCACCCTCAAAATAAACATAGACCTTATCTCTTTGCTGGCACTGTGGGCAAAGCGCACCCGCAATATATCTTTTTTTATACATATGTATCACCATTTATTATGGAATTTTTATCGCCAGCCTTTCATGCTAAAAAATTCTATCATATCAGCGGCAAGCCAGTTTGGTACAATCAAGCCTTTAGTGAAGTAACATCAAATTCGTATCATTTGGGATCAATTGACTATGACTATACGCGCTTTTCATGAATATACGCCCGTACTTGCAAAAGGGGTTTTTATCGACCCTTCGGCGGTAGTCATAGGTAATGTGTGTCTGGGGCAAGATTGCTCAGTCTGGCCGCAGGCTGTCATTCGAGGTGACATGCACAGCATATCGATTGGCGAGCGGAGCAATATCCAAGACGGTGCCATTTTACACATCACCCATGCCGGCCCCTATAGCCCCGAGGGATGGCCATTAGTGATCGGAGATGATGTAACTGTGGGGCATCGCGCGCTGCTTCATGGCTGCGAGTTAGGTAATCGAATTTTAATCGGTAATGGCGCCATTGTGATGGATGGAACAGTCATCGAAGACGAGGTCATCGTCGGCGCTAACAGCTTGGTGCCTTCCGGCAAACGACTTGACAGCGGCTATCTTTATATGGGCTCACCCTGTAAAAAAACACGGCCATTAAGCGAAAAAGAAAAAGCTTTTTTCGTCTACAGCTCAGCTAACTATGTGAAACTAAAAAACCAGCACCAAGACACGTTCATAGACCACAACTAAATTTAACTGTCCTTGACTGACTACAATCGTTCTATACGATAAAACGGATAATAGGGCGGCTTAAGCTCAATATAATTTTTTGTTTGACTCACACGTTGCGTCGCAAGAGTATTGAGTTGTCGCAAATAGCTAGGCATTGGTAAGCCGCCACTCGCCATCTGGCCAACTAGAATACTATATTGGCCTTTGCGGAGAACCGGCGAGTATAATCTCAAGCTGTTTTTCCAACGCACTAAGCGATAACCACTGAAAGGTGAAGCCAGGGGCTCACCAATGAAGTTACCCTGTCCGGGCATCTGTACACTTTTCCAATAGGACTCAATTAAACTCGCCCCCTTATTGTAATGCCACATGGCTATTAAAGGGTTAGGGAATTTTTCTAAAAAATTGCATGGCTCTAACGCAGTGCCATAGCTGCCCGTTGCACCCGCCTCCAACCAACGTATCGCACTCATTTGCGTCGAATCCGTTAATCGCCCGCCATGAGAAGTTAAATGATCCGCTATTGCGCCAGGTAAGAAGCTTAAGGTCTCTAGATGAGGCACTGATTTTATCCCAGTAAAATAAAAAAGAATATTTGAGCGATCGACTATGCCATCGCTTAAAACAATATTCACCGTATGCTGCGGCTCAAAAGCATCCTTAATCATCGGGTAAAAAATCTTGCGGACGGAACGACTATTATCACTGGTCTGCAATAAATAAACATCGCCACGCGGTTGAGAATCATCGGACTTGATGCCGCGCATAATAAATGATTCGGCATTTTCTACCGTAGTGGCAGCTAACATCATGGTCGGTCGAAAATTAAAATCTGTGAAGGGCGCCGTGCTACTCGAATGATAGTAGGCCGAGTGTTTTGTTTTTTGACAACCAGAGGCACAAAAATCGGCATCATAACCAAAGGCAAATGCTGCCGACATGCTCATACAGCCCACTCGATAAGGCTGGTCCCACGCAAGAGCTAAAGCCTGAATATGATGACCAAGCAGTGCGTCCACTATTCGTTTTTGAACCGCAAACTTACCGGGGCTGATATTGACTTTTTGGTCGTCAAGACTAATGCCGATAATATTTGCCGCCGGTATCGCTCTTAACCGCTGATAGCTTCTAGCAATGCGCTCACTTTTGAGGTTGCCCTTCAAATAAATGACACCTAGCTCATGGGCCTGTAAGTTCGCTTTAGGCAGCTCGATGAAGGGTGCGGCATGAGCAGATAATGCCGAATGAAGCGCTAAATTGACGATGAATATTATCAGCCAATATCTCTGTTGATATAAACAATCCGAGATACCAATTGCAATTACCCTCACCATCTACATTGCATCACGAATCGAAGCAATCACCGATTCAGTCGTTGGCCTTAGCTCGTGCCACTGATAAAAAGACTCTGCCGCTTGCTCAACCAACATGCCCAAGCCATCGGCAGTTGCTTGCGCGCCACTGGCTTTGACTTGCTGTAAAAACGCGGTTGGGCCTTTGCTATACATCATGTCATAACAGTACGCTTGATGATAAATTAAAGGATTAACCGCAGGCAATTGTCCAGCTAAACTGGCACTGGTGCCATTAATAATGAACGTATACTGGTCGTTGAGTGCATTGTAATCGAGACAGCTCAGAGAGACGGTATCGGCCAGCGGTTGAAACTGCTCAACCAATGTCTGAGCTTTTTTAAGGCTGCGGTTAGCAATCGTTATTGATTGTGGCTTAGCGGCAAGTAGCGGTGCTAAGATACCTCGAACAGCGCCTCCGGCACCAAGAATTAAAATATTTTGTTGCGCTAATGGCCACTGCAGATTGTCACGAATATCCTTCAACAAACCGCAACCGTCGGTATTATCACCAATAATTATGCCTTCTTTTTTTATTAAGGTATTCACCGCCCCCGCTATTTTTGCTCGCTCGGTTAATTTCGCGGCAAAATGATAGGCGGCAAGCTTAAACGGCACGGTAACGTTGAGTCCCGATCCGCCTTGATCAAAAAATTCCTGCGCAGTAATTTCAAATGCATCAATGGCTACTAACTGTTTTCTATAGCGCATGGCCTGCTGGGTTTGCTCGGCAAACTGATGATGGATGTC
The DNA here is from genome assembly GCA_036344075.1 of Pseudomonadota bacterium. GTDB lineage: Bacteria > Pseudomonadota > Gammaproteobacteria > Pseudomonadales > UBA7434 > UBA7434. Next base: position 136,833 of record JAYYUJ010000043.1, read on the forward strand.
AGGCGACTTGCTGTGTTCAACAGGATTCCCAAACACCGCATAACTTGCCGTTAAGTTTGTCATTATTAGGCGCCGCTCCGATCATTGTGGTTGAGCCAGTCTTTGGGTTGCAGCACGGCCAGTAATTGTTTCTGCTGTAAATCAAACGTATCGCCTTCCGTAGCATAATGCCAATTAACTTCTGGAGGCATAGACATTAAAATAGATTCGGTGCGACCACCAGACTGTAAACCAAAAAGCGTGCCCCGATCATAGACTAAATTAAATTCCACATAGCGACCTCGGCGATAACACTGAAATTGTTTCTGCGTTTGGTTAAAGCTGTCGTCTTTACGACGGCGAACAATATCGCTGTAGGCGTTTATATACTGTTTGCCGACTTGTGCCATAAATTCAAAGCATTTATCAAAGCCCCACTCATTCAAGTCATCAAAAAACAAACCACCAATACCTCGATGCTCATCGCGATGGGGTAAATAAAAATACTCATCACAATTTTTTTTAAACGCCGAATAAACGGAATCACCATAGGGTCGGCAAGCCTGCTCAGCGGCGCGATGCCAGCTCACGCAATCAGCCTCTACGGGATAATAGGGGGTTAAATCAAAGCCACCGCCAAACCACCATATCGCTTCTTCGCCAGTTTTCTCAGCAACAAAAAATCGTAAGTTAGCATGAGATGTTGGGACAAATGGATTATCGGGATGCATCACCACAGAAACGCCCAACGCTTCAAAACGACAACCCGCTAATTCAGGTCGCGTTGCTGTAGCTGAAGGCGGCAACTTTTCGCCAAACACATGCGAAAAATTAACCCCGCCTTTTTCAAACACGGCACCATTGCTTATCACTCGTGTCCGTCCACCGCCGCCCTCGGTGCGTTGCCAACTGTCTTCGACGAATTGAGCTGCTGTATCCAAAGCTTCATACTCTGCACAAATGCGGTCCTGCAGGTCGAGCAAGAAACTTTTTACTGCTTGCTTATCTATATGGCTCACCATTTGCCTCATTGCTTAACTCGCTTACTTAGCGCCTGTGGTTAACACAAGCAACAGTTTATCGTAAAACCTTGTTAGTCACTAAATGCCTTAACTCTGACGTTTGTTGTTGGCCACCAAGATCACCCTCAACATACACTCGAACACGATTAGAAAAGTATCGCTCAGCCTGATGCTGATTGATAGCGGCGGCTTGACCCTGCGGGTTAGCTGAGGTTGAGACTATCATGCCACCAAATACTTGACATAATTCGGCAACAATGGGGTGGCGTGAGATGCGAATAGCAACAGTATCAAATTGACCGGTTATCCAAGCCGGTATGCTGTCATTGCTGGGCACAAGCCATGTTGTAGCGCGCTTAAAAGGGGCTGTTAGTTGACAGCTAGCCTGTAAGCGATTGAATTGCTCGCGAGGTAGATGGCGGGTAATCAATTCACACTGATCAAAATGGGCAGCGACTAAAATTAACCCTTTTTCGACCGAGCGGCCTTTTAAAGCTAATAATTTATCAACCGCCTCACTATTGAATGGGTCACAGCCTAGACCCCAGACAGCTTCGGTAGGGTAAGCGATAAGATCACCGCAGGTGAGCGCTTGAATCGCTTGATCGCGAAGCTGCGGATCAAGGCTGCTCATGGTTGCTTATTGAGCCAGCTTGGCCTGTAATGCCGCATCTTTCGCTTCAACAGCTTTAGCATTCTCCGCGCGCTCTGCTTTCACTCGCTCGCCGAGATCAGCATCAGCTGTAGCCAAAATCTGAGCAGCTAAGTACGCGGCGTTTTTAGCGCCGGCTTTACCAATCGCTACTGTGGCTACTGGAATACCACCAGGCATTTGAACCGTAGCCAGCAATGAATCTAGCCCTTCAAGCGAGGCATTAATTGGCACACCAATCACCGGCTTCGTAGTATTTGCAGCAACAGCGCCCGCTAAGTGGGCGGCCATTCCAGCACCCGCAATAAATACGGCACAGCCACGCTGCTCAGCAGTAGTGACATACTCATGAGTGGCTTGTGGGGTTCGGTGGGCTGAAGTCACCTTCACTTCGGTACGAATATCAAATTTTGCTAAGGTATCAATCGCAGGCTGCATCTGTGGCAAATCACTGTCTGAACCCATTAAAATAGCAACAAAATGGTCACTCATGATGATCTCTCTCATTTATAATGTGGATCAATAGCTTAAATAAGAAGCCCCGACCAGGGATTCATTCTCATTGTCAGCCGCGCAAAATACCGAAGTTTGCCTCCGCTTTCAAGTCTGATGGCGGGAATAAGTGACCATTATATCTTTAACAACCTACCACAGACCGTCGTTGATGGATTAGACTTTATTCTGGCACGCTGATCTGCATGCGGGGTAAGTCCTCTTCAGGCATACCGCCCAGTGATACCGCGCAACGTGAAAAACAATTGCATAGCATGATAGCCAGCGACAGATGAACAATTTCCGCCGCTGAAAATTCCTCGGTTAAGCGCTGCTTAAATTCTAACGTCATTGCAGTTGGTTGTTGTAGGTAATAATCGGTATAGGCCAGTATTAACTTCTCGCGTTGGCTTAACTCACTCTGGTTGAAGTCGTCTGTAATCTGTTCGACCTTAGCCTCATCAAGACCAGCTTCAATAGCAATATCGTAGCGCACCGCTTTACAAAAAACACAGTTTACCTTGCGGGCATTACGCAAGCGCGCCAGCTCAACCTCAGCGGCCGTTAAAGGGCCGTTATGCCAAATAGCGTGGTTAAAACGAAGATAGGGGTCTACTGTCTCAGTGACTAGACCTAATGCAGAATCTCTTACCACGTTTCCAGTTTTAGATAAGTTAGCGCTCACTCTTGGCTGATTGCTCATGCTTCAAAAACCCCATAACTGGCTGACGCGAGTCATGCCGTAAAATAGCCCTAGCGCTTCAATTAGCGCGACTAAACCCGCGTCGCCCAGTTCAGATTTAACCGCCTCTGCCTGCGCATCTGTTATTGCTTGCGGGTCCATACAGTAAACTTCAGTAAAGGCTAAACAAGCTTTTTCAGTGTCGGTGTAAACAGCGCTTTTACTCCATTCTGACAGCGATTGGCGCTTTTCAGTACTCAATTTAATCTGCTGATGCTGCCATTGATAATCACTCTGATGTAATTGCGCGACACGCAAACGACACAGTTCGAGTAAACTTGGCGGCGCCGAACTTAGTTGCCAAAAACTGTCATAAAAGGTTTTAAATGTTGGCGCCAGTGTTGGCGCTCTATCGATAATATCTTGCTGAGTGTTTGCTTCAGTAAACCAAGTCATGTAGCCATCCTCATATGCGAAATTGACTTAATCGCATTAATTGCTTCCTGTGAACGTTTCAATTATGCCAAAGCTAAACGCCAAGATATTATCCTTTTGGTCATCTAGCCAAAGCGGATATCCAAATAGCGCAGGTATTGTCTATTTACAATTACAGGTATAAACACCGTCAATCAACTGAATATACTAGCAATATCCGATGGCGTAGCGCCCCGCTAAACAATTTATTCATCAGAGTAATCCATAAGCTGGGGGATGGACGCTTAGCTATGAGGCCAAGCGGTGAATACGATCGCCAAAACTTTATTATAAAATACACTTCATGGATTTCCTTGGCCGATGAGTAGCAAAATATAATTCGCTTTAAGCCTTAATTTGTGACCTTTTTTCTGACAATGGTTGCCTTATTGTGTGCACATTCAGAGTTTCGAGCTGTATAATAGACAAACTAGTTGTAGAAAACTGTTAACTCTAGGGCAAATTAAACGCTTATTTGGTGGTGCCCATTAAAATTAGCTCTAATGTGAGCGAATAAACATTTTGGGTTTTTCTACAGCGCGGCTGATTAACCTAACTAACTATAAGACATTTAATGGCAATCCTCGATATTTTAGAATTTCCTGACCCGCTTTTGCGAACAGTCGCTAAGCCTGTACAAAAGGTCGATGATAAAATTCAACGTTTAATTGATAACATGCTAGAAACTATGTACGAAGCACGGGGTATTGGCCTAGCCGCTACCCAAGTGAATGTGCACCGACAAGTTATCGTAATTGATTTGTCTGAACAAAAAGACTCGCCCTTGGTGTTGATTAACCCAAGTTTTGAGGTCTTAGACGATGAACTATTTGATTATCAAGAAGGCTGCTTATCAGTACCTGGGTTTTTTGAAGAGGTTAGCAGACCCGCACACATTAAACTAAAAGCTTTAGGCCGTGACGGAAAGCTATTCGAGTTGGTTCCCGACGGTCTTCTTGCTGTTTGCATTCAACATGAAATAGATCATCTTAAAGGTAAATTATTTGTTGATCACCTATCCGCTTTGAAGCGAAATCGTATCAAACAAAAAATTAAGAAAGATCGTCGCTAAATAATATTCGCGGCTTTTATTGATCTGTTCAACCATGGCTTAGGCAGGCAAGACATTGAAAATTATTTTTGCTGGCACACCACAGTTTGCTGCCGATCACTTATCAGCATTGCTTAATCAGGCCGATCACGAGGTTATTGCTGTATATACCCAGCCTGATCGCCGTTCTGGCCGCGGAAAAAAAACTGTCGTCTCGCCCGTGAAAACATTAGCGCTAGAACACGCAATTCCGTTGATGCAGCCGAAATCACTAAAAGCCGCTGAGCAACAAGTTGAGCTCAAATCCTTTCATGCTGATCTAATGGTAGTAGCTGCTTATGGCTTAATTCTTCCGCAAGCCGTGCTTGACCTTCCTCGTCTAGGCTGCATTAATATTCATGCCTCATTACTGCCGCATTGGCGAGGCGCCGCGCCCGTTGAGCGAGCAATTATTGCCGGCGATAAAACTACGGGTATTACTATTATGCAAATGGCCGCCGGCCTCGATACTGGCGATATCCTTTTAAGAGGACACTGTACTATCGATCCGCTTGAAACTGGTGACAGCCTACGAGAGAAATTAACCCTTATTGGTCAATCACTATTAATCCAAGCCATTGCAGAATTGAATAATGAAACAGCAGTTCATATCCCTCAAAATGACAGTGATAGCAGCTATGCCAAAAAAATTGAAAAGGCGGAAGGCTGCATCGATTGGCATGCCAACGCCGAGGTTATTGATCGGACCATTCGTGCATTCACCTCGACCACGGCTTGCTTTACTTTTTTAGACGATCAACGGTTACGTATTACCGCGGCACAAGCCAGCGAAAACCATCAGCCTGAAGCCGATATTGGCAGTATTGTTGCCATTAACAAAGATTACTTGAGTGTTCAGTGCGGCACTGGTCAATTACGCATATATGAGCTCCAAATTCCAGGAGCAAAAGTAATGTCAATCGGCGCATTACTTAATGGTCGTGCTAACTTCTTTAAAGTGGGCGATTGTTTTAGTCATATTGCATCGGTGACCAACCATTAAAACAATCCTACATGTCCGCGCGCTTTCGGCTCGCGCAGTTGCAAAAGTCATTTGCCAAGGCAAGGCTTTTTCTTCAACGATTAATCATCCATTAGGTGATCAAGATCGCAGCTTTTATCGTGAACTTTGTTTTGGAACACTTCGCCACTACTTTCAATTAGATGCTCAACTGCAAACGCTATTAAAAAAACCCTTAAACAAAAAAGATGCCGATATTCATGCCTTGCTCTTAATTGGCCTATATCAATTGCAATATCTACGTACTCCCAATCACGCCGCCATTAGTGCCACCGTCGAAGCCACTAAGGGACTTAAAAAACCTTGGGCAAAAGGATTAGTCAATGCCGTCTTGCGTAATTTCTTACGCCTCCAAGACTCAGATGATGGGCTTCCAAAAATAACTGAAGCTGCCCAAGCGAATCACCCTCAATGGCTTTACCTGAAATTGCAAAAACATTGGCCCGCAGCATGGAGAGATATCGTTGATTACAATAATGCTTCGCCGGCTATGACACTTAGAGTGAATCTCAACCGCAGCAGTCGGGCAGCTTACCAAGCACAATTAATAGCGGCCGGCATAGACAGCGAAGTCGATGACTATTGTGACACCGCGATTCGATTGCGCTCAGCAGTGAATATTTCAGCCTTACCAGATTTTGCTGAAGGCACGGTCAGCGTACAGGATGTAGGCGCCCAACTAGCCGCCTCCTTACTGAATATGGATACCAATATGCAGGTTTTAGATGCCTGCGCCGCACCCGGTGGAAAAGCAGTCAATCTGTTAGAGAAAGAGGAGTCTATCATTCTAACAGCGGTTGATAGTAGTAGTGAGCGCTTACATAGTGTTGGGGAAAACCTTCAGCGATGCGGTTATCGCGCGAGCTGTATCGCCGCCGATGCCGCTCAACTCAATGACTGGTGGGACGGAGTGCTGTTTGACCGAATATTATTAGATGCTCCCTGCTCTGGCACCGGAATTATTAGCCATCACCCTGACATTAAAATACTTCGTCGTGAAACAGATATTGCATCTTTTGCCAAGCAGCAAAAACGGTTGCTCAATGCACTCTGGGCCGCACTAAAGCCCGGTGGCGAGCTACTTTATTGCACTTGCTCGGTCATGCCAGAGGAAAATAACCACGTCATCAATGAGTTTTTACATGCAATGCCCGATGCTAAAGCGTTAAAAATTGATGTCGTTTGGGGACAGCAGCAGGGATATGGACGCCAACTACTACCAAATCAGGGCAAATATGGTGGTTTTTTTTACACAAGGCTTAGCAAGTCAGCCATGGTTTAGTAGGCTAGCACAACGATATGATTTGATGGCTAATTTGAAGTATTACCCCAAACAGATATTTAAGCAGGCACTATGAAAATTGTAATTTTGGGTGGTGGGCAGGTCGGCGGTACATTAGCCGAAAGCTTGGCCAATGAACAGATCGATATCACTATTGTCGACCGCGATAGCTCCCGATTAAGAGCGCTACAAGACCGCCTCGATATCGCTACAGTTAGTGGCCATGCCGCACATCCTGATGTTTTATTAAAAGCCGGCATAGAAGATGCTGATATGTTAGTGGCCGTCACAGGCTCTGACGAGATCAACATGATTGCCTGCCAAATAGCGCATTCTATTTATCGCACGCCGACCAAAATTTGTCGTATTCGAGCCAACAGCTATGCCGATCACAGGGCCTTATTTTGTGACGATGCTATCCCAGTTGATGTGATCATTTCACCTGAAAAACTGGTCACCGAACATATTATCGGATTATTAGAATACCCAGGCACGCTGCAAGTGCTTAATTTTGCCGATGGTGCGGCGCAGTTAATCGCAATTAAAGCCGAAGCTGGCGATAAATTTATCGGTAACACCTTAATTGAAATCGACAGAATGACGCCTAAGCAAGATGCTAGAGTAGCCGCTATTTTTCGTGCCGACAGCGCAATAAAGCCAGAAAGAGACACCGTCATAGCACCACTTGATGAAGTTTTCTATATCGCTGCAAAAGAAAATATCTTACCGGTTATGAAAGAGCTAGGGCAGCTTCGTCGCCCTTACAACCGAATTATGATTGCTGGTGGAGGCAATATTGGTTTACGTCTAGCTAAGGCGATTGAACATCAACATTCAGTTAAAATCATTGAACACAATTCCAGTCGCGCTGAGGTATTGTCTGAATCCCTAGATAAAACCATCGTTCTCAATGGTAGCGCCTCCGATACCGACCTATTGCGCAGTGAGAACATCGACAGCATCGATGTCTTTATTGCGCTGACAAATGATGATGAAGCCAACATTATGTCGTCTTTATTAGCGAAAAAATTAGGGGCTAGAAAAGTCATCACCCTAATTACCAACCCTGCTTATGTCGATTTAGTCCAGGGTGAAGATATCGATATTGCCTTTGCCCCTCAGCTGATTACTCTCGGCGGCTTGCTTACCCATGTTCGTCGAGGTGATATGGCGGCTGTGCACTCTTTACGCCGAGGCGCTGCAGAAGCCTTAGAGGTGATCGCCCATGGTGATGCTAAAAACTCAAAAGTTGTTGGCAAGACTCTCGCCGATATTGACTTACCTGAAGGGGTTAGAATAGGCGCAATTGTTAGAGATGAAGAGGTATTAATTGCTCACCGTAATGTTGTCATAGAAACAGACGATCACGTGGTTGTCTTTTTAGTCGATAAAACCCAAATACCTGCTGTTGAAGCCTTATTTCAAGTTGGGCTTGGCTTTTTTTAATTATTAATTCAGTCAAGCTCCGACTAATTCAGTTGAGGTTGTTAGCACTATGCATTTTTCTGTCATCGCCGCACTGCTGGGCTTACTGCTAGTCATTTTCAGCGTCACAATGTTAGTGCCTATTGCTTTTGCCTTATGGTACAACGAACCGACGGTCGATATTTTCTTAACCGCTTTTACCCTTACCGCTTGTAGCGGCGCATTGCTATGGCTGCCCAATAAAAAACAAAGCCACACTCTACGAACGCGAGACGGCTTCTTAATCACAACCTTATTTTGGTTGGTGCTCGGCTTATTTGGCGCGCTACCGCTATTGTTGGCCGACAGTCTTTCACTCAGCATCACTGATGCTATTTTTGAGTCTATTTCTGGCCTCACAACCACGGGGGCTACCGTGATTACTGGGCTGGATGATTTGCCTAAATCCATTCTTTATTATCGACAGCAATTACAATGGCTTGGCGGTATCGGCATTATTGTCATCGCCATTGCCATTTTGCCGATGCTCGGTGTTGGTGGCATGCAACTTTATCGGGCAGAAACACCCGGCCCCATGAAAGATCATAAGTTAACGCCAAGAATAACCAGCACTGCAAAAGCACTTTTTACAATCTACCTTTTAATTACAATAGCCTGTGGTACAAGCTACTGGCTTGCAGGCATGAGTCCATTCGATGCATTAAGTCACAGCTTTTCAACCGTTGCAATTGGTGGTTTTAGCACCCATAACGCCAGCATCGGCTATTTTGATAACCCATTTATTTTGGTTGTTGCAATGGCCTTCATGTTAATCGCTGGTATTAATTTTGCCCTGCACTTCTTCGCTTACCATAATCGCTCATTGGCAGTTTACCGCCAAGATTCGGAATTTAAATTTTACTTACTGGTTAATTTACTCGCTGTCGTTATTGTTGGCGCAGCATTAATAATTCTGAATTACCAACCGATAGACCAAGCTGACCAATTATTAAAAGCCGCCTTTCAAGTTGTTTCACTGTCAACAACAACAGGCTTTGTGGTAGGTGACTACAGCCAGTGGCCAACGTTTATTCCCCTATTTATGTTCTTTCTGGCCTTTATAGGCGCATCGGCAGGCTCAACCGGCGGGGGCATGAAAGCGATAAGAGTCCTACTAATCATAAAACAAGGGTATCGCGAGCTACTTCGGCTCATTCATCCTCATGCTGTTATTCCTATTAAGGTCGCTGGCCGCCCAATTTCGAATGACGTGGTCAGTGCGGTTTGGAGTTTTTTTGCGTTCTATGTCTTTGCTTATATCGCCATGATCTTAATGGTGCTGGCTACAGGCACAGACTTTCTAACAGCATTTTCGGCAGTTGGCGCAAGTATTAATAATCTTGGCCCGGGCTTAGGTGAGGTTTCTGAACATTATTCGGGTTTATCTGCAACAGCAAAATGGACGCTTTGCTTAGCCATGCTGCTAGGCCGCTTAGAAGTATTTACCGTTTTGGTTTTATTAACGCCAGCGTTTTGGCGAAAATAGCTGATTCGTCCTGGTTTAAGGTACAATAAGAGCCTCAAAATACACCGCCGACTTTTTATCATTGTTAAGAGAATATTTGCCTAGTGTCTGACACCGTGAAAAACCAGCAACAACAGAATCCAAGCCAAGTGCTCACCTTCCAGGAACTTATCCTTAAACTTCAAAGTTATTGGGCAGAGCAAGGTTGCGTCGTACTTCAGCCGTTAGACCTAGAAGTAGGGGCAGGCACATTTCACCCCGCTACTTTCCTTAGGGCCATCGGACCAGAAAATTGGAGCGCCGCCTATGTGCAGCCCTGCCGTCGACCTACTGACGGACGCTATGGCGACAACCCTAACCGCCTTCAGCATTACTATCAATTTCAGGTTGCATTAAAACCTTCGCCAGACGATATTCAGCAACTTTATTTAAATTCACTGTTTGAAATTGGTATAGACCCAACCGTTAACGACATCCGGTTTGTTGAAGATAACTGGGAGTCACCAACACTCGGGGCATGGGGGCTAGGTTGGGAGGTTTGGTTAAACGGCATGGAAGTTACCCAGTTTACTTATTTTCAGCAGGTGGGTGGCCTTGAGTGCTTTCCTGTCACAGGAGAAATCACTTATGGCTTAGAGCGAATTGCCATGTATTTGCAGGGCGTCGATAGTATTTATGATTTAATCTGGGCCCGAAGTGCTGGCGGCGATGTTAGCTACGGCGATGTGTTCCACCAAAATGAAGTTGAAATGTCGGCGTATAACTTTGAGCATGCACATGTCGATTTCTTGTTTAGCTATTTCGATGAATGCGAATCGCAAAGTCAAGCGTTAATTAAGGCCAACTTGCCGCTGCCAGCTTATGAGCAAGTCATGAAAGCATCGCATGCATTTAATTTATTAGACGCCAGGCACGCTATTTCTGTAACTGAAAGACAACGTTTTATTCTTCGTGTGCGTACATTAGCCCGCGCTGTTGCTGAAAGCTATTACGCTAAACGTGCCGAATTAGACTTCCCATTAGCTGATAATGAACACCGCCAAGCGGCGCTTGAAAAGTTTGCGCAAGCGGAGGCCGGCCAATGAGTACGACGGCGAATTGTCTAATTGAGATAGGCACTGAAGAGATGCCACCAACAGCATTAAAAGCATTGTCTTCTGCTTTTGAGCAAGAATTAATGGAAGAGCTTAAGGCGAATAACCTCAATTTTAACGAAGCAGCAGTCAAGCGCTTCGCAACCCCGCGACGATTAGCCGTTTTAATCCCAGAACTCGATACGCAGCAAGCCGATCAAGCCGTTGAAAAGTTAGGTCCAGCGGTTGCCGCCGCGTTTGACAAGGAAGGCAGGCCAACAAAAGCGGCAATGGGCTTTGCTAAAAGCAATCAAGTTGCGTTTGAGCAACTACAGCAAGTTGAGACAGAAAAAGGGCTACGGTTAGCGTTTATTTCAACGAAAAAAGGTCAGCCGACATCGACACTATTAGCAGCCATTATTACCAGTGCTTTAGATGGACTGCCAATTCCAAAGCGAATGCGCTGGGGAACTTCGCGCGCTGAATTTGTTAGACCGATGCATTGGTTGCTAGTATTGCTCGACGAGCAACTGGTTGACTGCCAAGTGATGGGCATTAACGCTACGCAAACGACCCAAGGTCACCGCTTCCAAAGCTCTGGAGCTATTTTTATTGACCATGCCGATCATTATGAATCGTTGCTGTCGGAACAAGGCTCTGTCGTCGCTTGTTTCGAGACTCGACGAAAAGATATTTGTAAACAGGTAACAGCCTTGGGTCGTGAGGCTGGCGGTACGGCTGTAATTGAAGACGACTTGCTAGACGAAGTAACCGCCCTAGTTGAAAAGCCCTATGCCCTAATCGGCAGCTTTGATAAAGAGTTTTTATCTGTGCCTCAAGAAGCCTTGATTTATTCAATGAGTGAACATCAAAAATATTTTCATGTTGTAGATGAAAAACAACAGCTGATAGCTAACTTTATTACCGTTAGTAATATTGACAGTACTCAGCCTGAAGTTGTTATTAGTGGCAATGAACGTGTCATTCGGCCTCGCTTAGCCGATGCTGCCTTTTTCTTCGAAACTGATAAAAAATATAGCTTGGCACAATTACGTGAACGATTAAAATCTATTGTATTTCAAAAACAACTGGGCACAGTGTTTGATAAAACCGAACGGATCGCCTCACTGTCGGAGGGGCTAGCCACGGCTTTAGACGCAGACGCTTCGGCGGCGAAACAAGCAGGGCAATTATCCAAGGCCGACTTGGCCTCAGACATAGTGCTTGAATTTGATAAAATGCAGGGCACTGCTGGCGGTTATTACGCAAATCATGAAGGCTTAGGTGAGACCGTCGCTAATGCGATTGCCGAACATTATTTGCCTAAATATGCCGGCGATAAAGTGCCATCTAGCCCAACGGCCTGTGCCGTTGCCTTGGCAGATCGTCTAGACACCTTGACGGGCATCTTTGGTATTGGGCAAGTACCCAGCGGCTCTAAAGATCCATTCGCCCTAAGACGAACATCTATTGGGGTGTTACAAATTATTTTACAAAACCAGCTCACCATTAATATCAAAGAATGGATCAATAAAGCCTGTCATTTACATGCTAAATTGGCTAACCCTCTAGAAACGGAAGAAAAAGTTTTTAGTTACCTGCTCGATCGTTTTGCTGCCCTTTATCAAGACCAAGGTTTAGCGACTGAAGTTTTTTCAGCTGTTAAAGCAAAACAGCCGCAAAAACCGTTGGACTTTGACGCACGTGTACAAGCGGTTGCCGCTTTCATTAAAAACCCTGAAAGTGATAACCTAGCAAGCGCTAACAAACGGGTGAATAATATTCTTACTAAGTCAGAATCAACCGTCGAAGTAAAAGATTTCAATTCGTCTTTACTTGTTGAGCCGGCAGAAAAAACTTTATCCGCAGCTATTGAACAACAAGAAAAAATCGTTTTGCCGTTATTTGAGCAGGGTAATTATCGTGATGGTTTATTGAGGCTGACAGAGTTAAGTGGTGCAATCGACGCTTTTTTTGATGCGGTTATGGTTAACGCAGAGGATCCAGCATTAAAGGTAAATCGACTGTCATTGTTAGCGAAGTTACGGGCGTTGTTTTTACATGTTGCCGATATTTCTTTGCTTGCGCCATCAAAAAACTAATGCAAGCATAAAATCCAAGTGCCAACAAAATAGAGCTTAAACGTCTAAATTGGCAACCGATAAAGCATTTTCCTCAATAAATTCGCGCCTTGGCTCGACTTGATCGCCCATTAACGTGGTAAATATTTGATCGGCAGCTATCGCGTCTTCAATGGTCACCACCAGCATGCGTCGCACTTCTGGATCCATTGTTGTTTCCCATAATTGGTCAGGGTTCATTTCACCCAAGCCTTTGTAGCGCTGTATCATAAAACCACGCTTAGCCTCGGACATTAACCAATGTAATGCTTCTGGAAAATCTGCGATTTCTTGTCGCTTATCGCCACGCTTAATAAAGCCAGATGGCTCGATCAACTTAGCTATTTTGTGACTCAATTGATTAATCGAACGGTATTCAGCTGAGTTAAAAAAATCATGGCCCAACTGATAATTTGAAGTAATGCCATGCGAGACAATCGCTATTTCAGGAATGAAGTATCCGCGCTCCAAATCTTGTTTAACGGCAACAGAATAGCTTTGCTGTCCTGCCTTGTATGAGTCAGTAAAGGTTTGTTCTAAGGCTTCACACCATGAATGCATGTAGCCAGAATCTTTTAGTTGCTCTTCAGAAACTGGATGCTGATGAATTAATCGCTCTAGAACCTCGGCAGGATAAATTTTAGATAAGCGATCAATCATTGCCATGACTGTTTTATACTCTGTTACCATTTGCCCTAATGCGTCAGCTTTAATTGCAGGAGCCTGATCATTGATATACAGTTCGGCATTTTCTAATGCAACCTGAGTAAAGAAGCTGTCTAGTTCCGCCTCATCCTTTAAATAACTTTGCTGCTTGCCCTTACTTATTTTATACAGTGGTGGCTGAGCAATAAAAACATGTCCACGATCGATAAGCTCACGCATATGGCGAAAGAAAAAAGTTAAAATCAAAGTTCTTATGTGCGAGCCATCGACATCCGCATCGGTCATTATGATGATTGAATGGTAGCGTAACTTATCGGCATCAAACTCCGTTGAGCCAATCCCACAGCCCAGTGCCGTCACTAGGTTGCCGACCTCCGCCGAGGTCAGCATTTTGTCAAACCGGGCTTTTTCTACATTTAATATCTTGCCCTTTAATGGCAAGATAGCCTGGGTTTTTCTTGCTCGGCCTTGTTTGGCTGACCCGCCCGCCGAATCACCCTCGACAATGTAAATCTCTGAAAGTGCTGGGTCTTTTTCTTGGCAGTCTGCTAATTTGCCTGGTAAGCCAGCAATATCAAGCGCGCCTTTCCTCCGTGTCATTTCACGCGCTTTTCGTGCGGCTTCTCTTGCTCTAGCAGCATCAATCATCTTGCTGACAATAGCTTTAGCCTCTTGAGGGCTTTCTAACAAATACTCCGATAGCTTTTCGCCCATCGCCTGTTCTACAGCCGACTTGACTTCTGATGAAACAAGCTTGTCTTTTGTTTGTGAAGAGAACTTTGGATCTGGTACTTTAACTGACACTATGGCAGTTAAGCCTTCTCGTGCGTCGTCACCGGTGGTTGATACTTTAGCGCCCTTGCCCAAACCTTCTTTTTCAATATAAGCGTTTAAGCCCCGTGTTAATGCTGAGCGAAAACCCGCTAAGTGTGTACCGCCATCTCGCTGTGGAATGTTATTCGTGTAGCAGTAGATATTTTCTTGGAAGCCATCATTCCACTGCAACGATATTTCAACCCCAATTTCTTCATACATGGTTGAAAAATATAAACCGGTATTGATGGGTGTTTTATTGGTATTCAAATGTTCGACAAATGCGCGCAAACCGCCTTCATAGCAGAAAGTATCAGATTTACCGGTTCGCTCATCGGTTAATAAAATATTAACGCCCGAATTTAAAAAAGATAATTCACGTAAGCGCTTCGCTAGTATTTCATAGTGGTATTCAATATTAGTAAATGTTTCTGTTGACGGGTGAAAATGCACAGCTGTCCCTGAAGCGTCGGTTTCACCAATCACAGTTAGCGGTGCATCAGGCACACCATGACGATAAACCTGCTCATAAACTTTACCGTTACGTCGAATCGTTAATGTTAATAACGATGATAAGGCATTGACCACCGATACGCCCACACCGTGTAAGCCGCCAGAAACTTTGTAGGTGTTGTCGTCAAACTTACCGCCAGCATGCAAAACCGTCATGATGACCTCTGCTGCAGAGACCCCCTCTTCATGAATATCGGTAGGAATGCCTCGACCATCATCCGAGGTTGTAATTGAGTTATCAGGATGAATAGTCACTTTTATTTGTGAACAAAAACCTGCCAACGCCTCGTCAATCGAATTATCAACCAATTCAAAAACCATGTGATGTAAACCGGTGCCATCGTCAGTGTCGCCGATATACATACCGGGCCGTTTGCGAACAGCATCAAGCCCCTTAAGGACCGTTATACTCGAAGAATCATATTCCTCGACGCTGGTTTCTGTCATAGTTTGACCTCACAGTTGAATTGGTTGTTTTTTAACCGTCTGGGCTTGAATCTTTACCTTAGTCAATTTTTACTAATCCAATTAAAAATCAAGTGCTTATATGCAGTTTTATGCTATTATTGTCTGCCTTACAGTAGCCAGAGTCAACACCTTAATACGGTAGTTTATGGCTGAAAATACTGCATAAATATTGATACTTTTTATTGTATTTAAAGCGCTATTATCTCGCCCTTTTTCAACTCGAACAAAGCGATGTTTTTTTTATCCGACCACGGTTGATTAGACAGATCAGCGGCCTCAACACAGGTCATAAATAGCTGTAAATTCAACCCATCTAGAAGGCGACATAACTTCGCTTGGTGGACGTGATCAATCTCAGCAGGCAAATCATCAACTAATAAAATACACTCTTTAGAGGTTTCTCTAATCATTAGTTGGCACTGAGCAAGCTTAAGCGCACAGACCACTAATTTTTGCTGGCCACGGGAAAGCACCTGGCCAGCGTTTAAACCATTAATAGTCATCTTTAAATCCGCACGATGAGGTCCATAATGGGTAAAGCCGCGCTTTAAATCGCGCTGTTTGGACTCTTTTAATACGGCTTCTAAACACCGGTCATTAGTCCAGCCGCGCTCGTAAGAAAAGTCTAAGCCGCTATCAGGCAGCAACTGAGTCAAAAAATCATAGAAAATAGACTCAAAACTTTCAAAATAACGCTGTCTTACTGCATCGACGATTAAAGCCGCCTCAACAAACTCATTATCCCAGGCTGCTAAAGGTGTGTTGTTCGCTTGTCCAGATCGCAAAGCACCGTTTCTTTGTTTTAATGAGCGCTGCATTCGCCGCCAAGCGCTATAAAACTCCTGTTCCACGTGAAACACACCCCAATCAATGAATTGGCGTCGCTGCTTGGGGCCGCCCTCTAATAACAAATAAGACATCGAATTGATTAGCTGAAGCGGCAGTAATTCTGCCAGACGCACCAAACTTTTTTCATCTTTGCCTGCAACACGTATTTTGTGGCCGCCCTTTTTTGCCCGCTTTACCCCAATCGCCACTCGCTGAGCGGCGTCGTCAAGCGGCTCAAGCTCACCAAATACGGTACAGGTATTTGATAAATAATTAACAACCGGCTGGAGCTGAGTGCCTCGAAAAGACTTGGCCAGACCTAAAATATAAACCGCCTCTAAAACCGAGGTTTTGCCTGCACCATTTAAGCCGGTGAAAATATTAACATCGCCTAAATCAGCGACCCTAGTGTCAATGATATTTCGGACGCCGGAAATAGCCAAACTAGAAAGTTTCACGTGAAACAACTACCCGAATAGGCCAGTATACTGGCAGCTTGTAACAATAAGAGTAAATGCGAGGATAGAATAACAATATTACCTACGCTATAAGCGCATAGGCATTACAACGTAAAGAGCGTTGTTATCGGTATTACCGTCCTGAATCAAGGCACTACTCGCTGAATCTGAGAGCGTAATATTAACCTCATCGCTGCCAAGCACACCAAGCGCCTCAATCAAATAACTGACATTAAAACCCATTTCGATCGTATCTCCTTGATAATTAACAGGAACCTCCTCGTAAGCTTCTTCTTGCTCTGGGTTATTAGCCTGTATACCGACTAAACCATCACTAAGAGTGAAACGAATCCCTCTGAATTTTTCATTCGATAAAATCGCCGAACGAGACAGCGCGGCCTTTAAGTCCTCCTTCTTTGCAACTACTAGCTTGTTGCCACCCTTAGGTAAAACTCGCTCGTAATCTGGAAACTTGCCATCTACTAACTTTGATACAAACTCCATGCCATCGGTTGTGGCTCGAACATGATTGGCTCCAAACTCTACCGTTATGTTAGCCGAATCATCCCCAAGTAGCCGAGTTAACTCAACCACCCCTTTACGAGGAATAATAAACTGCTGCTTTTCACCCTCAACAGTATCGGCCAGGACTATGTGAGCAATGGCTAAACGGTGCCCGTCTGTTGCTACCGATTTGAAAGTTCGATCAGATAACTCCCAGAGCATGCCGTTTAAGTAATAGCGTACATCTTGTTGGGCCATAGAAAAGCCCGTCCTACTCAACAAACGAGCAAAATCTCCTTGATTCACTGTCACTGAAAAACCACTGTCGTCGCGCTGTACTGAAGGGAAGTCTGTGGCTGGCAAAGTTGCCAAGGTATAGCGACTTCTGCCGCTTTTCACAATGGCTTTTGCGCCGTCGGTCTCAAAACCAATATCACAGCCGTCAGGGAGCGACTTGCAAATATCGACGAATTTTCTCGCGGGAACCGTAATATCGCCATCAGATTCGGCCTTGGCAATTGGAGTAATAGTTGCACTCAATTCAACCTCAAGGTCCGTGCCTGTTATATAAAGCACATCACCATTCACTCGGACCAACAAATTAGCCAATATAGGCATCGTTTGTCGACGCTCAACTGCGCCCGTCACCAAGGTCAATGGCCGTAATAATTGTTCACGCGAAACGGTAAATTTCATTGTTTTGTTGCGCTCCGTAAAGGTATTGTAGTCATAAGAACATTTAAACACTCATCGGCTTATGTCGCCAGTGTTCGCAATAAGTTCTGATAATCTTCACGAATATCTGAGCTCGTATCACGCAGCTCTTTAATCTTTTTGCAGGCGTGAAGGACGGTTGTATGATCTCTGCCACCAAAGGCATCGCCAATTTCAGGCAAGCTATGGTTGGTCAGCTCTTTTGCTAACGCCATTGCCATTTGCCTAGGTCTAGCGACGGAACGGCTGCGGCGCTTTGACATTAAATCAGCCACTTTAATCTTATAATATTCGGCACTTGTGCGCTGTATATTATCAATACTGACCTGCTTGTCCTGCAACGCCAAAAGGTCTTTTAACGATTCCTTGATCAAAGCTATATCAATCTCGGATTTTGTGAAGTGAGCACTGGCTACCACCCTTTTCAGCGCACCCTCTAACTCCCGAACATTTGACCGAACTCTTTGTGCCAAAAAGAAAGCGGCCTCATTGGGCAGATCAACCTTAGCCTGCTCCGCTTTAGCCATCAAGATAGCAACCCTTGTCTCTAGCTCAGGCGGCTCCACGGAGACCGTTAAACCCCAACCAAAGCGTGATTTTAATCGCTCCTCTAAACCACGTAGCTCTTTTGGATAGCGATCACAAGTTAGAATCATTTGCTGGCCACCCTCTAATAGAGCATTAAAGGTATGGAAAAACTCTTCTTGCGAGCGTTCCTTATTAGCAAAAAACTGAATGTCGTCAATGAGCAAAGCATCAACTGAGCGGTAATAGCGCTTAAAATCATTGATAGCATTCAACTGTAGGGCTTTTACCATGTCGGCAACAAAACGCTCAGAATGAAGATATACCACCTTTGCATTGGGTTTTACTTCTTGTAGCGCATTACCAACTGCATGCATTAAATGGGTTTTACCTAAACCAACACCCCCGTATAAAAATAACGGGTTATAAGAACCGCCAGGGTTTTCTACCACCTGCATGGCTGCGGCTCGGGCTAGCTGATTAGATTTTCCTTCGACAAAGTTATCAAATCGATAGGCCGAAATAAGGTTATTTTGGTGGCCCTTAGAGTCAACTATATTCAAATTCTGTGGTTGACGCTGGTGAGCACCTGTAAAGCTGTCTGCTTTTAGGGCGCCGGGTTGACCAACAAAACTAGAAGAAGCCTCCCGTGGTCTACCCCGACGCTCAACACGCAGGGCCGGTGCAGCCGCCTGCAAACCTGAGGGCTGGGCGAGCGGGTCAACCTGACGATTACTGGGGTGGGCAGATAAATCGATGCTTTGTAGGGTGTTCTTAGTAGGCATGTTAGTCGTAGCCGATGATGCGGGCGAAGATTTTAAAACGGAAATAGCTACTTCAGGCAGGCCCTCTCCCTCCGATAACATTTGAATCAATTCGTTTATGCGCTGCATAAATTTATCGGTAACCCAATCACGAATAAAGCGATTAGGCGCCAATAAATGGATCTGTTTATCGTTAGCGTCCAACTGTAGAGGACGAATCCACGTGTTGAACTGTTGAGCAGACAGCTCGTCTTCTAAATAATCAACGCATCGATCCCAAATATGGCGACAAGATAATGGGGGCAAAGCGATAACTCCTAAGACAAAAAGGAAAGAATTAGTGCCAAAAGGCATAAAGGCCGATATTATAGACCTAAGCGACAACTTTATCCACAGAAAAAAACAATATAGAAAAGATCGAATTATAGCCCAAAAATTGATAATATTCATTAAAAACATGGTCTTAAAAAATTTACGACAATTCAGACGATAAAAAATTATTTTTTTTCTTGGAAGTTATTAACATGTTGAAAAGCTGTGGATATATTGTGGGCCTAACCAACAAAAAGACGCTAAAAAGTTAGTGAAGAATCACTACCGCAAAAACAACCACCCTTCTTTAACAATAATCAACGCAGGGTTGTTAAAAAATAACTGTGTTTAAACTAAATAATGCCCTTTGGGGATTGATAGTTAGAGGTATACCACGTAAAATCCAGCGCCCTTTAATTGTTGCAAGACATAAATGGCAATCTAACTATATTCAGCTCATCGGTAACCAACATGAAAAGAACGTTTCAACCAAGCACACTTAAACGAAAGCGCACCCATGGTTTTAGAAGCCGAATGGCAACTAAAAGCGGGCGCCAACTAATCAATCGTCGTCGCGCTAAGGGAAGAAAGGTATTAAGTGCATAAACCCAGCCTTTTTAAGCTACTACGAAAGGATTGCGTCTATTCTTAAAGTTAAGATTTAAACCAACACTTCTTTGGCCAATATGTTAAGCTCCCGTACACACAAAACTGGCCATTTATCGTTTAAAAAAAACCACAGATTGCTTAACTCGAAAAACTACAAAACCGTTTTTGATGGTGTCGAATATAAGCAGAGTGGTGGCTACTTCACTTTCTTATCGCGAGAAAATCAACTGAGCCGCTCTAGGCTTGGTATAGTTATCGCAAAAAAACACATTCCATTAGCTGTAAACAGAAACAAAATAAAGCGAGCAATTCGAGAGTCCTTCCGTCACCACCGAGCAGGCACATATAACAACAGTTATGAGGTAAATACTGACGATTGTCTAATAGAAGGGGAAAAGCTTAAAATGTTTTTTGATACTGTTGTGTTAGTAAAGGGAAAAGCGAACCTACTTAGTAATATCGAGCTTAGAAAGGAGCTAGAAAATCAATGGGTGAAATTAAGCAAAAAGCAAAACTCAGCTTTTTAAATAAAGTCGCAATTAAGCTACTTCGTCTTTACCAATTAATAATTAGTCCTTTAATCGGCCCAAGCTGCAGGTTTTATCCAAGCTGCTCTCAATATTCAATACAGGCATTTGAGAATCACGGACTAATTAAAGGTTTTTATTTAAGTTTTAAACGATTATCAAAATGTCACCCTGGTAATAGCGGCGGAATAGATGAAATTGATAAAACCATTACACCATAACAAGGCTTGTTGTTTAATATGAATATAAGCAAAGATCTTCCGCGTTTTCTCCTGTTTGCCATAGTTGCTGTTTTAATTTTAACGCTATTAAAGCAATGGGTAGATTTTTCATCAAACTACGATGCTGATATGGTAGAACGACGTAACCAACAATATGAGAATGAGTTACTCGCCGATCCGATTAATATTGTTAGCGTCAGCCAAAAAGACACCAACCTAAACACAAGAGCTATCGATAACACAGCTGAAAGCAGTCCTATATTAAATGAGAAAAGAAATACACTCGTTCAGCCATCTAACTCATCAAGAAATATCGTGGTTGAAACAGACTTAATTAGGGTTACTATTGACTCTTTGGGTGGGGATATAATCGAAGTTGCACTACTAAAGCACTTATCAAAAAAAGAAGAAAATGCAAAACCATTATTATTATTAGAGAAGAGCAGAAAAAGAACATACTATGCTCAATCTGGTCTTTCAGGTCCTAGTGGGACAGAAGACAAATACCTTAAAGCGAGATTTTCTTCTTTAGCATCTAGCTATAAAATGCAAGACAAAGAAGACCTTGTTGTTGATTTATATTTTAATGACGCTAGCGGTCTTCGCTTAACAAAAAGATATACATTCAAACACAACGACTACCTTATAGATGTTGATTACATTATTAATAACCAGTCGGGACTACCTTGGGAGTCTCGATATTTTGCTAGGATAAAAAGAGATGACTCACCAGATCCAAACGCTGAAAACGCCGCTTTCGGGATGCAATCTTTTTTAGGAGCAGCTACAACCGCTCAAGACGACAAATATAAAAAAATAAGTTTTAAAGATATCCAAAAAGAAAACACATCGTTTTTTAATAATGGTGGTTGGGTAGCTATGATTCAGCATTACTTCGTAAGTGCTTGGGTCCCCCAAAAAGACGAAAGATATAAGTTTTATACTCATTATTCAAAAGAGCACAATGGAGTGTGGGTTAATGTTATTGGATTTCATGCGCCCATAGAGGTTCAAAATAATGAAACAAAAACTATCGGCGCAAAGTTTTATGCTGGGCCAAAAGACCAGTATCGGCTTAAAGAAATTTCACCCAACCTTGATCTAACAGTAGATTATGGTTGGCTGTGGTGGATTGCTCAACCACTATATACTTTGCTCTATTTCTTTGCTATGGGTGAAGCTCATTTGTTTGGTGAGGTTTATGAAGTTTTTCCAGGGTTTGGTAACTGGGGTATAGCTATTATCATGCTAACTATTGTTATAAAAGCTTTATTCTTTCAGTTATCCGCTGCCAGCTATCGATCAATGGCAAACATGCGAAGAGTTCAACCTAAATTATTAGAGCTAAGAGATCGTCACGCCGATGACAAGCAAGCTCAATCAAAAGCCATGATGGAGCTTTATCAAAAAGAAAAAATAAATCCTTTGGGGGGCTGCCTGCCGATCCTGATCCAAATGCCAGTATTTATTGCGTTGTATTGGGCGCTTATAGAAAGCGTTGCACTTCGTCACGCACCTTTTGTTGGTTGGATAACAGATCTCTCTGTGATGGACCCTTATTTTGTTTTGCCATTATTAATGGGTTTAACAATGTTTATACAGCAAAAATTGAACCCACCTCCACCAGACCCCATGCAAGCAAAGATCATGCAGTGGATGCCTGTTGTGTTCACTTTTTTCTTTGTGTTCTTCCCAGCTGGGTTGGTTGTTTATTGGGTATCAAACAACGTTTTATCTATTGCCCAACAGTGGTATATCACCCGAAAAATTGAACAAGCATCATAAACCATGGCCTCTGACACAATTGCAGCAATAGCCACTGCATCCGGAATAGGTGGAATTGGCATTGTGCGAATCAGCGGCACAAACGCCTTAAAAATTGCTCAAAATATTTGTTCTGCTTCTCTGACTCCAAGAGAAGCTTGCTTCACCCACTTTTTTGATCAAGGTAACATTATTGACCAAGGGATTGTAATCTACTTTCCTGCACCTAA
This sequence comes from Pseudomonadota bacterium, assembly GCA_036344075.1. Lineage (GTDB taxonomy): Bacteria > Pseudomonadota > Gammaproteobacteria > Pseudomonadales > UBA7434 > UBA7434. The sequence goes on from JAYYUJ010000043.1 coordinate 159,565, forward strand.
TTCTTTTACGGGAGAGGATGTGGTTGAGCTGCAAGGTCATGGTTCTAATGTTGTTTTAAATCAGCTTTTAAATTTAATTCTCCGTTTTGATGCTCGTGCGGCAAAGCCTGGAGAGTTTTCTGAGAGAGCCTTTTTAAATAACAAAATTGATCTAATTCAAGCAGAAGCCATCGCAGATTTAATAGAAAGCCAATCTCAATTTGCTGCTCGCTCAGCGCTTCGGTCTTTGCGTGGTGAATTTTCAAAAGAAATTAATCAATTAATTGAACAACTAATTAAATTAAGAATGTTCGTTGAAGCAGGAATTGATTTCCCAGATGAAGATATAGATATCAGCTCGAATACTTTTATAGAAGAAAACACACTTTCTGTTATTGAATCGATTACAACTATTATTCAACAAGCTGAGCGCGGTTGTCTTATAAGAGATGGTGTTTCAGCTGCTATTGTTGGTGCGCCGAATGTCGGGAAATCAAGTTTACTTAATTATTTTGCTGCAGATGATATAGCCATCGTAACAGCTAAAGCAGGCACTACTCGTGATGTCCTTCGTCAAGAAATTCTGTTAGCTGGCCGAACAATAAAGTTCATTGATACGGCGGGACTTCGCATCTCCCCAGACGAGATAGAGCAACAAGGAATTAAAAAGGCGGCCGCCTATATAAAATCAGCTGATTTTATTTTGTATTTGCAAGATATTTCCGCAGATGGCACCAAGAGAGAAAAAAATATTGATGATATCCAGCAAGAATTAGCTTTATTCAATATTGAACCTCATTTAAATAGTGTGTTTTTTGTCATTAATAACAAAATAGATTTAATCAATGAGAGGCCATCGTTGCATGAAAAAAATGGGGTTATCGAGATGAATATCTCAATAAAAGCGAATCTTGGTTTAGATTTGTTAAAGCAGGCGCTAAAGAAACAACTTGACCTGAGTGCAAGTGAGGGAGATTTCTTGGCAAGAACTCGTCATTTGTCGTGCTTACAAGCTGCAAAAGCAGCAGTAGAACGAGGGTTGTCTCAGTTTAAGACACTCTCAGCAAGTGAACTCCTCGCTGAGGACTTAAGGTTGGCTCAAGATGCGCTTGGTAACATTACTGGCGCAATCACATCAGACGAGTTGCTTGGAGAAATTTTTTCGAGTTTTTGCATCGGTAAATAATTTTTCAGTCTGACCGCCAACACGTGCTCGTATTCAAACCATTATTATAATAATGGTAATAAATCAAGTAAGGTGTGGATAACTGATGTTATTCCAGTATAACAACGCCCCCCCCTTTTTTTTTAGCAGAAGTTATCTCAGCTTACACTCAGGAAACAAGCAGCATAGAAGCCTATATCTAACAAGGTTTCAAAGAAACTAAAAGATTGAAATTTATGATGAAACAACTGTTTTCCACAGAGACTAGAGCCTATTATTATCACTATATATATATAAAATTTATTTATATATGTAT
>JAYYUJ010000044.1:0-23147 GCA_036344075.1 Pseudomonadota bacterium
ATTTTTTTTGACCAGCCCCTTTACGCGCCTTTCGAAATACCTCTGACTTTGACCAAGCGGTAAAATCTTCCCGATTTCCGCAAGTACTGCGTGAGGTATAAAGGGCATACTCTTCACCACTATCCCCGTTTAATTTTGAAGCGGTTCATGGTGATATTCATAGTTATCCTTTAGTTATCTAATTGAGCTCGATTAGAGAAATGTAAATACAGCTGCTTTTCAAATAATATTTTAAGTTGCTCGACATTTTTGATGCCGGTATAACTGGGGCGCATAATAAGCGCAATTTCTCGGTGTGGACCGGGCTCGTTAAGATGCGCTTCTTTAAGCAGTGGGTTAGCTTGCAGTAACTGCTCTAATGCCATTTGAGGAACTAACGTAGTGCCCATTTTACCCGCCACCAACTGCACTAAGGTATTTAAACTAGAGGCACGAATACTGTGATGCCCGCCAGATGATAATTGGCAAGCTAACAACGCATGGTCTTTCAGGCAGTGTCCATCTTCTAAAAGCATCATTGATGCGGCCTCAACCTCGCTGGCAGAAATTTCATTATTCTCTGCCATGATATTATCGATGTGGTTAAGCCAGAAAAAATCTTCCTGCCAAAAACTGAATGAGAGTAAGCCATTTAAAGGAAAAGGCAGGGCTAAAATGGCAAGGTCTAAATCACCGCGACGCACCTCGTTAACTAGTGCATCCGACTGATCTTCAATTATGTCTAGCTGAAGCTTTGGATAATCACGATTGATAGCGGGCAAAACCAAGGGTAATAAATAAGGTCCGATCGTTGGTATAACGCCAATTTTCAGCGGGCCACTTAACTCGCCATCCTGATTTTTTCCCAACTTCTGAATATCGTCTGCTTGGATTTTAATGGCTTGCGCTTTTTCTAACACGGCTTTACCAAGTGCCGTGACAATCACTTTTTTGTTGTCGCGCTCAAAGATTTGAATGCCAATTTGTTGTTCGAGTTCAGTTAATGCATTGCTTAGCGTCGAAGGCGAGACAAAACAGGCTTCCGCGGCTTTCTTAAAGTGCAAGGTTTGTTCAACAGCTAAGGCGTAGTGTAATTGCTTGAGCGTGATCATTTTGGCCCCATTGAATACGTAAATTATATTCGATTTAATCGAATATAATAATCAATAATAATGTATTTAACAATACATTGTGATCCAGTATAGTGTGCTCATTCACAATTACCTCAACCTAGGAGAACATCATGGCATTAGTCAACACAGCAATTAAACCCTTCAGCGCTGACGCATTCAAAGACGGTGAATTTATTACCGTGACTGATGAGGACGTCAAAGGTAAGTGGGCGGTATTTTTCTTTTACCCAGCGGATTTTACTTTTGTATGTCCGACTGAGCTAGGTGATGTCGCTGATCATTATGAAGAGCTACAGTCACGTGATGTTGAAGTTTATTCAGTTTCAACGGATACCCATTTCACCCATAAAGCTTGGCATGAATCATCAGAAACTATTGCCAAGGTTAAATACACCATGATTGGTGACCCTACTGGCAGTCTATCCAGTAATTTTGAAGTTTTGCGTGAAGGCCAAGGCCTTGCTGATCGAGGGACTTTTGTTGTTGATCCAGATGGCGTTATTCAGGCGATGGAAGTCACTGCCGAGGGTATTGGCCGTGATGCAGATGATTTGGTTCGTAAAATTAAAGCCGCCCAGTACGTACGCGCACACCCTGATGAAGTTTGCCCAGCCAAATGGAAAGAAGGCGAAGCGACATTAGCGCCATCATTAGATTTAGTTGGTAAAATTTAATTGTAAGTTTAAGCGGGGGCGCTAGCCCTCGCTTATTTTTTAACAGGAAGATCAGATGAGCAGTCCCGTGTTATCAGACGATATTATTAAGGCTTTAACCAGCTATACCGCTAATATGGAGGTGCCGGTGACTTTTGTTTTACAAACCGGTGAGCATCCAAAGCGAGAGGAGTTGGTTGAATTTTTATCGGCGATAGCAGCGGTCAGTGATAAGTTATTATTGGATGAGCGTGATTGTGATTCAGTTTTAAGAAGCCCTGTTAGTTTTTATCTAGAAGTTAACGGCCAGTCGACGGGCGTTATTTTTTCTGGCATTCCTAGTGGCCATGAGTTTAATTCTCTAGTACTCGCCATATTACGCAGTAGTGGCACTGCATTAAAGCTAGATGATGGTATTCAGGCCATGGTTGCTGCTATTCAAGAACCCTTACACTTTGAAGTATTTGTCAGTTTAAGTTGTCACAATTGTCCCGATGTTGTGCAAGCTTTAAATCAATTTGCCTTGCTCAATGACAATATCAGCACCGAAATGATCGACGGTGGCTTATACCCTGAATTAATTGAGCAGCGCGATATACAAGGGGTGCCGAGTGTTTATTTAAACGATGAGTTATTTGTAAACGGTAAAGTTGATACGGCAAAAATGATTGATAAGCTACAAACGCTTTATCCTTATTTGAATGAAACAACCCCAGAAGTACTGCCCTTACAGGATGTTGTGATTATTGGTGGTGGTCCTGCAGGTATTAGCGCGGCAGTCTATAGTGCGCGCAAAGGCTTAAAAGTGACTATGGTGGCTGAAACGATTGGCGGTCAAGTCAAAGATACGATGGGCATAGAGAATCTCATCTCAGTGAGTAGCACTACTGGACCTAAACTGACCGGCGATTTACTTAACCATCTGAATGACTACGAGGTGACCCTAAAGGAACATTTACGGGTTGCAAATATTGCTACAGGTGACGTTAAGGCCATCACCCTGTCATCAGGTGAAATCATTGAAACTAAAACGGTTATTATCGCCACCGGTGCGCGCTGGCGGGAGCTGGGTGTGCCCGGCGAAAAAGAAAACATCGGTAATGGCGTTGCCTATTGTCCGCATTGTGACGGGCCTTTTTTCAAAGGCAAGAATGTTGCGGTTATTGGCGGCGGCAACTCGGGAATAGAAGCCGCCTTAGACTTGGCGGGCATTGTAAAGTCAGTGACAGTGTTCGAGTTTCTGCCAGAATTAAAAGCCGATAAGATTCTGGTAGATCAGGCTAAACTGCGCGACAATATTACCCTGCATACCAATGTTGCAAGTAGAGAAATTATTGCTACAAACGGTAAGGTGTCTGCGATTGAATACCAAGATCGTGAAACGGAACAGTTGCATCAGCAAGCCCTAGACGGCGTGTTTGTTCAAATCGGCTTAATCCCGAACAGTCAGTTTGTCAAGGACGTGGTTGAGCTTACGCCCTTCGGCGAAGTGGTTATCGATGAGCACGGACAGACATCAGAGCCCGGCATTTTTGCTTGTGGCGACGTCACTACAGTGCCGTATAAGCAAATTGTGATATCGATGGGTGAGGGAGCAAAGGCTTCCTTGTCAGCTGCGGATTATTTATTAAAACTGACCGCTTAAGTGATGGTTTAAAAATGCTAGCTGCTTATCGATACACAGCTGATTAACCTTGCCATTATCATAGCAATCAAAATGATCGCCGTTAAATTGCCATAACTCACAGCAAGTTATTTTCGCGGCCGTAGCTTCGACATCGGCCATAGGAATACCTTTGTCTTGGTCGCCGTAAGCCATGAATACGGGGCAGTTGATTTTCTCAGCTGTATCAATTGGATTGTAATTACCGGACGCTAGCAAGCTGCTTGCGGGTATAGCATTTTGCCAATTAAGGGTATCATCGGCGATCTTTAAATAAGCATGTTTCCAGCCTGGATAACTTAGGCCACAGGCACCATCATGCTCGTCACCGACAATGGCAATCCGATGGCGTACGCCAAAAATTGAGACTAGTTTATCGATAAAGGCGTGCATAACGGTTGCTATGAGTTTCATTTTATTTGCCCCTTGCATCGCTGAACGACTACTGCAATGGGGTACCTGAGCAATAACGGCATTGACACTATCCACCTTTGCAGCAGCACTTAATACGTGGCCGCCCGAAAGCGATGAGCCCCATAAAACAATAGTGTTTGACACGTCATCGAGTGAGGTTGCAAAATCGATAGCGGCAAGCCAGTCATCTAATTGTTCGTTTGGATTAATAAATTGTCGGGGGAGGCCCTCGCTATCACCAAAGCCACGGTAGTTAAATGCCAAGACAGCGTAACCGGCTTCTTGAAACGCAGTGATGGCTGATGAATTACCAAATTGCCACAAAGCGCCAAAACCCGGTGCACAGATCACGATCGCAGCAGGTGCTTGCTGAGGCATAAACAAAGCGGCCTCACATTGAAGCCCTTTGCTGTTAAATTTTAGTTCGGAATAGTTTGACATAGCAATAGCAACTCCCAGCGAGCTCTTATTGTGATTAATCGTGCGAGGTGCGCCTGTTAAGTCAGTAGCCTTGGCTAGAAAAATTTAGGCACTGACCAGCCCTTGTTTTTCTTGCTCAGCGATTTTTCTCTTTGTCTCTTCGATATCTGCATTGGTTCGCTGTTTGGTAATTCCTGGAATACCTTCGCGAAGCAATTTTGAAATGTCAGTGCGTGGCAATGCTTGACTCAGATAAAACCCTTGGATCGAATCGCAGCCTAGTTCTTGCAGGGTCGTTAAGTGCGCTTTGCTTTCTACGCCTTCAGCGATCACACGCATATGCAATGCATGTGCAACATCAATAATGGCTTTAGCTATGGCTTTATCTGCAGGATTATCTGAAAGATCGGCAATAAACATTTGATCAATTTTAAGAATATCAACCGGCACGCGCTTCAGCAGTTTGAAAGTTGAGTAGCCGGTACCGAAATCATCAATGGCAACTTCAATGCCCATGTCTCTTAAACTGGTCAGGGTTGCGGCGGTTTTATCCAGCGCATCGATGATTAATGATTCGGTGAGCTCGACAATCAACTGATTAGCAGGGAAGCCAGTGCGCTTTAAGATGCGTTTTATCTGTGCCAACATGTCTTGACGAATTAGTTGCTTGGCTGACAAATTGATCGCTATTTTGATGCCAGGAATGCCTTCTTCCACCCACTTTGTGCCGTGCCGGCAAGCAGTTTCCAATACCATTTCACCGATATCTGAAATGAGACCGGCGTTTTCAGCAATCGGAATAAATTCATTCGGAGAAATCCAGCCCAATGTATCGTGCTTCCAACGAACAAGCGCTTCTATCGCCGTCACATGGCCAGTGGCCAAATCCATTTTCGGTTGATAGTGAACGGTTAGGTCTTTACGAGCAATGGCATGTCGTAATTCTATTTCGAGGTTCAAATGCCTCAATGAGGCATTATTGGTGTTGTTGCGAGTAAAGAACTTGACGCCATCGCCACCGACTGTTTTAGCCTGTTGTAATGCCGTAATCGCCTGGTGCAATAAGGATTGCTCGTTATCGGCTTTATTCGGATATATGCTAATGCCAACACTAGCCGTAGTAATTAACTCCTGTTGTTCTATAAAAACAGGTTTATTAATTACCTTAAGTAAGCGGTTGCCGAGTTGACGTAATTGCGAAGCGTTATCGACCCCTTCAATGAGAACGGCATATTCATCAGAACCAAGATGCATGAGTTGATGATCACCCTGCAGGGCATGACTTAAACGATCAGTGGTAATGTCGAGAAATTGCTGGCCAAACTCTGGGCCGAGTGTGGCGGTGATCGTATTAAAGCGGTCGAGATCGATAAAAAGAAGCGCTAGAGGATTTTTGCGGAGTCGGGACCGTGCGATGGCTAATTGCAATCGCTGTTTAATGTCAATGCGGCCCGCTAATATTTTTGCATTTTCAAAAGCTGCCGCACCGTAAAAACTGTCGGTGCTCAAGAGCTACTTTCTCGCATAGAGATAAACCTCTGCTAGATTAGCAGCTATTAAATGATGACATAAAATAATGTGCAAGTGAATAACCCGTTAAAAAACAATAATTACCAACTATTTTTTAAAAAAGTTAGCATGTCGATAAATCAGTCTGTATATTGCAAAATGACTTACTTATTATGTAAAAAACTAAAAAACATATTGAATTATGGATGTCTCTACAATTCTTGATCCCCTAAACGGCCCGCAACGTGAGGCGGTTTCTTGCGATAAAAAAAGTGTGTTAGTACTCGCTGGCGCGGGCAGCGGTAAGACTAGAGTGTTGGTGCATCGAATCGCCTGGCTATTACAGGTTAAGCAGGTCTCGCCAGCGTCTATTATGGCGGTTACTTTTACTAACAAAGCGGCGAAAGAAATGCGTGGCAGAATCAGTGAGCTATTGCAGATAACCTTTGGGGGTATGTGGGTTGGCACTTTTCATGGCTTAGCGCATCGTTTATTAAAAAGTCACTGGCAAGATGCAGGCCTTATAGAGAATTTTCAGATTCTTGACAACGAAGATCAACTGCGAATGTTAAAACGTCTAATAAAAGAGCACGATTTAGATGAAAGCCGTTTTGCGCCAAAGTCGCTACAGTGGTATATCAATGGCCATAAGGATGAGGGTCGACGTGCTAAACATGTCGATCATCATAACGATCCTTATGAAAAGACCATGATTCAGCTTTACTTGGCTTATGAGCAGGCATGCGATCGCACAGGGCAGGTCGATTTTGGCGAGCTGTTATTACGTGCACATGAACTGTGGCTAAATAAACCAGCTATATTAAATCATTATCAGCAACGCTTTCAGTACTTGTTGGTCGATGAATTTCAAGATACGAATACGATTCAATATGCTTGGCTTCGTGTTTTAGCTGGCAATAACAATAACATCACAGTAGTAGGTGATGACGATCAGTCTATTTACGGATGGCGTGGCGCCAAGATTGAAAATATCCAGCAATTCAGTGATGATTTTGCAGCTACGAAAGTCATTAAATTAGAGCAAAATTATCGTTCGACCGGTTGTATTTTGGATGCAGCCAATGCGGTGATTGCGAATAATCCGGCCCGCTTGGGTAAAAACTTGTGGACAGATGATGAGGAGGGTGAGCCGATCGCTCTCTACGCGGGCTTTAATGAGCAGGATGAGGCGCGGTTTATTGTCGAACGAATTGAGCACCATGTTAGTGATGGCTCACTTCTTTCTGAGCAGTGTATATTATACCGTTCCAATGCACAGTCAAGGGTTTTAGAGGAAGAGTTAATTCGCTCGGGTATTGCCTATCGTATTTACGGTGGGCAACGATTTTACGACCGCTTAGAGATAAAAAACGCCGTGGCCTACCTTCGACTGGCTTACGGACACGATGACGATGCCGCGTTTGAGCGCGTGATTAACACACCGACACGCGGCATTGGTAATAAAACTGTCGAGGCCATCCGGTTGCGCGCACGCACGGACAACACCTCATTGTGGCGAGCCTGCGAAGCCTTGCTGGATGAGAGCGGTTTAACCCGTCGTGCACTGACGGCCGTGCAAGGATTTATGTCATTAATTGATGATTGTGATGAAGCCTGCCAGCGGCTGTCACTCGAAGCTGCGGCCGAGTACGTACTTGAGGCCAGTGACCTGCTGACTTTTCATGGCAAAGAGAGCGGCGAGAAAGGCCGAGCCCGAGTAGAAAATTTGCAAGAGTTTTTAAATGCTACGCGACAATTTGAATCGGATCCTGATGAGCCATCCCCATTAAGGGCTTTTTTAGACACGGCGGCATTGGATGCTGGTGATCAACAAGCCGACGAGTATACCGATGCAGTTCAGTTAATGACCCTTCATTCAGCCAAAGGCTTAGAGTTTCCGGTGGTTTATTTAGCCGGTGTCGAAGAAAATCTGTTTCCACATAAAATGTCACTAGAAGAGCCTGAGCGCTTAGAAGAGGAGCGTCGCCTCTGCTATGTGGGCATTACTCGCGCCATGCGAAAGCTTTATCTGAGCTATGCCGAAACGCGACGCTGGTACGGTCAAGAGTCGTACAATACGGTATCGCGATTTGTTCGTGAAATACCGGCTAATTGTTTAAAAGAAGTCAGAATCAATGCCAATATTAGCCGACCGCTCAGTGCCAACATGAGTCATGCCAGCGATGGTCATGAGACGGGCTTGTTGTTAGGTCAGCGCGTTATGCATAGTGTATTTGGGCAGGGTATCGTATTAAATATCGAAGGCCAGGGTAGCAATGCACGGGTGCAAGTTAATTTTGATGATGAAGGCAGTAAATGGTTAGTGGCGGCCTACGCTAATTTAGTTGCTGTTTAGTGTGTTATAAACCTAAAAGAGATAAAGGTATGCAGATTATAAAATCTTACTTTTTAATTATTGTTGCGCTAAGTTTAATCGCTTGCCAAGCAAAGAACGTTGCCGATTCATCCGGCGCTACGCGAGAAAAACAGCAAACGTTTAAATGGAAGCTTGTCACTACATGGCCAAAGAATTTTCCCGGCTTAGGGGTTGCTCCGGAGAATTTCGCTGCGTTAGTTGAGCAAATGTCGAACGGCCGTTTAATGATAAAAGTTTATGCCGCAGGGGAGATCGTACCTGCCTTAGAGGTTTTTAGCGCCGTATCGAGCGGCACGGCAGAAATGGGCCATGGTGCGGCGTATTACTGGAAGGGTAAAATTCCCGCCGCACCACTCTTTACTTCCGTGCCATTTGGTTTGAATGCCCAAGAAATGAATGGTTGGTTGCATTATGGCGGTGGTTTAGCTTTATGGCGAGAGCTCTATGCGCCGTTTAATTTAGTCCCGATGGCGGCTGGCAATACCGGGATTCAAATGGGCGGCTGGTACAATAAAGAACTGAGCACTATTGATGACTTTAAAGGCTTAAGGATGCGAATTCCTGGTTTAGGTGGCGAAGTTTTTACCCGCGCCGGTGGCACGGCAGTGAACTTAGCGGGCGGAGAAATTTACACCTCAATGCAAACCGGTGTTATCGATGCCGCTGAGTGGGTTGCGCCTTACAATGATCTTGCCTTTGGGTTTCAAAACGTTGCCCAATATTATTACTACCCCGGCTGGCAAGAGCCAGGGCCGACTATTGAATTAATTATTAACCAGCAAGCTTATGATAGCTTGCCGGATGACCTGATCGCTATTGTTGAAACGGCGGCTAGAGCGATTAATCAAGACATGCTAGATGAATATACTTCAAGGAATAATACCGCCTTAGTTGAATTGGCCAAGCAGGGGGTTGAAATTCGTCCCTATCCCGATGAGATTATTGCTGTCCTACGACAGATATCGGCAGAGGTGTTAGCGGAGAATGCGGCAAGGGATCCCATGTTTGATAAAATTTATCGCTCTTATGATGCTTATCGCAAAAATGTCACTGCCTATCATGAAATCAGCGAGCATGCGTATTTTAAGATTCGTCAAACCAGCAGTAATCCAATAAACCATGATTAGTGAGTCAGCGGTTGCCTCTAATTTTATTATTATTCAAGCATCGGCTGAATTAGTCTGGTCTATTCTCGATTTTGAGCGTTACCCAGAGAGGAATCGTTTTCGCCAGTAAATTTTATCCACGATTCAGTTAGGTGCGGCGGTTGAATGATGAACGATTTAGGTTTTAGCTTACAGACACAAACCGAATACATTATCTGTATTGAAGCAACCAAAAAAATCGCATGGTCAATGGAGAATAAGCCAGGCGATCCAATTCATGCTAGCGACTTAAAAGACTATGCAGAAAAGCGCTACTAACAAAGCTGCGTTCAATAGACGGGTGGCTGTTTAGCCCACTGCTCGTGTTCGGCCGTTATTATCAATGGCGACAAAGACAAATAAACCTTCAGTGACCTTGATTTTTTCGCCTGAAATACCTTTATCTATCCATACTTCAACGATCACCTGAATAGAGCTACGACCAACATTAACGACTTCGGTATAACAGCCAACGACCGCGCCGACATGTACCGGCACTAAAAAATTCATATTATCAATGGCAACGGTAGCGACTCGACCACCAGCGACTTTGCCTGCGGCAACGGCCGCGGCTATATCCATTTGAGACAAAAGCCAGCCGCCAAATATATCACCGCTGGCGTTAGTATCCTTTGGCATTGCAATGGTTTGGAGCGACATTTCACCGTTAGGCGACGGGTTGTCATCAATGCTGTTCATGTTCTACAGGCCTCTGAATTAAATGGAAGGACTACATAGTAACCCGAAAGATCGTTTAGTGGAGCAGAGAAAGGCTAAAAAACTCTTAATTGTAAATTTGTTCCGGTAACCAGATCACAATTTGAGGCCATTGTGCGATTAAACATAACACCAAAAGCTGAATAAAAATAAATGGAAGAACGCCGCGATACATGGTGGCGGTTGCAATAGACGAGGGAGCGACACCGCGTAGATAAAATAATGCAAATCCAAATGGCGGGGTTAAGAAAGATGTTTGTAAGTTGATGGCTATCATGATGCCGAGCCAGATTGGGTCGAAGCCAAGCATCAATAAAATAGGAGCAATAATGGGCACGACAACAAAAGTGATTTCAATAAAATCGAGAATGAAGCCCAGTAAAAAAATAACTAACATTACGACTAGCATGGCCGCTAACTTACCGCCAGGCATGTTGAGAAATAAAGATTGAACGAGTTCATCGCCACCGTAGCCTCTAAAAACTAAAGAGAATAAAGTAGCTCCGATTAAGATCATAAATACCATGCAAGTGATTTTCAGTGTTTCTCGAACCACTTCGGTCAGTTGTGCCACTGAAAGTTGATGCTTTAATAATGCGATGATGGTTGCGCCACAAGCGCCAACTGCTGCTGCCTCAGTAGGCGTTGCCGCGCCAGATAATATCGAGCCGAGCACAAGAAAAATCAGCGCTAATGGCGGCATTAACCCTGTCAACAGTTGGCGAGCACTGACTGACTTGCCGTCCTGATCAGCGGCGGGGGCGAGCGAGGGCAAAACTCTTGTGATAGAAAATACATACAGCAGGTAAAGCGATACCAGTAATAGGCCTGGTAATAAAGCGCCAACAAATAGATCGCCAACAGAAACGGTTTTAGGGCTGAAAATACCTTGATTCAATTGTGCTTGTTGATAGGCGCTCGATAGAATATCGCCCAATAAAACTAAGGCGATAGAAGGGGGAATAATTTGACCTAGGGTGCCTGTCGCACAAATAGTGCCAGTTGCCAGCGCTGGGTGGTATTGCTGTTTTAGCATGGTTGGTAGCGACATCAGTCCCATAGTTACTACCGTTGCGCCGACGATACCCGTACTGGCGGCGAGTAACATGCCGACGATAATTACTGAGTAAGCAAGGCCGCCTCGATGCCGACCAAACAATAAAGCCATGTTAGCCAATAGGTCCTCAGCAAGGCGAGATCTCTCTAGCATGACACCCATAAAGATAAATAGCGGGACTGCAATTAAGGTGACGTTCGTCATCGTACCAAAAATACGACTAGGGAAGGCGCCTAAAAAATTAGCATCAAAAACTCCAAAAAAAGTGCCAAATCCTGCAAATAATAGCGCTGTTCCGGCTAATGAAAATGCGACTGGATAGCCTAAGAGTAACACTAGGCAAATGACGAAAAACATGACTAAGGGTATCAATTCAATCATGGTAGGTGCCAATATTGCGGTCAGTTATGGTCAGTATTGATCGCCCGAGTTCGGCCAGCGCTTGGGCAAATAAGCTCATTGCTAATAGAGGAATCAAGGATTTAAGTAAGTAGACGGCCGCTAAGCCACCGCTGTCGGCGGAGCGCTCTTTTATGTCCCAGGCCTGAACCACATAGTCAAAACTCGTCCATAACATAAACAGGCAAACGGGCATTAAAAACAAAACACTGCCAACCGCATTAACAAATGCTTGCTGTTTAAGGCTCATGCTGCGATATAGCACATCGACGCGGACATGACGATCGACTTGTAAAGTAAAGGCAGCACCAAGCATAAAGCAGATAGCATGCAGGTAGGTAACCGACTCTTGCAAGGCAATAGAGCCCCAGCTAAAACCGTAACGCAGCACCACCACTAAGGCTTGCATCAATACCAGCAGAATCAACAGCCAAGCCACGATATGGCCTACACGTTGGGTAAGTGCATCAAGGGTATCTAAAGTTTGTCGTAATTTATTCAATCATCAGTCACTTGTTATTATGAATTAACACTGGTCGTCTAAAGCAACCAATCGTTGATTAATAGCGGCTCGGTTTTTGTTGCTAGTACTCAAAGCTTGGCGTAGATAAAGCTTTTCTGCAGAGCAGTTCTGTTTTTGCTGAGCAATCTTTGCGAGCGTCAAAAAAGCGATTTGACTAGGCGCTAATTTAACGCTAGCTAACAGGTCTTGTTCTGCCAAGTCAAAGGCATTTAAATCGAATTGCAGTATACCGCGACGAAGCACAGGTGAGTAGTAATGTTGATTTAATGCTACGGCTTTATTTAATGATATCAATGCTGCCGATGTTTGACCGAGTTTTATTTGGGCGGCGCCTTTGACTTCATAAAACTCACTTTCCAGAGGTTCAATAGAAATAGATTGATCAGCTAGCTTAATAGCTTGGCGATATTTTTTATCGTTGATAGCGGACTTAGCTTGGTCGGATAGCGTATACGCCGGCTGTCTTTTACGAAGTAGCGTCAGCTCTTGACGATAGCGTTCTTCACCACGCTCGCCATTATGCGGGAGTGTTAAACTGGTTTGTTTATTCGCATTAACACGCTCTTGAGAGGGGGGATGAGAAGCGAATAACTGACTAAAACTATCTGATTTTGTGTCTTTAGATAGCTCGACAAAGGTTTTTTGCAGGCTGATGGCTGCACGAGGGTCATAGCCCGCGGCAGACATATATCTCATGCCATAAAGGTCCGCCTCTAATTCTCTAGTGCGGCTATAACGGGTTTGGCCGTAAAGTCCGCCAAGGGCGATACCCTGCTGGATGGTTTGATGGTTATAGCCTGCATTCGACAGTATTTCAGACGCTAGTACTTGGCCAAGTGATATGATTGACTCTAGCTCTTGGCTTTGAGCACTGTGTCGGGCATCGGCGTGGACAATTTCATGGGCTAGAACCGCGGCTAACTCTGCTTCGTTATTAAGCGCCAATAATAAACCTCTATTGATGGCAATCTTGCCGCCAGGTAATGCCCAAGCATTGGGACTAGAATCATTGAGAACGACAAACTCATAAGGCAAGGTTGAGCGTCGGCTATGGGGGATAATTCTTTGACCGACTGATTTAACATACAAGGTTAAATCGGGATCAATAAGATAGGGGCCTCCACCTGCCTGTTGCTGCAAGCCATAATACTGTTGGCCTGTTTCTCGCTCCCATTGCTCATTGATCCAGCTTAATTCTTGTTCGCCGGTGACCGGATTGACAGAACAGCCAGAACTTAACAACAAAACGGCAATGAAAAAGCTTAGCAATAGCTTAAATTTAAGCGGTTTTATCATCGTGAGTTCAGTTCCCAGTTCGCTAAAATAATCAAACTAATAGCGATCTTTCGTTTTAACAGAGGAAGATTGCCAATAGTTGGTTATGGCCTTTGCCAAATGTCTGCGCTAATGGTAATTTATGAACCATAGCATAAGCTAAAGTGGTTTTATTTACACCTTATTCGATGATCAAAGGCTCTCTTTATGTTATTAGTTATTTCACCCGCTAAAACACTGGATTTTGACACGCCGGCCAACACTGCTATAGCAAGCAAGCCGACGATGCTAAAAGATTCTGCCATGCTGATTGACCGTATGCGTGAATTCGCGCCAAACGATTTGGTTAATCTAATGGGAGTAAGTCAAAAAATAGCCGAGTTAAACACTCAGCGATTTATTAATTGGCAAATGCCTTTCACTAAAAAAAATGCCAAACAGGCCCTATTGGCATTTAAGGGAGATGTTTATACTGGCTTAAATGCTGAGACCTTTACGGATGATGATTTTGAATTTGCTCAACAGCATTTAAGGATATTGAGTGGACTTTATGGTGTGCTTAGACCGCTGGATTTAATTCAGCCTTATCGTCTTGAGATGGGCACTAAGTTAGCCAATGAAAAAGGTAAAAATTTATATGAATTTTGGGATAAAAAGCCTACTCAAGCGCTGAACAAACAGTTAACCAGCCTCGATTCTAGTACGGTCATAAATCTAGCCTCGAACGAATATTTTAACGCGATTGATAAATCAGCATTAAAAGCAAATATTATTACACCTGTTTTTAAAGATTATAAAAATGGCAAATATAAAATAATAAGCTTTTATGCGAAAAAAGCTCGTGGGCTAATGAGCGCTTATATTATTAAAAATAAGTTGCAAGAGCCGTCACAGATTAAAAAATTCAATGTCGATGGTTATCACTTTGAGCCGCAAGGATCGACGAAAAATGAATGGTTGTTTTTACGCGATGCAGATACAGCCTAGCGGTTGTTGTGGACGGTATTGTGAAGCGCTATTCACCGGCCTGTGATAAAAATAAACAAGCCATTTTAGATGCAATCAAGCCATTTCTAGTAGAACCAAGCAACAATAAACCATGCCGCCTATTAGAGATAGGCAGCGGCACCGGCCAACACGCGGTTTTTTTTGCTGAGCATTTACCTTATGTAGAATGGCAACCGAGTGATCTACATGGGCGCCTGGTTAGCATTGATGCTTGGCGAAAAGAAGCAAAACTATCTAATTTACTGCCGCCGATAAGTTTAAATATTGATGATAATAGCTGGCCGGTCAAAACGATTCACCACATATTCAGTGCAAATACCGCACATATTATTTCAATCGACCAATTGCAGTGCTTATTTAAAGGCGCGGCAAAATATTTGCCAAGCAACGGATGTTTTTTTATTTATGGGCCGTTTAATTATGACGGACAGTTCACCAGCGATAGCAATGCTGCATTCGATCTTTGGCTAAAAAATCGAGATAGTCAGTCGGGTATTCGCGATATCGAAATGTTAAATTCCCTGGCAAATCAGAACTCGCAATTTAATTTAGTAGAAGACATTGCAATGCCGGCAAATAACCGCTTGTTGGTTTTTAAAAAAAACTGATATGATTAAACTCTCTGCAGAGCATAAATACTGAATTTTATAATCGGCGAGCCTTGGTGGATGGCAGTAAAATGCAAAACAAAGACAACTTTTTAAATAACCAGCTTTTAATTGCCACACCGGCTTTGGATCAAGGCATGTTTAAAGCCAGCGTTACTTATATTTGCCAACACGATGAAGGAGGCGCTATGGGCGTCATTATTAATCGACCTTCTGACTTGAAAATAGATGAACTATTAACAGATAGTTACAGCGAAGAGTCATTGTTAGCATCACAACCGGTAATGGTTGGCGGTCCTATTGAGTTAGAGCGAGGTTTTATTCTACATCAAAATCTAGCTGACGATCAGCGTTGGCGGTCAACGTTACAAGTAAGCGAGCACATGGCGCTGACCTCCTCAAAAGATATATTGGCCGCCTTAGATTCTGGCTCGGGGCCTCGTCAATTTATGTTTGTTTTAGGCTACGCTGGTTGGGCGCCAGGACAATTAGAGCAGGAATTGCAAGAGAATACTTGGTTGATATCACCTGCTAATACAGACATTATTTTTTCAACTCCTTTTCACTTACGAGCAAACGCAGCAGCTAACTTAATTGGTGTTGATTTTTCTGCACTCGCCACAACTGTGGGCCATGCTTAATGCCCTATGTTGACGAGTTCAGTCCAGCGGCTAGCAATCATAGAGTGTGTGCGTTTGATTTCGGTCTAAAACATATTGGCGTCGCCGTTGGTCAAAGCTTGCTGCGCACCGCTGAGCCCATTGCAGTGATTAAGGCGAAACAGGGTAGCCCCAGTTGGCATGAGATTGGACAATTACTGGAGCGGTGGCAGCCTGATTTTTTGCTGGTCGGCCTGCCCCTGAATATGGACGGCTCAGAAAGTGAGATGTCAACTCGAGCAAGAAAATTTGCTAAGCGATTACATGGTCGGTATGGCTTAAAGGTCGAGTTGTGCGATGAACGATTATCAAGCTTTGAGGCAAAATCAATTAGGCATGAGCGACACGATGACAAAAGGCAGGCGCTAACCGTTGACGCAGAGGCTGCCCAGCTAATCTTAGAAAGTTGGTTTAATCGCGAATAGCATAAAATCTTAAAACGGTATTTAGCTAATTGAAATTATCGGGTTTTTTGGCTTTCTCGCGGGCATGATTGAAACTAATAAGATGATGGGTGTGAATCTGACGTATTTAATGCGAATAAATCATTCAGCAACTCAAAAATTGACATAAATTAGCCCCGTCCTCACCTTTTATGACTATTGAGGCCGCGCTATTCACGGTAAAATAAACCGAAGAGCTATAAGCAATACCTATAGCTTTAACCGTCGGCTAGGCTCAATTGTTGGATTTACCTAAAAATGGTCCCGATCGAACACAATATTGCTGTGACGCTTGCACGAATCAATCGCGCGGCGGATAGTCATGATCGAAAAAGATCGACTATTTCACTGTTAGCGGTCAGTAAAAAGCAAACGGTGGAAGCGATACAGACCGCTGTGGCGGCAGGGTTAATTGATTTTGGCGAAAATTACCTACAAGAAGCTGAGCAGAAAATTCAACAACTGCACGCGCTTAATTTAACCTGGCACTATATTGGCGGTATTCAGTCCAATAAAACCCAAACGATTGCGCGACTGTTTAGTTGGGTTCACAGTGTTGATCGGATAAAGCTGGCTAGGCGATTAAGCGATCAGCGACCGGCGGACATGCCGCCGTTGAACATCTGCTTGCAAGTCAACATTGATAATGAAGAGGCTAAATCTGGTTTTGATCCCGATCATATTTCTGCCGCAGTTACTGAAATTAATCGCTTGCCTCGATTACAATTGAGAGGCTTAATGGCAATACCGGCGCAGTCAGAAAGCGAAGCTGAGCAGCGAGATAGTTTTTCTCGTATGCGAATATTGTTCGGCTCGGTAAAAGACGCTATAGAATCAGTGAATGATAGGGCATCATTCGACACCTTATCGATGGGCATGTCAGCCGACTTAGAGTCAGCTATTGCCGAAGGAGCAACCATTGTTAGAGTTGGCACTGATATTTTTGGTCCTAGAGACAAGCCGGCATAAACATTAAAGATCACTGTTTAATAATTTTAAAACCACAAACAGAGGTTAGAATGAGCGACAAAAAATACCAAAAGCTTGCTTTTATTGGCGCAGGCAATATGGCGAGAAGTTTAATCGGCGGTCTGTTAAATCGTGGTTATCCTGCTCAGAAGTTAGCTTGTAGTGACCCTAGCGAAGCCTGCTTAATAGCCGCCCAAAAACTTGGGCCAATTAAGACGACACAATCAAACCCCGATATTATCGCCGATGCTGATTTAGTTATTTTGGCAGTAAAGCCACAAGTTTTAAAAGATGTATTGCAGCCTTTGACCGGCTTATTACAGCAAGGTCGACCGCTATTAGTTTCAATTGCGGCGGGAATAAATTCGGCTAGTTTGCAGCAATGGGCGGGCGATGATGTTCCTATCGTAAGGTGTATGCCAAATACACCTGCATTGCTTCAACAAGGCGCGAGTGCCCTCTATGCTACCAACCAAGTCTCTGATGCTCAGCGATGTTTGGCAGAAACGGTGCTATCCGCCGTTGGGATTGTTGCATGGGTTGAAACAGAGCCTACCTTAGATGTAGTAACGGCTTTATCGGGAAGCGGCCCAGCCTATTTCTTTTTATTTATGGAAGCCATGCAAGCGGTTGCTGAGCAGTTAGGGTTAGACGCTGAAACAGCACAACGCTTAACGCAGCAAACGGCATTAGGTGCGGCTCGCATGGCAATTGAGTCTGACGATGATGTGGCAGAGTTGCGGCGTAAAGTTACTTCACCTAATGGCACGACCGAAGCGGCAATTCAATCATTTGAAAACAGCCAGTTGAGAGAGACGGTTGAGCTGGCATTAACTGCAGCGTTTTTACGCTCGCAAGCTCTTGCAAAAGAGCTGGCCTAGCAGCATTGATTTTTAATTTTTAAAAGATCTAACCTTAAAGAGACCAGGTAATGATTAATCAAATAATCGAATTCTTAGTTTCAATCGCCTTTGAATTTTTCACCATGTTGATTTTATTAAGAGTTATGATGCAATTAGCAAGGGCCGATTTTTATAATCCGATATCGCAATTCATTATTACCGTAACGAATCCTCCACTTAAGCCATTACGCCGATTGATTCCGGGCTTGTGGGGTATTGATTTCCCTGCTCTGCTGCTTGCCGTAGTTGTTCAAACGGTAGGTATTGTTTTGTTAGTGGCGCTCAAAGGAGCGCTGACCTCCAATTTCATGCTGTATGTTATTTATGGCGTTTTTGGGGCGCTCGATATAGCTTTGCAATTAATGTTTTTCATCATATTAATTCAAATAGTGATTAGCTGGATTGCTCCCAATTCTTATCATCCAATAGTGACATTAATTCGCCAGCTTGGCGATCCTATTATGGCACCATTTAGGCGCTTGATTCCTCCTGTTGGGGGCTTAGACTTCTCGCCCATGATAGCAATTCTAGTCATCCATATCCTTCAAAATATTGTCTTGCCTAATATATTGTTGAGTCTCGTTTAGTCAATACTACCGGCGTTAGATTGCAAAAATATTAGGCATTACATCAGCTTTTTACGTTAGGCTGACCTTAAAAGAAATAATTGCCGCACGGCAATAATAACAACTAGGGCAGACACTATGTATTATGGATGGCTAATCGTTGCAGGGGCGTTTATTGCCCAGTTTTTTGTAACCGGCTTTTTTACTTACGGATTTCCATTAATCGTTATGCCCGTTCAGCTTGAGTTTGACGTTAGTCGAACAGAGGTCATGTACGGTATAACATGGGCGACAGCATTAGGCCTTATAGTTGCGCCATTGATCGGGATACTTGCGGATAAGTGGTCGATTAAAAATTTAATGGCGATTGGCGCGGTCAGTTTAGGCCTTGGCCTTATCTTACTTTCAAAAAGTGAAAGCATTTTACAGTTTTCATTATTGTTTGCGTTGTTTATTTGTTTATCTAATAATTTATTAGGCCCGTTAACCGGATCTACAGTCGTCTCGCGGTGGTTTTCGACCAGTCGAGGCAAAGCGTTAGGTATTGCTGCGGTTGGCACATCAATGGGCGGATTGATAATTCCTTACATGGTTGATTTAGGCATTGCCAATATCGGCTGGCGTGACATGCTATTCTATTTCGGCCTAACAGTATTGATTATTTTACTGCCTTACTTGCTCTTAGCCGTCAGAGATTTTCCTTCCGAAAAGGGTCTTTCGGGCGAACCTCAAGCGGTTGAAGTGATAAATAATCAAAGTGCAGGCGAGGTAGCAGATGGACCGGATTTAAGTACTCGTGAAGTTTTGGCAATACCGGCATTTTGGTTTATTGGCGCGACTCTAGGTTTTTTATTTATGAGCCAAACGGGCGTGTTAACGAATATTGGTGCTTATATGGCAGGAGAA
This sequence comes from Pseudomonadota bacterium, assembly GCA_036344075.1. Lineage (GTDB taxonomy): Bacteria > Pseudomonadota > Gammaproteobacteria > Pseudomonadales > UBA7434 > UBA7434. Next base: position 19,326 of record JAYYUJ010000044.1, read on the forward strand.
GGGTTAGCCGATAAAACCAAAACATTTATTCAAACCCTTGCTGGCATGGGTTTAATTGGTAAATTATTATTTGGTTACGCAGCAGATCGGGTTAACTTAAAATTTGGGCTATGGGCTGCGATTGTATTGGCTAGTATTGGCGTAGCTATTTTAGCCAGTCAGCCAGCCTTTACTTATATGTTAGTTGCAGCTGTTTTTTTAGGTCTCGCAACGGGCGGCATGTTGCCGGTTTGGGGCGCTATTATCGCCGTTGTTTTTGGCATGAAGAGTTATGGGCGAGTGATGGGCGCAATGATGCCGCTGATTGCTCTAATGGTTATGCCTGGCCCTATTATAGGCGCTAAGCTGTTTGATATTTACGGCAATTACGTGAATAGCTTTTATTTATTTATTGCGGTGCTTACTCTAGCGTTTATTTGTCTTATTCCCTTGAAGCTTAAGCGCCTTGATTGATAAGTTACAGGCTCGCATCAGCGATGGTGTTAAATGCCTTGATAACATCGTCGGGCGCTTGAACTAGCTCAACTAAGACCCCTTCGGAGCCGATAGGAAATTCTTCATTGCCTTTCGGGTGGATAAAGCACACATCGTAACCTGCTGCACCGGTGCGTATGCCGCCAGGGGTAAATCTGACCCCTTGTTCTGTGAGCCATTTGACAGCCGTAGCTAAGTCATCGACCCATAAGCCTACGTGATTTAAAGCTGGCTCATGTACCTTAGGTTTATTATCGGCATTGAGCGGCTGCATTAAATCAACTTCGACTTTAAAGACACCATGACCCGCTTGGCATATATCTTCATCAACATTTTCTTTTTCGCTGACAAAAGTGCTTTGATAGCTGAGACCTAAAATATCAACCCAAAAATGACGAAGCTTATTTTTATCTAAGCCGCCAACGGCTATTTGTTGTATTCCAAGAACTGAAAAAGGCCGATTAATTGTCACAATAGTGCTCCAGAAAAAATTAGATCAACAGATTGCCATGGCCGGCATGTTCTGGCAATTACTTTACGTTCAGTTACGAAGTTATTTAAAAAATAAATAAAGATTTAGTTAATTAAATGGCGTCAAAGACCAGCGTGGCCGTAAAATGCCACTTACGGTGTAAACCTAAAAGAGAAAATATAACGATATGACCAAAGAAATTATGCAAGGCACCGGTGTTGCCAAAAGCAAGGTAGTTGACCCCTTAGTACATCACTGGCATGGTGAGTTTGATGTGTTGGTCGTCGGCTTAGGCGCAGCAGGGGCGAGCGCAGCTATTGAAGCCGCTTCCTTGGGCGCTAAGGTCGCTATCATAGATCGCTTTTGGGGCGGCGGTTCTACTGCGCTGAGTGGTAGCGTTTATTATGCGGGTGGCGGCACCGCTCTGCAGGAAAAGCTAAATATTAAAGACGACCCAGATAACATGTACCGTTATTTAAAGCATGAGGTGGGCAGTGTTGTAAGTGATCAAACTCTTCAGCGGTTCTGCCACCAGAGCGTTGATAATTTTGATTGGTTGCAGCAGCAAGGCGTTCGTTATAGCGGTGATGTGTTTACTATAAAAACTACCCATCCTCGACCCGAATACAGCCTTTATTACTCAGGCAATGAATTACTATCCAGCACGCTAGAAAAAACCCAGACCTATTCGGCGCCAAGAGGTCACGTTGCGGATGGAAATGCTAAGGCAACTGGTTTAGGTGCAGGTTTTTTCAAAAACTTAGGTCGTTCAGCGCGCCGATTAGCGGCCAAATTTTATCATCAAAGTCGCGCCAGTCGTTTATTGGTTGATGAACAAGGTCGTGTTATCGGAGTTGAGATAAAACAACTTTACACATGGACCTTAAGCGGTTTATTGCATCGCTTGGCCAACAAATTGGCCAATAGTTTTCATATGGCTAGCCCACAATTATCGTCAAAGTGCCGGCAGTGGATAAATCGACTTGAAAAAAGAGCAGTTAGCCGCTGTATCAGAGCGAACAAGGGCGTCATTTTATCCAGTGGCGGTTTTATATTTAATCGCGATATGGTGCGACAATATTTGCCAGAATTTTTACCCGCTAGAATGCTAGGCCAGGCGGGTGACAACGGTGCTGGTATTGCTCTTGGCGTCAGTGCGGGTGGAGTAATGAAAGAAATGCACAGCGCTTCAGCATGGCGTTTTATTAATCCACCAAAAACTTGGCCCCAAGGTATAGTCGTCAATTTAGCAGGCCAGCGATATTGTGATGAGGCCTCCTATGGCGCAGTTATTGGAACGCGCATGTATCGCGAAAATTTAGCTCAGGGCATGTTAGTTATAGACAGCGAGCTTTACAACAACAGTACTGAGTTTTTATCTAGAGATGCCCGATCGTTAATTTCTATAGTTGTTAAACAACAGCTTAAGACAGCTTACCAAGCCGATACCCTTGAGCAGTTAGCCGAATTAACTGGCATTGATAGTGGTAATTTATTGGCAACAGTTGAGCTATATAATGCCTGTGCTCGAGGCGAACAAAAGGACCCTTTTAAAAAGTCACCTAGTGATATGTCCGTTATTGCTAAGCCACCGTTTTATGCTATTGACCTAGCTGCAGGTGGATCGCCAGCCTTGTCTTTGGGCGGCTTAGCGGTTGATGAAAACAGTGGTCAAGTAAAAACCTTAGAAGGAATTGGTATTGAAGGCCTATATGCAGCAGGAAGAACTGCTGTGGGTATAGCGTCAAATAATTATGTCAGTGGACTCTCGATTGCTGATGGTGTTTTTTCTGGTCGTCGAGCAGGCGCATCCGCAGCTAAGCTTTAAAAGGCAAATATTTAGCAGCTTGTTCAATATTATTCTGTACTTGTTCAGCTTCTTCCTGAATATAGCGTTTAATTGCCTGACTAAATTGCGGATCTTTGATCCAATGGTTTGACCAGGTAGGCACTGGACGAAAGCCTCGCTGAATTTTATGTTCGCCTTGTGCGCCGGCATCAAATTTTTTTAACTGCCGCTCAATACAAAACTCAATACCTTGATAATAACAGGCTTCAAAGTGCAATGATTCAGCTGACTCAATGCACCCCCAATAGCGGCCATACAAGGTATCGCTAGAAAAAAGATTTAAAGCGCCAGCAATAAATTTGCCGTCGCGTTTAGCTAACACTAATAACAATTGTTCTGACATTGTTTTACCAAGTGATTTGAAAAACGCCTTAGGCAGGTAGCCGCCATGACCAGATCGTTTAGCGTAGGTTAACTGATAAAAATGATAGAAGGTGTCCCACACATCAGCATTAATTTCTTCACCGGTTAAACGAATAAGTTGAATGTTTTGCTTTTCAATTAAACGCCTTTCTCTTTTGATGTCTTTTCTTTTCCGTGATTTTAAGTCAGTAAGAAAATGCTCGAAATCGCGATATGGCAATGTACTTTTATCTCGATTAAACCAATGGTACTGATGGCTGGCACGTTGATCTATAGTCAGTAATGCCAATGTGTTAGAGCTGGCTTGTGGGAGGTATAAGAAATGGAAAGAGGAGATATCTTCTTTATGGCATTTATCTATGCAGGCGCGAATAACCTCAGCAAAAATCAGTGACTGCTTTTGTTGGTAAGCAGAATCGATGGCAATTCTAGTGCCAGTAACAGGGGAATAAGGTATCGCGTTGAGCAACTTTGGGTAATACTGTAAACCATTACGCTGATACGCTTCGGCCCAGGCCCAGTCAAAAATGTACTCACCGTAAGAGTGGTATTTTAAATACATGGGAAAAGCGGCAATTGGCCTGTCGTCATCAAACACGATGCCGTGCTGTGGCTGCCAACCGCTTTGCACATTACATGCTGATCCTTGCGGCCCATCACTGCC
>JAYYUJ010000045.1:0-28624 GCA_036344075.1 Pseudomonadota bacterium
AAGCCTGCTTATCCCTGTTAGGTGTGCCTTTGGTTCTACCGCCTGTTTTAAAGCCTTTAGCCATCTATAAACCTCATCATTAGACGTTTATTTTACTCTGACTTTAATAAATAAGCTCCCAAAAAAAAGCCGCAGACTAGCTACGGCTCTCCGTTAAACTTACTTCCTCAACCTAACCGCACCTAAGCCCAGCATCGACAAACCCAGCGCTAACAAGCCTATGCCGCCCATTGCTGGGACGTTTTTAGTGGTAGCTATTGAGCTGAGTGTATCGAGTAAATCTTGGAGAGTGCTTGTAGTGTTATCTTCACCTAGTATGGCTTCTACATCATCAGGCACACCATCTCTATCTGAATCTACTGGAAGATTTTGTACCTCAGTAAGAAATGTGTTGTAATCTGTAGAGGTTGAGTCTCCACCCCATGCTAATTCGAACTCATCTGAAATACCGTCAGTATCTGAATCAATATAACTGTAGGCTAAAACTGCTTGATCTGTTAAATCCGTATCAGGGTTATTACTAACGGCGGATAATAATATTTGATTAGCCTCTTGTTCCTCACTCTCAGGAATATTTACATCATCGTCCATAGTTGAATATACGAACACATATGAATTTGAGTCGATATAGATATAACCAATACCACCATCTCTACCATGTAAAACTATTTTTTGTCTTGCGATATAGCCATTAGCTTGAGCTATTATCTCAGTCTCTCCATCAGTGACATAAGTAGTACGAACATATGGTCCATGACAAGCTTGCTCAAGGTAAGACCATAAATAAAACCTATTTAAGGCACTATGAACCATTCCTGTAAGCTTGGGTGCGCCCAGTAAAGTGCCAACTAGTAAGTTCGGCATGAGGTCTGTTGTTCCATCATGGTGGTCATAACCCTCAGCTTCCCATGGCATCGGTGGACATCCATTTTGACTCACTTGAAGAATTGTTCCTGTCCCTAGAGGGGAACCAGGATAAAAACCATTACCAATAGAAGTCCGAATTTCTGCTGCAGCACCGTCATTCCAAAATCCATGAGGCGTCGGGCCACCAACTTCTCCCCATTGAGCATTCGAGGTGCTCCAACTTTCAGGGTAAGTAAAAGTCCAATTTCCAGTCGTGAATGTTCCTGCGAAGGTATTCACGCTGATGAAGAAAGAAAATAAACACAACTTTTTCATTAAGACATGCCTTTTAAATTATAAAATAAACCATTTCTACCTTTCATCAAACCTAAACCCACAACCCCCGATAGAAAGAGATAGATACCTGCTGGGAGTGGGACGGGTGAAATTGAATACATCAGATTATCCATGCCAAATCCATCTGTTAGAAAATTCTTAGATTGCAATTCAACTTTTGAAAAAGGCTCGCTCGCATAAAAACCATAGAATCTTATGTCATTTTGAATAAATGATGCTGAAGGTATTGCTTGCTGGCCTTCAACGATAAATTCCATTCTGACATTAGCATTTTGAATATCACTAAAAGTCGCGCCGAAATGATGAGTAGGATGATCAAAATCGAAAATTATTTTTGTTGCAGGTCTCGTTTTCAAAAATAAATAAGTGGAGGCGTCAATATCGAATGGCCCATTAACAAATGGTGCTGCGTCAATCAAGTTTGATACATTACTTTCATCAAGCCCTTCTATTGAAACTGAAAAGTTATCAAAGTTAATTGGTGAAATCGATAGCTGAACATCATTATTAAATTGATTAAATGTGTAGGTGTTAAGCGTAGTTGCTGTTGAAGAAAATGATGCGATATCAATAAAGTCAGTTAAGCTTGCGATTGAATTGAGGGGGCATAAAGCAAATAAACCGCTAATTAATAGCGACGAACAACTAACGCTGTTATTCGACCACAATAAATTAATCATCTAGTTCTCATCAAACCTGGAAGCCCCGATAGAAAAGGAGTGGTGTCTGCTGCTAGTCGGACAAATCACAAGTCTGCTACTACCGGGCCAAAGTGTATTGTTATCCCTAAGCCCATCATGAGGAGGAACATTGGTTTTTATTTATAATTAATACTTACTTTACTATTTCTTTTTACACATGCTAAACCCGCCAGTGTCGATAGGAAGAAGTAGATACCTGCAGGAAGTGGGACGGTAGTTGGCATGGGTGATACGCTACCAAAACAACCATCAAGAAAGCATAATGCTTCAATATTATTGACTATCACCTCTCCTCTATTGCCTGTTGATGCGGTTATTTGCGCGGAGATAAGTCCATTATTAGTGACAAAATTATTTAGGTTGTAGCCAGCTCGATTTTTATTAACGTAAACGAGGTCATCTCCATTATCACCATTGATATTAAGTTTGATATTTGGGTCGGGAATCCAAGCGGTAAATAGCCCAAGAATATCGTCACCATTACCAAGGTTCTGGTTGCCGCCAGATTGAACCTGCTCCTTGGTCATCCACATAATGTCATCACTATTCGTGAATGCCACGCAATCGATGCCACACCATGAAGTTTCGTTATAAGAGATCCAACCATCCCAACCCGTGTTATTCATTTGGTCAAAAGTAATTGAGGCGAAGGTGTTGATAGGTATAAAAAATAACGCTGTAAAAAGGTATAAGAAATGTCGCACAATATTGTCCTGAAAAGTAAAATATTCAATCGCTTTTTGTTAAAAATACAAGCAATTTTTGGTCATTCGTCTATACTATCAAATGATCACAAAACAGACAAGATAAAATAAAATTTCAAACTTCAGAAATAATAAATTTATTTAAATCAATGGGTTATGTTTAAAATCTTACGTTCATTTATTGAGCAATTTTCTACTTCTTGTTAGGATAAATGATTGATTTTTGGACGCTCTTTGGCTATGACGAGTAATAGGCAATCTTCAGATTTGCTCCATTGCTAATACTACCGCTCTGTTTAATGTTGACGGGGCAAACACAAGTTTTCGAAAATTATGACTTGAGCGACGATCAGCAATTTACATTGGTCGTGTCTGAGTCATTAGTGCCGCCTTCTCACAACATCCCCGCCATGGGCGGTCTTAGCCTGATCATATTGAGTCTAACCGTGCTAGGGATAACAGGTTCACGATATCGATTAAAGCCTGTCTCTGAAAAATATACGCTCGACTAAAAAGACCAAATCATAGGAATTAACATCACCGTTGTTACTCCCACTAGCAGTGTTAAAGGTAAACCCATTTTTAGGAAATCACTGAATCGATACTCGCCAGGGCCATAGACCATAAGATTCGTTTGATACCCGATAGGGGTAGAAAAACTAGCCGATGCCGCGATCATCAAGGTGATCGCCATTGGGACTAGGCTCACACCTAGCTCATTACTAATAGCCACCGCAAAAGGAAACAACAGGACCGCAGCTGCCACATTCGATATCATTAAGGAGAAGCCTGCGGTAATTAGAAACAACATCACCAGTGCTGCCCGAGGCGAATCACCCACTAAGTCAATGAAACTCTGAGCAATAGCTATTGCAGCACCTGTCTTATCTAGGGCTTGACCCAGCGCAATGGATGCTCCAATCACCACGAGTACTGACCAATCGATACTGCGTCTTGCTTCCTCAGCGCGCGTACAACGAAAAAAAACCATTGCGCCAGCGGCTAACATAGCAGCTTCTAACATAGAGAGTAGCCCGCTCGCTGCAGCAACGATCATCGCCGCAAAAATAGTTAACGCAATGCCCATTCGCTCGTGCGAGACAGGGCTGTAATCGTCAATCTTTCTCACCAATAAAAAATCTCTGACATAACGTTGTTGGCGCTCAAAAGAGCGGCCAGCCTCTATTAATAGAGTATCGCCAGGCTTGATAATAATGTCGCCAATACGGCCTTTAATTCGCTGCCCTTCCCGCGCGACAGCAATAATAGCCGCGCCATACGTTGAGCGAAAACGCCCTTCTTTTACTGTTTTACCCACTTGCGGAAAACTGTTTGAAATCACTACTTCAACTAAATGACGCTGCGACCGTTCAGTATCAAGCTTAAAAATTTGATCGTCAGCTGGACGCAAACCTCGCATTTTTTGAAGATCGACCACTGACTCTACGTTACCAGCAAAAATAAGACGATCATCCTCATACAAGCGCTGTGCTGGCCCTACCGCCGTAATTAGGTGGCCACTGCGTTGAATTTCAATTAAGAAGACACCCGGCAAGCTTCTTAGCCCCGCTTGCTCAACGGTTTTACCTATCAAGGGGCTGTCTAATTCAACCAGCATTTCTACCGTGTACTGACGGGTATCACCAAATTGCTGTTTTTTCTCTCGATGCCCTTTGGGTAACAACAACGGACTAAAGAAATATACGTAGACGAACACCACAAATACACAGGGCACGCCGACCCAAGCCAAATCAAAAATGCCTAATTGATACAGTTGGTGATCACCGCTGGCTTGATAATACTCTCTGAGCATACCATAGACCACGAGATTGGTGCTGGTGCCAATTAAGGTACAGGCACCACCAATAATGGCAGCGTAACTCAATGGCATCATCAACTGCGAAACAGCAAATTTATGTCGTTTTGCCCAATCAAGCACGGCAGGAATCATCATCGCGACAACCGGGGTGTTATTGACCACTGAACTGAGCGCGGCAACTGGTAACATAAGTCGTAATTGCGCCAAACCAATGCGAGAAGGGTGGCCCAATAAACTCCCAGCAAGCCAAGCCGCCCCCCCAGTTTGTGATAAGCCTTGAGCCACAATAAACAGCAAGGCAACGGTGATCATCCCCTCATTAGAAAAGCCTGAAAGTGCCTCTTGAGGGTTCAGCACACCTAGAACTAGCAAAGTAGTTACGCCGCCCATTAAAATAATATCGGGTGCAAAGCGGGTAAACATCAGTGCCAAAAAACAAATAGAGACCACAGTCATCGCTATATAGGCTGCAAATTCCAAATTAACGCTCCCGTTCTATCATTAGGTATCAGGCAATTTTAACAATAAATATCATTTAAGCGATCTAAAAAGACCTCTAGCTGATCCGCCGGCAGTGCATTAATACCTGCCGCTGCCCTTCTACCACCGCCGGTCGGGAACTCCATGCATAAGGTATCCGCGTGCTGCTTGTTATTTAAAGGCGCTCGGACACTAACTAAATACGTGCCATCGGGGCGTGATGTTAACACTGCATGGGCTCGATCGGGCGATAGATTGGCAAGATCATTGCCGTAGACCCCGCTTACACGGCGCGCCCACTTTTCATCCGGTAAAAGAAAAGCCGCTGAGACAGACGTGCTACGCAGTAATTCAGATTGTTGTGCCTGCTGCATATCTTGGTGGTAACCGGTTTCTAATTGCTCAAAATGGAAGGCATCTTGGTCAATAAAATCCAATGGGTCATCATAACGGGCAAGCAGTGAAAATAACTGAGCAGGTTCAAAGTGAAGATCATCTAAGCTAGCGCCATAGCCATTATAATTAATATAGATGCCGAAGTTTTCCAATAAGGTAATTTGAGTATTCGATAGCGCCGTGGTTTTCGCTATCGCCATAGCACTTTTCTTTAAGTTATCACCAAAGGCACCGACTATCGCCCAATGACGATAACGCCCTTCAAGATAACCATTGATGAGTAAGCTAGTGCAAACATCAGCGGCAGGATTCACCAAGGTTTGTAATTGAGGATGATCAGGAATGTCTCCTGCAGCGTGATGATCACAATAAAAAACACTGGCACCACTGCCTAATATCCGCAAAAGGTCCTTTTTATTTTTATCCATCGAAATATCAAGGGCATTGACATGATCACCTTCATGCACCTCTAATTGTTTAAGCAACTGAATATCGCGTTTGACTCCCGTAACTAAGACAGAGTCAATGGGTTCTGCACAGCGAAGCTGTAACAAAGCGCAAATGCCGTCAGCATCGCCATTAAAAACATCATAAACTTTCATCAAAGATCCAATTCTTTTTAATCAATTAATTCGTCTATCAGTGACTCTAAGGCGACCAATGGATCAGGAGACTTAGTGATCGGCCTACCGATCACTAAGTAATTACTGCCTTGGTCAACAGCCTGCCGCGGAGTAAGTGTTCGGCGTTGGTCATCACCCTCCGCCGAAGCGGGGCGAATACCGGGCGTAACTAAAGCAAATGACTCGCCGAAGTCATGCCTTAATTGTTTCGCCTCTTGCGCTGAACAAACCACGCCGTCTAATCCCGACTCTTTTGCCGACAACGCCAATGCCATCACTTGCGCATTCATCGGCCTCACCACGCCAGTCGATGCTAAATCTTCATCAGTCATGCTAGTTAATACAGTAACCGCAATCAATTGCGTTGAAGCGTCGATATCATTAATGGCTGCTTTTGCCGCCATCATCATGGGCTGACCACCAGCGGCATGCACATTGGTCATCCAAACACCCTTAGCCGCGATAACCGCAATCGCCTTTGCTACAGTAGTGGGTATGTCATGAAACTTAAGATCGAGAAAAACCTCATAACCTTTATTATGTAACATATCAACGACAGGCATACCACAAGCAGTAAATAACTCTTTACCTACCTTGGCACGACACAGGTTCGGTGATAATTGCTCAGCAAGCAACGTAGCGCTGGCCATGTCAGCGAAATCAAATGCGACGATTATTTGGCTGGACTGATAATCTTGTTTTGTCATAATCCTGTTTTCTCTTAAGACTTACTCTCAATTTAGCCACTTAATATTACTGTCATGAAGCTAAAAGGTTATTCCAATTCACTGTTTTTTAAACTCAACATTTGATCCCATTTTTTGCAGCTAGGGCATCGCCAATGCAATTGGCGACCGGAAAAACCGCAATTAATACAGCGATAATTAAATCGCTTATCGAGCAATTTCTGCAAAAGATCATGAAGGTTACGCACTTCGTTGGCAGCTTCTCCGGTTAAAGTCGGTAAACGTAAAGTGATTAATTTATTCAATCCGACTAATGACGGATTGTCGTGCAAATACTTGACCAACATGTCAGAAGCGAGAGCAGATGATTGTGAATTACGATCTGCACGCGCCAATTGTTGATCGACAGCAAATAATAAACCTTGAACTGGCATTTGATTGGTTAACTTATGATTAACTTCATAAAGGAAACGCTCGAAACCTTTGTCACCATAAGCGCCCTCATAAGCAATCAATAAATCGGGTAACAGATCAGAAACAAAAGCAGAATTTTCACTGACAGCCTTGTTAAGTACTTTCAACGCTGGCTTATACTGACCTGTCTGATTGTGAAACCGACCCAGCAACAACGATGCGCGCAATGAACTCTTATCAATGATTAACGCCTGTTCTAAGTTTTTCTTACAGCCTGCATCATTTCCCTTCTGCCTATCTTCTTCAGCCAACTCACAATAAAAATGCGCAATCATTTTCATCATAGACAATCGCTTATTATCGGTCGATTTAAAAAAACGACTGCCTAGCAAGGCTTCACCAAGACGAATCGCTTGTTGCCATTCACGCTCATCTTGATAAATATCCAATAAAAAGCGTTGTGCCGTATTGCGTAATTCAGCCGACTCAGCGATTACTTCTTTAAGAAGCATTTCAGCTCTATCAAGTAAACCAGCAGCCATAAAATCTCTGCCCAGCTCCAGATGAATCTGGTGCTGTTGAGTATTATCAAGTAAAGGTCGTGCTAATAAATTTTGATGAATGCGGATAGCGCGATCAACTTGGCCTTGTTTACGCATTAACTTCCCTAAGGCTAAATGTGTCTCTAGGGTGTTTTTATTAACATCTAAGGAATCGACAAAAGCGTCGACGGCTTTATCAGGCTGTTCATTTAATAAGTAATTTAAGCCTTGAAAATAACTTTTACTAGCATAAGGTATAAACTCTGTCGACTGCTTTTTTTTCATCGACATACGACCCAAGTAAAAACCGATCGCAATCGCTAAGGTTATAATAAAGATCGAGGCAAAATCCTGCATGGGTTAAGGTGTTTCGCCAGTAATCAATTGTGAAGTGGTACGCAAACGTTTTTCTGCGCTTAAGCGAGCCCGTCGCTCTTTGAAAACTAGCCAACTAGACACCAGCAAACCAAGCAAACCACCACTGATAAAAAAACCAATCAAACTGTGTGCCATCGCCATGGCGGGCAATTGCTTGAACAACAGGTCAACCTCAACAACGGTAGGGTTACGCGTAATAAAAGCAGCACACAACAAAACTATGGTGATAACCACGAGAACTAATAGTAAAGTTTTTACGATCCGCATAAGCTCGCCAGTCATAAAGTTAATTCAAGGGGCATTATACCCTGTTGAAGGAAGATTATATTACCGAAGCGAAAAAAATGGATCACCAATCTCCACTATCACTTTATTGAGCGATAGTGTGATTAAAAAAGCCTTTGGCGCTTAAGAACTAAAATAGGTCGATTGAAAGCGGTGCAGACTAGCATTAACACGGTCTCGCATCTCTTTACCCGGCTTAAAATGTGGGACATACTTACCTGAAAGTTGAACTTGCTCACCGGTCTTGGGGTTGCGACCCGTTCGTGCTGCACGATAATGTAAACTGAAACTGCCAAATCCGCGAATCTCGATGCGATTACCTGCCGCCAAGCCATTGACCATTTGATCAATAACACACTTTATTGCCAGCTCCACGTCTTTGGTTGAAAGCTGTGCTTGACGAGTAGCGATTCTTTCAATTAATTCTGACTTAGTCATGATATGGTCCTAAATGAAACAAAAAAAGTTAGCAAACAGGAAAAATCCCATAAGATCAGTATATTAGTATAGTCTAGGATAGCATCGCTTCCAGCCTCAATAGGCTCGAATTTGTAACAAAGTCCTTTAAAATAATCCTAAGTAATTGATATTATGAAATAAATAACATCGAAGCGATGAGAAATATGAGTAAAAAGAAAGGATTACCGCCAAAAAATCATAATTTTTGGCGGTAATTTAAACTGGAAAGGCGAAATAAAAGCTTATTTATCGTCCATTTTGGCTTTAATAAGATCACCAATCGTTGTGACTGTTGATGAAGGCGCTGGTTCAGCATCGCGGTGCTGACGCATAGCTTCCTGTTCCTCATCGGCATCTTTCGCTTTCAATGAAAGGCTTAATTTGCGATTTTTACGATCGACATTCAAAACTTTCAACTCTAGCTCTTCGCCCTCTTTCAATGCGGTTTTAACATCCTCAACCTTATCGCGAGAAATTTCAGACGCCTTCAATATCCCTTCAACGTCATTACCTAAATCAATTACAGCAGCTTTAGTGTCGACTGATTTGACCGTGCCCTTAACAATTTTACCTTTGTCGTTATCCGCAACGAAATCCGAGAATGGATCTTCCTCTAATTGCTTAACGCCTAATGAGATGCGCTCTCTTTCCGAGTCAATAGCTAAGATAACAGTTTCTATCTCATCACCCTTATTGTAAGCACGAACAGCCTCTTCACCGGCTTCAGTCCATGAGATATCTGACAGGTGAACTAAGCCATCAATATTGCCAGTTAAGCCAATAAAGATACCGAAGTCAGTGATGGATTTAATGGTGCCTGAGATCTTATCACCTTTCGCATGCTCAGAACCGAAGGCATCCCAAGGATTTTGTTGGCATTGCTTAATCCCCAAAGAAATTCGACGACGCTCCTCATCAATATCAAGAATCATCACATCCACTTCATCGCCTAAGTTGACGATCTTAGAAGGATGAACATTTTTATTTGTCCAGTCCATTTCAGAAACGTGAACCAAACCTTCAACACCCGTCTCAAGCTCAGCAAAACAACCATAATCTGTGAGGTTAGTGATTACTCCCTTAACGATGGTGTTTTGTGGATAGCGGCCTTTAATATCACCCCATGGATCTTCACCCAATTGTTTCAAGCCAAGAGAAACACGGTTTTTCTCGCGATCAAATTTCAAGACTTTAACTTTTATTTCGTCGCCAACATTGACGATCTCACTCGGGTGTTTGATACGTTTCCAAGCCATATCAGTGATGTGAAGTAGACCATCAATACCGCCTAGATCGACGAAAGCACCGTAGTCAGTTAAATTTTTAACCACGCCGGTGACACGTTGTCCTTCCTCAAGATTCTCAAGTAACTGATCACGCTCAACACTGTTGGCTTGTTCCATGACGGCACGTCGAGAAACCACGACATTATTACGTTTTTCGTCAAGCTTAATGACTTTAAATTCTAACGGTTTGCCTTCAAGGTGACTGGTATCACGTATCGGTCTAACGTCAACTAGTGAACCCGGTAAGAAAGCGCGTATGGTTTTGACATCGACGGTGAAACCGCCTTTGACCTTACCGTTAATGACACCGGTAATAATTTCTTCTGATTCAAACGCCTGCTCAAGCACTTTCCAGGCTTCAGCGCGTTTAGCTTTTTCGCGTGAAAGTTTTGTCTCACCGAAACCATCTTCAACGGCCTCTAGGGCGACTTGAACCATGTCACCGATCGCCACAGTAATCTCACCATTTTCATCAAAGAATTGGCTGCGTGGAATAACCCCCTCCGATTTTAGGCCGGCATGGACTGTGACCCAATCATTATCAATATCAAGCACGACACCGGTAATGATGGCACCAGGGTGCATTTCAATTGTTTTTAAACTTTCTTCGAATAAATCTGCAAAGCTTTCGCTCATAGTGAATAAACCTTAATTAAGACGGTCAGTAATGCAATCAAATGGACAAAGAAAGCCCAAAGTGATGATTATCTGTCCGGTCCATGCAACCAGCGCGCATGGAGCAGTTAATAAATGTCAGTTAACGGCGTGCTGGCAAAAATACCGCTTAACTAACGCTAAGGTGAAACTCAACGCAAACACCACTCAGTGAAAGAGCCGAACTATATTGATTTATTTCAATATAGATTTTTAATTACTTTATTTTCAACCACTTAATCTATATCAGCGATCGACTTTTTGCCTCACTGATGATCGTTTCACACACTTGATCAATACTTAGTATGGTGCTATCAACAATCAAGGCATCCTCTGCAGGGCGCAATGGTGACACGGAGCGGCCCATATCGGCACGATCTCGAGCCTCTATTGCCTCAGCAAGGCGCGCGAGGTTACCACTTTGGCCGTTCTCGAGCAACTGTTTATGGCGCCGTTTTGCTCTTTCTGCCACAGAAGCCGTTAAATAGATTTTTAACGGCGCATGCTCAAACACCACTGTCCCCATGTCGCGGCCGTCAGCCACCAAGCCCGGTAACTCAGCAAATGCCCGCTGCCGTGCAAGCAAGGCCAACCTTGCCGAGGCGATGACAGCCACTTTCGAGGCTGCCATGCCGACATCTTCTGAACGAAGTTCGGCTGTGACATCATCACCTTCAAGAAAAGCCCGAATACCCTCTTGCCCAGCAACCGAGGCAAATTGAACATCTAAGGCACTGGCCATGACCTCTATAGCGGCCTCATTATCAAGCGCGACATGATGATTAATGGCTGATAATGCGAGCAGGCGGTACAACATGCCACTGTCGAGCAAATGCCATGACAAGGTTTCAGCAATCTGTTGACAAACAGCACCCTTGCCCGCTCCGCCGGGACCATCGATCGTGATAATTGGCACTGATTTCGTCATAGGAGTCCCAATCACTCGCTCAATCTTCTACTATCAATTGGAAACCCACCGAGCGAGCTAAACTAGCAAAATTAGGAAATGAAGTGGCGACATTATCGCACTCATGTATGACAATCTTCGATGACGACCGTAAGCTAGCTACAGCAAATGCCATGGCGATACGGTGATCATCGTGGCTTTGAACGTCAACTTGCTCATGCCCTGCACCCAAATTTCCCCCTTTTATTATTGCACCATCGGCAGTACCTTGAGCCTCAATCCCGAGTACCACTAAGCCATCAACCATCGCCTTAATACGATCGCTCTCTTTGACACGTAGCTCTTCAGCACCGGTTAAAACCGTTGTACCAGCCGCACAAGCCGCCGCAATAAATAAAACCGGAAACTCATCAATCGCTAAAGGTACCAGCCGTTCGGGAATATCGATACCCACTAAAGGCGCGTATTGAATTCGAATATCAGCCACCGGTTCACCACCAACAAGATGTTCGTTGCTAAGACTAATATTGGCACCCATTAATTCAAGAATCTGAATCACACCGGTTCGAGTAGGGTTTAAACCCACGTGTCTTAGGGTTAAGTCAGAATCAGGCACGATCGAAGCTGCCACCATAAAAAATGCCGCTGAAGAAATGTCAGCCGGAATATCGATGGTAGTTGCTTTTAATTGGCCACCGCCTGTCAGACGGGTACAAGCACCATCACGACTTAAGCTATAACCCATACCCGCCAGCATGCGCTCAGTATGATCGCGTGTAGGGGCCGGCTCAGTCGTTGAGGTTTCCCCCTCTGCATACATGCCAGCCAATAAGATGCATGACTTCACCTGCGCACTGGCCATCGGCAAGTCGTAATCAATACCTTTTAATGACGCGCCGCCATTCAGCGTTATCGGTGGACGACCTTGCTCAGCTGTTTCAATATCAGCACCCATTAAGCGCAGAGGGTCTGCCACACGACCCATCGGCCGTGAAGACAAGGAACTGTCGCCTGTTAAGGTGACAGAAAAATTCTGACCGGCCAATAAACCCGCAAGCAATCGCATAGAGGTGCCGGAATTACCCAAATAAAGCGCTTCTTTGGGAGCTTTTAACCCATTCATTCCTACGCCGTGAACGATAACGTGTCCGTTATAAGGCCCTTCAATATTGACACCCATCGCTCTAAATGCGGCTAGAGTGGCCAAGGCATCTTCGCCCTGTAAAAACCCTTTGATCTCTGTTTTTCCATCCGCGAGTGAGCCAAACATAATGGAGCGATGAGAGATAGATTTATCGCCGGGCATGCGAATATCGCCCACTACTGAACCTTGCTTTAGCGAATTTGACCCTGTAATAAACTTCACACCAATGTTTCCTAGATGATTTAATAATTTACACGCATAATACCGACTATCACTTAACGCTTAGACTGATCACTTCTTGCCGCTAAAGCATCAACAAATTTATCGCGTGAGTGCTTAACATCAGTAAAGATATCTTCTAAGCCTTGACCATCATCGGCCGCTATTAAGGCACGCAAATGCAGCACTTGTTGCTCAAAACCATCGAGAGCATGCGTCAATTCTGTCTTGTTAGCCAATAAAATTTCTCTCCACATTCTAGGCTCAGAACTTGCGATACGTGTAAAATCGCGCAAACCACCAGCGGCAAAATTGAACACGTCTAATGCATCATCTGCGGCCGTCAACTGCGCCACAATGGCATAGGCTAAAAAGTGTGGCAAATGGCTGGTCAGCGCTAAAATACGGTCATGATCTTCTACCGACATGGCCGACACCTGCGCACCAACTGCCTGCCAAAGCTTACTGACTTTTGCCAGTAAGCCGGCATCAGTAGGCTGAACAGTATCCGCTTGATTAATCAGAATCACGCGATGATTCTGGTAAAGGTCAACGTTGGCCGCCGCTACACCACTGCGCTCTGATCCGGCAATGGGGTGGCCTAAAATAGCATTCGGAGGTATAAAACCAAAATGCGCAGTCAAACTGCCAGCAATATTCCCTTTTACACTGGCAACATCCGTCACCGCTGTTGTAACAGGCACTTGTTCTAACACCTGTTGCATCACTGACTCAGCTAAAATAGTTGGCGTTGCCACCACCACACAATCAGCTTCCGCTAAAGCTGCTGATAAATCACTTTGAGCCTCATGGATAACACCATTAGCCAAAGCCGACTGTAACGTGGCATCGGTTCGACTCCAACCGACTACGGTACCTACAACACCGGCTTGTCTAGCCGCCAGCGCTAACGAGCCGCCCATCAAACCCACGCCTAAAATCACTAAACGCTCAAAGATAATCATCGTTTTTGTAGACCTCTTATTTTGCGTCTAACAACTCTGCCAATGCCTGTAAAAAGAACCTGTTTTCATCTTCTAATCCGATACTGACACGCAAGCAATCTGCCATCTGATAATTAGCTAAAGGCCGAACAATCACCCCTTTAGCAAGTAAATCTTGATTTAAAATGGCTGCATCATATGGACTTTTAAAGGTCACAAAATTTGCCGCTGAATCGATATAGTCTACTCCCAGACTTTGGAAACCCTCGGTTAACAGTTGCATACCTTGCTTATTGTATGCCACGGAAGTTTCAAGATAGGCAGAATCTGCCAATGCAGCTTGTGCCGCTGCTAAAGAAACAGAGCTGACATTAAACGGCTGACGCACGCGATTCATCGCATCAGCGATGGCCGGATCAGAAATCGAATAGCCCACTCGCAAACCACCGAGGCCGTAAGCTTTAGAAAAGGTTCGGGTCACAATAAGGTTGGGATATTTTTTTTGTAAAGCAATACCATCAGGGTAATTCGGATTATCAATATACTCACAGTACGCCTCATCTAAGACCACCAGAACCGATGATGGCAACCCTTCAAGTAAAGCCAGCAATTCTTCATATGTCGCATAAGTACCGGTTGGGTTGTTTGGATTAGCAAGATAAATAACCCGAGTATTTTCTACCACGGCTGCATTCATAGCAGCTAGATCATGACCGTAATCCAGAGCCGGCACTTCAATAGTAGCAGCACCACTGCGGGCGATAGCTAAGCCATAAACCAAAAAGGCATACTGAGAGACAACTGCCGAGCAATAGTGATCGAGATAAGCGCTTGCAATCAGCTCAAGAAGATCGTTTGAGCCACAACCCAAGGTAATGCAGTGCGCTTCAACTCGATGCATTTCAGCTAATCTTTGCTTTAGATAATAGCCATTGGCATCGGGGTAACGGTTAACTTCTTGTCCTGCCTGATTGATTGCTGCTATTACTGCAGCAGAAGGACCGCGAGGATTCTCATTACTGGCCAGCTTGACAAATTTTTCAACACCCAACTCGCGCTGTGCTTGTTCGACAGGCTTGCCTGCCTGATAAGGCTGCATCGATTGTACTTGTGGACGAGCTAATTCAATAAATGACGGTTTCATGATGATTTAAACTGTATCAGTAGTGAAGAAATACGCTGTTAACACGATCAAATAACGGCCGCAGGGTAAGAGCCCAGCACTTTCACGAAAGAAGACTGCTCTGAGATAGAGCGAATGACTCGCTGCACGGCCTCGTCGTTATGATGACCATGGAACTCCATGAAAAAAACATAGGCCCAATTTTCGGTACGCGACGGACGGGTCTCTATACGTGTTAAGCTAATTCCTTCCTTTTCTAGTGGCGCTAAGAGCTTAAATAAGGCGCCGGGGACATTCCGCGTCGATACCACTAATGAAGTTTTATCATCGCCACTGGCAGGCACTTCGTCGGGAGCAACCACTAAGAAGCGAGTCGTGTTGTCAGCATAATCCTGGATATTCGATGCCATATGAACAAGATCATAATGTTCTGCAGCAAGCTCACCTGCAATCGCGGCAATACTCTCGTCTGTAGCGGCCATTTTAGCCGCCTCGCCATTTGAGCTCACAGAAATCAGCTCTATCTGAGAATAATTTTGCTGTAGCCACTGCCTTGATTGCGCGATGGCCTGCTGATGCGCACAAATCTTAGTAATCTTAGCAGGATCAGCCGAGGGCTTAATCAATAAATGTAATACGATCGGCAACACCAACTCACCGCAAATTTTGAGTGACGAATTAATGAAATTGTCGAGCGTATGAGTGACCATACCTTCGGTTGAGTTCTCTACCGGCACCACACCATAATCACAGACTTTTTTTTCAACCGAATCAAACACTGCAGAAATGTTGGCAACCGGATGAGTCAGCACAGCATGACCAAAATGTTTGAGTGCAGCAGCTTGGGTAAAAGTGCCTGCCGGACCTAGATAGGCAACATCCATCGGCTTTTCTAATGCCAAACAAACAGACATCACTTCTCTAAAAATTCGCGCCACGTCCTTACCATCTAGCGGCCCTTCATTGCGCTCAATGACTTTTCGAAGCACCTGAGCCTCTCGTTCAGGTCGATAAAACAAACTGGCATTACTTTGCTTAGAATCAAGATCGCGCAACTTAACGGTAGCCACTCGCTGGGCACAATCGGCCCGCTTATTCAATAACAGCTGTAGCTGCTGATCGATTTGATCAATCTCAGCTCGCAAATTTTCTAAACTATCGAGGTTTTCTTTACTCATGATATCAACACACAAGGCTATCGCTAATTAAAAAAACTATCCATTCTGTTTGGCAAAATCCGTCATAAACGCCACTAAGGCATCAACTGCTGCCTCAGATACTGCATTGTAAATTGACGCTCGCATACCACCAACCGAACGATGGCCTTTCAAATTAAGCAAGCCAGCTTCTTCCGACTGCTTTAAGAATAACTTATCGAGCGCATCATCAGCCAACGTAAACGGCACGTTCATTGATGAGCGACTCACCGGCTCAACAGGGTTTGCATAAAAATCGTTAGCATCTATAAACTCGTATAACTTGCTCGCTTTTCGCTGATTCATTTCAGCTATTGCCGTCAAACCACCCATTTGTTTAATCCATTTAAATACTAGGCCAGCCATGTACCAGGCATAAGCAGGCGGAGTATTAGACATGGAGCCTGCGTCAGCATGTAGCTTATAATTAAGCATTGAGGGAGTCATAGCACTGGCATTTCCTAGTAAGTCTTTTTGAACTATTACAATGGTCAGGCCAGATGGACCGATATTTTTTTGGGCGCCGGCATAAATAACGCCAAACTTGTCGACCTCAATAGGTCGCGACAATATCGTGGAAGACATATCGGCAACCACAGGCATTGATACTTCTGGCGTCCAAAAAAATTCAACCCCGCCAATAGTTTCATTAGGCGTGTAATGCAGATACGCCGCATCTTTATCAATATTCCAACTATCAAAAGCCGGTATAGATGAAAAATTATCAGCCTCACTGCTAGCAACCACATTCACATCGCAGTATCGCCCCGCCTCCTTAATAGCCTTTTTTGACCACTGACCGGTATTGACGTAATTTGCTCGCGACTTACCGTTTAACAAATTTAATGGTACTGCAGAAAACTGCTGGCTAGCGCCACCTTGTAAAAACAATACCGCATAGTCGTCTGAAACGCCCATTATGTCTCGTAAATCAGCTTCCGCCGCCTCAGCAATCCCGACAAACTCGCTACTGCGATGACTCATCTCCATCACCGACAACCCTTTTTGCTGCCAATCGAGCAATTCATTTTGTGCTTGTAATAAAACAGCATCGGGTAAAGCAGCCGGGCCTGCACAAAAATTATAAAGACGGTTCATTGACCACTACTCTCCAATTAAAATTTAACCGCTAATAAAACTACACAGGACCAGCATTAATCTGTTTGATTAGCATCTGTATCTTTACTGATGCTAGCATCTTTAAAGTCCACCCCATCAACAGCACCATTCTCACCATCAAGATCGTCTTCTGGCTCATCAATGCGCGCTACATTCACTAACAACTCGCCTTCTTTGAGACGAATAACTCTAACGCCTTGCGTATTTCTTCCTAATTCAGAAATCTCGTCAGTGCGGCAGCGGACTAAAGTCCCCTGATCACTGATTAACATCATTTGTTCACCAGGAACTACCTGTATCGCACCCACTAATTGACCGTTACGATCAGAGGTTTGCATACCAATGACGCCACGATTACCCCGACCCTTGACTGGAAACTGGTCCATCGATGTTCGCTTACCAAAACCATTTTCACTGACCGTCAGCACACGACCCTCAGGCTTAGGGATCATTAAACTAATCAGTCGCTGACCTTCATCTAGTCGTATACCACGAACCCCTCTTGCAGTTCTACCCATCGCTCTGACCGCCGACTCCTCAAACCGAGCTGCTTTACCAGCACTGCTAATCAACACAACATCTGACTGACCATCAGTAATGGCTGTGCCAATGAGGACATCACCTTCATCTAACTCCAATGCTCGCAAGCCAACACTCCGTTGCCGAGCAAAGTCTGTTAAGGCTGTTTTCTTGACGGTGCCGTTTGCCGTCGCCATAAAGATATAGTGACCCTCTTTGTATTCAGCAACTGGTAAAATGGAAGTTATGCGTTCGCCTTCTTCAAGGGGCAAGAGGTTTATCACGGGTCGACCACGAGAATTTCGGCCTGCCACAGGAATCTGGAATACCTTGAGCCAGTAGACTTTGCCTACATTAGAAAAAAGTAAAATAGTATTATGCGTGTTGGCGATCAGCAGATGCTCAACAAAATCTTCATCCTTGACTGAAGTCGCAGATTTACCCATACCACCACGGCGCTGCGCTTGATAATCATCTAGAGGTTGTGATTTAGCATAGCCACCATGCGAAATAGTCACTACTCGATCCTCTTCTGAAATCAAATCCTCAGCCGTTAGATCGCGCTTACTGGCAGTAATCTCAGTTCGACGCCCGTCACCAAAGTTCTGAACCAGCTCAACTAATTCTTCACGAATCACTGACAGTAAACGGTCAGGGTCCCCTAAAATACCCAAATAATCTGAAATCTGCTCTAAACGTTCGCGATATTCATCAAGTAATTTCTCATGTTCCATACCTGTAAGACGATGCAAGCGTAATTCTAAAATTGCCTGCGCCTGTATTGGCGATAAATGATAGGCGCCATCAATCAGACCAAACTGAACAGCTAGATCTTCTGGCCTACTTGCATCTGCGCCGGCGCGATCTAGCATTTCCATGACTGCGCCCGGCGGCCAGGGTTTAGCTATGAGCTTTTCTTTCGCTTCAGCTGGGCTGGGTGAAGCTTTTATCAAAGCGATAACGGGATCAATATTGGTTAGCGCTATCGCCCAACCCTCAAGTATATGCCCTCTTTCTCGCGCTTTTCTTAACAAATATACGGTTCGACGGGTAACAACTTCGCGGCGATGCTTAATAAAGCATTCTAGCGTGTCCTTAAGATTTAATAGTTTAGGCTGACCATCAACCAAGGCAACAATATTGATGCCAAAGACGCTTTCCAATGAAGTCTGTGAATAGAGGTTATTAATAACGACCTCGCCTAATTCGCCTCGACGCAACTCGATAACAACTCGCATGCCCTCTTTATCAGATTCATCGCGTAATTCAGAAATGCCTTCAATCTTTTTATCTTTGACTAACTCGGCGATCTTCTCAATTAAACGTGCTTTATTCACCTGATAGGGCAACTCAGAAATAATAATCGTTTCACGTTTGTTTTTTTCATCCACCTCTACTTCGCAACGAGCGCGAACATAGATGCGGCCTCGACCAGTTCGATAAGCTTGGACAATGCCAGCACGGCCGTTAATAATCCCAGCGGTTGGAAAGTCCGGTCCTGGTAAATGCTCCATCAAGCCATCAACATCTAAGCTAGGATCGTCAATTAACGCCAATGTTGCCTTCACTACCTCAACAATATTATGTGGTGGAATATTCGTCGCCATACCCACGGCGATGCCCGAAGAACCATTGACCAATAAATTTGGCACGCGGGTCGGCATCACCTCTGGAATCATTTCTGTGCCATCATAGTTGGGCACATAATCAACCGTATCTTTGTCGAGATCAGCCAACAACTCATGAGCAATTTTTGCCATGCGGATTTCGGTGTATCGCATTGCCGCTGGGGAATCACCATCAATCGAACCGAAATTTCCTTGGCCATCCACCAACATATAGCGCAAAGAAAAAGGCTGAGCCATTCTAACAATGGTGTCGTAAACTGCAGAATCACCGTGTGGATGGTATTTACCAATCACGTCACCAACCACTCGAGCAGACTTCTTATAGCCCTTGTTCCAATCATTATTCAGCTCATTCATGGCGTGTAATACCCGCCGATGAACGGGCTTTAAACCATCACGAACATCAGGCAAAGCACGGCCAACAATGACACTCATGGCATAATCAAGATAAGACTGCTTGAGTTCCTCCTCGATATTAACGGGTAGAATTTCTTTGGCTATCTCACCCATAAACGACTTATCCCCTTGCTTGCGATCTTAAAAATAATGACAAGTAAACTACTGATTCAGGCAGTACAAAAAAACAGATAAAATAACTGCCAAACACCCATTTATAAGCTGTCAATGATATCACAGGCGGACCGCTCATTGGCATTTATGGTCACTAAAAAGCTGACTTTCGATGGTACTTTGCCAGCTATCATTTATCGTTTTTGGTCGACATAAAATCGGTGTTTTTTCTCGACGAAATACGCTTACTTTTTACTCTTTTTATCTGCTGGATGGCCGCCAGAGGGTCGCATCAAGGGTTGAAGTTTTAAAAACACCTTGACGATCACCCAAAGAGGCCGCAATGACGTATAATTGAATATTAACTAGCGTATTTTATAAAATAGCCAGACACATGACTCCAGTCGACACTGAAATTATTAGCGCTCGGTGGGTCTTACCCATCGATCAAAACCAACCGCTCGCCAACCAGATCACGGTGCTCGAAAATCACGCCATCGTTGTCGAAGAGCGTTGCATTATTGCCATTGGACCATCAGACGAACTCCTCGCCCGCTATCCTAATGCCTCACATACAGCACTGAATCACCATATTTTAATGCCGGGCTTAGTCAATACTCACAACTTCACCGCCATGAGCCTACTAAAAGGGTTAACAAAACCCCAACCACTGCCGAAATGGCTTAACGACATTTGGACGATCGAACGCCAGTGTCTGTCTGAGTCATTTGCTCGCGACGGTGTCACACTGGGTATTACCGAAATGCTCCTCAGCGGCACCACTTGTTTTAGTGACAGCTATCTATTCCCTAATGCCAGCGCCAGTATCACAGAATCATTGGGAATGCGGGCTCAAATTCATTTTCCTATTAGTGAGCAAGCCTCCAACTGGGCACAAAATAGCGAGGAGTACTTTGAAAAAGGCCTAGAAATTGCCGATGAATACCGGCAAAGTGCGCTTATCACTACGGGATTTGGGCCCTACTCAGCTAACCGTGTCAGCAATCAGAGCTTTGAGCGTATCGCCATGTTAGCCGAAGAGATCGACCGGCCGATCCACCTTTATCTGCATCAACATGAGGTTGAAATCAACGACTCTATCGATAAGTATGGCCTTGAACCTATTCAGCGCTTGTCTGAACTAGGGGTACTATCACCTCGCACCCAAGCGATTCAAGCCAGCCTGCTAGACACCAACAGTGAGAAGCTGTTGGTTGAATCTGGCGCCAGCGTGATTCACTGCCCAGGCGCCAGCCTAAAGCTTCAAACTGCGTGCAGCCCAAGTGCCAAACTGCTTGAACAAGGGGTTAACATGGGCATAGGCACGGATAGCGCCGCCTGCGGCAACACGCTGAATCTTTTTAGCCAGCTGAACCTAGCGGTTATGCTAAGCGCTGAGGCCGATATAAAAAAACCGCTATCCTGTGCCGCAGCGCTAAGAATGGCAACACTTGGCGGCGCGGAAACACTGGGCTTAGAAAGTGAAATTGGCAGTCTCAGCGTTGGCAAACAGGCCGATATTATTGCTATCGACACCCAAACGCCTAGCCTTCAGCCGCTTCAGTCAATTACTAGTCAACTGGTTAATGCCGGAGCTGACGCGCCTGTCAGCCATGTCTGGGTGGCGGGACAACGTAAAGTCAGTGACGGGCAATTAGTTGATATTGATCTAAACGCTGTACTGGCAAAAAGTGATTGGTGGAAGAAACAACTAGCATCTTAATGAGTAGTCAAGCATGAAACAAAACAATACCGAAGCGCCCAATACACAGACCAATGTCGACCGCGATGAAATCGCAAAATTTGAGACGCTGGCCCATCGTTGGTGGGACACCGAAAGTGAATTCAAACCGCTGCACGCGATTAACCCTTTAAGAGCAAACTACATTGACCGGCTCTCACCCGTGGCTGAAAAGAAAGTGATTGATATCGGTTGCGGCGGCGGGATTCTGTCAGAGGCACTGACCCAGCGCGGCGCCCAAGTCACCGGCATCGACATGGGAGAAGCACCGTTAGCTGTGGCCAAGTTACACGCCTTAGATAATCAGCTTACGATTGAATATAAAAGAATTACCGCAGAACAGATCGCGCTTGAAAGACCCGAGCAATACGATATCGTCACCTGCCTTGAAATGCTTGAACATGTGCCAGACCCTGCTGCCATCGTGAATGCCTGTGCAAATCTATGCAAACCCGGTGGGCATCTTTATTTCGCCACCATTAACCGCAACCCTAAAAGCTATTTATTTGCGATTGTTGGCGCAGAACACATATTGCGCCTATTACCTAAAGGCACTCATGATTATGAAAAGCTGATCAAACCCTCAGAACTGCATCACTGGATTAGGGCCAGTGGACTAAGCTTAAAAGACTCAACCGGCATGACTTACAACCCGCTGACACAGCAATACAAGCTAAAATCGAATAATCTGGATGTTAACTATTTATTGCATGCCATTAAACCAGCATCCCAATAACCCTGATTAGAAAAAATGCTATGAACAATGCTGTACTATTTGATTTGGATGGCACTTTATTGGATACCGCTCCAGATTTTATTATCGCAGTCAATCAGTTAAGACGCGATCACGGCCTAGAAAACCTCAGCGATGAAACTATTACTGTGCAAGTCTCTAACGGATCAGCTGTGCTGACTCAATTAGCACTCAATATCACACCAGAAGATCCAAGCTTCGCATCAGCAAGGCAGCAATTGCTCGATTATTATCTGGCTTGCATTGGTACTTGCTCAAGATTATTTCCTGGTTATAAATCGCTTCTCAGCGCATTTAAAGATGCCGGTATAGCTTGGGGTATCGTGACCAACAAACCATTGCTTTACAGCCAAGCACTCCTTGAAAAACTTCAATTAGCTGACGGCTGCAATGTGTTAATCTGCCCCGATCATGTCGAAAAACCCAAACCTGACCCTGCAGGATTATTGCTGGCAGCAAAAACATTGCACTGCACGAGCGATAATACTATTTATGTCGGCGACCACCAGCGTGATATTGAAGCCGGCAATAGAGCAGGCATGAAAACCATTGCTGTGGCCTTTGGTTATATCGAACCCAACGACAATATTAATACTTGGCAAGCAGATTTTATTGCCCAGCAAACCAAGGACATCAAAACAATTGTGGAATCGGTATTCTCATGCAAGATTTAAGCAATATTAACGACTATCAAGCCAGCAGTACGCTTTTAGCGGGCAAAAATATTGTCGTCACCGGCGCAGGTGATGGCATTGGTAAAGCAGCGGCGCTTAGCTTTGCTGCACATGGTGCAACGGTTATATTAGTTGGCAAAACCATCGAAAAATTAGCCGTAGTTTACGATGAAATTGAAGCTGCGGAGCACCCACAACCGGTACTGGTCGAATTGGACTTAGCAAAAGCCAGTCATGAAGACTTCGCCGCGTTAAATAACGAGATTATCGACCAACTGGGCAGCTTACATGGCCTGTTACACAATGCTGGGATACTGGGCGAGATGAAGCCCTTAGCGCAATACGACACAGAGACCTTTGACCAAGTTATTAAAGTTAACTTAAGCAGCAACTTTAGCTTAACCCAATCCTTGATGCCGGCACTCAATCTTGCCGACCATGCCTCTGTGATATTCACTTCATCAGGCGTCGGCCGAAAAAGTCGTGCTTACTGGGGCGCCTACGCGGTCTCAAAATTTGGCATAGAAGGCTTAATGCAAACCTGGGCCGATGAATTGGCTGATACCAGCAATATCAGAGTTAACTCGCTAAATCCAGGCGCCACACAAACTCAGATGCGCAAACAGGCCTATCCTGGAGAAGCCTTGAACAGTAACCCTGAACCATCAGCGATCATGAACGCTTATTTATATTTAATCGGTCCCGACAGTATTGGCATCAATGGCCAAGCCTTAAATGCACAAAGTAAATAACCCGGCACATACCTATCTTTCGATTCAGTTAGTTCCTTGAAGCGCTTTTTGCGAGTAACGGATCAACCCAGCGAAACGTTAAATTAATTCGCGCTGCCATACTGCGTCGGCTTTTAGCAATTTGATGCAGCCAGTTTTTCTGTGTCTCACCGCGCATTATCAAGACACTGCCATGAGGCAACTCCAGCTTAAATTTCTGCTGCTTATCAGTACGATGCTTCATCTGAAATACGCGTGGCTGTCCAAAACTCACCGAGGCAATAACTGGCGCGTCACCTAACTCAACTTCATCATCCGCATGCCAGCCATTACTGTCACTACCATCGCGGTATAAGTTAGCTAACACGCTATTAAACTCAACCGCTGCTGCAGTCTCTAGGCGGCGCCGAATCGCCATTAATTCCTGAGTCCAAGCTAGTCCCTGATGGGTAATGCCCGAGTAGGTATAAGGTAGTTCATCATCGGCATACCAAGCCGATAAACGCGGCACCAACAGTCGCTTGCCAAATAGAGTGATCTGCTCTTGCCGCCAAGGCAACTGCTGTTCAAATTGATTCAGAAAGTTGTCAGCCTGTTCCTGAGGGAAAAAATTAGGGTAATAGCAAAGCTCACCACCCTGAAGCGAAATTGTTTGTCCGACATCGGCCTGCGATTCAGTTGAAAACAAATCTAAACTCATTAGCGCATACTAGCAAAATAATGTTGGTAGGGCTAAGTCTTGGCGCAGGTCTTCAGACCGTGTCTTCTTGTGGACGAGATCGTTTGAAATTAGGCTCAATTGCCACAACCGGTAACTGGCGAATACCTTCAGTCATTTTAGTATAATGACTGTAGCCACCATCAGCATTGACCAAGGCAAACCCCGCTTGTCTAGACTCACCGCTTAACACGGTAGCCTTTGCAAAAAACCATTGTCTATTAACACAGATCCAGCTACAGGCATGTGCTCTAATATTAAGACACCATACCGCATCTTTAGCTCTGCCGCCGTGCGAGCCCACAACCAAGTATCGATTTCCGTCTTTCACATAAGGCAAGACGACTGACTTTATTTGGCCGGTTTTCCAATGAATAGTTTTTAAAATTAAATGCGGACGATCGGCGTACCCCCCTGCCCGAGTAAACATCCGCCCCATGAAAGATACGTTAAACAAACGCATTAACCATCGGTCGACAGCCAAACCTTTGGGGTTGGCAAGCCATGGAATCATCGCCTGCCAAAAACGACTGGGTGTTAATGATTTATCCTTGCTGGGCATCGCATACCCCCTTATTATTTGAAAAAGTACTCGCTCATTGGCACAGAAAACATCATATTCACGTCACAAAAACCAGGAATTTCTGCAATCATGGCCTGCACGACTTCAGCAGAACCGAAGTAGCGACTGTCATCAGTAAAATCTTCCAACTGTTTAAAGTGTTCAGCCACAATGGCACGATAAGGCGGCGCATTTTTGGTCAAGGGTCTGGCCACCGCGTCTCTCACATAAGACCATCGCAGGGGATGCAAATCAAACGATAAACTTGAATGATCAACTTGCCAGTTATGATAAAAATCCTCATCACTGACATTAGCCGGCTTAGCGTTGGCACCAAATTGAGTGACACCTGGTCGTCGCTCACCGCCCTCCCAGACAGGGTCAAAGGTTTGCAATACCGACTCAGTCACCAAATACCCAGTTAACTGGCCCGCTAAACTGGCTAAATAGGTTTCAATCGGCGCACGATGGTCGAGACAATCATGCCAAAATGAAACCACTGCCTGCACATCTTGCCAACAACCGATCAAGCGACCCGGCGCTTCAGCTTGTAAAACTTCATTCATATCAGCGATATTAATGGTGATCTTAGAAGCGCCCATCTCACGCAATTTAGGCACCGTCGTTGACAATAGTGTTTGGGTCAAATCGTCCAGCGACACTTGCTCGCTGGGGCCAATCAAATAGACGAATTTTTCCATAACTAACCTCACTAAGTGGTGGTTCTATACCGGGCTAATATAGACAATTTTGATCTTCATATACGATATTTCAGAAAGCAGTTCGATTAATGAATTAAGGCTGATACCAAATAGCAGAAGTGTAAGCCCGCTCTTGGGTCGAAGCTGGCACATTGCTAGGCAAGGGACTGTTAAAATTAACCGCGTCATAGGTTGTCCAGCGTGGCGTAGGAATCTCTAATACACGTGCATAATAAAAAGCGGCTTGCTTAGGGTCAAAATCAGGGTCAACCCAGCGCGTTGCCAATGCCACCTCACCAATGCTATTTTTGTATTCGGCTTTGTCAATGTCGACGGTATTGCCTACCAACTGTTTTACACGACCATTGCGATCAATACGTCGATTATCAGATACAGCAACATCGTAAATACGCTCATGCAATTGACCATCAGTTGACAGCCAACCTTTAATGATTTGAATGCGATCTAAGTTGGCGCCTTTGGGGTCTTTTAATGCACTGAGCATAAAAATAGGCGCTTGCTCTGAAGCACTAAGTTCGCCGCCCATCGGCACTCCGCCTCGATAGCCAGCTGCAGCAAAATCAGGGGCGTAGAGGTCGTCATCGGTGAAATTATAACCTCCAAAAAATCTAACCTCTATTCGTGGACCTGTAGAGGCATAAACTTCACGACGCTTAAATGCGTCAAATATAGCTGCACGGGTATTCTCGCTGGCCCATACCGCCGCATAGCCCGAGGCAGCTGATTCGCTATTTTTCACTGTGACTAAAGCGCCCCCCTCGCCTTTTGTCGACCAATCAGCCGTTAGCCGGTTTGGCGTGGGACCCACTACCGGTGATTTGCCCCAAAAGTTTTTATGGTCAGCCGTGGCTAAACCGGTATGCGAATCCGTACTGCCGATGACACCAAATTGGTAGGGATTAACACCAACTGCGTCCTTAATGGCTAGGCCGCGCTTTAGCCCTTCACGAACATAACTGCCCGCTAACATCTCATCGGTATAAAGTCGACTATTGAAAATATTGCCTTTATCCCAGTTATCATAATCGGCAAATTCATCACCGGGCGATAAAAATGGGTGCGCCTCGCTGTCACCCTTGATTTGAGTGATTTCAACCACCGGCTCCCAGCGTTTTCTATTCCGGGCCTAAGATTCATTCATCGACCCTGTCGAAGTTTCCACATCAAACATTAAGCCAGAGCTTAAATTACTATTATGCGGTATCGCTAATACTTGACCGCCGGTTTTATTTTCATAATCTTGCATGCCACGCCATAATGTTTCTGGATAATAGACTGTAGGGTCAACCATGGCGGCTATGACACTGACTGGATGAGTTTGTGAAACTTTATCAGCGCCATCACGATACATCACAACTCGATGCAAGTTATCGCCGTTGGGTGTTGAACTCCATTCATAACCGATCAATGCAGTAAATTCACCCGGTTGATTATGTCGCTCAGCGCTGGCAATAATCTCTTGCCATGCGTTATTAGCGGCATGATTGGAAGCAGCAGAGCCATCGAGCAGAAACATCGCTGCACTGGACAGTGCCACATTGACCGTCTCTATCTGACTAACATCAGCTGGAATCGCCTTTAAACCGCGTTCGACAATATTTAATGCAGTTTGTAAACGCTGGTCCCGTTTTTGCTCCGTGGTTGGATGTCGAAGTTGCCAAATGACGCTCATGGTTTCAGCATGATCAGAGACCAGTAGAAAGTCCAGCGGCGTTTCCAATTGAGCCGGCTTGCCTAAACTGGCTTGTACGACTTCACCTTTGGCAAATCGATAAGCTTCATCAGGTCCTACTAATTTATTGCCAAATAAAGCCGAGTCACCCGATAAGACCGTATGAACGTGCGTATCACCCCACAGCAATTGTGTCTGCGGCTTTTGAAATTCAATATTTTTATCCGATACAGCGTATGCCGAGCTAACAGCTTGTCCAGCGGCATGGCAACTCAACAAAACTAAGCAACACCCGACTATTTTGTTTACTAACATGCTAGTACCCATTAATTAAAACTACTCAGTTACTGCTAACTGACGACCCAAGGTGTGACTGCCTTCGATCGTAGTGCGATTAATTAGACGCTTGATGCCTACACGGGTGCCGGTAGTACAGTGCATCGCTCGCCAGTTATCCCACAACACCATGTCACCGATACGCCAATCATGCCAATAATGAAACTCTGGCTTACGTATGTGCTCTACCAACTCATGCAGTAACTGGTCAGCTTCAGCGTCCGACATACCAATTTTTTCAGGCTCTATCACTCGATCTAAAAATTGTTCAACAATTTCTAGAATTTTGTCGCCAGTTTCAGGGTGAGTGACCACCATTGGATAAACTGCATCAGGAAAATCAGGAAAACCAACGTCAGAAGGCTTTTTGGGACTAAAAGGACCAGGCTCATAACCACTGTTATCTGCAAACCGCCATTTCGCTCGCTGCATCTCAAAAGTGTAAGCGACCTCCAAATCGGAAATTTTATTTTTTAAGTGCTCAGGCAAAGCCGTGTAAGCTTTTGCCAAATCGCCAAAACCTGTTTGGCCGTCTTCTTCAGCAATATGCACAGCCGACAGGATAGCACCTCGATTAGGTTTGCCTGTGTAATGCAAGTCCATGTGCCAGATCAAGCGATTAACAATAGCTTCACCGTCGTAATAAGCGGTATTAAATTTATCGGTCTCACCACCGTTTTCTAATACGAATAACTCTGGATATTCAGCTGAAGTAGTAGCTTTCAGCGGGTGCATTTCTAGCGGCCCAAAAATACGGCTAAATTCAATTAAACTT
>JAYYUJ010000046.1:0-45515 GCA_036344075.1 Pseudomonadota bacterium
CAAAGAAACCGGCCGCAAAGAAACCGGCCGCAAAGAAACCGGCCGCAAAGAAACCGGCCGCAAAGAAACCGGCCGCAAAGAAACCGGCAGCAAAGAAACCGGCAGTAAAGAAACCGGCAGCAAAGAAACCGGCCGCAAAGAAACTGGCCGCAAAGAAACCGGCACCAAAGAAACCTGCAGCAAAAAAGTCTGCAGTTAAAAAAGTAGACAGTAAAAAAACTTCAGCGAAAAAGTTGTCTGTTTCAAAGTCTGAGGATGACTCGAAGCTAAAAAAATTAAAGCCAATGACTGTTAATGTCACTTTTTCAAAGCCAAAGAGCAAGGTTGCCCCAAAGATCAAAATAGTCGCCAAAAAAGATCCTGCAGCTGATGAAAACAGTAGTGAAACTATTTATGCACAAGTTGAACAGTTTTTAGCTTCTGGGAAGAAGATTCAAGAAATACCGGCCGGTACCAGTGGTATCAACCATACTGGTGGTACCAAGCATATCACCATTAGCCGGAATAAACCTCAGGATCAAGACTGAGTCTATTCAGCTTCGGTTTGATTTTCAATTTCTACCCATCTATCCATAGCTTGATCCAATTCCTTTTGAGTATTGCTCAGTTCCTCAAGAGTCTGCTGATTTTTCTCGTAGCTTTGCTTATAAAAGCCATCAGCAGAGATAATAGTTTCTAATTCAGTTATTTTGTTCTCTAATTTATTTATAAGCTCAGGTATTTCATCAAGTTCGCGCTGCAAATGGTAACTTAACTTTGCTTTTCTCACTGAGTGTTTACTTTCGTTTTCTGATTTTTCAATTTCGCTTTCAGTCATTTTAGAGGACTGTTTTAGTTCCGGTC
Organism: Pseudomonadota bacterium; assembly: GCA_036344075.1. Lineage (GTDB taxonomy): Bacteria > Pseudomonadota > Gammaproteobacteria > Pseudomonadales > UBA7434 > UBA7434. Next base: position 844 of record JAYYUJ010000046.1, read on the forward strand.
TACCAATCACATCAAGCGAACGATTTCGCTTAAGCCAATCGCTGTAGCCGCCGATGTATTCGGCAATTTTGCCATCCTCCTCAAAGACTAAAATACTTGTAACCACATTATCCAAGAAGGCACGGTCGTGACTAACCACAATAAGACTGCCATTGTAATGGACGAGTCTTTCTTCAAGGACCTCTAGCATCTCAATATCTAGGTCATTGGTTGGCTCATCTAAGACTAATAGGTTGCAAGGTACGGCAAATAGTTTGGCTAGTGAAACCCGATTTTTCTCGCCACCTGATAGAGCTTTTACCGGTGTCATGGCTCGTTTCGGTGAAAATAAAAAATTTTGTAAATAAGAGATAATGTGTCTCTCTTTCCCGTTGATCGAAATAAAGTCTCTACCAAGCCCTACGTTTTCAGAAATACTTTTTTCTTCATCTAATTCACGTGCGACTTGGTCAAAATAAGCCAGTGAAATATTGGTGCCGATTTTGACGCTGCCTTCATCGGGCGTGATCTGACCTAAAAGGATCTTCAGAAGGGTGCTTTTGCCAACACCATTATTGCCGATTAATCCTATCCGGTCACCACGCAAAATTTTTAACTTAAATTTGTTAATCAATTGCTGCTGATCGTAGCGATGGCTTATCCCCCTAGCTTCGATAACCTTCCGACCTGATTTTTCAGCATCTTCGATCTGCAACTTAGCCCTTCCTTGTTGTTTTATTCTTTGGCTTCGCTCTTTCCGCATGGCCTCTAATGCTCGCACGCGGCCTTCATTTCTTGTTCTTCTAGCTTTAATGCCTTGGCGAACCCACTTTTCTTCCTGTGCGAGTCGCTTGTCAAAAAGGGCATTGTTTGCTTCTTCTTCTTTAAGCGATTGTTCTTTTAACTTTAAAAAGTTCTTGTAGTTGCCTGGCCAGCTAAACAGTCTTCCCCGATCAACTTCAACAATACGGGTCGCGACTTGCTGCAAAAATTCCCTATCATGAGTGATGAATATGACGCTTCCTCGATAACTATTTAAAATGCTCTCTAACCACTGTATTGTATTTATGTCTAAATGGTTAGTTGGTTCATCGAGTAATAGTAAATTAGGTTTTGAGACTAGAGCTTGACCAAGTGCTACTCGCCGCCGCCAACCGCCAGACAACTGGGAAAGTTTTTTTTCTGCAGGTAGTCCCAATTGACTGATGATGGTTTCAGTTTGTTGATTAACTTGCCAACCGCCGCCAGAATCGATTTCAGTCTGCAGTTGTTCCATTTTATGTAGCTGATTAGCATTTAGATCTTCTTGCTTCGCAAGCATTTCGTATTGTGCAATAAGTGAGAGTTGATGGTTTAAGCCATGTTTTACAACCTCATAAACGGTCGAGTTTATTGCATCAGGTAAGTTTTGTTGAAGTTGGCTTATGCGTAAATCCTGTTGTCGGTGTATAACGCCGTTATCGACTTGAATATTACCGGCGATAATATTCATTAGTGTGGTTTTTCCTGCGCCATTTCTTCCGACTAAGCAGACTCTCTCTTCCTCTTCAATTGAGAGGTTAGCGTTTTTCAAAAGAGGGTTGTCGCCAAATTCTATCGAGGCATCTACAATTCTAATCAGTGACAATGTTTAGGCCTTGTTAAGTTTTAGCTGTTCAGGGTTTTAAACGATTACTTTTACGACTCGCTCAGCAATGGCGGTCATTAAATCATAAGCGATGGTGTCGGCATATTTGGCAATACTGTTGATTGGTAAATCATTACTCCAGAGAATAGCAGTATCCCCAAGAATGATTTCATCTTGATGGTCTGTAATGTCTACGCATAGTGAGTCCATTGACACTGCGCCAGCTAATACTGTTCTTTTGCCATTGACTAAAATTGGCGTTCCATTTTTTGCATGCCGAGGGTATCCATCTGCATAGCCTATGGCAACAGTCGCGATTTTACTGTCTCTTTTTGCTGTCCACTTACTATTATAACCGACTGAATCACCAGCTTTTATAGATCTAATTGAAATGATCGGTGCTGCAAGGGTCATTGCTGGTTTAAGTTCTGTGCTCGCTTTATTAGGCGTATCAAGTGGGTCTATCCCATAAATCATTAATCCAGGTCGAAGGTATTCTTGATTATTGGAGAGGGTTGTTGTCGTTAGCGATTGCCATTGTCTATACTCCTCTTGGTTTTCGTTGATGACGATTGCGGCAGAATTAGAGATTGAAAAAGCATCGATGTTGCTCGAGTTGAAAATATCAATAAAACACTTTAGCTGTTTTTGAGTCGCTATTGAGTGTTTCTTTTGCGCTTCAGAAAAATGTGTCATTAAGGCTTTTGGTTGATTTTTTAACGGTTCATTTAAAAAGTGTTGACTGATTTTATCCTTATCAATGCCAAGTCGATGCATACCGGTATCAATCTTCACCCAGTAGCTGAGGTTTGACATATTCATCGCAAATTCAAGCATTTCTTTTGTGTGCACTGCTACTGTAAAATTATTAAAGGGGTAATCTTGCAGCTGTTTGAAGTTATTAGTCGGGCTCATGACTAATATTTCTTGACGAATACCATTAGCTCTCAAGGCTTGAGCTTCTTCGTATCGAGCGACGGCATAGCCATGTACAAAAGGACTAAGAATATTGGCAGTTTTGAGCATGCCATGACCATAACCATTAGCTTTAACAACGGCCATAATCTTTGCTGATGGCGAAATTGATTGTGCTATTTTAATGTTATGGGTGATGGCACGGCGGTCAATAAAAGCAGTGGCCCTATCTATTTTTGGTATTGTCATTGGTATGGACGTTTGATTGCTTACCATTTTCTACTGTTGTTAGTTGGGGTCGTAATTATTTAAGCATAACGACTGATAGTCGATTGTACTTGTTCTAAATAACTCACACCAAATATGTTTAAGTGATTAAGCAGGTGATACAAGTTATAAAGAGGGACTCTATTCCGCCAGTCGGACTCTAGAGGCCATATTTCATCGTAGCTATTATAAAAAACATGAGGGAAGCCGCCAAATAGAAGCGTCATTGCGATATCAGCTTCCCGCCATCCATAGTATACCGCAGGATCGATTAAAGCGGGCAGTCCCTTATTGTTGACCAATAAATTACCCGACCAAAGATCACCATGAAGTAATGATGCCGGTTGAGTGGGGATAAGCTCAGTTAGCCTTTCGCAGATGGATTCGAGATAGATGATCCAGGTTGATTCCAAGAATCCATTATCGTAGGCTAGGCGTGCTTGATTAAGTAGACGATAATCACAAAAAAAAGCATGGCCATCAACGCAAGGTTGATTAAGTTGGCGACCCTTGCCACAATAATTATCACGATCTAAACCATACATGGGGTTTTCATTACCTGCTTGTGGTGCTCGATGAAGTTTTGCCAGTTGAAAGCCTAGAGATTGCCAGTAATCAGCGCTTTGTCCATGACTGAAAAGGTAATCCATAACAATACATTGATCCGAGACATGGTGGATTTTCGCGGTTTCAACGGTATTGGTTTCAGCCAATAATGTCAGGCCGTGAGCTTCAACGCTGATAATGTCATCTGCTGATCCGGTTGTCAGTTTCACGATTAACTTATCGTTATCGGCATTTTGTATCAGGTATATTTCGTCTCGACCATTACCGCCAATCTTAAAAAGATCGGAACCGTGATGAAACTGATTGTCATTTAACCACTTATAGGTCTCATGATCGAAAGTAAATGCAGTGAGGTTCATCGTATTTTGCTACCTACAAATGAGATTTTGATTTTAAACCACCTATGGTACTTTTTTTATAGTACTATAACTATGCTTTAAGCTATTATAGTTTGAGCTAGATTGACGGTTATTTTTTAAATATTTCAATCTAAAATATCCCAAGCTTGTCATTTGTGGGTAATGTTAATTGACAAATCATTTAGCGGAAAATCTTGTTATTGCTATCTCTTCAAGTGCCATGTTCAACATGGATGAAAGTCACCGTGTATACTCAGAGCAGGGCCTAGCCGCTTATTCTAAGTATCAAATCGATCATGAAGAAGAACCGTTAGCGCCTGGTGAAGCTTTCCCTTTAGTTAAGAAGTTGCTTGCTTTAAATGATCGACTCAATGTTTCAGGTCGAGTCGAAGTTATTCTACTCTCTCGAAATAGCGCAGACACTGGCTTACGCATCTTTAACTCAATTGAATATTATGGTCTCGATATTACTCGCGCCGCATTTTGTAGCGGCGAGCGGCCTTATCGTTATATACAGGCCTTTGGTTGTCAGCTTTTTCTTTCGACTGATGCTGAAGATGTCAGGGCGGCTTTAACAGCAGGTGTTGCAGCTGCTAATATTTTGCCTAAAAGCGACCCGGCTAGTCTTGAGGCAAGCCCCTGTGATGGCCAACTTCGTTTTGCTTTCGATGGCGATGCCGTGTTATTTTCTGATGAAGCCGAGCAGATTTATAAATCGGATGGACTAGCCGCTTTCACAGAAAAAGAGCGAGCGTCGGCAAAACTACCCCTGAGTGGAGGGCCTTTCAAGTCATTCTTAGCGGCTTTGCAGCTGTTACAGTCTGAGTTTACAGGCGATGACTCTCCGATAAGAACGGCCTTAGTCACTGCCCGTTCTGCTCCTGCTCATGAAAGAGTGATTCGAACGCTTCGCGCTTGGAATATTCGTATTGATGAATCGCTTTTTTTAGGCGGTATGCCCAAAGTTGATTTCCTAAGAGCTTACGGCGCAGATATTTTCTTTGATGATCAGAGGGGGCATTGTGATTTGGCTGTGGAGCATATCGCAACCGGCCATGTTCCACACGGCGTGGCAAATAAGCAGACTTGATTTAATTAATGGCAGGATGGCGTCAGTATATGAAATTACAACAACTACGGTATATTTGGGAGGTAGCCCATCACGACCTTAATGTTTCTGCCACCGCTCAGAGTCTCTTTACCTCACAGCCTGGCATAAGCAAGCAGATTCGTCTTTTGGAAGATGAGCTTGGTGTTGAAATATTTGCTCGAAGCGGTAAGCATTTGACGCGGGTCACACCTGCCGGCGAGGCCATTCTTAAAACCGCTGGAGAAGTATTACGGCAGGTTGAAAGTATTAAGAAGGTCGCGCAAGAGTTTAGTCATGAAAAGAAGGGCACCTTATCAATTGCAACTACGCATACCCAAGCGCGTTATGCTTTGCCTAAGCCAATCGAAAGGTTTATGTCTAAGTACCCTGACGTATCTTTACACATGCATCAGGGAACACCTATGCAAATTTCTGAACAGGCGGCTGATGGAGCGGTTGATTTTGCTATCGCTACCGAAGCTCTAGAGCTGTTCTCTGATCTTTTAATGATGCCTTGCTATCGCTGGAATAGATGTATTTTGGTGCCGAAATCACATCCATTAGCTCAGATAACTAGGCTTAGCCTTGAAGACGTTGCTAGTTATCCTATTATCACTTATGTATTTGGTTTTACAGGTCGATCTAAGCTGGATGAGGCGTTCTTTACTCGCGGGCTGTCTCCTAAGGTGGTTTTTACTGCTGCTGATGCTGATGTGATAAAGACCTACGTTAGATTGGGATTAGGTATTGGTATTGTCGCTCAGATGGCCTATGATGAAAAAATTGATACTGATTTGGTGGCTTTAGATGCCAGCCATCTATTCACGCCCAGTGTTACCAAGATTGGTTTTCGTCGCGGTACTTTTATCCGCGGTTATATGTATGATTTTATTCGGATGTTTGCCCCACATTTAACTAAAGATTTAGTTGAGCAAGCTTATCTTTGTAGCAATAAGGTTGAAATAGATGAATTATTTGAGCATATCGAATTGCCCTTATATTAATTAACCTACTGAAAAGAACCTATGCTTGAGTGGGTGGTATATTTGTTTGTGTAGAGGTTGATTGTGGAAATTGCATGTTTAGATTTGGAAGGTGTTTTAGTCCCGGAAATATGGATTGATTTTGCTGAGCGGACCGGTATTGAGGCTTTAAAAGCTACCACCCGAGATATTCCTGATTACGATGTTTTGATGTTGCAGCGCCTTCAGATTTTAAAAGATAACGGTTTTAAGCTTCAGGATATTCAGGCGGTTATTGCCGATATTACTCCTTTGGAGGGTGCTGCAGAATTTATCGATTGGCTCAGGGAACGTTTTCAGGTGGTGATACTTTCAGATACTTTCTATGAGTTTTCAGCACCGTTGATGAAACAGCTTAGTTGGCCAACTTTGTTTTGTCATAGATTAGAGTGTGATGCAGAAGGTAATGTTGTGAATTACCACCTCCGACAGAAAGATCCTAAGCGACAGTCTGTTAAAGCTTTTCATTCACTACAATACCGAGTGATTGCTGCGGGTGACTCCTACAATGATACAACCATGCTTTCTGAGGCTGAAGTTGGTATTTTATTTCATGCGCCACAAAATGTTAAAGATGAGTTTCCGCAGTTTACATCGGTTGATACGTTTGCCGATTTAAAACAGGCCTTCCTAAATGCTAGCGTTCGGGATTTATCACTATGATGCTTGATTAATATTCCTTTGTTATATGGTTTGAGGCTAGGGCGGTTAGCAGATTGTTGATCTTATGCAGGCTCTCTTGGTACTCGGCTTCAAGCTCAGAATCGGCAACAATACCGCCACCGCCCCAACAGTTTACTTGTCCAGATGCGTGTTCGTCTTGCTGAGAAAACAGCAGGCTGCGAATTAAAATATTAGAATCCATATCGCCAGAATTATTGATGTAGGCGACTGATCCGCAATAAATAGAGCGTGAGAAGTTCTCTAGTTGATCGATGATTTCCATCGATCGACGTTTAGGTGCGCCAGTCACTGACCCGCCGGGTAGAGTCTCTCTTAGAAGCCGGAGTGATTGATACGGACTGCTTTCTTTTAAGTCGCCTTTTACAGTGCTGACCATATGATGAACATTAGGGTGTGTTTCGATTTGAAATAATGAGGGAACGTTTACACTGCCAAGTTCACAACATTTGCCAATGTCATTTCGCATTAAATCAACAATCATTAAATTCTCGGCTCGGTCTTTTTCAGATCCGCTAAGTTCTGCCATAAGTTTGGCATCTTCAAGGGTGTTGTTGACTCTTTTTCTCGTACCTTTAATGGGTTGAGTCTTTACAACAGTTTGATCAACTTGAATAAACCTTTCTGGTGAAAGACTCACTAAAACGGATTGTGGCAGTTCAAAATAAACGGCAAATGGGGTTGGCGAAACAGTCCGTAATTGCTTGTAGGCTTGCCAAGTATCACCCTGATAGCTGGCTGTAAATTGTTGGGCGACATTGATTTGGTAGCAGTCGCCGGCATTAATAAATGCTTTGCTTCTGTTGAAGGCTTTTTCATAGTCTTCTTTATTACCATTAGGCTGCCACTCAGAGGAGAGTTTTAACGACAAAAAAGCTGGCTTGCTTATATTTGTTTCTAGACTTTTTAGCAGAAGATCAAACTTGCTGTCATCATATTTTGGGTCGGCTAGTAGCCATGCCAGCCGTTGTTGATGATCTTGCACAATAGCCCATTGATAAATGCCGATGATGAGGCTTGGCCAGTCAGATTGTTCAGGTGCCGGAAGTTGATTTAACGGCATGCCAAAGTCATAGCTGAATACCCCTATGGCGCCAGATACGAAGGGGCTATTTTCGTGGCAGCTATCTTTTGTAGTAAATCGATCAATGGCAGTATTGATAAGCTCGAAGCTATGAGAAGATTTCACTTCGCTCAAGTCAAAAAAGTCGATGGATTCACTGTTGGTAGTGTGCTTCAAACGCTTCTTTGATAATGAGCTCAGTAAGGCCGCAGGCTGAGCCGCAATGATGTCGAAGCGGCCATTGCTTGCGTGAGCGTTGCTATCCAGTAAGATCGGAAAATCAAGATGACGAATCCGCTCAAAGTAATCACAGCTATTCTCTTGGTAGCGAATTGATGCAACTTGTGTGCAAGGCCTTGTTGTCATAGCGAAAAGCCAAAATTATCCGTGCGCTCGCCGCGTGTGATTGAGCGAAATATAGTCGGAGGCGCTTTAAAATTGGTTGATAGTGCGTGCTGGCGATGGCTTTGGTCAATTGACATAAGTTATTAATTACAATAAGGTTCTGCGTTTAAATTGAGCTGAAATGGCGTCTTTTAAGCGGTGTAATAAGCCCACGGTATAGCTAATAAATTAATTACTTGACGGCTTCTTTATCTTTTAGCTAAAAGTGAAGCGATGGCCACTGGTGTCACGGTGCTTACTGTGGTGTCATAGATGATGCCATAAGATTGAAATGGCATTGCCTAACAAAGAGATTTCAACCTCGATTGAGTCTAATTTTAATATGATACTTTTTAAAACATGAAACCGGTAGTAGGGTATTTGCCAGTAATTACCACAAAAATGCCAATTAAAGCTATCGATGCAGAAGTGACAGGAATCTTCATATGACAGTCGAAGTCCCAAAAGCAAGTTTAAACAATCCCTTTCTTGAGCAGCAGGAGATGGAGTTTACAGTACCTGGGCAGGCATCCTATCAGCCAGGTCTTTACGAAGAAAAGTTAAAGCAGGGTTTTGAGTTAACGCAGAGGCCATTCAAGGCGGCTGGAGAGGCCAATACCCAAAAGCAACATTTAAAAAATCGAATGACTATTTGGGAGCGAATAGGTGTTTTGAGCGCTAAGCCCCCGACTATATTGTTTCAGAATTGGGGTGAGAATCTAGACGGGGCGTCCCTAGTCACGGCGATTATTGATATTGACGGTCGTGATGTCGCATTGTATGGCCATGACTTTACCGTTAGAGCGGGCTCTATGGATGCGACTAATGGTAAGAAATTGGCGCAATTATTCGAGTTAGCCGGCAAGCGTAAAATACCGCTGGTTGGTTTAAATGATTCGGCTGGTGCTTATGTGCCCGCAGGTGTCGGTGGTCTTGATGGCTATGCAGAGGCCTTTACCGCGTTGAGAAAAATCAATGGTGTTGTTCCTAGCATCATGTGCATGTTTGGATTTAATGCTGGCGGTGGTTCCTATTTGCCTCGCCAAGGCACATTTATGATACAGCCAAAGAATACCTTCTTTGGTTTAACAGGGCCCGGTGTTGTTAAGTCGGTCTTAGGTGAAGATGTCACCCCTGATGAGCTTGGTGGGCCCAATGTTCACAGTCAATCTGGAGTGACAGATTTCGTTGTTGATGATGAAGTCGCTGCTTTGCTAAAAGTGCGAGAGTTACTCAAGTATATTCCTGATAACAATAGCCAAGCAGCACCGTTTCAAGCGACATCTGATCCTTTAACGCGTAAAACCTGGGATGTGGATATTTTACTGAAAAAAGCCTTCAACTCGCCCACTGGGATGAATACGCCAGTCGATATTAGCATTGTTATCCAGCAGTTGTGTGACCACGGTGATTTTCTAGAGATACAGGCTCTAAGAGCAAGGAATACGATCACCGCGCTTGGTCGCTTAGGTGGTCATGTGGTGGGGTTTGTCGCGAATAATAGTGCGGTCTCTTCTGGTCAAATTGACATTCATGCGGCGTATAAAAATGCTCGCTTTATTCGTTTTTGTAACCTCTACAATATTCCTATTATCTTTATGGAAGATACCACTGGATTTTTACCCGGTAAAGAACAAGAGCAAAACGGTATTGTCCAAGCAGGTCGGGCTATGCTTGATGCTATTATCGATCTAAGAACGCCCCGTTTTTTATTAATTTTAAGGAATGCGTTTGGCGGTGCTTATGCTTCGTTCAATAATTATCCGACAGGCGCCGATTTTGTGGTTGCCTTACCGACTACTCGCGCTGCCGTTATGGGGCCTGCTGGGGTTGATTTCGTTTATAAAAAAGAGCTCAAGGCTATTAAAGCTGCAGCCAAAACGATGTTGGCTGACGAGCTCAAGGCTCTTCAGTCTTCTGGCGCTGATGCAGAGGCCAGTCAAGATCAGGCGCAGTCGGTTGTTGATTCATGGGTTAAGGCTCAACAGGCTGAATTGGCACTTCGTTACGAAGATGAGTTAATGAATCCGAAAGAGGCGTTAAGCCTTGGATCTATTTCACAAATAGCAATGCCAGGTGACTTGCGTCAAGTATTAGGTGAAAACATGCGTTTTCACTTGCGCCATTATCATCCTGAGCCAATGACGGGGCCGCAGAGAGAGTTCCACTAATAGAGTAGCTGCGGTTGGCCAGCCGAAGTCACTGTTTATAGTGATTGTTGTGGCGATAACTATTTAATAAGACATTGAGGAAGCATGTGAGCAAAGTTAATTACTACTTAAATAATCCATTGATCCATCGCGATCGCAAGTTAGCCAAGCATGATTCAGCATGGGTAAGCAGTTTTGCTTGCCCAGAGCTCCGACCGCTAATTATTTGTCGTGGACCAATCAGAAAAGAAGTAATGGACGTTTTTTCTGAAATGGGAATCGATAAATACGGAATCTTGCTTTCAGAGAAAGATTCGATTGTTTACCCGAATGCGTTGTCGCCTGAACTAAGGCTACTTACCGACCCAGATCGCATTCATCGCGTACCTGATTATACAGGCGCTACCAAAGAAGAGCGCCTTGAACGTATTCAGCAAATTATAAATATCGCGAAGCAAAATCACTATAACGCAATATTTGCAGGCTATGGTTTTATGGCTGAAGATGAGGAGATGGTTGCGGCAATGGAGTCGGCCGGACTTAACTTTATCGGCCCATGCTCGGGTACTGTTCACTCAGCGGGCTTAAAAGACGAAGCAAAAAGAACGGCTCTGAAGGTCGGTGTCAGCGTGACACCAGGTATCGATAATGCGACAGCTCTGGTATTATTGAGTAAATACCCCGATCATGAATCACTACTAACGGTGATTTCTGAGAATAATCTTGATGTCGATCAAGGGCAATTTAATCAAGCCGATTTAGGTTTAGAGGATAAGGCTGACTTAGTCTTATCAGCCGCTTATGTTAAAGGTATCGACCTCTACACTATTGAGGAGTTACAGGCGCAGATCGAAAAATCAGTGATCGAGATGTATGGCGCCTATCCAGATAATCGAATTCGATTAAAAGCGATTGGCGGTGGCGGCGGTAAAGGGCAGCGTATTCTAGCTGCGCCATCAGCTTATGAAGGCAGTCTTGATGAGAGAGTGGCATCTGCCGCGGCGAGGGCGCCCGGATTGGTGTTGGAAATCTTAAATGAGGTTAAAACGACTGGTGTTGGTGATAATAAAAATGTTTTAGTTGAGCTGAATATCGAGACTACCCGTCACCAAGAGATTCAGGTGATCGGTAACGGAGATTGGTGTATTACACTTGGTGCGCGAGATTGCTCACTACAAATGCACGAGCAGAAGTTGCTTGAAGTTTCCTCGACACACGAATCGATCGCTGAGTCCATAGAGGTCGCTAAGCGTAACATCGATAATTCAGTGGGATCGCCGGAAGAACTAGCAACGCTTGAGCAGGATCTGATAACTCTTGATGCAATGGAGTCTGAGGCGGCTAGATTCGGGCAAGCTGTAGGTTTAGATTCGGTCTCTACATTTGAGTGTATTATCGATCGTGGTAGTCACTTCTTCATGGAGATGAATACTCGTATTCAGGTTGAGCATCGTGTCACAGAGCTTTGTTATGGATTGAAATTTAGCAATCCAGATAACCCTAATGATTCATTTGTGGTTGAGTCATTGGTTGAAGCAATGGTGTTACTCGCAGTGCATGGACCACGATTGCCAAAACCCGAGCGTATCATTCGAAGTAACGCGTCAGTTGAAGCAAGACTTAATGCCACCAATGCGGCTTTACAGCCACATGCTGGCGGCATGATTGGCTGGTGGTCTGAGCCGATTGAAGGTGAAATTCGCGATGATCAAGGGATCTCATTACACAATCCTGACACCGATGTTTTTATGAAATATAAATTAGCCGGAGCCTATGACAGTAACATTGCGCTGTTGTTAACTCAGGGCACTGATCGACTCGATAGTTTTGAGCGCTTAGCTGAAATTCTGCGACAGACGGATTTGGTTGGAGAAGACCTCTGCACGAATTTAGATTTTCATTACGGTTTAACTAATTGGTTTATTGGCACAAATGTTCAGGCAAGACCGACGACGAAATTTATCGTACCATATTTGACCGCGGTGGGACAATTAAAGCATGCCGTCAATAACATCGATCTTGACTATGCCTATCAATCAATTCAGCAGAAAAGCTTATCGTCAATTGCCGACGAGGATGGCCAAGCTGCTATGGCTGAGGTCATTAGACGAAAGCAGTCCTTATTTCTTCGCCCTTTAAAAAGGCTGTTATCTGATCCGCATGCTTTTTCAGGCTGGCTCAGTCTTCATCAACAAGACTTTTCTATTGGAAATGGACCATCGTCAGCAGACATTAGTTGGAATACAAATCCAATTGTCTTGTTGGATGACTTATACCATTACCTTAATATGGAGTATCGTGAGGGTAGGCCAGCACAAGATATTATTTGGGATCATGATTTTACAATTCTATTTGATGCCTTGCAGTTTTACGAAACGCTTGACATTTTACTTAAAATTGATTCGTTTACTGATCTACTGGATGTTTTGTCGTCAGCTGAACCGCCTTCTGGGCTCGGTGATGTTGATTGGCAGGCGGTCCGTTCAGCACATGCAGGTTATCAGGCTGCAGTCGATGTATTATTGGTGCTGCCCTATATAGCCATGCAAACAGGATTCTATGAGTTAGGCGTAAATGATGATTTAAGTATGCGCATTCCTGACAGCTTGTTTGATGAGTCGCTACAGAAAGCCATGCAAAAAGAATTGGTGCCACCATTAGCGGCCAAGTCAGATGAAATATTGGCCGTTTCTGGCGGAATGTTCTATCCACGGGAAGCGCCGGGTATGGATGTATATGTTAAGGAAGGTGACCACTTTGAAGCCGGTGATGTCTTATACATAGTTGAGGTCATGAAAATGTTCAATAAAGTTGTTGCGCCTTTTGCCGGTACTATTGAAAAAGTGTTGGTGGAAGATGACGGTGTTATTATTGCTAAAGGCCAAGCGCTTTATAAGGTCAAGCCAGATGAAGAGCTAATTATTGAGTCAGAAAGTGTGATTGCGAGTAGGAAACGTAATGCCACTGATAATTTTTTGCAGATTTTATAGCCGCCTCAAGTGCAAGAGCTATAGGTATTTCTTATATTGTTAATTAAGCAGGTCACTGAATGTCAGATTCTGAATTTAATCCTCTCAAAAAGAATGTACAAGATTGGCGGGAGCAAGCCGATAAGCAGTTGAACCGAGCCGGTAAAACGGTTGACGATCTTATTACTCAAACGCCAGAGGGAATTGACCTTCATCCTCTCTATACGGCTGATGACTTAGCCGGATTAGACTTTACCAATACCATGCCGGGATTTGATCCCTTTATCCGAGGGCCGCAGGCGACGATGTATGCGGGTCGCCCATGGACGATTCGACAATACGCAGGATTTTCTACTGCTGAAGAATCGAATGCCTTTTATCGCAGTGCATTAGCTGCGGGTGGGCAAGGTGTTTCGGTTGCTTTTGACTTGGCGACGCATCGTGGATACGACTCTGACCATCCTCGTGTGAGTGGTGATGTCGGCAAAGCGGGTGTTGCGATTGATTCGGTTGAAGATATGAAGATTTTGTTTGATGGTATTCCATTGGATAAGGTTTCGGTGTCTATGACCATGAATGGTGCCGTTTTGCCCGTATTGGCGGGTTACATTGTGGCAGCAGAAGAGCAGGGTGTTGCTCAGAAAGATCTCTCGGGCACTGTTCAGAATGATATTTTAAAAGAATTTATGGTGCGCAATACCTATATTTATCCGCCCGCACCGTCTATTCGAATTATCGGTGACATCATTGCATATGCTTCTGAGCATATGCCGAAATACAACACTATATCCATTTCTGGCTACCATATTCAAGAAGCGGGGGCTGACGCCGCGCTTGAATTGGCTTATACCCTTGCTGACGGTAAGGAGTATATCCGCACGGCCATTGCGGCTGGCTTAGACATTGACGCTTTTGCTGGTCGCTTATCCTTCTTCTGGGGGATAAGCATGAATTTTTACATGGAAATTGCCAAGTTGCGCGCGGCGCGCTTGCTTTGGTCGAAAATTGTTAGTGAGTTCAATCCTAAGAATGAGCGCTCAAAAATGCTCAGAACTCACAGTCAAACATCCGGTTGGTCGCTGACGGAGCAAGATCCCTATAACAATGTGGTGAGAACTACTATTGAGGCAATGGCTGCGGTATTTGGTGGTACGCAGTCCTTGCATACGAATGCCTTGGACGAAGCGATTGCCTTACCAACAAAGTTTTCTTCACGTATTGCACGAAATACTCAGTTAATCATTCAAGAAGAGACAGGTATCACCAACGTGGTTGACCCGTGGGGTGGCTCGTATATGATGGAGTCATTGACTCAGCAGATTGCTGACCGTGCCTGGGCCCTAATTGAGGAAGTTGAAGAGCAAGGTGGCATGGCGAAAGCGATCGAGACCGGCATGCCAAAGCTGCGCATTGAAGAGGCAGCGGCACGTAAACAAGCCCGTATCGACCGTGGTGAAGATGTTATTGTCGGGGTCAATAAGTATGAGCTTAACGAAGCCGATGAAGACGACGTTGATGTCTTGGAGATTGATAATGAAGCTGTGAAAGAGTCGCAGATATCTCGATTAGCCACTATTAGACAAGCACGTGACGAATCGGCTGTCGAGCAAGCACTTGAAGATATTTATCAAAGCAGCGTATCTGGCCAAGGTAATTTACTTGATCTTTGTATCAAGGCCACACGCTTAAGAGCCACTGTTGGGGAGATCTCATACGCCATGGAACGAGAGTTTGGACGATTCAATGCGCAGTCACAGACGGTTTCTGGTGTTTATGGCAGCGCCTATCAAGACGATGATGATTGGCAGTCGATATCCTCAGATATTGATACTTTTGTTGCTAAGCATGGTCGCCGTCCAAGAATGCTGGTCTGTAAGATGGGGCAGGATGGTCATGATCGTGGTGCTAAAGTGATTGCAACTGCTTTCGCTGATGTAGGGTTTGATATTGATTTATCGCCGATGTTTTCTACCCCTGAAGAAGTCGCCAAGCAGGCGGTTGAAAATGATGTACATGTTGTCGGTGTATCCTCTCAGGCTGCGGGTCATAAAACCTTAGTGCCTGCTTTGATTGAGGCGCTTAAATCTGAAGGGGCTGACGATGTCATCGTAATTGCTGGAGGTGTGATTCCCAAGCAAGATTACGCTTTCTTAGAAGCGGCGGGTGTTAAAGGTATTTTCGGTCCAGGCACAAAAATTCCATTGGCCGCGAGAGATGTCCTCACTGCTATAGGCAGTGCTTTTGATTAGTCGTTCGTCGTTAGGTCTGTCACTATGACGATTTCTGTCCAAGCTATTCTCGAAGGTAACCGTCGTGCCTTAGCCAAGGCTATCACCTTGGTTGAAAGCCACTTGCCTGGGCATATAGAGCAGGCGCAAGTCTTGCTTGATCAAGTGCTGCCGCATAGTGGCAACAGTTTGCGTATTGGCATTAGTGGCGTGCCTGGCGTGGGTAAGTCAACTTTCATTGAAGCTTTCGGCTTGTATCTAATCTCGCAAGGCAAGAAAGTGGCGGTTTTAGCCGTTGATCCTAGCTCACCCTTGGCGGGTGGTAGTATTTTAGGTGACAAAACACGCATGGAGCATTTGGCGCGTGATGAGCGCGCGTTTATTCGGCCCTCGCCAACCTCGGGATCTTTGGGTGGAGTCGCCAATAAAACGCGAGAAAGTATTCTATTGGTAGAGTCCGCTGGTTATGACGTGGTGTTAGTTGAAACCGTTGGTGTTGGCCAATCTGAATACGAGGTTGCTGGTATGGTCGACTTCTTTACCGTACTGATGCTGCCCAATGCTGGCGATGAGTTGCAAGGTATCAAAAAAGGTATCTTAGAGTTGGCCGATGCATTACTCATTAATAAAGCCGACGGTGACAGTGTGAATCTTGCCGAAATGACTAAGCGCCACTACGAAAATGCCTTTCATTTATTGCGTCATACCAGCTTCTGGACACCACAAGTTAAGACCATTTCATCCCTTGAAAACACCCATGTCGATAGTGTTTGGGGTATGATGGTCGATTATGAGTTGCGGTCAAAAAAGCAAGACAGATTTGCTATTAAGCGTGCCCGTCAAAATCGTAATTGGCTAGAGACTCTGGTACAGCAGTCACTATCTCGTTTACTAATGAGTAATACTGAGGCTCAACAGTTATGGCCTGAGTTAGAGCAAGAGGTGATGGCAGGTCGTATGACACCCTTCAATGCGGCGAATAAGATTATTGCCTTGCTCTGAATAGCGCGCCACAAAAAAATCAATAATAACAAACATTTATAATCATGATATAAGGTAAATCCTCTATTTAATGCGGATTTCCTTCAGTAGATTTTTCTGCAGACTTTTACTGTTTTGCCCAACAGTTGACAAGCACAAAGCCCATCTCAATCTATACTAGATACTCCTTATCCATTGATGAAGCCTCGATATATGACCAAGCAATCTTTGCCATTGCAATACATTCAAAAGTCAGCGCTTATTGTTGAGGCGATATCGGATATGCGAATGTCGCTTAAGGCAATGCTAAAAGGTATTGGCATTGATCATGTTGATCTCGCTAAATCCGGTGAAGAGGCGGTATTACGCTGTGATGAGCATGATTACGATCTTATTATCTGTGATTATCAGTTGAGTAAAGGCAAGACGGGTCTGCAAGTTTTAGAGGAGTTACGTGCAAGGCAAATAATTAAGGCTTCTGCGGTTTACATCATCATGACAGCAGGTTCGACGCGAGCGGTATTAATGGGCACGCTTGAGCATAAGCCTGACGACTTTCTTGTTAAGCCGTTTACTCAGTCAACCTTCGAGCAACGTGTTAATACCGCTTTTAAAGAGAAGCGGTATTTTAATTCGGTTTATATGGCCTTAGATAACGACAATATGACAGGTGCACTTGCATCTGTCGAAGCGCTATTGGTTGATACTGATCAATACCCAACTAAAACTAAAAAAATGTTTGGTGAGCTTTTACTTCAAGCGAATAACTTCTCAGAAGCTCAGACGTTTTATCAAGACATGATGGCGGAAAAGCGCCAAGAATGGGCTAGCTTAGGCTGTGCTCGCGCTATGATAGGCTTGCAGGATTGGTCAGCTGCAAAGCGAGTTCTCTATGAATTGATGGATCATGGTTGTGAGGATCCACAGGTATTTGATCGTATCGTTGATGTTGAATTGGCCTTAGGTAAGTCTGAAATAGCGTAGACCGTATTAGAACGGGCGACGGTGATTTCTCCTCTAGGTATTATGCGCTATATCCGCCTAGTTGAGATTGCAACGATGAATCATGACTATTTGGCAGTGGAAAAAGCATTCCGTCAGTTAATAAGAATTGGTGTTAATTCCTGTCATGGTTCCTATGAGCATTCTTTAGGTTTAGCTCGGTGCCTGCTTGAAAAAGAGAAACTGCAGCAGTTAGGAAATGACCATATCATCAAAGAGTGCTATTCGCTGTGCCATCAGGTAAAGAAAAAGTATGCGAATAATGATCAGGCGGTAATGCAGGCCAAGTTGATTGAAGTCAAAGTCGTTGCGCAGCAAGGTCAAATTTATCAGGCGACAGAGCAATGTAAGGCTCTTTATTAGCAATATTCTCAGTATGAGGACATTGATGCTGCTTTGGGCTTAGATATGTTCAATGCCTTGTTATCCATTAACTAGGATGAGGAAGGTGTTGATGTGGCTCAATCATTATCTGAAGCCGATACGAGTGATACTTTAATTAAATTGCAGTTAAGCACTATTAAGCAAGTTTGTGATGAAAAAGCGGCATTAATTGATGCCGCCAATATTTATCAACAAGGAAAATTATTGTACGAAAAAGGTAAGTTAGAGGACGCGATAAATCATTTTCGACAAGCTATTAAAGAATATCCGACAAATATTGAGTTAAAGCTTAATTTAGTTCTCACTATTCAAAAATTGATCGAGGCAGACACCGATAACATGGACATGCTTGCTGAAGCCGATGAGCTGCTTACAGGTCTATCTGATTTGTCTGAGTCCCATAGTGTGTATGATAGTTATGAAGCGATTAGTCGTGATATCGATAAGTTAAGGTTTGCTGCCTAGCCTTATAATTTTACTCTTTCTTTCTGGCTAGCCCATCATTCCTGTTATAGTTCTCGCGAGAGCCTTTAAAATCAGCTTGTCGACTATTGCTATATTTTATAGCGAGCTCATTTTATTGTTTCGTCCGGCCATAGCAGGCAATAATACTTAAGGAGTCAGTTTGATGAAAATTCTTTTAAAAATCTCCATTGCTATAGCAATACTTACGACGCTCATATTACTCTTGCTGATCAATAATATTGATGGCTTGATCAAGTCGACCATCAATGATCGCGGTGAGTCACTATTTGGCGTACCTATAGCTGTAGCCGACGTTGATGTTAATTTAATTTCTGGGCAAGTCACATTAACTGACTTTAGCGTTAAAAATCCCGTTGGTTTTTCGGCTGTTAACGCAATCAGTGTGGCAAGTCTGTCTATCGATGTCGCACCGCTCAGTTTTTCTGATTTCATCGTCATAATTGATTCGATTGAAATCAATGGCGCGCATGTTAATGCTGAGCAAAAAGGTAAACGTCTCAATCTTGACGTGTTGCGAAGAAAGCTTTCAGGTGAACAGTCGGTAGCTGATTCAAGTGCCGATATCGATTCAACAAAATCACTGCCAGACGTTGCTATTGCTAAGTTTGAATTGTCTTCAGCATTGATCTCAGTGCAATCAACCCAGCTGGGTCAGACGACACTTCACGTGCCATCGATTATCGTTAACGATATTGGGCAGCCTGATAAAGGTGTGAGTGTGGATGAGGCTATGCGCCTAATTCTTAATCATCTATTGGAGCAGCTTCGTCAGCAGTTGAAGCTCGAGGTATTGGATAAGGCGGTTGAGAGAGAGTTTGATCGACAGCTTAATAAAGCTTTAAGAGGATCTTTAGGTGATAAAGCCGAGCAGGCTAAATCAATGCTGAAAGGCTTGTTTAATT
The DNA here is from genome assembly GCA_036344075.1 of Pseudomonadota bacterium. Taxonomy (GTDB): domain Bacteria; phylum Pseudomonadota; class Gammaproteobacteria; order Pseudomonadales; family UBA7434; genus UBA7434. The sequence goes on from JAYYUJ010000046.1 coordinate 19,900, forward strand.
AATATCGGCGACTGACGCAGGCATCATATTGGATTTTAGAGCGTTTTTATTCGTTCAAAATCATAACGATTGAATAATGCTTTTAATGGATAACCGTCATGCCATTCCGTCAACCATGCGCAATGCTGTTTTTGTTTTTTGACTATTGATTTAATGTCATTTTGTTCGAGTACTTCCTTGACGCGATTGGCAATGGCCTGGCCTGAATCTATCCATTGCCAGTCCGGCTGTATTTTTTCAAATTCTGTCTTAATTAACGGGAAGTGTGTACAGCCTAGCACGACCATATCGATGGCTTGGTCAGGCGCTTGCTGTTTGATTTGATTGATAATCTTGATCAGTAAATTGCGGTCTAAATCTTCGCCATGTAAATGCGCTTCAATATGTCTAACTAGCTCGCTACTGCCAAGTTTAATCACGGTTTTATCACTTGCATAGGTTGCTATTAGATCATCGGTGTAGCGTCGTGCAATTGTCGCGGGTGTGGCGAGTAGAGCAAAGCTCTTGCTTGACTGCGCTGCTGTTTTAATAGCTGGCACCACACCAACTATAGGGATGTTCATCTTTTCTCTTAATGATGGCAGTACAACCGTGCTGGCAGTGTTACAGGCAATGACGACCAGAGCTGGCTTTATTAATTGAACTGCGTTTAATAGAAGGGCGGTGGCATTGGCAATTAACTGTTGTTCTGGCGTCTCGCCATAGGGAAACCCTTTGTTGTCACTCAGGTAGTGAATCTCTATATTTTGACAAGTCGTCATTATTTTTTGGCAAACGCTTAATCCGCCCACGCCTGAATCAAACACCAAAATACGGTGCAAGCCTGACTTTGTTCGATTTGATACAGTTGAGACTGAGTCAGGTGGAAGCGAAGATCTTTTATTCAGCTTTGCCAAAATAGCAACTCTCCTAATCCTCAAAAAAGGAGTTTATTTTATCACAGAGAGATGATATCTGTTATCTATATTGGCTTAATTGTCTCCGAGGTGATTCATTGCCTAAGCATTTCAAACTTGCTAAATAAAGTGCAAGTTGGTTATTATTCTTCCGGTTTAGTTATTCATTTTTCGCGATTCTTTTCCATTTTTTTTTACCGGCCAAGTGCCTTTTGTGACGCTATTTTGTACAGGTGCTGTTATGCGAGTTATCACAGTTAATGTCAACGGTATTAGAGCTGCACAACGTAAGGGCTTTTTCGAATGGCTAAGCACTCAGCATGCTGACGTGGTCTGCATCCAAGAAACGAAAGCGCATGAGTCTCAGCTCGATGAGTGCCTGTTTTATCCCGATGGTTATCACTGTTATTATTATGATGCTGAAAAAAAGGGTTATAGTGGCACAGCGCTTTATTGTCGCAAAAAGCCTAACAAAGTGACTCGAGGCTTAGGCTGGGAGCCATGCGATTCTCAAGCTCGCTATATACAAGCTGACTTTGATGGTATTAGCGTGGTGTCTATGTATGTTCCTTCGGGGTCTAGTAATGACGAGGCGCTTGCTCGCAAGCTATCCTTTCATGAGCAGATTATGCCGCACTTTAAGTCCCTCCGTAAAAAGCGTCGAGAGTACGTTATTTGCGCCGATTGGAATACCTGTCATAAGCCGATTGACCTAAAGAACTGGAAGTCGAACCAGAACAATTCTGGTTTTCTACCGGAAGAGCGTGCTTGGCTTGATACGCTATTTGATGAGGTAGGTTACATCGATGGCTTTCGTCTATTAAATCAAGACGCCGATGAGTACACTTGGTGGTCGAATAGAGGCCAAGCTTATGCGAATAATGTTGGTTGGCGATTAGACTATCCAGTGATCACGCCTGGACTCAAATCTCGAGCTTCTGCTGTATCTGTCTATCGTGATAAGCGTTTTTCTGATCATGCGCCGGTGATTATTGACTTCACCAACTAAAATGTATTTTTCTTTCATCTCTTCAAACTTAATTTCTAGGTTTTATACTTACAATATTTCCACATGATGGCATCAGTCATTGCCGACTGGTTGAAAGGTCGGGATAATCGATTTCTATAATTCAAAAGCGAGTCTTTTTTATAAAATCGGAGTGTTTGCATGAAGTTATATGAAGAGCAAGAGCGTCAGCGACCCAGTGATTACTTTGCTGATTGGAAAGAGCGTGAAGCCCTTGCGGAAGGTATGATTCCACTGGTAGGCAAGCTCTATCGTAAAAATAATGTCAAGACCTATATTTATGGTCATCCTTTAGTCAATCGCTCGGTAATTGAAATTATGCAAGACCACCGTGCTGTCCGTCAGATTGAGAACAGTGAGTTATCTGAATTTGAAACATTTCCTATTTTGCGTGCACTCGCTGCACATGATTTGGGTCATGCTCATATCGATATTGGTCGAATAGCGGCTCAGTATTTCTTCGAAGGTGATGACAAAGACACTACTGATAAAAAGGTCTCTTTAGAGGATTATGTCGCTCAACAGGTCTCTGGTCTCATCGGACTTAAACAAAAGCCCTTATCGGTACCTCAAGACGTGGTGTTATATGGTTTTGGTCGTATTGGCAGGTTAATGGCCAGACTACTGATAGAAAAAACCGGTGGTGGTGACAATCTTCGTCTTAGAGCTATTGTCGTACGAAAAGGCGGCGACCAGGATCTTATCAAGCGAGCATCCTTATTGCAGAGAGATTCAGTGCATGGCGATTTTAACGGGACAGTTAGAGTTGATGAAGAGCGGGGCGCTTTCATTGCAAACGGTAATGAGATTAAAGTGATTTATGCCGATTCGCCGGATAGTATCGACTATACCGTTTACGGAATTAATAATGCTTTAGTTGTCGATAACACTGGTATATGGCGTGATTTTGATGGGCTGCGTTTGCATTTAAAATCAAAAGGAACGGCAAAGGTTATCTTAACTGCGCCTGGCAAGGGTGATATTAAAAATATTGTCTCAGGCATTAATGATGACTGTTTTGACGATGAGGATACGATTATTTCGGCAGCATCTTGTACTACCAATGCGATTGTGCCACCACTAAAAGCGATCGATGACGAGTTTGGCGTTGAAAGCGGTCATGTTGAAACGGTTCATTCCTATACAAACGATCAAAATTTAATTGATAATTATCATAAAGGCAATCGCCGCGGCAGAAGTGCACCGTTAAATATGGTATTGACCGAGACGGGTGCTGTAAAAGCGGTTGGTAAAGTACTACCAAACTTGTTAGGTAAGTTAACGGGTAATGCGATTCGGGTGCCCACCCCCAATGTATCGATGGCAATATTAAATCTTCGTCTTAAGCGCTCAACCACTGCTGAAGAAATTAATGAATACATTCGTAAGGTGTCTGTTCACTCGCCACTCCGCAAACAGATTGATTTCACCAATTCTGCAGAGGTAGTGTCATCCGATTTTGTTGGCTCTCGCCGTGCCTGTGTGTTTGATGCTCAAGCAACCATTGTTAACGAGAACAATGCTGTGCTTTATATCTGGTATGACAACGAATTTGGTTATACCTGCCAAGTCCATCGAGTGATGGAGAAAATGGCCGGCGTTAGTTACAACTTGTATCCGCCCAATTAATATCCGGCTGGCAAGGCCCTAAAGTAGGCCGAAATGCTGTTATTTAGATTTTATCTCTGTTTGCTCTTTTGCTATCCGCAAGCTTTTATTGGTATTTGTGGCTTGAAGGCCTCTCATGGCGATGTTTTTTTGTTAAAAGTGTTGAAAATGACCGCCAAACTTCATCTTTGCTAGATTCATTAGCTGTTCACCTCTATAATTTTGCGCGTGTTTCCTCGGTGGCTAAGTGGTTGGAAGTAAAACTAATCCGGCTTATCGGGCGTATCTATTTAGGATACTGAAAAATACAGAGCGCGCACTCCCATCAAGATCTTATCTGATTAGTCCGGTGAGTCATTTTGTCGGGAATCATTCTTATTTAGATGCCGTATTCTTCTATTAGTTCGCTAAAGGCAGTTTTATGATAAAGATTAATCGAGGCTTGGATTTACCCATTGAGGGCTCTCCTAGCCAGTCGATCGTTCCTTGTGCGCACGTCCGCTCTGTTGCGGTCATTGGTTTCGATTTCATTGGCATGAAACCAACTATGCAGGTTCAACAAGGCGACCGGGTGAAGTTAGGGCAAGTCCTGTTTGTTGATAAGAAGACGCCTGGCGTGAAATACACAGCGCCTGCGGCAGGTGTGGTGTCGATTATAAATCGTGGAGATAAACGCGCACTTCAATCGATCGTCATCGATGTTGATAATGATGAGAGTGGCAACATTATCTCCTTCGCTACCTACACTCAAGAGCAGCTTAGCACTCTCGATCCATCGCTAGTGAGAGAGCAGTTGATTGATTCAGGTAGTTGGCCAGCATTCAGAACTCGACCTTTCAGTAAGGTCCCCGCTATAGATGCCGTACCCAATGCCATATTCGTCACAGCGATGGATACCAATCCTTTAGCTGCAGACCCCGCCCCAATCATTGCCGCAAATAAGCAGGCATTTGAAGCGGGATTGACGGTTTTAACTCGCCTTGGTGCAGAATCTGTTTTTTGTTGTGCTGAAGCCAGTTCTTCGGTTTCAGTGGGTGAGTCAGGAGCTGAATTAGCACACTTCTCTGGTCCTCACCCTGCCGGTGTCGCCGGTACGCACATTCACCACCTTGCCCCCGCATCAATGACCAGATCAGTCTGGACGATTAATTATCAAGAGGTGATCGCGATAGGTAATTTATTTACCTCGGGTCAGCTTGATGTTGTTCGGACCGTAGCGCTAGCTGGCCCGCTAGTTAGAGAGCCATCATTAGTGAAGACACGTCTTGGTGCGTCACTTGATGAATTGACGGCTGGTCGACTCAAGGGTAGCGATATTCGCATTATTTCGGGCTCTGTCTTCAACGGAAGAAAAGCTTCGGGCCCCTACAATTATCTGGGTCGTTATCATTTACAGATATCTGTTTTAGAAGAGGGGCGTGACCGCGAGTTTATGTCCTATCTAAGAGCTGGCTTCAATAAGCACTCAGTAACAGGCACGTTCATTTCTGCCTTTAAAGCCAGTCGCTTCTTTCCATTTACAACAACGACCAACGGCAGTGAAAGAGCGATGGTGCCGATTGGTAGCTATGAGAAAGTCATGCCGCTCGATATTCTGCCAACCCAGTTATTAAGGGCGCTTATCGTTGGTGATTCAGTGTCAGCCCAAGAGCTCGGCTGTTTAGAGCTTGATGAAGAAGACCTTGCTTTGTGTACTTATGTTTGTCCTGGCAAGTATGAATATGGGACTATCTTAAGAGATAATCTTGAACGAATAGAGAAAGAGGGGTAATCGAGTGTCGTTGAGATCCTTGCTCGATAATATAGAGCCGCATTTTGTCAAAGGCGGTAAGTATGAGAATTTTTACGCATTATATGAAGCGGTTGATACGATTTTTTATCGCCCTTCTTCGGTCACTAAAAGTGCATCGCATGTGCGTGACGGCATTGATCTCAAGCGAATAATGATTACCGTTTGGATTGCCACATTTCCTGCCATGTTTTACGGTATGTATAACGTTGGGCATCAGGCCAATGAAATCTTGGCTGCCGGTGAAATTATAGCAACTGAAGGCTGGCGCCTGGCCATGGTCGGAATGCTAGTTGGCTTTGATCCTGACAGTATTCTTGATTGCTTTGTCCATGGTGCCTTCTATTATATGCCCATTTATCTCACAACCTTTGTTGTAGGCGGTTTCTGGGAAATATTGTTTGCAGCAAAACGTGGCCATGAAATTAATGAAGGTTTCTTTGTTACTTCCGTTTTATTTTCCTTGACTTGCCCGCCTGATTTACCCCTTTGGATGGTGGCATTGGGTATCAGTTTTGGTGTCGTTGTCGGTAAAGAAGTTTTTGGTGGCACGGGTAAAAACTTCTTGAACCCGGCACTAACTGGGCGAGCGTTTTTATATTTTGCTTATCCAGCCTTTATGTCAGGCGATGAGGTTTGGACGGCAGTCGACGGCTATTCTGGTGCAACCTCTCTATCTGTAGCGGCATCTAGCGGTGTAGATGCCCTCAATCAACAAATTGGTTGGATGAATGCTTTTGTAGGTAATGTTCATGGCTCTGTCGGTGAAACCTCGGTTATAGCGATTGGTATTGGCATGCTTATTTTGTTAGCAACGGGAGTTGCCTCGTGGCGTATCATGCTGGGCACCTTTGTTGGCATGTTCGCACTATCGAGCTTGTTTAATTTGCTAGGCAGTGATACCAATCCAATGTTTGCCTTGCCTTTCTATTGGCACTTAGTGATTGGTGGCTTTATGTTTGGCTTAGTCTTCATGACAACAGACCCTGTCTCGGCAGCAATGACCCATACTGGGCGGTTTTGGTATGGCGTGCTTATTGGTGTTATGACGGTCTTAATTCGGGTAGTTAATCCTGCTTTTCCTGAAGGTATTATGCTTGCTATTTTGTTTGCAAATCTATTTGCGCCATTGATTGATCATTTTGTGGTGCAGGCAAATATTAAGAGGAGATTAGTTCGTGGCTAATCAAGATACCATTCAGAAAACCTTAACGGTGGCATTGCTGCTTTGTTTTGTCTGCTCGGTCATTGTATCAACAGCAGCGGTTTTACTCAGACCTATGCAAGATGCTAATAAAGATCAGGACCGTAAAAAAAATATTTTGCTGGCTGCGGGCCTTTATCAGGAAGGCATTGAAATTGATGAGCAATTCTCTGTCATCAAGGCAAGGTTGGTTGATTTAGACACCGGCACTTTTTCGTTAGAGTCTGACATCTCAAGTTTTGACCAGCGTAAATCTGCTAAAGATCCTAGTCAGTCAATGGCACTTACCTCTGATCAAGATCAAGCTAAAATCTCACGACGTGAGAATCAAGCCTTAGTTTATATTGTTGAATCAAAAGGTGAATTTGACAAAATTATTCTTCCCGTTCACGGCTACGGCCTTTGGTCGACCCTTTATGGCTTTGTTGCCTTGGAGAGTGATTTAAATACCATTGCTGGCCTTGGCTTCTATGAGCATGGCGAGACACCCGGTCTTGGCGGAGAAGTCGATAATCCTCGCTGGAAAGCTTTTTGGCCGGGTAAACAGGTTTATAAAGAAGGCACAGTGGCTATTCAGTTAATTAAAGGCGTGGTCGATCCTGGTAGCATTGATTCATCTTACCAGGTTGATGGCCTGTCAGGGGCAACGTTGACCAGTACTGGGGTAACTAATCTGCTGCAGTTTTGGTTAGGACAGAATGGATTTCAAACCTTCATTTCAAATTTTAAAACAGGCAAGGCTTAAGTCGCTAGTTATATTGAGATAAATTATGAGTACAGACGCCAAAAAAACCTTGATCAAGCCAATTTTTGACGATAACCCTATCGCTTTACAAATACTGGGAATTTGTTCTGCCTTGGCGGTAACAACCAATCTGCAGACCACTTTTGTCATGTGTCTCGCATTAACGGCCGTATGTGCATTCTCAAATCTATTCGTTTCTTTGGTTAGAAACTTTGTACCCAATAGTATTCGAATTATTGTACAAATGATCATTATTGCCTCTTTGGTTATTGTGGTTGACCAAATTCTAAAAGCTGTTGCTTATGATGTGTCAAAACAGCTTTCAGTATTTGTTGGCCTTATTATTACCAATTGCATCGTCATGGGAAGGGCTGAGGCTTTTGCCATGAAAAACCCACCTTTACCCAGTTTTCTCGATGGTATTGGAAATGGTTTAGGTTACAGTGTCGTTTTACTTGCAGTGGGTTTTTTTCGTGAGTTGCTGGGTTCAGGCAAGTTATTTGGCGTTGAGATCCTGGCCTTGGCTACTGAGGGTGGGTGGTATATCCCTAACGGTATGATGCTGCTTCCCCCAAGTGCATTTTTCTTAATTGGTTTTTTTATTTGGGTTTTACGTACTCGTAAAACCGACCAAGTAGAAGCGCCTGAGTTCAAGATAAGCCGAAATTCTTCGGTAAGAGAGGCCTCTTAATGGAGCATTATCTCAGTTTATTTGTACGAGCCGTATTCATTGAAAATATGGCGCTTAGCTTCTTTCTTGGGATGTGCACATTTTTAGCGATCTCGAAAAAAATTGAGGCAGCTATTGGTCTTAGTATTGCGGTTATCGTGGTTTTAACAATTACTACCCCACTAAATAATATCATTTACCACAACCTATTAGCCGATGGTGCTTTAACTTGGGCAGGCTTGCCCGACGTGGACCTTAGTTTTTTAGGTTTTCTAAGCTATATCGGCGTTATTGCTGCAAGTGTTCAAATACTGGAGATGTTTTTAGATAAATATGTTCCAGCACTTTATAACGCGCTGGGTGTGTTTTTACCACTGATTACCGTCAATTGCGCGATTCTGGGTGCATCGCTTTTTATGGTTGAACGCGATTATAACCTCGCAGAAAGTGTTGTTTTCGGTGCAGGTGCAGGTCTAGGTTGGGGACTTGCTATTGTGGCTTTAGCCGGGATTAGGGAGAAGTTAAAATACAGTGACGTTCCTGATGGTCTTCAGGGTTTAGGCATTACATTTATCACTGTAGGCTTGATGTCACTGGGCTTTATGTCGTTTGGTGGTATAGATCTATGATGAAAATTTTAATTGGGATGGATAGTTAAATGGGTGATATCGGCCTCGGCGTAGGCATGTTTACGGCAATTGTTTTAGTGTTGGTTGTTATAATTCTCATGGCTAGGGCGCAATTAGTCAGTACGGGTAATGTTAATATTGAAATTAATGGTGAGAAGACCATTTCAGTGCCGGCTGGTGATAAATTACTGCAGACTTTAGCCAGTAATGACCTTTTTCTGGCCTCTGCCTGTGGTGGCGGTGGTAGCTGTGCGCAGTGTAAATGTCAGGTGTTTGACGGTGGCGGATCTATTTTGCCGACAGAAGAGTCACATTTTACGCGTCGAGAAGCGGAAGATGGTTACCGACTTTCATGTCAGGTACCTGTTAAACAGGATATGAAAATACAAATCCCTGAAGAGGTGTTTGGAGTTAAACAGTGGGAATGTACGGTCGAATCTAACCCTAACGTTGCAACCTTTATTAAAGAATTGACCCTAAAATTGCCTGAAGGCGAAGATGTTAACTTTCGTGCAGGTGGCTATGTTCAATTAGAGTGTCCGCCACATAAAGTTAAATATTCAGATTTTGCTATTGAAGAAGAGTATCGTGGTGATTGGGAGCGATTCGGTTTCTTTGACGTCGAATCAGTGGTAGATGAAACGGTTATTCGTGCTTATTCAATGGCTAATTATCCAGAAGAAAAGGGCGTGGTAAAATTCAATATTCGCTGTGCCACGCCGCCGCCCAATAATTTAGCCATAACGCCAGGACAAATGTCATCTTGGGTATTTGGCTTGAATCCAGGCGATAAGGTAAAGGTTTACGGTCCATTTGGTGAGTTCTTTGCTAAAGACTCGCAAGCGGAAATGGTATTTATCGGTGGTGGTGCAGGCATGGCACCGATGCGCTCACATATTTTCGATCAACTGCGAAGGCTCAACTCTGATCGAAAGATATCGTTCTGGTATGGTGCTCGCTCAATGCGCGAAGCTTTCTATATCGACGAATATGATAGGTTGGCCGAAGAGAATGATAACTTTGAGTGGCATCTTGCGCTATCTGATCCGCAACCTGAAGACAACTGGGACGGTAAGACGGGTTTTATTCACCAAGTATTGTTAGACAATTACTTGAAGGATCATCCAGCACCTGAGGATTGCGAGTTTTATATGTGCGGTCCGCCAATGATGAATTCGGCTGTGGTTAAGATGCTATTAGATCTAGGGGTAGAGCCTGAAAACATTATGCTCGATGACTTTGGAGGCTAAGCCTACTATTTTTCTATTTGAAGGGGCATCGCTGCGTTATTCAAGGTGTCTACTTTTAGCCGCCCTTTTGTTGTTTTCTGCTTGCGACTTTTTACCTTCTCAACAGCTTCCGGTTTCGGAATTCTCTGGTTCCATCATGGGGACTTATTATCGAGTTGTCGTTATTGATGATGCAGATCATTTCACTTCAGCACAAGATCATTCGCATTTTACTCAAGCAAGCTTTCAGAAGAGCTTAGATTCATTATTTAGCCGAATATTATCAAGTATGTCGACATATCAAGTCGACTCAGAAATATCACACTTTAATCGCCTGCCAAGCAATTCCTGCCAGACGATTTCGCGCGATTTTGCCCAGGTTGTTTCTTTATCTCTGACTATCTCTCATCAGTCAGAGGGTTATTTTAATCCCCTATTAAACTCATTAGTGGCGCGCTGGGGATTCGACTCTCAAGATAAACCAGTGACTTTCCCATCGTCTGATGAGCTTGATCGATTGCTTGAGTTAGTAACATTAGATGCGCTTAATCTTGATTTAGCAGATAAAAAACTTTGCAAGTCAAAGCCCGTTCAATTAGATCTCTCAGCGATTGCAAAAGGGTATACTGTGGACAAAATTGCACGCTTATTGATGCAGCTGGGGTCTAAAAATTTTCTAGTGGATATCGGTGGTGAGGTCCGTGTGTTAGGCCATAATGCACGACAGCAGCCTTGGCGTTTGGCGATAGAAACTCCCGATGGGAGTTCAACAATCCAGGAAGTAGTTCAATTATCTGAGCATGCTATTGCCACTTCTGGCGATTACCGAAATTATTTCATTCATGAAGGCCAGCATTACTCACACCTTATCGACCCTAAAACAGGCTCTCCGATAAGCCACTCAATTGCCTCAGTGAGTGTTATCTCTGATACAACGGCTGTAGCAGACGCCTGGGCTACCGCTTTAATCGCTATGGGCGAAGTGAATGCAAAACGAATTACAGAGTCTGAAGGGCTTGCAGTAATGATGGTATTTCGAGAGAATGAAGCTTCAACAAGTACCGAGCCTGCTGACTATGCTAATCCTGCTCAGTTTCGTACATGGACATCGCTAGAGTTCAAACCATTTATAGGTATTTTAAACTAATAGACTTGCGGTATTTTGGCTATGACAAAGAAAGAAATTAAATTATGCTTACAGTTTTCTTTTTAACCTTAAGCTTTTTGCTTTTAATTGTGGCCGCGATGGCTGTCGGTGTTCTGCTCTCTAATAAGCCAATTAAAGGCTCTTGTGGCGGCATTCAAGCTTTAGGCCTAGGTGAAAAGTGTGATATCTGTGGAAGTAATACCAATGAGTGTGAGGAATCATCATTCGCTGCAAAACAATCAGCTCAAACTGCTACTGAATTTTATAAGGTAGATAGTTAAAACTAGGGTTTTCTAGCGATAAATGCTTTTTTTCTCTTTGGGTAACAGCCAGTGCATATCTCACAGACGGTACCATCACAGCCGTGAGCCGAACAAAATTCTCTACCGTAAAAGATGATCTGTAGATGTAGTTTATTCCAATCTTTTTTATCAAATAGTTTTTTTAAGTCAATTTCTGTCTGTCTAACACTTTTGCCATTGGTTAAGCCCCAGCGTTGCGCAAGACGATGAATATGTGTATCAACTGGGAAAGCAGGGTGTCCAAATCCTTGTGACATAACAACACTAGCCGTTTTGTGTCCAACCCCGGGTAATTCTTCAAGTAAGGCCATATCCTCAGGAACATGACCTTCATAGCGATCCACTAGTATTTTTGATAGCTGAATAATAGCCCGAGATTTTTTGGGTGCTAAGCCACAAGGTTTGATGATAGGGTAGAGCTGTTCAGTAGTCTTTTTTGCCATATCTATAGGGTTTGATGCTAGTTTAAACAATGCCGGAGTGACTTGGTTGACACGAATATCGGTGCATTGAGCCGATAATAGCACCGCGATTAGCAGCGTATAATGATCACTATGATCAAGTGGTACGGGTGTTGATTTGTATAGCCGGTTGAGCACTTTTTGAGCGAAACGCGCTCTTTCTTTTTTTAACATAAATACAGAGTAAATCCTGGGTTTGTGGGGTTTATTCAACGATCTAGATTGCGCTTACTAAAGCAGGTAAACTTCATCTCAGGCTATATTGTAACGTCAAAGGTCGTCAGGGTCAGTACCTGACTATTACATCTAATAAAACGAAAAAACATATTATGAATGCTTTAACAGAGATTTCACAGAATTTACTTGGTAGCTACGGTTGGATGATACAAGTTTTTATCATTGTATTTATTACATTATTGCTCAACTTCTTAGCGAAACGCTTGCTCGCTCGTATTGAGCTTCAATTATCTAAAACCAGTAATGTATGGGATGACGCACTAATTGCGGCGGCAGGAAAGCCGTTAGCATTTCTTATCTGGGTGTTAGGCTTCGCTTGGGCTGCACAAGTCGTTCAAGCGGTTTCAGATGCGCCTATTTTCTCGGCCATCAGCCCACTTAGAGATGTGCTTATCATCTTCCTTATGGCTTGGTTTTTAGTACGATTTATCCGCGAGGCGGAGGCTAATATACTTGCCGCTGACCCCGACCCTGATAATGAATCGCCCATCGATGAAACAACGGTTCTTGCCCTGGGTAAGCTGATTCGTTTGGCGATTATTATTACTGCCTCACTGGTTGTTTTACAAACTTTAGGTTACAGCGTTTCTGGCGTTTTAGCTTTTGGCGGCATTGGTGGTATTGCGGTTGGCTTTGCTGCTAAAGATCTGTTGGCGAATTTTTTTGGCGGTTTAATGATTTACCTCGATCGGCCCTTTGCTGTGGGTGATTGGATTCGCTCGCCCGATCAAGAGATTGAGGGTACGGTTGAATACATTGGCTGGCGACAGACTCGCATCCGTACTTTTGATAAGCGTCCGCTCTACGTTCCTAATTCGACCTTTGCCCAGATATCAGTAGAAAATCCGTCTCGTATGAGCCATCGCCGAATCAATGAGACGATTGGCTTGCGTTATGATGATGCCGCTGTGCTTTCTCTCGTTGTTGCCGACGTAAAAGCGATGCTTGAACAGCATGATGAAATTGATATTAGTCAAACCTTAATGGTTAACGTGAATGCTTTTGGGGCTTCTTCGTTAGACTTTTTTATTTATTGTTTTACAAAAACAGTCAACTGGGAGCACTATCATGTAGTCAAGCAGGATGTGCTAGTCAAAATCTTAGCCCTGATAGAGTTGCATGGGGCTGAAGTTGCTTATCCAACACAAGTGGTGGATCTTAAGCAACTGCCACTTAATTCGGAATGAGCTAATTTATTTAAGTGTATTATTAGTTTTATGACGGTTTGTCTAGCCGAACTTAAGGCTTAATCGTTTTCTGGCAATATGTGTTTCTTTATGCTGACAATTATGCCCATCTTAGGGTGATCTAAATAATTTATCTGACGGCTACTTATTTTTTTATTTTGTCTGACAACATACACTTTGTTTGGTTGATACTGTATTTCCTGATTTTCTTTTTTTGCAATAGCCTCAGCTACTTTTTTAGTTGCCTGTTCATTGATCTCTTCAGCTAGCTCGAATAAGCCGTTACCGATGCTTTCATCACTGTACTTATCGATACTGCTTCCCACAGCAGCGGAATAAAAAATCTCATTGACGGCTTGATCTATCTCGGTGTTAATGTAATTGTTGAGTGCTTGATCTTCTACCATCGTTATTCGATTATAATCAATAGGCAGGTCTGGCAGTGATCTGGAAAAACCTCCTTTTTCCAGATTGAAAACACTATGATGAGCGAAAGATTGTTTTTGAATCTCTTTTTCTGATAATTCTATCGCGGTAAATTCCATCAGCCAGAGATCGGTTTTGATGTGTAAAAATCTATCCTTGCTAATAGTTACATGACCTTCTAATTGATAGTGATCATTATATTTTTCACCACCAGCGATGGGTATTGCTTTCGCTGTAAAACTGTTATCAAGACTTTGTATCCAAGCACGGTGATAGAGCACACGATGAACCGTATTTCTACTTATTTTTTCATTAGCCTCGCTTAAAGCTAGTGCGTGCATTGGTAATTCTGTTAATAAGGCTAATTTTGATAAGGCTATTTCCTTTTTGGTATAAGCGCTTGTGGTCTGATGGTTGTCATTTCTCGCATTCATTCGCCGCAAATTGGTTCCAGACACTTCGATATTAATCAATCTTTCCGTAGGGGTTGATGACGCCTGATTAGACATTAGCGTTTCGTTCTCAATCTCGATTAACCTTTCAGTGGTTTCTATCGTGTTGGGTAATGGCGGATGGACAAAGTCTAAGGTTTCTGGATATGCTAAAGTTAGTTCATCCGGCCATTGCTCACTGATGATTCCATTTTGATCAAAGTTGTCTGTTTGATTATTCTTGAAAATTAAGAGTTCAACTTGGTAGAGCGACGATGGGTCAGGAAGGGTATCAATATCGATATATTGTTCTATCGGTGCAGGCATTAAATCCCGCTCTTCCAAACTGGAGTGAGTATCCGTGTTGGCCAGCACTAAATGACTGGCAAAAATGCAAACTATGCAGTAGCGTAAGATTCGGCGATTTAAGTCTGCTAATACATTGGTCATTATTCAGACCGCCCTAGTTGGTTGACTAACTCGGTTACCCATTGAATTCGACCTTCAGATTCTGGCAGATATTGGCTAAAGGTCAAGCGTGTTGCCCCGGTTAGTCTGTATATTTCGTGTTGCTCTTGAACCAGTTTGACGATGGTCATTGGATTGACTTTAGTATCATTGCCAAACTCAATATAGCCACCTTGTTCACCTGCATCGATCTTGACAATGCCAGAATGGATACAGTCAAGTTTTATCCGCATGATCTCAAATAAATTATTAATTTCATCCCCTAGTAGTCCAAAGCGATCAATCATTTCGACTTTTAAATCGCGAAGCTCTTCGACGTTGGCTGCGCTAGATATTCGTTTATACAAGATCAAACGATTATGAACATCAGGAAGGTAATCATTAGGTATTAAGGCTGGTAAATTGAGATTGATTTCACCTAAGACATCAAGCGGTGCTGAAAGGTCGATCTCATCGCCACTTTTCAGTGCAGTAACTGCCCGTTCTAACATATCTAAATAGAGACTATAGCCAATCGATTGCATCTGGCCACTTTGCTCAGCGCCGAGTAACTGACCGGCACCGCGTATTTCTAAATCGTGGGTTGCGAGCATAAAACCAGCGCCAAGATCTTGTGCTTCTTCGACGGCCGTGAGACGTTTTTCTGCATCTTTACTGAGTAATTTTTTGTTGGGAACAAACAAATAAGCATAGGCCTGATGATGAGAGCGGCCGACGCGACCTCGCAACTGATGCAGTTGGGCAAGACCAAATTTATCAGCTCGCTCAATGATAATGGTGTTTGCATTAGGAATATCAATTCCCGTTTCAATAATTGTTGAGCAAACCAACACATTAAATTTTCGATGATAAAAATCAGACATAACTTGTTCAAGTTCACGTTCGGGCATTTGCCCATGACCCACAGCCACTCTAGCATCCGGTAAAATTCCACGAATTTCATTGGCAGTTCTTTCAATACTACTGACTTCATTATGCAGATAAAATACTTGGCCGCCTCGTAACAGTTCACGCAAAAGCGCTTCTTTAACAAGGCCAGTTTGTTTTTCATGGACAAATGTTTTGACAGATAATCGTTTAGCCGGTGGCGTGGCAATAATCGATAGATCGCGAAGCCCAGCCATAGCCATGTTTAAAGTACGTGGGATTGGGGTAGCGGTCATGGTTAATAGGTCAACGTTAGCGCAGAGACTTTTTAGCTGTTCTTTTTGTCTGACACCAAAGCGATGTTCCTCATCAACGATGACTAAGCCTAGGTCGTGTGGCTTAATGCTTTTTTGAATTAATTTATGGGTTCCAATGAGGATATCGGTTTTACCATTTTTGAATGATTCCATTGCTGCGGCTTGCTCTTTGCTAGTTTTAAAGCGAGACAAGCTGGCAATGGAAATTGGCCAGTCAGCAAAGCGGTCAAGAAAATTTTGAAAATGTTGCTGTGCCAATAGTGTGGTAGGAACCAAAACCATCACCTGTTTACTGTTGCAAGCAGCAATAAACGCTGCTCGCATAGCGACTTCTGTTTTGCCAAAACCCACGTCACCGCAAACCAATCGGTCCATAGCGATGTCTTTTTCCATATCATTGGTTACTGATGAAATAGCCGTCAGTTGATCGGTAGTTTCTTCGAAAGGAAATTGATGGCAAAATTGTTGATAGCTTTCTTGATCAATATTGAAAGCAAAGCCGCGCATAGCTTTTCTGCGTGCGTATATATCTAGCAGCTCAGCAGCAACATCGTGAATGTTAGCGATTGCCTTCTGCTTGGCATTGCCCCAATTTTCAGAGCCAAGTTTATTCAATGGTGCGGTTGTTTCGTCGCCACCCATATAGCGGCCAATCATATGCAAGGACGTCACAGGTACATATAGGCGATCGCCATCCGCGTATTCTAGTATTAAAAACTCAGCGTCAATAATAGTACCGTTGCCACCATCAACAGGCATGTGCTCCAAGCCTAAGTATCGCCCGACCCCATGGTCGAGATGGACGATAGGCGAGCCAACTTGTAGCTCGATCAAGTTGTGAATCGTTTGCTCTGCGAGTAGATTTCTTTCTTTTGTGCTTCTGTTTTTCGGTTTGATAGTTACACCGAATAATTCTGGTTCGGCAATGATACTTATGTGCGCGCCGTTTAGGGTGGCACCCTCATTAAAAGCAGAAACGGCTACTGCTGTTTGAGGTGCTTGGTTGTTTGAAATCAGTTGATTAAATTCCTGCCAAGAATCACAGCTGACCGCATTGACGCCAATGGTTTTTAATTTTTCAATAAATATTTCACGACGCCCCATCGATTCAACACAGAACAAAACATGTTTAGTAGTTTTTTCGCCACGTTTCGGATTGTTTAAAAAGTTTTCAACTCGGTGTAATGCGTTGCCAGCATGATCTTCTATCAACAACTCAGGGTTGGTTTGCGCATCACAACTATATTGACCGCGATTAGGGTTGCTAATCTCGCTTTCATTATCGGATGAAATAGAAATACGCGGGAAGCTTGAAAGCAAAGCATAGTATTCGTCTACATCGAGATATAATTTTGTGGGCGAGAGCAGAGGACGAGTAGGATCAATCGCATGTTGTTGGAAGCGCTCATAGACATTATGAATGAAACTGGTGGCTTGTTGATGATTGCCCGGCAGCGTGATGACTAAGCTATTGGCAGGGATAAAGTCCAGTAATGTCGATGTACTTGAGTAAAACATGGGCAGATAGGACTCGATGCCAGCGTAGGGGATGCCAGCAACCACATCTTGGTAGATTGGGCAGTCAGCGGCATTATTTTCGAACTCAATGTGCCATTGATCGCGAAAATGATTAATCGCTTGCTTATCGAGACAGACTTCTGCGGCAGGCAGTATTGCAATATGTTCAATTTTTTCTAGCGAGCGCTGGTTTTCAGGATCAAAGGTGCGAAGGCTGCTAATTTCGTCATCAAAAAGATCGATACGATACGGCTGTTCGCTACCCATCGGGTAAATATCGAGCAGTGAGCCACGAACCGCATATTCGCCGTGCTCAAACACCGTGTCTCGGTGCTGATAGCCGGCATCATCTAACTGATTTTTTAGTGCGGATGTTTCAAGTTGTTGACCAACTTCAAGGATAAGACTGTCGCGATTAATATAGTCCTTTGAGCACAAGCGTGTCATCAGTGTAGGAAGGGTGACTACACAAACACCGCATGACTGGTTTTGTAAATGGTAGAGTGTATTGAGTCGATCTGACGTGATATCTGGATGCGGTGAAAAATAATCGTAGGGTAAGACCTCACGATCCGGAAGTTCAAATAAACAAAATTGCTGCTCGTTGGTACTAAAAAACCGCAAAGCCTCTAGCCATTCTTGACTTTCAGCTGCATTATGCGTGATCACCAGAGCAAAGACGTTTTGCTCAATGACTTTTTCATAGAGTGCTGCAGACGCAGAAACTCCGGGTAATGAAGACCAGCGGTGGCTTTGTCCCTTGATTGGCGTGGCGGAAGGGGCAAGTGAGGTGATAGACATCAAATTATTAAATCTAGGCTATAAGCGCAATAAAGATGGGCCCATGTGGAAAATCTCATTTCAGATAAGGGCTAAATACAGTGTTATTCTGAATTCAAATTATGCCGTATTGACATGCCGGCGTATACACTTCTGTCAGGTGCTGACTCATAATAACGGCCACCCCAAGCATTCGTCCTAGCATTAGATAGATAGGCCTCATTCCCTAAATTAGTAATGGCGAGAAAAGGCTCTACTATCCAGTCATTTTTCTTTAGAGTGTAGCCCAGTCGTAAATTACTCACAAAAGAAGAATTTGCGATTACGGAGTTATTGTTACGGAGTGAAAATTTGTCAGTATAGAGCGCATCAATGCTGGCAAAATATCCGTTGTCATTGGTGTAGTTTAGTTCAATAAATAATGTCTCTTGTGGTATTCCGGGTGCTGGCTTACCTGAGTGGTCGTTGCCATTATTGTCAATAAATTTATTAAAGCGATAATCCGCATAACTGTAGGCAATGTCTGCGCTTAAATTTTTTGATAGCTGAAAATTAATTGATAACTCAGCGCCTTCTCGCGTTGACTCTCCAGCATTGACAAAAACATCAAGTCCATTGATATCTTCAAGGCCAATGATTTCGTCATCAATATTGATTTTAAAGATGGCGATGTCGTATTGATGTTTGTTGTTTATCAGACCTTTTAATCCAATTTCATGGCTAGTAGCTGTTTGAGGTTTTAAATTCTTATTTAATCCAGTACCCAGTGACAGTGCAGGCGCTAATTCTGTTGTAGTAGGGGTTTCAAACGAGCTGGAGAGGTTGGCATAAACCCTTACGCTATCATTTAAAGCGTAGCTGCTGCCGATCATCGGGCTGAGTTCTTCAAGGGTTCGTTTGGAGGAATTACTGCTAAGTTTGTCATTCACATCAAAGGTAACGGCATCATAGCGAAGACCGCCTAGTATCAACCATTTTGGATTGATGGTCAGGTTGGCTTGTGCATAAATAGCTTCAGTACTGACATGTTCATCTTGATTTAATACTCTTGTCCCTTTTATGCCGTTATTATTAGCAAACCGCTGCCTGTAATCTTCCTGTCTGTTAAGGTCTGCACCCATCATCCATGTAAGTTTTTTGTCGTATGCTAAGGTTAGAGACTGTGTGATACGGGCGCCAAGGCCAGCATAATATCGTTCAAAATCGATGACTCCATTACTTGCTAAAGGAATATAGCCAATAAAATCTCGCCATAAATGGTAATTTCTCAGCATCAGTTGGGTGTTTTGGTTAAGGCTCGTCTCGTATATTAGACCAAAGCGTTGTTGTTCGATTGCTTCGCCGGCATTAAGAAGAATATTTTGCATGCGTGCTAATCGCCTGTCAGTGTTCAATATGTTGATATCCACTCCGCCAGGATCATTAGAAACAGGCTGGTCGACAGCATTAAGGCTTACTTTCAATGTTGAGCCATCATCAAAACGGTATCGAAGTTTTGAGTTAAACAGGCGACTTTCATGTTCGCTATGCTGACGGTAGCCATCGACCGTGAGATCGCTAAAGTTTGTGGTGTAATCTAAGTTTTTCAAACGACCATTGAAGCCGAGCTGGTTTTTACGGTATCCATCGCTGCCGGTGGCTATTCGACTAGATATGCCAGCTAACTGACTATCAAAGTCGGTATCAATGTTTATTACGCCGCCAGAGGCATTACCATACAATGATGAGCTGGCACCTTTAATGACTTCGATATTTCCAATTGAGCCGATATCTATGCTGTCGATACTACCTTGTCCGTCAGGAAGTGTTGTGGGTATACCATCAACAATGATTTTAACCCCGCGAATCCCAAATGCAGCGCGAGCACCAAAGCCCCTTATCGATATACGTAAATCTTGGGCAAAGTTATAGCGATTTTGCATAACTAAACCGGGTATCGAATTTAGTGATTCATCGAGACCTAGCTGGGTGCGAGCTCGAGTTATGTGTTCACGGTCAAGTTTATCAATGGCAATCGGCAAGCGAATGCTTTGTTCGGGGATAAGCGCCGAGTTAACGACTATTTCTTCAATGTTGGTGCTAAAGGCTGTTTGAACGGTGATTATCGAAAACAGTAAAGCAATAAACCTTTTCATAGTATAATGATTCCAATTAACTCAATGAGAACAGAAATTTTACGAACAGAATGCTCTATCAGATTTAAAGTTTTTAGTGCATTATAAGTATTAAAACAAGGAAAGAACATTGCCAATAGTTAGGTGGGGTAAAAATCTTAGTCTTTATTGAGTTCAACAATAATTGGGATAAGGGCAAGTGTTCTGGCAATGCCAAAAATCAAAAAGCCACCAGCAAGTCCCCATAAATTGGCCTCTGGATTCGCTGGTTGCAATGCGGTGATGGATAAGTGGCTGATAATAAAACTCGGTATTATCTCGGCGTTAAGATCTATTAAAAGTTTTAATGCTAATAACAATAGCCAGCCTGAGGAGCTACGATTTCTAAGTACGGCATAGATAAATAACCCGTGTAAGCCACCGGCGAGCCCCGACATTGTATCGATTTCTGGGTGGTAGTAAAAAACGCCATAAGCTGAACTTGCGATTGAGACTGCAAGTGCAATTAGCCACCAGACTGACTTAAATGCATTAGGAAACAGGAAAAATAAAAGTAGCAAGGCAAATATATTAATGATTAATTCTTGTTTTGAGTGAGCGATTAAGCCGTGACTGATGGACTGCCATTGATTTATATAAAATGATGAGCGTTGAAATTGCCAATCTGAGATAAGGGCATGATCTATGAATACCGCAACTAATAGGCCTACCACTGCCAACAAAGCAAGCTTGGCGTGGTGCTGTGAGACCGAATTGAGAAGGTTTTTGAACATATGATAGGTAGACCTTTAAAGTTTTATAGTCTAACAAAGACTTGAAATAAAAAAAATAAAAGCCAATTACTCTATATAATGTGAGCTACTTAGACCTAATTGGAGGCGTGACCTTGATAGACGGCTTAAATAAGATCAATTTTTAACCTACATCTGGAAGAGTAGAGCGATCTAAGCCGGTATTTTAACAGTGAGGTATGGCGCGCTTGGCAGGAGTCGAACCTGCGACCCCCTAGTTCGTAGCCAGGTACTCTATCCAGCTGAGCTACAAGCGCGTCGTAAGTTAACCAATGACAATGGTTAGAGCCGGCGTACTATAAAGAACCAATGCCTCTAGGTCAACCGAAACTGTTTATTTCAAAGGCTCTCTTAGGTCTAAAGAGCTAATGTTAGTCAATAAGAGCCCAAACGCTTAGGCTTGCCTAATCACATAACAAATGGCGGTCTTGTAAGAATTTAGCTTTGAGCATTAGGTTAAGCTAAATCCTTAAATTGCTCAAATTTGTCAGTCGTATGAAAAAATAGTCAATTAACCACTTTCTAGTCGGTTGCTGACTTAAAGAGAGAAATTTTATATGTTTGATAAAAACTGTCTATTAACCGGTGCGACCAGTGGTATCGGACAAGCTGCAGCGATCGCTCTTGCTAAAGAAGGCTATCGTTTATTTCTAGTGGCTCGTAATCAAACCCGAGCATCCGCGACCGAAAAATTAATACGCCTTAAAGCTAAAGATGCTGAGGTGCATTGGTTGATGGGTGATCTGGCCAGTTTGGTTGATGTTCGAAATATTGCCGAAACATTTCTATCATTCGATTGTAAGCTTGATTTACTATTTTTGAATGCTGGAGTTACCTATAACCGACAGACTTTTTCTCAAGATGGCTATGAGATGATGTTTGCAGTTAACCATCTTGCGCACTTTACGCTGACTCATTTATTGATGGACAAGCTCGTTGAGGGTAAACATGATACCCGTGTTGTCATAACGGCCTCGGGAGCTTACAGTTTTGTTAATGGTTTGAACATCGATGATTTAAATGCTGAGAAAAAATACTCCAGTATAAAAGCTTATGGGCATTCTAAGCTGGCCAACATACTGTTTACTCATAGCTTAGATAAAAGACTGCATTCAGCTGTTACCACAAAACACATATCTGTTAATTGCTTTCATCCTGGTTTCGTAGGCACTAACTTGGGCACACAGACACCACTCGGGAAGACCATTATGCGGTTGATCAAGCCTTTTTCTAGGAGCAGTGCTAAGGGTGCAGACACGGGACTTTTTCTTGCATTAGAGGAGTCAATTGAGAATAGTGGTGGGTATTACTTCAACAGAAAGAAAAAGCAATTGCCTTTTTATGCTAAAGACCCAGAAGCTGCTAAAGCCTTATGGGAGCAAAGTTGTCGATTAGCAGGCCTAACGCCCATTGATTAGGAAATATATGAGGTCAATACTAGCGATATTATCCGTCACTATTTTGTTGATGGTATCTAGTCGCACGCCTACCAGGGAGAGCTATGGATTCCTTAAAAAGCAATTTCATCCCTTCATTAATACAATTTAAATATATTTCTTGTCTATGAACTAATCAATTTAGATTTGTAAAATCTATGTTAAAACGATCTGTGTATTTTTTAATCTAATTCTGGGTATATCTATCACTGATAAATAACCCAGAATAGCGATAAATAGCCCCAGAAATCGGTTTTTGTGGTTGAAATATTGAATTTTGTCGCCACCTAGAGAATCAGTGCACTAAACATGTATGGTTTAGCTAATTCATTATTTACATTTTTTATTAAATTACAGAGGTCGAAATGGCAGATTCCACATCACATACTCCGGCAGATGATTCTAAGGAAACAATGGGCTTTCAGGCTGAGGCCAAGCAGCTACTGCAGTTGATGATTCACTCTTTATACAGCAATAAAGAGATTTTTCTACGTGAACTGATATCGAATGCTTCAGATGCTGCAGATAAATTACGATTTGAAGCCTTGAATGATAACTCTTTACTCGAGGGTGGTGCAGAGCTAGCGATCAAAATTGAATTCGATAAGGACAATAATACCGTAACCATTAGTGATAATGGTATTGGCATGTCTAAGCAAGAAGTCATCAACAATTTAGGCACCATCGCTAAATCAGGAACGGCCGAATTTCTTAAAAATATGACCGGTGACGAGCAACAAGACAGCCAATTAATTGGCCAGTTTGGTGTGGGTTTTTACTCCGCTTTTATTGTTGCAGATCGCGTGGAGGTATTAACGCGAAGGGCCGGCACTGAGATTAGCCAAGGCGTTTATTGGGAATCAACGGGTGATGCTGATTTTAATATTGCGAATATTGAAAAACATGAAAAAGGAACAATGGTTATTCTTCATCTTAGAGATGAAGAAAATGATTTTGCTGACAGTTGGCGATTAAAAAGCATCGTTAAGAAATATTCAGATCATATAGCAATTCCTGTCATGATGATTAAAGAACCGTCTCCGCCAATGCCTACTGAAGACGGTGCTGAGCCTGAACCAGTCGTCGAGGCTGAACCAGAATTTGAAGCCATCAATGATGCAACCGCTCTTTGGACGCGGTCGCGTAGTGATGTTTCAGACGATGAATATAACCAATTCTATAAATCAATCTCTCATGATTTTGAAGATCCAATTAAGTGGAGCCACAACAAGGTTGAAGGTAAGTTTGAATACACCAGCTTGCTTTATATTCCTAAGAAGGCGCCTTTTGATTTATGGAATAGAGATACCGCCAGAGGCTTAAAGCTTTATGTCCAACGAACCTTCATTATGGATGACGCTGAACAGTTTTTACCTATCTATCTTCGGTTTATTAAGGGCGTTATTGACTCCAATGATCTGCCTTTAAATGTTTCCCGTGAAATATTACAACAGGATAGTACTACCGAGAGTATGCGCTCAGCGTTGACAAAGCGAGTGCTTGATATGTTGGAAAAAATGGCTAAAAAGGCACCTGATGATTATGCCAACTTCTGGGCTGCGTTTGGGAACGTCCTAAAAGAGGGACCGGCTGAAGACCTAGTAAATAAAGAAAAGATAGCTAAATTATTACGCTTTTCTACTACTCATAACGACACAGCTGAGCAAACTGAGTCTTTCGAAGCGTACGTCGAAAGAATGAAAGAAGGTCAGGAAAAAATATACTATGTAGCCGCAGAAAACTTTTCTACTGCTAAAAACAGCCCGTACCTAGAAGTATTTAAAAAGAAAGGTGTAGAGGTTTTATTGCTGCATGATCGTATTGATGATTGGCTGATGAGTCATATGATGGAGTTTGACGGTAAGCCGCTGCAAGATGTGGCTAAAGGAGAGCTTGATTTAGGTCAGCTAGATAATGACGATGATAAAAAAGAGCAGGAAGAAATTACTGAGCAAAATAAAGATCTGGTCGAGCGAGTCAAAACGATTTTATCTGAGCTGGTAGAGGAAGTGAGGGTAACTAATCGATTGACAGAATCACCGGCTTGTTTGGTTGTTGGCGAGCATGATATGGGCGCACAAATGCGACGAATTATGGAGGCTGCAGGTCAAGAGTTGCCGCCATCAAAGCCAATCTTAGAACTTAACCCAGGACATCCATTGGTTGCAAAATTAGATGATGAGTCAGATGAAGATCGCTTCGCTGAGTTAAGTAGGTTGTTGTTTGATCAGGCGGCATTGGCAGCTGGCGATAGTTTGAAAGATCCAGCGAGTTTTGTGGCTCGATTAAATAAGTTGCTTCTTGAATTGAGCGCATAAACACTGAGTATAAGTGTCAGGATCAGTTGGTTGATGGTATCATTAAGTTACATTCAATAACGACTGTCCTGGCATTTGGTTCAATCAGGTATTCTTAACTTTTGTTGGCCTTTTACCTTCATTGCTCATAAGGGTTACCCTATGAAAGAAGCATTAAAGATTGCCGTTCTTGGCGGAGGTAGTTTTGGCACAACAATATGCAATTTAATCGCAGAGAGTGGTGCAAGACCAACACTTTGGCTGCGCAGCCAAGAACGTGCTGATGAGATAAATCACCAGCATAAAAATAGTTACTATCTCGCAGATTTCAAATTAAACTCGCATGTAAAGGCCACCACGGATATAGACCAAGCAGTTATCGATGCACATATCGTATTCGTTGCTGTTCCCAGTCATTCCTGCCGTTCTGTTAGTCAGAAAATTTCGAATGTTATCTCCGCTCAAACAATGGTTGTTAGTGTTACCAAGGGCATAGAATCGGCTGGTTTTAAATTAATGAGCCAAGTACTCAAAGAAGAATTGCCCAATAATGCCATCGGTGTGTTGAGCGGTCCCAACTTGGCAATTGAAATCGTACAGCGACAGTTAACCGGTACAGTCATTGCCAGTGAAGATCCGCAACTTATTGAGGCAGTGCAATCGGTATTGCAAAGTAACTACTTTAGAGTTTATGCCAGTCAAGATATTTTTGGTGTCGAGTTAGGCGGCGCACTGAAGAATATATACGCTATCATTTCTGGCATGGCGGCGGCAATGGAGTTAGGTGATAACACTAGAGCGATGCTCATGACTCGTAGCCTTGCTGAAATGAGTCGCTTTGCCGTAAGCATGGGGGCAAACCCATTGACCTTTTTAGGCTTGGCAGGGGTTGGTGACCTCATTGTAACCTGCTCTTCCTCACTTTCAAGGAATTATCAAGTCGGCCATGCTATCGGCAATGGCCAGACACTTAAGCAGGCTACTAAGCAGCTCGGCCAAGTCGCTGAGGGCGTAAATACCTTAAAGCTGGTTGTTGATAA
>JAYYUJ010000047.1:0-99690 GCA_036344075.1 Pseudomonadota bacterium
TTGAAGGAGTCATTAGGAGTATCTTCGCGAGTAATGATATCAGCCAGCGATTTAAGTTCATCGCAAAAATTGCGCCAAGCATTTCCATTGACGATGTCTAGTTCAGTTTGTAGATTTTTATTATTCATGAAACACCCCTTAGTAGTGATGGCATTAGTCATAAAATTACATTTTGATTGTATAGAAAAATATGAATGGCAGGCTATGATATTTAACAAATGTAATCTTATAGGTGGTTATAAAGAATATAGGCCTGACTCTTTAAAGAGGGGGAGAGTGAAGAGGTTATTATACTGGCATGAGGCGGAGAGACCTCACGCCAGTTTTAGGGTGTAGAACTTAGAATTTAGTGCCAAACATGACCCAAAGTTTATCAGTATCAACACCAAACCCATCAGAGTCATAAGTTGCATATTTCACCATGGCATATTTTTTTCCGAACTTCATACCATAAGCTACATCAAATTCTGTACCGTAATCACCAATACCATTGCTTATTGCATCAGAGTATTGATGGTAAGCAAGAGTTATTTTTCCTGGACCCATTTTGCCGGTTGCAAGAAGATACGTATCAGTCAAGCCTGCGTCAGGTGTACCAGGGGACGCCGGATTACCAAGAACAAACATGTCAGCCCAACCATTAAATAGATGAACCGTTCCAAGCGGAGTACCGAATCCTTTATTTCCATCATCAGAACCAAGCACCTCATGACCTAACTTTACTGTAGCGCCGCTAAGTTTAGTTGCAGCTTCGACAAAGTAATATGGCATCGAGAAATCATCGCCCGCTTCAGTTGTCAATTCTTGCTCAGCGTACTCAGCAGTGTAAGCAATCTTCTGTGAACCAAGAGAAAAGGAACCATTTAATCTAAGTCCATATGTTTCTCTATCATCAGTCGCAAAAAGGCTATCGAAAGGAGTTACCTTATCATAATCATCTTCGAGAAGATAAGCGTAAGCAGTAACCTTACCAAATGAGGTGTCGTATGCAGCATTCAGGTAGATATCTTTAGATTTTTGATCTTGATCCTCGCCAAAGAGACGATTTCTCTTATTTGCATAAGCTGCAAATAGAGAAAGGTTATCTGAAGCTTTAATCTTAAGAGATAGTGCATCATGAGTAACACGGTCCATTCTCCAACCAACATGGCCAATGTATCTTTGATTATCAAGAACAATTACTTGTGAGCCAAGTTTTGCTGTTACAGCATCATTTTTGTATTGAATAAATGCCTGGTCAATCTCTGTAAACTCTGGGTCTGGAATTATAGAGTAGGTCAGAGGCGGGAAATTATGTCCAGAAGGAGGTACAGAGTAATCATCTACCCCAAAAAGGTTTCTGTTGGCCTCCATTTCTATAACTGCTGAAAAGCCGTTGACTTCAGCCGTTTTAATGCCAGCTTGGACTCGAGCAACAAGGGCATTTGCATCTTGTATGGCATTATCTTGCTGGACATTTTCGTATCTGAACCTTACGTCTCCATATGCCTTAGCCCCCGACGCGGTTGAGAAGCTACTAAAGGTTAGTGACAAAGCTAAAGTTGATATTAATGGTAGCGCTTTATGCCTATCAAATAGGACATTTTTTTTTGTGTATACTTTATGCATTTTTTATTCCTCGTTTGTCGATTGATGTTAAGAATTTTACAGGATGTTTAATGGAACTTTAATGTAACTAATGCCGTTACTTTCTTCCGCAGGTAATTGACCTGCTCGAATATTTGCCTGAATAGAAGGTACAAGAAGATCCGGTAATAGTAGATCTTTATCCCTAGTCTCTCTTAGTAATATAAAATCCTCTTCTCGGGTTCCATTTTTGACATGAATATTTTTTTCAATCTGCTCCTGAATGGTAAACTTATTTTGAAAATTTCTCCTATCATCAGGATAGTCATGACATAGAAACATCGTAGTTTCTTTTGGAAGAGACAGGATTCGATTGATTGAATTAAAAAGCTTTCTTGCACTTCCTCCGGGGAAGTCGCAGCGGGCCGTTCCAACATCAGGGGCAAATAAAGTATCGCCAACAAATATAATGTCTTCTACGTAATATGCTGTATCTGCAGGCGTATGTCCAGGAACATAGAGAGCTTTTGCATTGAATTCACCTATGAAAAATTCTTCATCAGGAGAAAATAGGTAGTCAAAATGCATTTTTGGTTTTGAATCATTTTCATCAAGATTAAAGATCGGAATGAAATTATCACAAGCATTATTGATGAATTGACTAGCAGCTACCTTTCCTCCGACCTTGTTTTTCAAATAACTTGCAGCGCTTAAGTGGTCAGCATGAATATGTGTCTCTAGGATCCATTGGTTTTTAAGATTGTTTTCTTTAATGAAAGCAATTATCTCATCTGCCATTAGATAATCAGTACGGGCGTTGTTGCTATTGAAGTTTTGGACGGGGTCTATAATTGCACAACTAGATTCTTTGCCTGAGTGAACTATGTAGCTAAAAGTCGATGTTCCTTGGTCAAAAAATGTTTTCACAAGAGGCTTCATCAGATTAAACCTCCCAAAAACTGGCTATACATTAAAGATATTGCTGCCAGCATAGCAAGTATCGCAAAAGATAGTTGTAAATGAACGTCTAAGAAAAATGGAGCAATCTTTCTAGCTAAAAAAACACCTAAAATAGTAGTTAAAATGAATAGTAATCCATCTTTTTCTATAGTGAAGCCTGACGATAATGCTTGAACAACTGTGCCAGCTGATATTAATGTGATAACCATCAGAGAGGTAGATACGATACTTTGAGTGTTCAGGTCGCTAAAGTATCTAATTGATGGTGCAATTAAGAAACCACCACCAACGCCTAACATTCCAGTGAATATCCCGGTAAACCCACCTATACCGCTCATAGTGAAAAAACATCTTGGACTCCAATTGAATTTTCCAGTCGCAGGATTAATTAGACAATTTTTTGTTAGGGACTCATGGCCTGTTGGCGGTTTTGTGTTTTTAATTAACCCCCAGAAAACTTTTAAACTAATAACCACCAACAATATAGAAAATATTGAAATTAGGATATTTGATGGCAGGATATTAGCTAGGAAAATGCCGAAAGGTGCGATGACTATTCCGGCAGCCGCCATGATAATTCCTGCTTTATACCTAACTATTCTTTTCTTCAAGCCGTCAATGGTGCCAATCATTGCAGAAAAACAAATAGCCAATAATGCTACTGGCATTGCCTCTTGGATTGTCATCCCTAGACCCAGTATTAAGGCAGGAACGGCAAGCATGCCACCACCACCAGTTAATCCTAGGGCAAGACCAACACCAAATCCTAAAATAAGAAGTAAAATCATGCTTAATAGGTTTTATATGGCAAGAATTTTCCTGAGAGTACGACATTTACCCTATCGCCCTTAGGATCTGGTTCGCGCTGGATATCCATAGAAAAGTCAATTGCACTCATAATACCGTCACCAAACTCTTCGTGAATTAATTCCTTTATAGTAGATCCATAAACATTAACTACTTCGTACCATCGATAAATCAATGGGTCTGTTGGTATAGCTGTTGGAAGTGATCCCTTATAAGGGACAATTTGAAGCCACGCGACTGCTTCGTCACTCAAGTCAAATATTTCTCCCACAGTTTCTGCTTGGTCTTTCTCCATAGCCATTTGGCCTAAGCAAGCCGCTGTAACCCATTCTTTGGACAGTCCTAATTTGTCTGAGACTTCAGACCATTTAATTCCCTTTGAAACTTTGCTAGATATAATTGCATTTGTAACTTCCTGGCGATCTGAGATCATTTTTTTTTCCTCATGTTGGTTTAGGTTAGGCTGCCTTTCTGAGTTTAGATAAGTCCAAACTCAGGGTTGAAATTATTTTTTTATTGAGACATTGTTGCATCTCAAAAATATTGTTTTTTTCAAGAACGATTTCCCATTCTAAATTTGTATCAGGTAATCCGCGAATCACGATAGGTATAGAGCGTGTTTTTAATCTAATGATAGGACTAGTGTGTTCATATTTTTTTGGATTTAATTCCAGAATTGAACTAGCAATAGACGAAGCCTGCTTTTGAATTGGCTCAACAAACCTACATGGATTGCCCTTTATGCTGATACAATCACCTAGTGCATATATATTTTCATGACTTGTTTGTAGGTTTTTAGGATTAACAGCTATGCCGTTATCAAATTCGATGCCGGCTTGTATAGCTAATCGATTGTCAGTTACTAAACCGGTTGCAACAATGAGCTGATCATATTCAATAGTTGTACCGTTATCTAATAGAATAACTTTCTTTCCATCCACGTTCTCTGAAATCATACTGATTTCTGTATTTGAATATTGGACAATGTCTAAGTTTTCTAATGCCTCGACTAAATAATTTGCCGCTATCTCAGGTAAAAGTGTAACAAGTGGGAATGGATCCCTATTAATCATAGTCACTTTATGGCCGGCTCTATTAATATCTTCTGCTAGCTCACAGCCAATCATTCCGGCACCGACAATAACGACCTGTTGCTCATTTTTTTTTGAGAGTTCTTTTGAAAGTCCTGTCCATGCCTCAAGGTTGTTTATTCGCCAACAGCTATTTGCAGGTATTTGCTTTGGTAAAAAAGGATCAGAACCTTGAGCTATAACTAAATTTGTGTATTTAAACGTACCTCTAGTAGTTCGTAATTGGTTGTTATGAGTGCTTATTCCAACTACGTGTGTTTTGGGAATTAATTGAATTCGGTACCTTGAAGCTGACTGCTCAGATTTCTCTTGTATAATAGTTTCAACAATCATATTTCGACTTATTGCTACCGATAATTCAGGCTTATGATATCTATTACCATCGCAAGCTGTTATAAGAGTTACGGGTATTTCAGCATCAAGTTTTCTTATTTCTTCGACGACCGACCAACCGCTGATACCTCCACCGATGACAACTATTCCGATTTCGTTAGAATATGAGATAGTTTTTGGAGGTGAAACAAACTCATCTTTTGTAAATAGCTCGAAATCTGACTTAGTAACACCACATAAAGGGCATTCCCAATCATCAGGAATATCTTCGAAACGAGTGCCAGGCACAAGTCCACTGTCTGGGTCGCCATCTTTTTCGTCATAAATTAGACCACAAGCTCTGCATATGTATTGTTTCCACTCAATAGAATTACTCATGATGGTGCTCAGTTGCTCATTAGTTTTGCCATCTCCCAGCGAAGATGCTTTATTGCTGGAGTTACTATTGCAACGAAGTGAGCTTCCCTGATTAATCTTTGAGGTTTGGATTTCATCAAGTATCCTCGAGCACCTTGATGAAGTAGAGCTGACTGTGAAGCTTTAAGACTAAGCTCTCCACAATGAGCTCTTGTATCTAGGACATTTAGCATATGCTCTTTATCAGAATCAAAAGGGTTTCTTGCTAAAATATCAATTCTTTTTTCTAAGTCTTCAAGTTCAGCTTCGAGTTCGTCAGGTCTGTTATGAAGGAACTGATTTACATGTCCAAGTGAACCTTCAACCTCTCTGCATGCATCAATTGACGCTTGAATAACGCCTCTTGCCCAACCTGTTTGAAGTAGTATAAAAGCGCTTCGAATTTTTTTAATAAAGGGTCTTGCTGGATCAGCAATTATTTGTGCATCAGATACAAAATAATCATTAAGCTTTATACCCCAGGTACTTGTCCCCTCCATGCCAGAAAACTGCGGGCATTTAGTTAAAGATACTTGATCATCAATATCAAGGATAAAGAAGACTTCATGAGATGTCTCATCGATCTTATTTTCAACGGCAGCAATCGCACCACAGTATTGCGATTTTGCTATATGACTTACCCATGGAAGGGTGCCAGAAACAACATAGCCATCTGATACCTTCTTAGCTTTTAAAGCCATTTTCTCTATGTTTGTAAAAGCTTTCATAGGATTTGATAAGCCAGTACCTCCAAATGTCTTGCCGTAAGCATGATCATGAACTCTATCTATAAGCGAATTATTTCCGGACTTTTCCATATAAAGACCACAAACATCATGGCACCAAGACATAAAGCCGGTTGAACCACATTCACGACTGATAGCACGCATGTTAGCAAGCGCAAGGTCGAAACGGTTATCATTAAAATCTAAATGTTGAGCGAAGGCTCCTGCCTTTCCTAAATCCGCCATAATATCAATTGGATAATAACCATCTTGATCTATGCGGTTGGCAATTGGTGAGAGACGTGACTTGGCAATATGCTCAATGTCAAGAATCATAGGATTGTCTTGAGGTTTTAAATCATTTTTTTGTGTCAGAGACGCATTAATCATAGTGTTACCTTGAGTTTATTTATGAATATTTAATGTAAGTTCTAATCAGCAAGACTGATGTCAAAGGCAATCGGGTTGCGCATGGTGTTTGCGACCGGAGAAAAATAGTTAGCGTGCTTGACGATTTCATCAAGCTCCTCTTTGCTAGCATCACCCTCGACTAAAACTTTGACTCTTATTTGTTGAAATCCCATATCAGGCGATTTCTTCTCAGCTCCTCCGGCACCCCATGCAGCAGGATTACCAATATCGCCCTCCAAAAATAATTCTAATTTGGAAAGTTTAACTTCTTTCCAAGTTGCAACTGCAGTTATCCCAACTGCTAAGCAACCGCCTAAACCTGAAAGTACAATCTCTCCGGGAGCTGGTGCTGTATCTTCACCAAATAAGTGAAGGGGTTCATCAACAACGACCTCATGTTGGTTGATATGGCTGACGGTTCTGTATTGGCCATCCGTGATCGTATGGACTTTATTTGTACCTCGTGTTTCAGGGTTATTACGGCCTTTTTCTGCAAAGGCAAGTAAACCTTCACGATCGATAGGGCGCAGATGAGTTGTAATGGTGGTAGTTTCAGCAGTCATTTTTCACTCCGATTTTATAAAATTTGATTTTAGTTTCCGACATTGTCAGAACCATTTTTTCAATATTGAAAAGATTATGTTTTCGCAATTTGTATAAGCAGGAGATATGCCAACTTGAAGATTTTTAATTTATCAATAAAATCAATAATTTAAAAAAATTTTAAATTATTGGGTACAGATCATCTCTTTGCGGGAATTGGCAATGGCTAACATTGTCAACTTTGGAATGATGTTTTTTGTTGGAGAATTCTTTAGTCTGAGATTTGTAGCCTTTCCATTCGATAACGAAATTGTCTAGGTGTCATTCCTAGTAGGGCTGCAGCTCTAGTTTTATTACCGCCTGCCTTTGTTAATGCTTCAATGATTTTTTCTGTATCTTCTGTTTTGACTTTACTGTAAGGCCTACCAGTTAGAGTGGACCCGGAAGAATCTTCAGCAAGGGGATATGAAGGAATGTTAAGCGGTTTGGGACTTTCTGTTAATTTTGTATGTGTTTTTTTGCTAATCAAAGATTCTTGCCCCAAGATTAGTTCGATAATACTTGAAGTAATATTGCCATCTTGGGCTATCAAAACGGCTCGCTTGATAACGTTTTCTAATTGCCTAATATTTCCAGGCCAACTAAAACTTTCAAGTCTCTCCAAAACGCCCTTTGATAAGACAGTATTCTTAAGGTATTCTCTATTTGCATTAAGTAAAAAATGCCTAGAAAGTATTCGGATATCACCCTCGCGGTCTTTTAATGGCGGTAAGTGAATTGGAAAAACATTTAATCTATAAAATAAGTCCAATCTAAAATTTCCATTGTTAACCTCATTTTGTAAATTTTTGTGTGTTGCAGTAACGATGCGGACATCTATTGGTATGTCTTTAAGACCACCGACACGCTGAATAACTCGGTTTTCTAGGACGCGCAAAAGCTTCGTTTGAAGTTCAAGTGATAAGTCACCAATCTCATCAAGAAATAAGGTGCCATTATTGGCAAGCTCAAATTTCCCTTTTTTCTGTTGATTAGCTCCTGTGAAAGCTCCCTTCTCATAGCCAAACAGTTCTGATTCAAGTAAATGTTCTGGAATGGCACCGCAATTAATTGCTAAAAATGGTTTGTCTTTTCTTGGGCTATTTAAATGTAAAACTTGTGAGAATCTTTCTTTACCTGTTCCGGATTCACCTGTTAAAAGAACTGTTACTGGAGTTTCAGATACCATAAGAATTTGCTTGAGTGCATCTCTGATAGATTGACTTTCTCCTAAAATGCCATGATCGCTTGTTATATTGCTTAGTGCACCTTTTAACTCGTCATTTTCAAGCCTAAGACGTTGAGTTTTCTCATCGATTAAGTTGCTTACCTTGATAATTTGGGCTATGAAGGTTGAAATTATTTTAAGGACCACCAAGTCAGCATTAAATGATCTTATTCTTTTTCTTAATCTGTGAACACCTAGAACACCTATAGCGACGTTCCCATCAAAAATAGGAACAGCAAGAAATGAAACAACGTCTTTAGGTAGAGTTGATCGAGACACGGCTCTGTATAAAAAATCTGGCTCATCATCTATATTCTGTATAACTGCCTGTCTTCCAGACTGCATGACTTTACCAGTTATGCCATCATTGAGACTATAAACCCCTCTGAGTTGTTCTTCATCCAAAAGTCCATAGCTATATCTTATAGTTAGCTTATCATTTGTAACTGAGGGTAATAATACACGCCCACGATTCAGTCCTAACATTTGAGATATAAGTCTCAGTATGCTCGTTATAGCTGTTGTTGGTGATTCAGCACTGCCAATTAATTTTGCTGCTTCATGTATTACGGCAAGGTCTGGTTCCGTATCTTCTGATTTTATTAAGTTGGATTTTATATTCGGCATTTAATGTTCGCTATATGTAAGAAATATTGAGTATGACAATGTTGACAAAGCAAGTAGCATGCCCATTTTTGGACAAAGCAAAAAAAACCGGCTAACTTTTCAGTTGAGCCGGATAATGTCGGATTACTCGGAGAGGTTTATTCGATGTGCCAGTTAAATCTTTTAACAAAAAAACCACATATACTATCTAAACAATAGCCTATGATGCCTATTACGATCACAATAGCAGCAAGGGTGTCATAAGATAGAGTGTCTCTAGCATCATTTATTGCATAGCCTAGCCCGCTTGTTACGCCTAAATATTCAGCTGGAACCAAAACAACCCAAGCTACGCCAACAGCAAGACGAATTCCCGCAACAACATCCATCATGATTGCAGGTAAAATTATCTTTGTGAGCATGTGGTATCCAGAGGCGCCCAAATTTCGTGCAACCTTGAACCAATGCGGGTCAATTTTTCTAACTCCATTGGCTGTTGAAAAGATTATTGGCCAAACTGCGGCCATTAAGATCAGAAAAATGATTGCAGAATCCCAACTGTCAAATGCTAAAACAGCTATTGGCATCCATGCCAAGGGGCTAATCATCCTAATAAACTGAAATGGCACATTAACTGTTTTCATTGCTATATCGATATAGCCAATTAGGATACCTGTTGGTAAACCTATTATAATTCCCCACATTAAACCAACAAGAATTCTGTAAAGGCTAGAGCTAATTGTTGACCATAAGTCACCAGAATTAACGAGGTCTATTAATGCATAAAAAGTAGGTAATGGTGCGAAGTCAGAAAAGGCCACTAAATCAGGATCACTTTCAATTAAGTGACCACCGAACCACCAAATACTTATGAGACCAAACAACCCAATAAAGGGGTAAAGTAGTCTTGTACTCAATTCCTTTATTGGGCGCAAGTTAACGTTATTGTCAGCGGCCTCATAGGTTGTTGTTGTCATAGAGAAATGATCTCTTCTCTGTCAAATGGTGAATCTGCGTTAAAACCTGGCGCATCTTTCCATCCAGTATGAAGATCCATAGCGTTTTTGACAAACTCATAATCAACGAGATCTTTTGTTACAAAATCCGGATCAAGATCAGCTAAAAAGGTTGAATCTCCGCCAACAAGGGTGTTTTGAAGTTCGTTGACAATTAGTTTAGTTGCTGATGGGAATGGCCATGGTTGAAAATCAATTCTTCCACTGCCCCAGTCACTGTTAACAATAGCTTTCGGTTTCTCGTAGCTCGTGGTGTCGTAAAGTGTCATTGCTCTTTTAACAACTGGCGCTTTCATTGGTAAATATTTTTTTCCATCCTTAGAAAGCATATGAGCAACTTCTTCCTTATTATTTTGAGAATAAATTTGAGCTTTGACGATTGCATTCATGACTTTCTGAGTCCACTCAGGATTTTTCTTCACTTTATCTTCGTTCATGCATACAACACAACAAGGATGATTCCTCCAAATATCCCCTGTGAAACGTAACATCTTACCGCCAGCAAGTAGCTCTCCCGCAGCGTTAAATGGTTCTGCAACAATGAATGCGTCAATTTTTTTTGCAGCAAGGGCAGGTGGCATATCTGGTGGAGGCATTACCTGTAAATTAACTTCATTTGGAGCCAATGGTTCGCCGAGTTTTTTAATAACAGGTACTAAATTAACGTTTTTGAGTGCCATTTGTAGAACTATGTTGTGCATAGAATACCAATATGGCACAGCTACCTGTTTCCCACCTAAACCGGCGAAACTATCAACATTTAAATGTTTGCCAACCACTAAACCTGAGCCATTTAAATGTGCCCAAGACATAATCTTGACTGGAAAACCGTTGTTATAACGCATCCATATTGGAATGGGTTTGAGGAAATGAACCAAATTGAATTTACCAGCAGCAAAACCTTCAATTAATGGTGACCAGCCCCTGATCAAGGTAGGTCTCTCAGCCTTTATGCCTTCCT
This sequence comes from Pseudomonadota bacterium, assembly GCA_036344075.1. Lineage (GTDB taxonomy): Bacteria > Pseudomonadota > Gammaproteobacteria > Pseudomonadales > UBA7434 > UBA7434. The sequence goes on from JAYYUJ010000047.1 coordinate 10,683, forward strand.
CTTCGAAGAAACCCATCGCATGGCCGACTAAAAGAACAGTAGCGTCTGTTATTGGCAAATATCCAATACGAAGTATTTCATCTTCTGGCGGTTGTATGCTTGACCATGCTGGCGCACTTGCACTAAGGCCAAATGTAGCTGCTAGTCCTCCAGCTGCAAGTGAATCCATTACGAAGTCACGCCGACTCATCTCGTAATCTTGAAGATACTTTAATTCCTCAGCGTTTATGTCAGTTTTGATATTATCTAAGTTGCTTTTTTTCATTAGTCTACCTCGATTAAGCCGCGTTTGTATTTGAATTTGATTTTTTCTCTATTTCTTCATTGGCAATTAGTGAAGAATCTGTATCAGAAAATATTTGCATTAGTTGATCTCTTAATAATTGAAAGTTAGCATCCATATGCTTTCTTGGCCAAGGAAGGTCTATGGGAAGTTCCTTGACAATTTTGCCGGGATTTTGTGACATAACTAAGGCCCTATCTGCCATTAAAACCGCCTCGTCAATGTCATGTGTGACTGTCACCATCGTTATGTTTCTGTCTCTACAAATGGCTGGAACTTCTTCTTGAAGGCTGCTTCTTGTAAATGCATCGAGTGCAGAGAAGGGCTCATCTAAAAGAAGCACCTCAGGTTCCGTTGCTAAAGACCGCGCTAAAGCTACTCTCTGTTGCTGCCCTCCAGATAAGCTTTGGACTTTTTGATGAATATTATCTTTTAGGCCTAGCATTTCTAATATCGGCCAAACCTTTCTAAAGGCATTAATTTTTTTTTCACCGGCAAAAATTAAACCGAGTGATGCGTTTTCTTCGGCGGTCATCCATGGGTAGAGGGAGGCCTTTTGAAACATCATATTCCATTTCGCAGAAGGTTTATTAACTTGCGATCCATTAATTCTGACACATCCTTGGGAGGGTTTGAGTAAGCCCGCTATCATGTGCAGAAGAGTAGATTTCCCGCAACCACTCCTGCCAATGAGGGCAACCATTTCACCAGGTTCGATGGATGTAGCAATGTCTTCCAGAGTATTTGCCTTACTCGATGGAAATCTATGGGATATATAATCGATAGAAATTCTGGCGCCCATAAACTATTCTCTTTGAAAATTTAAATATATGTTGCAACTTGGAGGCCAGAATTTAAATTAATATAAAAATCAGTAGGATACGATTTTGGATAATTTTTTTTTAAAATTGACATAGCCTTAATGGTTTACATTGTTGAACAATGTCAGCATGACCAAGAAACAATTGTCATAGCGGCAATAATAATGATTATTATTTAAGGATGCTTTTACATTTTTCAGCAAAAAAATTTTTGAAGGAATGAATGATGGAGTTTTTACATCAAATCATTACAGATCAGGCAAAGCTATTGCCAGATAGGCCGGCGGTTCTTTGGCGAAACGAAAATGTTAGCTTTGCTGAGTTGCAAAAAAATATTGAATCAGCAAGAAAAGCTATCTTGCTTAATTCCAATTATGGAGATCGAATTGCAATATTAGGCTCGAATAATTTATTTTATGTAGAACTACTTTACGGCATACCGTCTTTTGGTCGAATCTGTGTACCTCTAAATATACGTTTATCAACAAAAGCGTTGATCAATCAAGTTAAGGAATTAGATGTAAGAATTATTATAGGTGACTCTAAAATAATTGATGAGTTGAGGCCTATTTTAAGGCCAGAATGTTTAGCAGTTAATTTTTCAAGCTATCGCAAATGGTGTAGTAGTTTTTCTAAAGAAGTCACTACTGAAAAGCCTATTTTAAATACGGAAGATATTGCTTGGTTACTCTTCACTTCTGGAACGACAGGAAAACCTAAAGCAGCATGTATTACCCATAAATCTCTAATTGCCGGGCTGGCTTCAACTAATCAGGGTCGTCCAGTTTTAAATAATGATTGTTACTTATATCCATTTCCTCTCTTTCATATCGCATCTCATAATGTCTTGCATCAACACCATAAAGGTGCTGCAGTTGCTCTGATACCAAGTTTTGATGCTGAAGAGGTTCTATTGTTATGTGAAAAACAAAAAGTTACTTCCATGTCATTAGCACCAACTATGATGACTTTAATACTTGATTCACCTAACTATGATCGGAAAAAACTTGAATCGGTTAGACTTATTGGTTACGGCGCATCGGCAATTAGTCCGCCTCTCCTAAAGCGAGTTTTGGATGAAACAGATTGTGATTTATCTCAGGGGTATGGTATGACAGAACTTTCCGGTTCTATTGCTTTTTTAGGCCCAGAACAGCATCGTTTAGCTCATACAAACTCACCAGAACTATTACAGTCAGTCGGCCAACTTGTGGAAGGTGTTGAATGTCAATTGGTAGATCGGCATGGTAAAGAGGTTGCCAAGGGTGAATCCGGAGAAATAATTGTTCGCGGTGCACAAGTAATTTCTAAATACTGGAATAACCCCGAAGCCACAGCTGAAACATTTAAAGAGGGTTGGTTATATACTGGTGATATCGGACGGTTTGACTCGCACGGAAATTTATCAATCATAGATCGAAAAAAAGACATTATAATCAGTGGCGGTGAGAATATTGCCTCACGTGAAGTCGAGGCTGTCATCAGTTTGCTAGATAACGTTAAGCAAGTGGCTGTGGTTGGGATTGCAGATCAAAAATGGGGTGAGTGCGTCTGTGCGATGGTCGAAAGAGTTAATGAACAGCTTGTAGAACCAAGTAAAGCTAAAGTAATAAGTCAATGTAGGGGCCAGCTTGCGTCCTATAAATCGCCAAAGCGTATTTTATTTGATAGCTTGCCGGTAAATGCTAATGGCAAAATTGATAAGCAAAAAGTAAAACGGCGTTTTAACGAGGAAATAAGTAAGCACTTAAGGATTACTTGATTAAAATAAATTATGTGTAGTTGGTTTTTTGAGAACATTATTTGGTCGATGTTACTTATCGGTGGTTTAGGCTGTCTAGGCTGCTTATTATTTGGTGCCTATTGCATTATTAATAAATTAATTTTTGATATTAATGAAAAAAACAATGCCCGAATGAATTTTTTTGCACGATCAATTGGCTATGTTTTTCCATATTTTGTTGGGGTCGTCATTTTCGGTGCAATTGGGTGGTTGTTCTATCTTCCCTTCTGTGGTTTTTAATTAGAGGGTTATTTTTTCTTATACCAAATGGGGGAGCTCCAGGCTCGCTCTTGAATCGTCGCGGGAACATTATCGAGGAGCGGCCATTCATTTCTTAATGCATCCCATGTTGTCCAGCGGCAGCTGTAAACCTCTAGTACACGCGCATAATAAAAAGCATCCTGCGATGGGTCAAAATTCGGATCTGACCAGACGGTAGCGAGCTGATTGCTGCCTTTCTCACTGTCAATACTACAATCATTGAGATTTACTTCTGAACTTATTTTTGGACATCGATGTGTGATTGAATTTGGTTTATCTCCGTCACTACATGCAACATCAAAAATTAATTCTTTGAGTGCGCCATTCTCATACCAACCTTTAACGATTTGTAGGCGCTCGAGTTTATTACCTTTCTCATCTTTTGCTGCCCAGATATATAACGGGAGTCGATTATTCACTAGAATGTCAGAATCAACGTCGGTGCCCATTGGAACGCCATTCATATAAAGTGTTTTATTAGCTAACCCTGTATTAGAAATTATATTTGGATAGTCGCCAGCAAATAAACGAATGGCTATTTTCGGCCCGCTAGTTGCAAAAACTTCTTTCCGACGCATTGCATCGAACAATGCGGACCGAGTGTTTTCATGAGCCCATATTCCAGCAAGGCCGGATGCGCTATATAGGCTGTTTTGTGTATTAATAAAGCTACCACCACGACGCAACTCGGGTGTTGCATCGACGCCAATCTTTCCGGTGTAATTATCCTCGTCAACTGGCACACTAGAGTTATGAGAATCACTAGCAGCGATCATACCAAATTGAAATGGATTAAAACCTTTTTCTGACTGAATTTCTAGGCCATTAAGGTACGCCTCTCTAACATAGCTACCGGAAACTTTTCCAATACGTTGACCGCCTAGTAATTCCTCTAGAATTTCAAAGTCGGCCCATTCATCATTAGGTGAAAGTGCCGGATGTGTTTCAGATGTTCCTTTAATTTGGCTCATTTCAACTAGCGGTTCGTTACGCATTCTCGTTTGCGCATATTTTTCAGTAATTGGGTTTCCCCATGAGTCGGTTAAAGCGAACATAGTGCCATCGCTTAAGTTACTGTTATGCGGAATGGCTAATACATCGCTACCATTTGATCTTGCTTTTTCCATCCATTCCCAAAGCTCCTCCGGCTTGTCAGAATCAAAGGCTGAAAAGGGCAAGGCAGGGACGTCAGTGCCTTTAAAAATAACATTGCGATGTAGATTTTGCGCATTGGGGATTAGTGTCCATTCATAGCCTACAAATGTGGTGAAAACGCCAGGCTCATTATATTTTTCGGCCAGCTCAACATAGCTTTTCCAAATCGGTGAGGTGATTGATTCAGTAGTGATCTCTTCTATTGCCTTTGGCGGTGTTCCATTAAGTGAGTAAAGAATTTTCTGAGTGGCTTTTTTATATCTATCTGGATCCCCACTTAACATTTCCATACCATACCAAGTATTTGCCAATGGACCGTTTGGCCTTGATAGCGCAGGAAGTATGCCCATGTATTCGGCATGATCAGTTACTGCCATAAAGTCGATCGGAGAGTCGTTCTTGATTTTAATACCACTCACATGATTAATACTTTCTCCTTTAGCGTAGCGATACGCATCCTCGGGACTGTTACGAACGCCGGTGATATAAGCATCTGGTGAATTACTACTATGAACATGTAGCTCGCCAAAAAAAGGGAGGGTAGAATATTTATCAATGACCTCTAATGATAAATTGCCATCAGAGGTATCACCAGCATGATTTTTTTTGCTGGCATCAAAGTTATTGTTTTTTATGGACTGCTCATTATTCTTATCATCGTTACAGCTCGCCAAAAAAAATGTTGAACCTACTATAAGTGCAGTAAAAGCTAAACATTTTAGTTTAATATATTTTTTCACAGCGAGCCTCACTGAATTATATAATTTTGGATCTGAGTCTTAAACTTGACGAGTTTTACCCTCCCAGTAGGGGTCACGCAAGCGACGTTTGTAAAGTTTGCCGTTTGGATCTCGAGGCAATTCGTCAAGATAATCAATAGAGCGTGGTAGCTTCATTTTTGCTATACGGCTAGACAGGTATTCAATTATCTCATCAGTGAGGCCTTGATCGCCAATGACACCGTCTGCCGGTTGCACCACAGCTTTGATCTCTTCTCCCCAATCAGCATTGGGAATACCAAATACTGTGCAGTCTGTAACTTTCTCATGCAAGATCAATTCGCTTTCAATTTCGGCGGGGTATATGTTTGCCCCACCTGAAATAATCATGTCAATTTTTCTGTCTGATAAAAATAAATATCCCTCTTCATTTAGGTATCCTACGTCTCCAACAGTAAAATAGTCACCAAGTCGTTCTTTTTGCGTCTTGGCTTTGTCGCCTTTGTACTCGAAACGCATATTTTCTGATAACAACATGTAAATAGTGCCGACTTCTCCAGCTTTGAGCTCTTTACCATCGTCATTAAATATTTTCACCTCCGCGCTAGGCCAGGCGCGGCCGACTGTGCCAGGATACTGCATCCATTCTTCAGGAGTCACCAACGTCCCGCCGCCTTCAGTGGCAGCATAGTATTCATAAATAGATGGTCCCCACCACTCTATCATGGCCCGCTTAATTTCAATCGGGCAGGGTGCTGCCGCGTGAATCATGTGTCGTGTCGATGAGCAGTCGTACTTATCGCGAATCGATTGAGGTAATTTTAATGAGCGGACAAACTGGGTTGGCACCATGTGACTTGTGGTGACTTTATATTTATCGATTAAATACAGCATGCCTTCGGCATCCCATTTTTCCATCATCACTACCGAGTGACCCAAGTGGAGTGAGTTAGTGGCCCAGATAAGTACCGCAGTGTGATACAGCGGTGATCCAGTAAAATGAACATTATTTTCGTGGGCTTGAATGCCAAACATCATCATGAACATGGCATTTAACTCGCCCATCATATTAGGGTCAATACCGGCAAGTGCACGCTTTACGCCTTTAGGACGACCAGTGGTTCCCGAGGTGTAGTTCATGGTTGAACCTGCCGTCATGTTGTCAGGCATAGTATTTGGCTGTGCGACTAGGAATTGTGATAATGATGAAAAGCCCTCTAGTTCACCAATTGCAAACGCTGCTTCAATGGGAAAGTTTGCTTCTTTAACCGCAAGTTTAGGTGCATCGCCAATGGCGGCATGTGAGAAAAAAGCTTTCGCTTCAGAGTCTTCAAGAATATACGCCACTTCTGGACCTGCTAAATGCCAGTTAATGGGTACAAAATAAAATCCTGCCGAGGCGCAAGCTAGGTAGGTGACCAAAAAATCTTTGCAGTTAGGCATCATCAATGCAATAGTGTCACCAGTGTCGACCCCCAGTGTGCGTAAGCCATGGACCATTTGGTTGGCTTCTGCAAGTAATTGTCCGCGACTATAAATCACTTCATTAGGGTCAATTAATGCTGGCGCGTCAGGATCTGACTGAGCTAAATTCCAAAAACCAAGATCACTCATGTTACTTTCCTCATTGTCGTTATATCAATACATAAACTGGTTATTTGCAGTTTAGCGGTAGTGTGTTGTTAGCCTAGCTATTCGATTTAGTTATTTTTCTGCGCGCATTAAGCCGGCAAGTTTACTGTTTTATACTCTAAAAATACTTGTAAGCCCTCGGGGCCTAACTCTCGACCTAAGCCTGATTTTTTGTAGCCACCAAATGGGCTACCAAAGTCCATTGCAAAACCGTTAATTGTGTATGTTCCGGTGCGTACTTGCCGAGCAATACTCACACCGCGATCAACATCTTGCGTCCATACTGAGCCTGAGAGGCCGTAGTCAGAATCGTTGGCAATAGCGATGGCATCAGCTTCGTCTTGGTAAGGAATCACCACAATTACAGGCCCAAAAATTTCTTCCTGAGCAATACGCATGGTGTTATCAACATTTGAAAATACTGTCGGTTCAACAAACCAACCCTTATCAAATGCCTTTGGTCGACCTCCGCCGGTAGCGACAGTTGCACCTTCATCTAAACCGATTTGAATATAGTTTTCCACTCGCTCTCGTTGACGCTCGGCAAATACTGGCCCAATTTGAGTGGTTGCTTCCATAGGATCGCCTACCACCATATTGGAAACGGCCTCGGCTAAGCGTTCAACAATCGTCTGGTAATTAGATTGCGGCGCCAATATGCGTGTTTGTGCGGCGCAGGCTTGACCATTATTCATAAACGCACCGGGTAAAATATTCGGTATAGCGGTATCCAAATCTGCGTCATCTAAAATAATGGCGGCAGATTTTCCGCCAAGCTCTAATGAGCACCGTTTAATGTGCTCGCCGCAAATAGCACCAATTTTACTGCCGGCGATAGTACTGCCGGTAAACGAGACCTTATCGATATCAGGATGACTCACCAGATACTGGCTGACCGCACGTTCTGCGGGCACGACATTAATTACGCCAGCAGGGATATCGGTTTGTGAAACTAACTCCGCTAATAAAAACGCATTAATTGGTGTTTCGGGTGCAGGTTTAATCACCGCCGTACACCCAGCGAGTAGGGCTGGCGCTAACTTACTCATGATGGTAAACAGTGGTACGTTCCACGGAGTCACTAAAGCAACAACACCTACGGGCTCGCGAAATACTTTTACGGGGTTGAGTAGCCCTTGTCGTGTTTCTTCAAAGGGGAAACTGTCGGCCAGTTCAATGTAGTAATCGAGTACCATAATTGGTGCAAAGGCTTGGCCGCCGGGGGAGAAGCTCATTGGGCTACCCATTTCGCTGGTTACTGTTGTGGCAATGGTGTCAGCATTCGCTTTCAATAGCTCGGATAATTGCGCCATGCATTTTGCCCGTTCGCTGGGCGCCATTTTAGGCCATGGACCCTGATCAAAAGCCTCTTTAGCAGTGCTGACAGCGAGATCAATATCGGCTTCCTTCCCCTCGGGCACGGTCGCAATCACTTGTTCGGTAAAAGGGTTAATGACACTCAGTTTGTCAGTTGAAGAGGGGTTTACCCACTCATTACCAATATAAAATTCGGTATAGCTTTTCATCCTAGGTCCTATTGATTCGAGATTAATGACGGGTCGTTGCTCAAGATAATACAACAAATAGCGAGTTAATAACTGGCTATGAAGAATGTTTCATTGTTGGTGTGACGGAATTTCAACCTTTGAGAGTTCAAATCGATCAGTGTTAAATTGCCTTAGCGGCTGGCCTGTCTAGCACGTGCATCAGCCATTACGTCAAGATAGGCTAAAATCTCCTGGGTATTACTTTTTGGATCGAGGATTCGCGCGGTATAAATATCGATGACTAATTGCTGAACCGCCGGATGATTAGGGTTCGCCAACCAAGCCCAGTCAGTAAAGTGGCAGGCCAATTGAATATCACTGTGTTGTAAATGTCGACTCATTGCAATGAGTTGTTCGATACCACCAACGGCGTCGACGATAGCAGTGGCTTGCTTCTCTAATGGTGCGGGCGTCCATTGCGATGGAAGGTCATTCCACCAGCCGGTATAACGCTTAAGTACCATCTTGGAAACATCTTCATAGCTGACGTATTGCTCGCGCAGCGTGTGCTCATGAGCAAGCTCATCAGGCAAGGTGATGGATTGAAAAATTTGATCTTTACGCAGGCCTCGGTTTAAGCCATCAATGGCTTGCGTACGTATTGATTCAAAAGCATTGGCCAATAAATTAAACTCAGATTGTATACTGTCCGCCTCCGTTAATGCTTCACCGTGGGCAGGTAACATTAGCTCCGCTCCGAGCCCAGCCATTTCTCGCAATGCTACAATCCATTCTTTGATATGACGTTGAACGCGTTTACCGTTACCAGCATTAGGCATAAAGCCTTGATAGTAATCGGCAGTGGCAAGTATTTTACGGTCCGGCAACCAAACGTATAACTGGTCATCAGTTTCACCTTTGTGGTGTTGAAGAACAAAACGCTCATTGCCTATTGTGAGTTCAAGGCGGTTACTGAATACTTTAGTCGGCAAAGCGATATCATCCAACGAAAGGGGCATTTGCTCTGCTTTTTGATTCATGTATTTTGCCATTGACTGGCGAAGTTCAATATACCGATTAAACCGTTCTAAAATATTTTCTTGCGCAATAATCTGAGGAGTCTCGCCAGCGGCTAACAGCGCCCATGTGCCATAAGCATGGTCGACATGGCCATGAGTATAAATAATGGTATGGATCGGTTTATCACTGACTGAGCGAATAGCATCAAGTAAAGCAGGACCAGCAGGTGCCATACCTGTATCTACCAGTACCAGGCCTTCATCGGTATCAAATAAAACGGCGTTAACAATCGGCATGCGAATTAACCACGCATTATCACCGTAAGCTTCAATATAGGTTTTTACCTGCATATCTTTAATGGCCTTAGGATCACGACCAAACATATTTTGAGCTGCCGCAATTGACATTTCACCACCAAAAGAGCCGCCTTGATCCATGCGTTTTCGCAGTGCTGGATTTTCAATGAGCAGGGCTATGCGGGCATCCACTTTACCGCGGGTGACGGCCTGATCGATGACTGCGTTTTTTACGCTAGACATGCTACTTTTTGTTTGTTTAGATACTGTTTTGCCTGACTCAGTTTTAGCCAATAAAAGACCGATAGCTATGCCAAGTAGGATCAGTGAAATGTAATGGAGAGTTTGTTTCATAGCGAAAATCTGAATTAAGTATAGCGTCATCAATTGGTTAAGTATAAATGAAAAACTTTATTAAAAAATGAGTTAAATTTTTTTTAGAAGTTAAAGTATTGTTACATTTCTAACTATGAGAGGATGTTAAGCTCAAGAAAAATAATTGTCTGCGGCGCATGCTGTCCCCCACCCCAAAAAAGAATTGGAGACACATTGATGAATGACGTTGAAGAATTTATGACCGATCCTCTTGCTTTTTTTGACAGTTCGGTGACGAAAATGCATAGCATTGAACCGTCTGAACTTGCAGTGCTTCAGCAAAAAGCGATGCAAAAGCGAGTGGCTGATCATATTAAAAATATTAGTATGGTAGGTAACCTAGCGAAACGATTGAATATTACTGCTGTAGAAAATTTTAATGATGTAGTGCCACTGTTTTTTGCCCATACTGCGTTTAAGTCATATCCGGCATCGTTAATTGATAAGAAGCATTGGGACTTGATGACTCAGTGGATGCAAAAGCTCACCACTTATGATTTATCACAGGTTGACACCTCCCAATGTGACTCTCTAGATCAATGGTTAGATGCTTTGGATGAGCAAACACCGCTCGAGGTGATTACCTCATCGGGCACCACCGGCACCATCTCATTAATACCCAAGTCACGAGTGCAAGCGCATTATCAAATGAAAATTTGGCGTTGTTTTTTATTTCAAACGTTTGGCACTGAGCCGACAGAAGCTGAGATGAATCCCGATGTCGATGTGATTTGGCCCAACCATGCAAAAGGAAAATTGGGCCATTTACGGATGGCGGCTTTATTACGAAAAGAATTTACTGGTGGTGACGAAAGTCGTTTTCATGCCTTGTATGAAGGTGCCATTGACAGCGACTTAATGTTCTTAGCCAGTAAAATGCGCGCTGCTGCATCAAAAGGCGAATTAGATCGTTTGGAAGTTGATCCGAAATTGCTCGCACGCAAAGATGAATTTCTGGCTATGCAGGCTAGGCGGCCGCAAGAAATGGCGGACTTCTTTGCTAACTGCACTGAAAAACTCAAAGGAAAACGTATTTTTACCACCGCAGCTTATCCGATTATGTATGAGGTCGCTGCTGAGGGCTTGGCTAAAGGAATTAAAGGAGTTTTTGCTGGTGATTCAGCGGTATTAACCGGAGGCGGCACGAAAGGATTTGTTTTGCCAGATAACTTTATTGAGGTCATTAAAGAGTTTATGGGCGTTGATACGATTCAAGAAGGTTATGGTATGTCTGAAATAGGCGGCTTTCATTGGGCTTGTGAGCACGGCCATTACCATCTATTGCCATGGGTTATTCCTTTTGTGCTTGATCCTGAGACTAGTGAGCCGTTGCCACGTACTGGTACCGTAACAGGTCGGGCCGCATTTTATGATTTACTAAACGACAGTCATTGGGGCGGAATTATTTCAGGTGATGAAGTTACCATCCATTGGGATACACCTTGCCCTTGTGGCCGTAAAAGCGTGTATCTTAGTCATGATATTATGCGATATAGTGAAAAAGAAGGCGTCGAAGATGATCGCATCAGTTGTTCTGCAACACAACAAGTTCAAGATGAGGTAGTAAACTTTATGAGAGGTTTTGAGTAATTTAAATTTATATAAACAGATAGAGCCCATCATAAAAAAATAAATTTACTCAAAAAAATTATAGTCAAAAAATATGCTCCGGCTGATATATCTTTGGCTTCTCCGGCAAATAACTTTATAAAAAAATAAGTCAAAAACCCTAATGCAATCCCATTTGCTATAGAGAATGTAAGGGGGATCATAATAATAGTTACTAGTGCGGGTATTATCTCCGTTGGTTTTGACCACTCTAGATACTCCATGCCCCCTAACATCAATAAAGCAACATAAATAAGTGCGCCAGAGGTCGCATATATTGGGACAGCACCGGCAATTGGTGAAAAGAAAATTGCAAGTAAGAAGAGGACGCCAACTACAACTGCAGTTAATCCGGTTCGCCCGCCTACCTCAACCCCTGATGAACTTTCAATATAGCTTGTAACTGGCGAGCATCCAAATAAAGTGCAAATCGCACTTGCACTACTATCTGACTTTAATGCTCGATCCATATTTTTATAAGTGCCATTTTCCAAGAATTTTGCTCGGTCTGCGACCCCCAATAATGTTCCTGTTGTATCAAATAAATTCACAAAAAGAAAAGACGAGATAACAGCAATCATGGATATATCAAACGCAGCTTTAATATCAAGTTTTAGTAATATTGGCGTTATACTCGGTGGTGAAGATAAAAATCCGTTAAATGATATTAAGCCTAATAATTGAGCTATAAATGTAATGGTGAGGATGCCAATTATAATCGCTCCCTGTATTTTTTTTATCGAAAGAATTGCAATTAAAATAAAACCTACAGCGGCTAGTAAGGTTTCAGGTTTTCTAATGTCCCCTAGGGAGAGATAAGTAGAGGCGTTATCTATAATTAACCCGCCATTTTTTAGACCAATAAATCCAATAAATAGCCCAACACCAATCCCCATTGATAATTTCATATTGTGAGGTATGCTTTCAATTATCCACCTTCTTATTGGTGTTATGCTCATTAAGAAAAATAGAATGCCTGCTAAGAAGACAGCTCCTAATGCGGTCTCCCATTGGTAGCCCATTTCAATAACGACGGTGTAGGTAAAAAAAGCATTAAGCCCCATTCCAGGAGCTAATCCAACCGGCCAGTTAGCATATAAACCCATTACGATGCAGGCTAACGATGCTGCTAAGCATGTCCCTACAAAACTTGCACCATAGTCCATACCACTTGCAGCCATCATTTGTGGATTGATAAAAATGATATAAGCCATTGTCATAAAGGTGGTAAACCCAGCAATAATCTCCGTTTTAACCGATGTGTTATTTTCTTTTAGCTTAAATTTTTTATTGACTAAGTCATACATAATGTACTTCTCTTTCTTCAAAAAAATAAAAATAAATTTATTCGCCTGTGATTGAATCTATAACTCCTTCAATGATGATCAGCTTTGATTTTGAGTATTTCTTTCTCATTGCATGAATATGGCTTAGTTCCTCTGAGTTCACCCATTTTGATGCTAACTCTTCATTGTCAAAAGCGATTACTACTAATCTTTCTGGAGCCCATTCACTATCGTGATAGATTATTTTCCCTGCTCTTATCAGATATCTACCCGAATATTTATGGACAGTTGGAGTTATCAATTTGAGATACTTTTGATATTCTTTTTGGTTTTTTACTTCGTTATCAACTATTACATATGTTGTCATATAAAACCTATAGTTTTAAATTTTTCCTGTTTTAAAGAAAGGGTTATTTTCTACTGGAGATGGTGAAGAAAAACCTTTTTTTTCAAGAAAATTTGCAACTCTCAAGCATAAGTCTTCCCGCCATGGCGGCGCAATAATTTGAACGCCAATAGGTAATTGACTCTCTTCATCAATTGTGGGAATTACACATGATGGTAAACCTATCGCTGAAATTGGTTGAGTAAAATAGCCGAGATTCGGCCTGAGAAGTTCCTCTTGTTGGTTAATAAGAATTTTTTTTTGGCCCATTGCCGGAGCTGTGCAAGGTGTCGCTGGTGCAATTATAATATCAACTTCATTGAATTTAGTTAGGAATTTTTCCTTGAACCATTTTCTAACTTGCTGTGATCTCACATACCAGCTTCCAGGTAGCATTGCTCCAGCTATAAATCTATCTCTTGTATCTGGGTCAAAATCGCTAAGATTTTTTTTAAGATGATCTCTATGCAATGAGCTGCCTTCTACATTTGTTATGATGTAGGCCGCCGCTCTTCCTTCGAGTGTTCCATCTATATTAACGGTGCTATTAACGGAAAGGGATTCACAGACTTTGTCTATAGCTTTTTTAGCCTGTGGAAAATTTTTTGTTGAAAAATAGCCGCCTGCTTTTGCGATCCTTAAATTTTTAATACCAAGACCTATTTGTGAATGAGTGTCAATGTTTTCTCTGTCAATACAAACATGATCTTTCTCATCAAAGCCTTGAATAAGATCAAAACATTGAGATAAGTCAGGTATATTTCTGGCGAAAAGACCTAAATGGTCAAGGCTATCTACGAATGGATAAGTGCCTGTTCTAGGCAGACGTCCATATGTAGGTTTTAGTCCGAAAATACCACAAAAGGAAGCCGGAACTCTTATGGAGCCATTTGTATCAGAACCTAATGAAATAGGGGCTATGCCTGCAGAGGTTGCAGATGCACTTCCAGATGAAGACCCCCCACTCATATAACCTAACTTATGGGGGTTCTGACAATTTCCAAAATGAATATTCTCGCCGGTAAAATCATATGCAAACTCACCCATTGAGGTTGCACCAAGTAAAATAGCCCCTTCTCGTTCCATTCTTCTAATTAAAATAGCATCTTGTTTAGCGACTTTATTATCATAGTTAATCTTACTACCAGCTAATGTTACATTACCTTTTATATCGAACAGATTTTTTACGGCAAAGGGGACGCCTGCAAGGGGGCCTAATTTACCACCATTTTTGATTATTTTATCTATTTGTTGGGCTTTTTTTAAAGCTCTATCATCACAAATAAGAGAGTATGCGTTTAAAGTGGGATTTAAATTTCTTATTCGCTCTAGGAAGTATGAGGTTAATTCGACTGAGGTGATTTTTTTTTCTTTTATTAATAGAGTTAGTTCACTTATAGTTTTAAAATGTAAGGGTGCCTCAACCATTTGTGTCACCTGAGTTAAACACTGGAGCTAAATCTATATCATTAGAAGGCAGTGGGGCGTTTTGTAGGATTTTTGCCATTTTGGCTGCATTATTTATATGGTGAACTACCCCATCATGATATTCAGGTTTAAAATCGATAGGTATTTCCTTAGACATGATCTCTATCAGTTTTGATGCATCAAGTTCATTATCCATAAAATTTATTTATTCCAAGGAAGAAGGCCTATACTATATAGCTTTGATTATTAGTTTAATATAACCAAATTAAAATTACTAATATCGAAAAAGCTGTATCTTCTTATGCTATAAAAGAGGTACGAAACATTTCTGAGTGATATTTTATCTTTTTGCTGGGGATATAAGAATTAATGAAGAAGCCACATAAAAGCGAGATTCGTGAAAAAAACTCTCAGATAATTTTAGATGCAGCTGAGCATGAATTTTCAGCACATGGGTATCGTGGGACAAGTGTTCAGATGATAGCAGATCGCTCAGGCCTTCCGAAAGCTAATTTACACTATTATTATAAAAGTAAGAGTGCTTTGTATGGTGCTGTTTTAGAGAGAATTTTGGTCCTATGGAACACTGGTCTCGATGATTTAAATGTTGAGAATGACCCCAGAGAAGTTTTAGAGAAGTTTATTAGGTTAAAAGTTTATTTATCATGCACTCGACCTATGGGTTCAAAATTATTTGCAACTGAAATTATTTCAGGTGCACCATATCTGAGCGATTACATTCGTTCTGATATGCGCGATTTTATTGAAGATAAAGTAAAAATTATAGAAAAATGGATCCAACAAAAAAAAATCCTAGCTGTTGATCCGCTAAATTTAATATTTTTGATTTGGGCTTCGACGCAGCACTATGCTGATTTCAATACTCAAGTATTAATATTAATGAATAAAGAAAAGTATGAAGAGAGAGATATTAAATTAATAGCAGATAATTTAGTACAAATTATTCTGCGTGGGTGTGGTCTCATACCTGAAAAGTAAAATATCATTACTTTTTATATTTCTTTAAAAGTCTTTCAGCTTGATGATTTTGCTTCAATATAAGCTCTTTCTCGTCTAATTGTAGTAATTTACCTTCTGAAACAACCCATTTTCCTCCAACCATAACTCTATCGGCTCGGTTAGTGCCACTTAAGATCAGTGACGCTAATGGATCATGACTGCCAGAAAATTGTAGTTCATCTTGTTTAAAAAGTGCTAGATCAGCTTTTTTTCCCACTGAAATTTCTCCAATATCTTGACGACCGATAATGTCAGCTGACCCTTTTGTAGCCCACTCCAATGTTTTTCTATGTGAAATGTTTTCTGCGCCATATTTGAGCCGTTGTAACAATAATGCTTGTCTTACCTCGATAATCATGTTGCTAGCATCATTCGAGGCGGATCCATCAACACCAATACCTATCCTTGATCCCGCTCGAAGGAGTTCTTCTGTTTTGCAAATTCCTGATGCAAGAATCATATTTGATGTTGGGCAGTGGCTAATTCCAATTCCCGCTTCACCTAATCGTTTTATTTCAGAATTGTTGAAGTGAATACCATGAGCAAGCCAAGTATTATTATTTAGCCAGCCAACTTTTTCGAGATAATCAACTGGTTTACAGTCAAATTTTTCAAGACAGAAATTTTCTTCATCGATAGTTTCGGCTAAATGTGTATGAACTTTTACATTGTATTGCTTTGCAAGTTTAGCGGTTGACACCATTAATTCTTCGGAAACAGAGAAGGGAGAACATGGCGCTAGTGCGATTTGATTAAATGAGCCATCACTTTTATCATGGTATTTTTTGAGTAAGCGCTCACTATCCTCTAATATATTATCTTCACTCTGGACAACATGATCAGGCGGAAGTCCACCATCTTTTTCACCAAGTGACATCGACCCACGACATAGGGTAACTCTTCCTCCCATTTGTTTGCTAGCAGCTATCTGGATATCTATTGCATGACTCATCTCTTCTGAAAAAATATAGTGGTGATCAACAGAAGTAGTGCAACCTGACAACAATAACTCTGCTATTGCTGTTTGTGTGGAGACGAAAATCATTTCATCATCAAGATTAGCCCATAGTGGATAAGAACTTTCAAGCCAAGGGAAAAGTGCTTTATTTTGTGCATCGATGAATGCTCTTGAAAGCGTTTGGTAAAAATGGTGATGTGTATTTATTAATCCTGGTAAAACAACGTATTCATTGGCATTAAATGTCTGATCGACTGGCAAACTTGGCGATCTGCCCATAGGAATTAATTCAGCAATCTTATCGCCCTCAATAACAATTCCTCCATTAGCATCCTGTTCGCTTATCATGAAAATAGATAAAGGTTCTTTAATCCAAAGTCTGTGCCCCTTTTGGCTTAAAGCGTCATTCATAGCGATCCTTTTGAATTTAAATGTCAGTATTTGTAATGAAATATAATTTTTAGGGGTATCTATTACCAAAGATACAGCTTTTTTGCTATATTGACCATATGGTCAGGATATCTCCTTCTTAGTAAATTTTATATCACAGATAATGACATCTCATCTTTGTAAACCTGCTATTACCTCGCCTCACAAGTTAGCATCTGAGGCTGGTGCGGACATTTTGCGTGAAGGTGGATCTGCTGTAGAGGCTGTTGTTGCTTGCGCTGCGGCTTTGACCGTAGTTTATCCACATATGAACTCTATTGGCGGTGATAGCTTTTGGTTGATCCAACCTAAAGGTAAAAAGCCTTTTGCGATAGATGCGAGCGGAAGATCTGCCGCAGCGGCAAATATGAATTTTTATGAGGGATATTCTTCGATACCTTCTAGGGGCGGCATTTCCTCATTGACCAGCGCTGGAACACTAAGTGGATGGAAGCTAGCCATTGATTTAGACGGAGACGCAAAATTACCCCTCTCTAGAATATTGTCTGCTGCAATCCAATATGCGAAGAATGGATTTACTGTTAGTAAAAGTCTAGAAAATTCCGCATCAATATTAGATAGTGTTACAGAAAAAAATAATTATTTTAATCAGCTTTATCAATCGAACGACAAAAGATTGTTTTATGGCGAAAATTTTACTAACAATGATTTGGCAAATACATTTATTCATCTTTCTAAAAAAGGCTTGAATGATTTTTATCAAGGTGAAATTGCCGAGCAATGTATAAAATCTTTAGTAAAAAACGGCAGCCCTTTAAGTACTGATGATCTCAAAAGTTATTCAGCTAAAAAAGTTGAACCACTAACTGTTCCTGTTCAGGGAGCTAAACTTTTTAACTTACCGGCACCAACACAAGGTGCAGCTTCACTAATGATTTTAGCTATAGTCGATAGATTAAAAAAAGACCTTGAAAGTGAGTCGGATTTGATTCACTTAATAGTGGAGGCTACTAAAAGAGCCTTTATACTTCGCAATAAAAGTATAACAGATCCATCATTTACAGCTCCGACTTATGAATCAATGACGAGCTCTGAATGCATAATGAATGAGGCAAACAAAGTTAGTCTGTCCTCAGCGTTAGAATGGCCGTACTCATCAAGGGAGAGTGACACCGTTTGGGTTGGAGCAATCGATGCACAGGGGACACTTGTTAGCTTTATTCAAAGTATTTATTGGGAGTTTGGTTCAGGAATTGCTATTCCAGAGTTAGGTTTTGTTTGGAATAATCGTGGAACGAGTTTTAGTCTCGATAAAGATAATATCAATCATTTAAGGCCATCTGCAAAACCATTTCATACGCTAAATCCAGCTGTGGCTATTTTTGATGATGGCAGGAGATTAGCTTACGGATGTATGGGTGGTGAAGGGCAGCCTCAAACTCAAGCCGCAATATTTAGTCGATATGCATGGTTATCTGAGCCTTTAGAAACTGCTATTTCAAGGGGGAGGTGGCTATTAGGTCGGACATGGGGAAAGGAATCAAATAACCTAAAAATTGAGGCTGATATATTCGATGAAGTTAATGAGAGCCTCACTAACCTAGGCCATGATATTGAATGCGTGCCGAAACGTTCGGAAATGATGGGTCATGCTGGGGCTATTTTAAGTGAAAGTTCCGGTGATTCATTTTCTGTGACGGATCCAAGGAGTGATGGTGCAGCTATAGTAATTGATTAGTCAAAAGAGATAAGCCATTGATAGATTTTTTTACCGTTTTACCTGTTGTTCTAGTTCTCATTTTCACTGGCATATTTGCTGGTGTTTTAGCGGGCTTATTGGGCGTAGGTGGCGGTATCGTTATTGTCCCTGTTTTATACTTTATATTTCAGGGCTTTGGGGTCTCCTCTGAGTCATCAATGGCGATTGCCGTGGCAACATCATTGGCCGTCATTGTGCCGACTTCGATATCCTCAATAAGATCTCATTTTAAAGCAGGAAACATTGACACTATGATCATGCGTCAATGGACACCTTTTATATTTTTGTTTGCATTACTTGGAAGCTTATTTTCTAAGCAAATTGACGCCAAATTGATAATATCCTTATTTGGCATCATTGCTTGTTTTGTTAGTATAAATATGATTTTTAAAAATTCTTTTACGTTCACTTTTAGGCAACTACCTAGTCGCTTTATACAAACCATGATGGCATCAGTAGTAGGGTTCCTTTCTGTAATGATAGGTATCGGTGGTGGTACTTTGGGAGTTCCTATTTTAAGTTCGTTAAATTTAGCGACGCACAAAGCTGTTGGGACAGCTGCATGCTTTGGATTATTTATTGCTTTGCCAGGCGCTTTAATGGCTCTTTTTTTGTCTGATACACCAAATGATGCGCTTATAGGACATGTGGGTCTTGTAAGTTTGCCAGCGTTGTTTCTGATAGCGCCATTGACTGTTATTTTCGCACCTATAGGTGTCAAATTAGGAAAAATTCTGAACCAAAATCAGTTGAAAAAGGTATTTGCAGTAACCTTATTTTTTACTGGTTTGAGGATGTTGTATAAGGCTTATTAACTTTTTTAATTAGCAGATAGGTAAAATTTAAATGTCTAAATCTAAAGATGACTCAAATTTTTTTGGCGCCTTAAGTCCACCGCCTAGATTATTAATGGGTCCTGGCCCGATTAATGTCGACCCACGCGTACTTCAAGCCATGTCGACCCAATTGATTGGCCAATACGATCCTGTTATGACGAATTATATGAATGAGACAATGTCACTCTACAGGCAAGTATTTTATACCCAGAATAAGTGGACCTTACTCATTGATGGGACCTCGAGAGCAGGTATCGAAGCTATCATGGTATCTTTACTAAAGCCTGGCGATAAAGTTTTAGTACCCATAATGGGCAGGTTTGGTTTTTTGTTAGCCGAAATCGCAAAACGGGTGGGTGCTAAGGTAGAGATTATAGAGTGCCCTTGGGGAAGGGTTTTTTCCCCTGATGAAATAGAAGATGCTATTAAAAGAGTGAAGCCTAAGCTTCTGGCTACAGTCCAAGGGGACACCTCAACAACAATGCTTCAGCCTCTCTCAGACTTGGGTGAAATTTGTCGAAGACATGATGTTTTATTTTTTTGTGATGCAACTGCATCTATAGGGGGAAATTTACTAAAGACTGATGAGTGGAAGCTCGATGCCGTTTCTGTTGGGCTACAAAAATGTTTAAGTGGCCCCTCCGGCTCGTCACCGATCACTATAAATGATAGGTTTGTTGAATTTATCCAGCCAAGGAAGCATATTGAGGCGGGTATTAAATCAAGTCATCATGAGGACGGCAACCAGCCATTTATTAATTCTAACTATTTCGATCTTCCAATGATCTTAGATTATTGGGGAGAGGAAAGACTCAATCACCACACCGAGGCCACAACAATGCTTTATTGTGCCAGAGAGTGTGCAAGACTCATACTTAATGAGGGCATTGACAATGCTATACAAAGACACATAGATCATGGGACTGCTATGGTTAAAGGACTACAGGCAATGGGTTTAGAGTTGTTCGGTGATTTAAGTAACAAGATGTCAAATATAGTTGGTGTCTACATACCCAAGGGTATTGATGGTGAAGCTGTTCGGTCACAAATGCTTATTGATTTTGATATTGAGATTGGAACTTCTTTCGGGCCACTTCATGGAAAGATATGGCGAATTGGAACTATGGGTTATAACGCAAGGAAGTCAGCCGTATTATCAACTTTATCAGCTCTGGAGGTAACTTTACAAAACCAAGGTTTTAAATTGCCAAAGACTCAAGGACCATTGGAAGCACTTAATTACTACAAACAGCTTGGTACTAGCTGATTCTAATGGACTTGAGATTTTCAACACAGAGGGTAATTGATCGTTGTCATGAACTGGCAAAAATTTCAGAACAACCTGAGTATATTTTGAGACGTTACCTAACTGAAGCCCATAAAAATGCTAACGCATTAGTAGCGAAATGGATGCAAGAATCGGGCATGACGGTTTGGCAAGATCAGGTTGGTAATCAGTGGGGTAGATATGATGGAACTGATCCAAAATTACCTGCGCTAGTGATTGGCTCACATCTCGATACTGTACCTGATGCTGGTCAGTATGATGGAATTATTGGTGTCATGTTGGGGATAGAGATAGTTGAAAGATTGTCTCTTAAAAACAAAAGATTACCATTTCCAATCGAGATTGTTGGTTTTGGTGATGAGGAGGGAGTGAGATTTGGAACAGCCTTTCTTGGTTCTCATGGTGTGACAGGGAGCTGGTGCGAAGATTGGCTCCAAATTAAGGATAAGGAAGGGAAAAGTTTATATCAATCAATGTTAGATTTTGGCTTAGATCCACTGGATAAACATCTTTCAATCCGCCCTCCGAGTTCGATATTAGGTTATTGGGAGGTTCATATCGAACAGGGCCCAAAGTTAGAGAGTTTAGGATTACCTTTAGGTGTTGTTACAGGTATTGCCGGTGCTCGTAGAGCAACATTAATGATTAAAGGTAAAGCTGGCCATGCTGGTACGACACCAATGAACCTTAGAAAAGATGCTCTTTGCGTGGCTTCTGAGATTATTTTGGCAGTCGAAGAGCTTGCTAAAAATTGCACTTACGAGGCAGTTGCCACGACTGGACAAGTTTTTGTAAATCCAGGAGCGACTAACGTTATTTCAGGTTCAGCTGCACTTTCCTTAGATGTAAGGGCTGTTAAAGATGAGTTTCGTGACGATTTAATTTTACGTATTTCCAATGAGGTTGATTTGATAGCTTCTAGAAGAAATGTTCAGATTCAATGGCAATGGGATCATGAAGCGAAATCTGTTATGTGTGATGATACCTATCAGCAATTATTTTCTAAGGCTATGGAAAATAGTGGCCTAGAAACAGAGTCTCTTTTTTCAGGAGCTGGCCATGATGCTATGGCTATGGCAACTATTTGTCCTGTTGGGATGTTATTTATAAGAAGTCCAGATGGATTGAGTCACCATCCTGATGAATCAATTATTTTTAGCGATGTGACTAAAGCAATTCAAGTTACTGAGTCAGCCTTAACTTCATATTCTGAAATCTTTGGAGAGTCTCAATGAGTAAAATAACTAGTCATATTCTTGATACAACATGCGGCAAACCTGCAGAGGGGATTGTCGTTGAGTTATATTTAGAAAATGACTTAATTTCACATGATATATCTAATAATGATGGAAGGGTTACATCACTCTTAAGCCATGAAAAGTCTTTAAGTCCTGGGAATTACAAACTTAAATTTTATACATCAGTTTATTTTAAAGCTAAGGGCGTTGAAAGTTTTTATCCCATAGTTGAGATTAATTTTAATGTTGAAGAAATTGACCAGCATTATCATGTGCCACTGCTTCTAGCAAGTCATGGTTACACCACATACAGGGGATCATAATTCCAAATAATATGGATGCTTACAGAGCTGAAATTATCTATTGCACAAATGATCCAAGTAAATTTGGCGAGAGCGCAATTTGCCATTTTGAGGATGGTCTTTTGGTGGTTAACTCATCTGGTGAGATTGTAGCATGCGGTGAAGCAAAAACATTGCTTAAAGAATGGGGGGGTAATTGTTCTTATAATGAGTATAAAAATCATCTCATTGTTCCTGGTTTCATAGATTCGCACATTCATTTTCCACAAACTGAAATGCTAGCTGCACACGGTGAGCAGTTATTATCATGGTTGGAGAATTATACTTATCCAGTCGAAGAAAATTTCTGTAATAAATCATACAGCCTAAAGATTGCAAATGTCTTTCTTACAGAGCTCTTAAAAAATGGTACTACTTCAGCAGTTGTTTTTGGCAGTGTTCACAAGGAGTCAGTAGATGCCCTTTTTGAGCTTTCTTATGAGAAAAATATGCGAATAGTTGCTGGCAAAGCTCTTATGGATCGGAATGTCCCGCTCGGAGTTAGTGAAAATACTTTAGATGGATTTATTAAATCAAAAGAATTAATTGACCAGTGGCATAATAAAGGTCGTTTGTCATATGCAGTTACTCCTAGATTTGCCGCTTCATCTTCATATCAGCAGCTTGAGGGATGCAAAAAATTATTAAATGATTATCCAGACTTATATTTACAAACACATTTATCAGAAAATCATGAAGAGATTGACTTTGTAAAAAAAACTTATCCAACATTTCCAAATTATCTTAGTATCTATGATGAGTTTGACTTCCTTAGCCGGCCTTCGATTTTTGCACACTGTATACACTTAGAAGAAAAAGAGTGGGATCTTTTATCGAATACAAAAGCTGTTATAAGCCACTGTCCGACATCGAATTTATTTTTAGGTTCTGGATTGTTTGATATGAAAAAAAGCCGTAACTTTAATATTCCAGTTACAATAGGAACTGACATAGGAGCTGGAACAAGTTTTTCTATGATGCAAACTTTCTCTGAGGCCTATAAGATTCAACAATTACAGGGTACATCTTTAAACGGTTTTGACGGCTTATATTTGATGACGTTAGCAGGTGCGAAGGCCATTAATTTAGATCACAGGATAGGTACTTTGGAAGCTGGAACTGAAGCAGACTTTGTCATTTTGAATTATAACTCAACCCCTTATATGGAATTTAGAAATAGCAAATGCGATACAATCCATGACAGGCTTTTTTCTCTTTTGATGCTTGGTGATGATAGGGCCGTTTCTGAGACATATATTATGGGCAAGAAAAAATTTGATCAGTCAAATTGTAATGATACATATTTATAGGTATTAGAACTTATGCAATCGGATTGGCTAGAAATAATAAATTTAATTTTAAGATACTTTCACGTTGTCGCTGGTATAGCATGGATCGGTGCGTCATTTTATTTCATATGGCTGGATAATAATCTTGAGGAGCCTGCTAGATTAAAAACTGATATGGGTATAAAGGGAGATTTATGGGCGATTCATGGAGGCGGCATTTATGAGGTCTCAAAATATAAATTAGCTCCAAAAGAAATGCCAAGTAAACTGCATTGGTTTAAATGGGAAGCTTATAGTACATGGATTAGTGGTTTTCTCTTATTAACATTAATATATTACATCAATGCTGATAGCTACTTAATTGATAAAGAAAAAATAAGCATCACTCAGCCAGTATCAATATTAATAAGTCTAGGAAGTCTTGTTTTTGGTTGGTTGATCTATAACGGATTATGTCGCTCCAAGATTATTAATAATGGAATATTTTTTGCTTCAGTCTGTCTGTTAATTATCGGATTATTTAGTTTATTTCTGGATCAAATATTTTCAGATAGAGGCGCTTTTATCCACATAGGGGCTATGATAGGAACATGCATGGCAGCAAATGTATGGAGAGTCATCATACCATCTCAAAAGTACCTAGTTAGCTCTATCAATGACGGAACTGAACCAGACCCCAAGATAAGCGAGCATGCCAAATTAAGGTCAACGCATAATAATTATGTGACATTGCCTTTGTTGTTTTTAATGATCAGCCATCATTACTCTTTCATTTATAGCCATGAGTTTAGTTGGTTGGCATTGGTTGGTATAGTTTTAATTGGCATGCTGATTAGGCATTACTTTAATTTGCGACATAAAGGAGTTAACAAGCCAGTTTTCTTTTTGAGCGGTTTTCTCTCTTTTTTAATATTAACCTTCTATTTAATGCCATCACCAAATAGGAATGTGGTTTCGTCAGCTCAGATATCTGACGGACAAGTAATGTCAATCATAAATATGCATTGCACCAGTTGTCATAGTCGGCGGCCAACAGATGAGGTATTTGCAGTTGCACCCGGCGGTATCTATCTTAATACTAGAGAAGATTTAATCCGTTGGGAAGATAAAATAATTTCCAGTGCTGTTAAAAGTAATTGGATGCCACTTGCGAACAAAACAAAAATGACTGAAGAGGAAAGAAAGGTTATATATAGCTGGCTAAAACAACAGAACTAAAATTATCTTGCATAAATTTAGAGAGTCATTTATGAGAATCAGATATTCGCCTACTTAAGAACTCGCTAACTAAGACTTTTTCATAATTTGAATTTTCATTATTACATCTTGAATGATTGAGACTTTCGACTACTACATCTGAGTCTGGATCTAAAAAAACTGCAATTGAAAATCTCCTAGATCTTCCAGGACTGGTGGTTACTCTGTGAAGAACTGATGGGAAGTGCCCATTAGTCCAAATCTCCATAAGATCGCCGGTATTTATAATGACTTCATTTATATTTGAATTCAGTTGAATCCATTCATTCTCAATAAATATCTCAAGTCCACCTATACCTTCTGAAAAGAGAAGAGTTATTGCACCATAATCTGTATGAGCACCTGCCCCAAATTGATTATTGAGGGGTTCAGAATTATTAGGATAGTGTAGTAGCCTGATGGTTATATTTTCTCCTGTATGTAAACTATTAAAAAATCCTGTTGTAATGCCTAAATAATTCTCTATACAAAGAAAAATTTTTCTAGAAGCCTCTAAGACGTCAAAATAAAAGAGAAGTAATGCTTGTCTAAATTGAGCGGATGGAAAATTTTCAACAGGATGCTGACCTGGATTTCGAAGAGTAAGTGTTTCTTTAAGATCTGGTTGTGAGTCACTATTTAAACGCTCAGAGTTAATATTCTGGTAGCCAAAATTACTTTTAGCAGAGCTGTAAGCAAATTGATTTTTTTCTTCTTCATCCATATTAAAAAAATCTTTGCTCGCCTTAAAAAGATTTTCCAAATACTCTTTGTTTATACCCAAGTTTTCTATTATAAGGAAACCCGATTGTGAAAGTTTAGTTCCAATTTCGTTACTAAGATCTTTAGTACCATTTGAAGTCTTACTATAAGAAGAAAAATCAATTGAAGGGGTATTCTTTACCATTTTTTAGCCTTGGTCAAAAAAAATATTAATTCTATGGTTAGTGATCTTATTTTGTTGAATAGCAGCATTCACTAATTCTTGCTCAGTGGTATTCAATAATCTCTTTTTTAAAATTTCAGCCATTTGATTTGCTGTTTTTCCTGTGGCAAAAACGATGAATATAAATCCATTCTTTAATTCATAGGTCTTATTCATTTCAAAAAGCTGTTTGATGACTGACTCGTCCGCATCGATAATTTGACCTTGTTCTTTCCTGGCTTTCGAATACTTGTTTTTTATAGAAGAAATGTCTCCGATTTTGGCATGGCTTGAAAAAGCCTCCATTAGATCTTCCTCTTCAGATCGGCTCCAAACTTCTTTAGAGTCATTTAACATTTGTTCTATATCAATAAAAGGCCTTTTATTGATCATTGATTTTACCCATTTCTTTGATGAGCAAAATTCTAGGAGCACATTTTTGGCATCTTCGTTGTTTAATAGATTGAACTCTTCAAGGGTCATCTTAAAGGTATCACTTCATGACTTAGGTTTAATTCTTTTTTTAAGGTTTTCCAATCTAAAAGATTTGAATCCTTTCGATTTCCGGTGAGGGATAGTAGATATGCAGCAACAGAAATAGCAATTTCTTTTGGCTTTTTGCTCTTTATGCCTTCAATTCCAATGGGGCATTGAAAACGATTTACATCATCAGGATGCAAGCCATCATTTTTTAATCGGGCGCGGAATTTTCTAGATTTATTACTTGAGCCAATTAAACCGACATAGGACCATCTCCAATCATCGAGTAGTTTTTTCATTAATAGGTAATCTAATTCGTGATCATGTGTTAAAATTAAAACATAACTTCCTTCATCTAGATTGTTTATTTCATTATCTGGCTTTTCAATGTAGTCTGGCATTCTTTTACTACTAACTGCCGATGAGAACGATTTCCTCGAATCAAACCATGATATTTCAAAGTCCAGGTCTCCTATAATTTGTACTAATTCATGGGCTATATGCCCGCCACCAAAGATAGCAAGAGGAATTTTGTTAAAAATAAATGTTTCAATTAACACAGTCATGGTACCACCACAACATTGTTTGCACGATGAAGACAGATAAAATTCTTTTATCTCTTGCGAAGCGCAATTATTGTTAAGCAATTCTCGAGCGCGATTAATAATTTGAAACTCTAATTTCCCACCACCTATTGAGTCATAAGTATTCTCAGTTGTGATTACCATCTTTGAACCTGACCCTCTAGGTGATGATCCTGATGACGATATTACCGTCGCAAGTGCATGCGGATGATTAAGCTTTGTAAGTTTTGAAATTACATCACTCCAAGGTGTCGATAGCATAGTCATTTTTTTAATTCACCTCTATGAAGTCATTTTATTTTTTAAAGCGTCTTCAGCGGCAAAAAAAACTGATTCATTAGTCGCTGGTGCGGAGAGGGATGGACTGTATTTATAGTTTGAAAGGCTTGAGCATGCGTCTCTTATTGCACACCAAGTTGATATGGCAAGCATAAAAGGCGGTTCACCGACTGCTTTAGACTTATGTATTGTTTCTTCAGTGTTATCTTGATTATAAAGTTCAACATTGAAAATGGATGGAGTATCAAAAGCAGTGGGTATTTTATAGGTTGCAGGACCTTGACAATTGATCTTTCCTTTTTCATCCCAATTTAAATCTTCTGTGGTCAACCAGCCCATCCCTTGTATGAACCCTCCTTCTATTTGGCCTATGTCAATACCGGGATTTAATGATTTTCCTGTATCATGGAGAATATCAACTTGATTCACCCTGTATTGCCCTGTAGTGATATCAATTGTAACTTCAGAGCAAGCCGCGCCATTAGCAAAATAATAAAATGGTCTTCCCTTGCCTGTATCAGGGTCAAACCAGATCTTAGGAGTTTTGTAGTATCCTGTTGAGCTTAGTTGAATTCTGTTTAGATATGCTAAATTTATAAAATCTTCAAAAGGTATTTTCTCCTTCCCAGCGATAATATGATTGTTTTTGAAATAAATTGAAGATTCATCGATGTTAAAGTAACTCACAGCAAAATTAACTAATTTTTTCTTTATCTGATTACAAGCATCTAATGCAGCCATGCCATTCATATCTGATCCTGAAGAGGCAGCTGTTGGTGATGTGTTCGGAACCTTATCTGTCCTTGTTGCTGAAGATTTAACTCGTTCAATAGAAACCCCAAAAGCGTTTGCGACAACTTGTTGGACCTTGATAAATAAACCTTGGCCCATTTCTGTACCGCCATGGTTTAACAAGATACTACCATCGGTATAAATATGAACTAACGCCCCAGCTTGATTTAAATGTTTTGACGTAAAAGAGATCCCAAATTTCACGGGTGTCAGTGCAATACCTTTCTTGAGGTATTCATTAGTTTGGTTAAATTCTATAATTTCACGACGCCTCAGCCAATAATCTGATTGATCCTCTAATTTTTCAATGAGCGGCAGCAAAATATTCTCATCAACTTCTTGACCATAGGGTGTAGTATCGCCTGGCTTGTATAGGTTTTTTTTCCTTACAATTAATGGATCAAGTCCTATCTTTCGGGCTATATCATCTATCATTGATTCGCATGCAAGCATGCCTTGAGGCCCACCGAATCCTCTAAATGCTGTATTTGATGCTTTGTTTGTTTTGCAAAAATGGCCTTTTATTTGTACATTTGGATATTGGTATGCATTATCAGCATGAAACATGGCTCTTTGAACAATTCCAATTGAAAGATCCATAGAGCATCCACAATCAGCATATAAGTCAATATCAACTGCTTCTATTTTACCGTTTCCGTCGAAACCAACTTTGTATGAAGAAAGGAATGGATGACGTTTGCCTGTCTGTATAAAATCATCCCTACGATTCATTCGATGCTTAACAGGCCGGTTGCATCTCATTGCAAAAAGTGCCGCAATACAAGCGGTAATCGCTGCTTGGGATTCTTTTCCCCCAAAGGCCCCGCCCATACGCCTCACTTCGGTTTGAATACTGTGTAATGGAAGGTCAAGAACTTCTGAGACAAGTTTTTGTATTTCACTAGGGTGTTGGCTTGAGCTATGTATAGTTATGCTATCTTCACTGGGAACAGCAAGCGCCACTTGGCTTTCAAGGTAGAAATGTTCTTGGCTAGGTATTTGAAGTTCAGACTCAAGAATGTTTGCTGATTTTTTAATTGAATTTTTAGCGTCACCAGATTTAAAAATTTTAGGTGGCATGAGATACGAGTTTTTCTTTTTGGATTCAGCTATGTCAATTATTGGTTCCAGATTTTCATATTCCACAACTGCTAAGGCAACGGCTTTATGGGCTGCCTTGTAAGACAAAGCAGCAACAGCAAATATTATTTGCCCATAAAAATTCACTGTTTGATCAGCTAGGAGAGGATCACCATCAAAAACTGGTGCTATATCATTTAGACCGGGTATATCTGAACTAATGATTACGTCGATAACGTCCTTGGCATTTCTTACTTTTGATAAATCGATTTTTTTAATTTTTGCATGTGCTTGGGTTGAAAAACCAGTCGCCACATGAAGTAAACCTTCTTGCTCAGATATATCATCAACGTATTTAGCGCAGCCACTGACATGCTTAATCGCAGAGTCATGTATGATAGCTTCACCGATTATGGATGAGTTATTATCCAACGTGCCTTTAGTGTGATGATTAATTTTTCGCATTAGGTGATTTCTTTAAAGGGAAAATAATCGAATTACTTTTAAACACATCTGTTGGTTTTAAACCATTTATCTCTAGAATAGCTCTCTTGATGAGATTCTTAGCCATAGACTTCCGATATGATTTTGAACCTCGAACATCACTTATTGGGTTTATTTCAGAATCAATGATGCTATTAATATCGTCAAAACTTAAGTCATCAATTCTTTTGTCAATCAAAAAAGCTTCAGTTTTTGTCGCTCTTATAGGAATTTCTGCGACACCACCAAAAGCTAACTTTGAATCTATAATTTTTTGGTTGCTTAATTTAAGAGTGATGGCCATCATTATTGTAGAGATATCATCTTCATATCGTTTTGAAATTTTGAAAAAACTTGAGTGCTCTTCCATTGATTCTTTCGGTACTTTGATATTAGAAATATACTCGTTTGGCGCCAGTGATGTGACTCGGTAGCTTTTATAAAAGTCTTTTATAGGTATCATTCTTTCCTTATTGGAAGAATCCTTAATTATAATTTCTGCATTCCAACTAAGTAAAATTGGTGGAAGATCAGCAATTGGAGATGCGTTAGCGATATTTCCGCCTACGGTGCCACGATTCCTTATTTGCGTGGAACCAATTTGCCCAATAAATTTTCTGAATTTGAGAGGCAACAATTCATTTTTTTCTAGCTGCTCGTATGTAACACAGGGGCCAATGTGTATATGATCATCAATTAATAAAATTTGCTTCAATGAATCAATGCGACTTATATCAATGATCGATATAAATTCTTCAAAATCTTGAGTTATTTTTAATGTCTTATCCGTTCCGCCAGCGAAGATTTCTGGTTTAGGAATATCTTTCAACAGTTTTTGCAGTTCATCTTCATTTCTTGGGATTAAATAATTTTTATTAGCGCTGGTTAACGCGTCCTCTTTAGGAAACGATTCGATGATTAGATTTTGGTTGTGATGAGTCAATTTTTCAGTTATTGCTTTCTCAGCTGCTTTGAGTATTGACTTATAGCCAGTACAGCGGCACAGATTACCTGAAATAGCATCTAAAGTTTTGTCCAGATCAAATTTTTTTTCGTTATAGATTTTTTGATTTTCAAGCAGGCATGTAAGCGACATAACGAAGCCAGGCGTACAGAACCCACATTGCGATCCATGACACTCAACCATTGATTGTTGAATAGCGTTCAGCTGATTTTTTTTTAAGCTGATAGTTTGGTGAGAATCATTGTTTTTGGTGCTTGAATCCAGAGCCTCAACAGTGAAAATATTTTTCTCTGCAAAGCTTCCTAATAAACTGATGCAAGCATTTACGGTTTCGAATCCTCCTTTTTCATTGTTTGAAATGACAGTGCATGCGCCGCAATCACCTGACGCACATCCTTCCTTAGTTCCCTTTAAACCACAATCATGCCTGATAAAATCTAGGAGTGTCTGATTTGGGTCAAAGCTTTCGTCTCGAATTGAGTAGCATTTTCCATTTAAAAAGAGCTTCACTTCTTGATTTATACCTTTGTTTTTAATGTATTATTTTCCGTAATAATGTGATCTTGATGTGGTTTTCAATTACAAAAAAAATTTAATGACGACTAGATTTAACCAATACTTGACCAACTAGTCAATATTTTAGAATAATGGGACTCATATATTTTTTACCCTGTTATAGAAAAAATCTGATTTTTCGAAATTTTAAAAATTCATGTATCTAACTCTACACCCCATAGTGATGAGACGTTAGCATTCAGATATAGTTAATCTTAATAGATTTTTTTGAGATAGATAGCCATGGTTACGAGTCAAAACAAATACCCTAGGGACATGATAGGTTATGGAGCGAAGCTACCTGATATAAAGCTCCCTGGGGATGCGAGGATTGCAGTTCAATTTGTCTTGAATTATGAGGAGGGCGGAGAAAATTCTGTTCTCCATGGTGATGGAGCCTCAGAGACCTTTTTATCAGAAATTATCGGTGCAAGAGCTTATGAAGATCGTCATATGAGTATGGAGTCTCTCTACGAATATGGAAGTCGTGCAGGGTTTTGGCGTGCCCATGATTTTTTTGTTGAGCAAAATATACCATTAACAGTTTTTGGTGTTGGTATGGCTTTAGAGCGAAATCCTGAAGCTGTTAGAGCCATGCTTAATGCTAACTGGGAAATTGCCTGTCACGGGTATCGCTGGATTGATCATCAATTTATGCCAAGAGAGGTCGAAAGAAATCAAATAGCAAAAGCAATGGAGACACATTTAGCTGTAACAGGAGCGCTTCCTGTCGGTTGGTACACAGGTAGAGATAGTCCAAATACTCGAACCCTTGTATTAGAGCATGAAAATATTCTATATGATTCTGATTCCTATGCAGATGACCTTCCATATTGGGTAAAAGGTCCAAAAGCTCCACATCTTGTTATTCCATATACGTTAGACACCAATGATATGCGCTTTGCTACGGCTCAGGGGTTTAATTCAGGTGAACAATTCTTTCAATATATCAAAGACGCTTTCGATATCCTTTATGAGGAGGGCGAAAAGACACCTAAGCTTTTAAACATTGGTTTGCATTGCAGAATTATTGGACGTCCAGCTAGATTCAAAGCGCTCAAAAAGTTCGTTTCGTATATTAAATCAAAATCTAATGTCTGGATTTGTAAGCGTGAGGACATTGCCTATCATTGGCATGAGAATCATCAACCATAAAAAACCTAGCTTTTTTTGTTTAGTTTATCTTCAACATATTCCCCATTAAAGCTGCATCTTAATTACCCCGATTAAAAAATCTTTTATTTTTTGTCTTGATATAAAAAATGGCACAGTCTGTGCAAGATGGTAAATGAATTTACTTTTTTCTTAAAAAAAAGGGGAATAATATCGTGAACTTACCTAGCTCGGCTAAAAATTTCGGCACCATTTTGGGACTTAGCATCTCTATTTGCTCCATAAGTGCTCACACTTCTGCTCAACAAATTGAAGAAATTACTGTTCAGGCAGTAAAAGACTTCTATTCCATCATGCCTGAAGAAAATAGTGAAAGTACGTTTGGTTTAAGCAAAAGCTTGGCAGAAACACCTCGCTCAATTACTGAAGTAAGAGCCGATTTGGTTGAGAAGTTTGTTCTGAGGAGTGTTGATGACCTGGTCAGACTAACACCCGGAGCCTTCACAAGCTCATTTTTTGGCATTAAAGGTGCCATGGATATTAGGGGAGAGCCTGCTGATAACTATTTTAGGGGATTCCGAAGAATTGCTAACCCCGGCGCATTCAACACTATCGTTAGAGGCGCAGAAAAACTTGAAATCATGAGAGGACCAGTCTCTCCTCTATATGGCAGTGGTAGTGTCGGCG
This sequence comes from Pseudomonadota bacterium, assembly GCA_036344075.1. Classification (GTDB taxonomy): domain Bacteria; phylum Pseudomonadota; class Gammaproteobacteria; order Pseudomonadales; family UBA7434; genus UBA7434. Next base: position 43,519 of record JAYYUJ010000047.1, read on the forward strand.
GTCAATTAAACTATACGCCTAAATCCTCGAAGGTTAAGGGTGATAAGTATATTGACGACATTACTGGCGGAGCCTCACTGACAGTGGGCTCATACCAGCAACAAATCATCTCTGGTAACTTAGGTGCGCCCTTCATGCTTGGTGATAAGGAGGCGGGTGTCCATATCTTTGCCGAGTTAGAAGACTCTGAATCTTTTTTTGATGGTTATTATCCCAGTAGTTTTCTCCTCCAAACTGCATTTGATGTAGACTGGAGTGATGAAACGAAGGTTGAGTTTGGATTCCAGTATCAGACCTCAGACAGTATTCAGGTCCCAGGTTGGACACGTGTCACTCAGGACCTGATAGATAATGGTACTTATATCACAGGTGCCCCTCAGGAATTGAATTCAACAAACTTAATTGGATTTGATACCCTATTGCCCCAAGAGTCTGCATTCATAGCACCATTTGCACCAGGGTTTTTGAATAATGCTTTCTCCAATACCGGTAGCTTCTGTAGCCGAGCAAGTAATGGAAATGAAAATGCCGTTTATGATGGTATTGATCTTTTCTGCCCGGGTGGATTTGGTAATTGGCTCGCAGATCCAGTGAATAATACAAATCCATTTCAGCTAACAAATGTGGGTACTGCGCAACTTGACCACGATACTACTTTTATTGATACGGTTGACTATGCTGACACAACTGCTTTCACAGCCTACCTTGATATAACTCACGATCTTGATAACGGCATGATTTGGAAAAATGAAATCTTTTACGATTATCTCGAACACACCAAATACCAGAGCTGGGGTTTCACAGCGTTTTACCCAGAGGTCGATACGTTTGAGCTGCGATCAAGTTTGACATTCAGTCTTGATGGCGATGCATGGACTTCTGAGAACATTGTCGGTGCTAATTACCGCTATGAAGATCTTGAAATGTGGCATGCATGGTTTGATGAAACTTTCGACTTTCGTGACATGACTGTTGGCCCAACGCCTAATGACCGTATATCACCGGCAACTTTTGATCCTTATTCAGCTGGAGCAACTTTAACTTATGACGCAAACGGTGATGTATCTGGTGTAGATGGCACTTTACTCCGTAACTTTAATGAGGTCCACTTATCAACTAATGAAAATATTGGCATCTTCGCCATGAGTGATATCTCTATCGATAAGTTCAATATACTACTTGGTGCTCGCTATGACGTATTCAATGTAGAATCTGAGGATGGCTGGGTTACATATTTAGGCCAGGCACAAGGGCAAGGCGTTATTGACGGCGATGAGGATGCCTTTAGTTACAATGTCAGTGTGTCATACACAGATGAAGGCTTTACTCCTTATGTGACTTATGCAGAATCTAATTCTCTAAGCCCCAACCAGGTCGGTGGCATTATACCCGCTACTGTTGAGAATGGTGAATTTGTTCAAGACTCTGAGCTGGCTGAGGTTGGTATTAAGTTCCAGAATGATTTTCTTTATGCCTCATTGTCCTACTATGACCAAGAAAAATCTTTCCGTGATGACCAAACTAACGCCCTCGTTGCAGTATATGGTGATGGTGTTGAGTTGGAAGTAAGGGCATTAATCAATGATAGTTTTTCTATCCTAGGCACAGTTAGTTCAAGTGATACAACTGAAATATGTGATGGCTGCTTGGCTATTATGAATAGTGCTGACTTTGCCGAACAAAATGGATTGACTCCTGATCAAGTGTACGGCGGTAGAATAGGTGGTAACCGATCAACATTTGCAGCTCCTGGTAGTGAACTTGACCGAGGTGGCTTGCCTGATTTGGTTGCTAGTTTATATGCTACATATACAACTTATTTTGAAGAATCGGAGCTTACAAGCAGTCTAGGCTTCACTTATGTCGATGAGGCATATAACGATGTCTTTGAGACAATTCTTCTGCCTGACTATACTATAGTCAATGGATCAATCAGTTATACAAAAGATGGTTTAACAGCGCTTCTTCAGGCAAACAATTTATTGGATGAAGAATATTATACCAATGCTGACTTGTTTGATTCTGTTGTTATTAAGCCATCAGAGGGTAGAACATTCTCATTCATGTTATCCTATGAGTTCTAAAATTATTATTTGTCTCTCCTCCAATGGGGTAAGCTGTTTATCGAGCAGCTTGCCCCATTCCTAAAAATTTCTTTTTTGTTTTCTTGAAAAATTTTCGAACCAAGAGAGGGCAGAGTTCTTTACTGGGAAGAATATAAAATGAATAATTACTCCAGTGATATACCAAGTAATAGCAACTCACCTCCAAGTCTTCTTTATGGGCTGAATGACAAGCCCAGTAAGGGGACAGCACTTCTCACAGGTTTTCAGCATCTATTAGCGGTTATTGGCGGCATCTTAACTGCACCGCTTGTGATTGCGCTAGGGATGGGCTTGTCACTGGAACAAACAAACTACCTTATCACTTCTGCTTTAGTAATTTCAGGAGTTGCTACCAGTATTCAAATATCAAAAATAGGCATTATTGGCTCTGGATTATTATCTATTCAGGGCACCAGTTTTACCTTTATGGGGGCAATTATTTTTTCATTCTATCAATTGCCATCTAGTATGAGTTCAGATGAAAAATTGGCCACTATTTTAGGAAGTTGTATAGTAGCTTCTCTTGTAATGGCAGTGCTTGCTTATAATATAAAAAAAATTAAAAAAGTATTTTCACCTGCCGTTCTTGGTGCAACAATAGTAATGTTAGGGATGAATTTGGTTTGGACAACGCTTCAAAACTTAGTAAGAGAATTCAATAATCAAAGTGCTTTAGACCTTGGTTGGACTGTTATTTTGTTAAGTAGCCTAGTCTTTTTTTTAACCCTGTTGATGTCACTGTCAAAAAATCAATGGGCAAAGCTCTCGAGCATCATGATAGGCTTATTCTTTGGCTATGCCATTGCAATAGGTCTTGGGATGGTTAACTTCTCAAAATTATCAACCCTTGATAATACCGCCATACCAGTTCCATTCAATTTTGGGGTAGGGTTTGATTTTGGAGTCTTTCTGATTCTTCTGCCAGTCTTCATAGTCTCTGCTACCGAATCAATAGGCGACTTAACGGCAACAAGTAAATTAAGTGGATTAGAAACGACAGGGGATAATTATTGGGATCGTATTAGAGGGGGAGTCATCGGTGATTCAATCAACTCTCTTTTAGCAGGCTTTTTCGCGACATTTCCAAACACCACATTCAGTCAAAATTGTGGTGTTATACAACTAACAGGTATCGCTAGTCGATACATTGGTTATATAACCGCTTTCCTCTTAGTAGTTCTGGGTTTATTCCCCAAGATAGGTGGCTTATTTCAAATCATTCCGCCCTCAGTAATATACGGTAGTACTCTGCTGATGTTTTCATTGGTGATTTTTGCAGGGTTAAATATTTTAAGAAGCAGTGATATTGGAAAGCGAGGGGTACTTATTTCATGCGTGTCTATAATCTGCGGGTGGCTGATAAGCTCAAATGTTGATAACCTAGAATCATTACCAGAAACATTAATGATGTTACTTAGCTTTCCTGTCTCGACGACGGCATTTATAGCAATGCTTATGGAGTTAACATTGCCAAAGATTAGTAAAAATTAATAGCTGAATTCAAGTTCTATTAACAAATATTACAATCAATCATTGCTTTTAGAAGGATATTAAAAATTGTTTCGTTTCCTTTCGTTATTGATACTGCCTTTTTTCGTAGTAAGTTGCTCTGATACTGAGAATAATTTTAACGCCCCAATTCCAATAAAAGTTGTTGTTGTAACTATGTTCGATAGAGGTGTTGATGGCGAGTTTTATCGTTGGCAAGATAGGAGAAAGTTGGATACTGTCTTCGAAGCCCCTAATATGCATCATGATATTCATGTTAATCTGGAGACTGGTGTTATGGGCATTGTTACCGGGATGGGGACTGCTAATTCGGCCGCATCAATTATGGCATTGGGTTTGGATTCAAGATTTGATTTAACCTCGGCTTACTGGTTGGTTGTTGGCATTGCCGGTTTTGATCCAGAGGATGCTTCTTTAGGTTCAGTCGCCATCGCAGATTTTTTAGTTGATGGCGATTTGGCTCATGAAATTGATTCTAGAGAAATCCCGGATGATTGGTCAGATGGTTTCTTCCCATTATTTAGTAAAGGGCCAAATGATGAAAATCGAAAAAATTATCAAATAGGCGAGGTTTTTCAACTCAAAAAAACTTTTGTTGACTGGGCCTATAATCTTACTAATTCGATAGAATTATATGATGATGAAAAACTGTCTTTGATTAGAGATTTATATGTTGACTATCCGCAAGCTGTTAGAAAGCCTTTTGTACTTAGAGGCGATCAACTTGCAGCAATGACTTTTTGGCACGGGAATATGTTGAATGATTGGGCTAATAGGTGGGTAGATTATTGGTCTAAGGGTGAAGGCGAATTTGTTTCTTCCGCTATGGAGGACACTGGAACATTTCAGTCCTTAGATTACCTTGATAGGGGAGGGTATGTAGATAAAGACAGATTGTTAGTAATTAGGACAGCCAGCAACTTCACAATTCCTGCGCCTAACGTGAGTGCAGTTGATAATTTGCTTAATGAACAGCATGGTGGTTATACTGGTCTTGAGGTTGCGTTAGAAAATGGCTACATTGTTGGGAGTAAAATAATTGATGAGCTCTTAACTGACTGGCAAATATATAAAAATAATATTCCATCTATTTAGATACCCATAAAACTATTCAATTTTTCAGCCTGATGATATGAATGAATTTGATTTGCCTTTATTTATTCGGGGTCAAATAATCGAAGATGATTGGTGCGATTATAGCTTGCGACATAATGGGAAGAGCTTCCGCGCCCCTAATCTGCATCGATATATCAAAAATCTACCCCTCTCGAATCCTAAAGCATTAAAGGATCTTCAGGATATAAATTTCGGAGAAATTCTTGATGTGCTTGAGGAGTTAGGTAAGAATTTAGATTTTGATAAGAATCCCTATATCCGGCAGGCTTATAAAGCAAGCTTAGTCGCGGCACCATATCCTCCAGCCATGTTAAAGAATAGTTATCTTATGCTTCCTTCGGCATTCAACCGAGATTCGATTGAGGAGATTGCCGAAAAGCGAATTGGCATTGATTATTTAGACGGTTGGGTCAGCCAGGAATTGTTAGATGGAAGAATTCTTAATGTTCGTGCTTTTGGTGCCCGTTCGTTACATATCCCTGCCGGCAATGGTGGCCTAGTGTCAGCAATTACACTGATCAGAAACGCCATCACAAGGAGTGACGCTATCATCAAAGCGCCTTCCAATGACCCTATGACGGCTATGGCACTGGCTAGGACCTTGGCTGAAATTGCCCCTAATCATCCTTTAACAAATCATCTTAGTGTTGCCTATTGGAAAGGGGGTGATGAAAATATTGAACAGCAATTATTTAGACCTGAACATATAGAGAAGATTGTTGCTTGGGGTGGTTTTAGTTCGGTGAAACATATCACTCAGTTTATCCAGCCTGGTCTGGAAATGATCGCTTTGGATCCTAAGCGGAGTGCGACAATAATTGGCCCTGAGGCGTTCCTAGATCAAACAACGATGAAAGAAGTTGCTAAAAGGGCGGCTTGTGACATAGCGATGGCCAATCAGGAGGCTTGTGCCAGTGCGAGAATAATTTATGTTCTGTGCGGGACTGATGTAGACGCGATAGAAAACCTCAATTTTTTTGGCAAGCTTATATATGAAGCAATGCTATCAATGCCTAGCGAATTAACTTCAAAGCCAGTAAACTTTGATCGCGAGTTGCGTGATCAAATGGAGGCTACACGGTTAGATGATACCTTTTATCGAATTATCGGTGGTGAAGATAATGAGGGTGCTATCATTGTTTCCCAATTTGATGAGCCTGTTGACTATTCAGCTTTATTAAGTGGTCGTGTTGCTAATCTAGTACCAATCGACGATATCAAAAAAGTTACGGATGCTGTGAATGCTTATACCCAAACGGTTGGTATCTATCCTGAGAATTTAAAAAAACAATTACGTGATGAGCTCCCTATCTACGGAGCCCAGCGATTAACATCATTGGGTTATGCTTGTAATGTGACTTCTGCTTCACCTCAAGATGCGATTGAACCGGTTCGTCGAATGTGTAAATGGGTATTTGAAGAGGAATGTGATCCTAAAAAAGTCCATCCTTTATGGAGTTCTTAACTTTTAAGAGCTGCTGGAAAGTAAATGCTTAAGATTTTACCAAATGTATGTTTTAGTATTTTCTTTGCCTCGGGGTTGGTAATATTATTTTTTAAGCTAAGAGATTTTTTAGCTTTTCAATTCACAGCTGGTTGATTTTCCCTCAATCCCAAACTTTTATTCATATAATCAATTGTACAGTTAATTATATCTCAGAGTATTGTATAATGGTGGATTATCCAATTTAACATTCAGATTTATTTTTGTCTGTTTTTCTGGCTATCACTATTTTTTTCATTGTAATTTAAGAGTTATTTTCTATTTTTTGAGGCCATTAATGAAATCATATCTTCCTTTATTGTTAACTACTCTTTTTCTATCTATCAATGTTTTTGCTAATGGGTCATCGCCAACTCTTGAAGAGATTTTTGTAACAGCAGAAAAGAAATCAGAGAGCTTACAGGATTTATCTCAAGCGGTTACTGCGCTCACTGATGAGGACCTTGATGTAAAGCAGATTACTTCTTTTGTTGACTTGAGTGCTATAGCGCCAGGAGTGAACGTTGCCAAAAATGAAGGTTTTAAAACGGTAATTACTATTCGTGGCATCGGTAATGAAGCTAATCAAAATGCTATTGCCAACCCTTCCGTCTCATATCACCTAGATGGCGTGTATATAGCTTCTCCATTTTCACTTCAGACAGATTTTCTTGATTTAGAACGGGTTGAGGTTTTAAGGGGCCCCCAAGGGACTTTATTTGGTCAGAACTCAACTGGTGGTGCTATAAACGTTATAACCAAAGCACCCAGCCTCGATAATTCTTTTGGTAAGTTCGATGTTACTTTAGGTAACTACGATCTTATAAAATTTCGCGCATCATATAATCAGGTTCTATCGGATACTATTGCTATACGAGGATCTATAATTTCACATGAAAGAGATGGCTTTTCTGAAAACCTTACTCTTAGTCAAGATTTAGACGATGCAGATAGTTTATCTGGGCGGATTAGACTTTTATACCAACCTAGCGATGATTTTAGAGCTTTTTTAACGGCACAATATTTTGATGAGGATAGGAATGGTGCTGCTCAAAAAGGTTTGGCAGACACTACTCCTGACCCTAGAGAATTAAGGCAAGATGAGCTTTCAGAATATGCTTTGACTTCTGAGTTGTACAGTCTCACTTTAGAAAAAGACTTTGATGCGTTTACGTTTAAGTCGATCACAAGTTATCAAAAAGACGATATTCTCATCCGAAGAGATAATGATAGACATGATTGGTTTGCAGATCCGCAATTTACTTTTCTGAATTCATACTTTGATCCTGAGACTAACGTTCAGAAAACTGTAACCCAAGAATTCAATTTGATATCTAATGAGCCAGCATTTGGAATGCTTGATTGGGTTGTAGGCGCTTTTTACCTTGACACAGAGGTTGAAATTTTAATTAGAGAGCGGATTGATAATGTCAATTTTGATGGTGAATTAGCTCCTTACACTGTTCAAGAAGTTCTGGGTTTTGGTGGTGAGGTGGGATTTATATCTGATTCTAAGCCAGAGAGAGAGTCTTATTCTTTATATGGGCAGGGCACTTTTAACATATCTGAATCAACCAGACTTATTGCAGGGCTTCGCTATACTGAGGATGAGGTATACAGTGAAGTTACTAATTTCTTTGGTAGGTCTGGCACTGATATCCTAGAAATAGAGAGCGATAAGGTAACAAGTCGCTTTGCTTTGGAGGTTGATGTTAACGATTCCACCATGTGGTATACCTCATATACAAAAGGATTTAAACCTGGTGGCTCTAACTTAACCTTTGGTCGCGAGGCGGTCGTAGCACCTATTGTCGTTTTACCTACATATGATGAAGAAGTTGTTGATGCTTTTGAGGTGGGATTGAAAACTGATCTACTTGAAGGTCGATTGCGTTTAAATGCTGCTGCTTTCATGTATGACTATGAGGGTCTTCAGTATCAGGCGACTGAGGCAGAAATTTTTGAAGGCGGCGTCGGAAATATTCCAGAATCTGAAATTAAGGGTTTTGAGTTAGAGGGAACAGCATTTTTAACTGATAGTCTAGTGCTTGATGCGCGACTAGCTTGGCTAGAGACTGAGATTACCGAGGATCATTTTGCAATTGACAATGTCCAGTCAGATATCGCAACAAATGCTCTCCTGGGTCCAAATGATTGTAATGGGAACTTATTTTGCGATGCTATTCAAGTGGCGAGATATGGGGCGCTCCAAAACGTAAATGGTAATGAGCTAGCGAAAACACCGAGTTTCACTAGTAATGTCTCATTAAATTGGAATAAAGAGATGGCATCTGTAGTTAGAAAAGTTGTACTATCTTATACATACAGAGGCGACTTTCAACATCGAATTTTTAATAATTCTACGACTGATAATGTGCCAAGTTATGAAGTTTTTGATTTATTGATTGGCTTTTATCCATTTAAAGAAAACTCGCCATTTGTTGAGTTCATTGCTAAGAATTTAGATGATGCGGATGGAATCAATGCACGAATGACTGATGTGTTTGGTGTTGGTGCTACAGGAGATGAGCTAATACCACCTAAACAATTAATGATTAGAGTTGGTCAAAATTTTTAGCTTGATGCAGAAGCCTCTGATTGGTTAAAGTTAGAGGCTTTTTTTTTTGTGTTTAATTTATGAAAAAAACATATATTCAAGCTGATAAGCTTCTGGAAGATTCATTTCTCTTGGCATGGAAAATCTATGAGAGCGGATACTTGCCTAACTACATTGTCGGTGTTTGGAGGGGTGGCGCGCCTATTGGAATTGCTGTTCAAGAATTCCTTGACGTGATTGGCATTCAGTCTGACCATATTGCAATCAGGACATCTTCCTATACAGGTATAGGCCAACGCAGTAAAGAAATTAAAGTTCATGGATTAAGCTATGTTATTAAAAAGTTTGAATCTGAGGATTCACTTTTAATCGTTGACGATGTTTATGATACGGGGCTTTCGGTCCAACAAACTATTAAAGATATTAAAACAGCCTGTAAGAAAAATACTCCAGAAATTAGAGTTGCTACACCCTACTTTAAACCCAACAGTAATCAAACAGATAACACCCCTGATTATTATCTCCATGAGACAGATGATTGGCTTGTGTTCCCTCACGAATTGCATGGTTTGACAAAACAAGAAATTGCCGATAACAAACCGCAACTATCAAGTCTTATTGATAAGATAGGTGATCTAATAACTTAAATTTTCTAAGATAGTAAAAAATTTCTCTTCCTTAAACGGATTGCTTCTTCCATGGCAAATAGTAATTCTAAATTTACTCGTCGATCAACTGCTGAACAAGTAACAGAGGGAATTGATCTTAATGGTAAGACGGTACTGATTACTGGGGTTAATTCTGGTTTAGGATTTGAGTCAATGCGTGTGCTCTCCATGAGGGGTGCTCATATTATTGCCGCAGCTCGAAGTTTAGCTAAGGCAGAGCAAGCCTGCGTTGAAGTCAAAGCCCTAGTAAAAGGGGCAAATATGACACCTGTCGCTTGTGAGTTAAGTGAACCAGAGTCAGTACTGTCGTGTGTTAGGTCCGTTCAAGAAAAATTCACAATGATTGATGTTTTAATGGCGAACGCTGGCATTATGTCGCCAGCGACATTGCAAACTGCCTATGGCTATGCGCAATCTCTAGAAATGCAATTTGCCGCTAATCATTTGGGTCATTTTTTATTAATCAACCATTTATTGCCGCAATTGAAAAATGCTCAGCAGGGTAGGATTGTTTTACTTTCGAGCATGGGTCATGTACAGACACCAAAAGCCGGTATTGATTTCACCAATCTTGATGGCAGTCAAGGCTATAACCCTTGGCAAAGCTATGGCCAGTCAAAATTAGCTAACATACTTTGTGCGAAGTCTTTGGGTCAGCAATTATCAGGCACTAAAATTACCGCTAATGCGGTCCATCCTGGCGTGATTAAAACCAATCTTAGTCGTTACAGTGCTGGGCCATTATTTAATGTGATCCAGTTCTTCGCTAATTTCTTCCAACGCAGTGTTGCGCAGGGTGCTGCGACCCAATGCTACGTGGCAACGCATCCATCACTGTCTGAGACAAGTGGCGCCTATTTCGCTGACAGTGATATCGCAGTACCCTCAAAGCAAGCGCAAGATTTAGCGCTAGCGCAGCAACTTTGGAATGAGTCATTACGTTTAGTCGAAGGCTATTTATAAATAAACGACTTGATTGTTTTTGCGAATTTTACTGCGATGGCTGAGAGAGTAGAATGTGAGCTTTGGGTTTGTCATGACTATTAGTTTAGCTGATCTGACTGCTGGCGCTGAAGATAGATTAAGAATATTGCAAGTAAAGCAAGGCTTGTTATTCCAAGCGAAGGAATGACTAAGTTGGCGTCTTCATTAAGAATAACATGCTGATAAAGAAAGCCAAGCATGCGTAAAAAGACGGTTTCGCCACTACTATCAATCACTGTATTGAGGCCATAACCATGGCTTGCATTATTTATAATATACATCTGATGAGGTAATTGAATAGATGCGGCACGGTCACTTAGTTCATAAGCTTTGGTTACCGGCACAGTGGCATCATTACTGCCGTGGGTAATAAACAGAGCAGGGTCGTCATTTTGAATGTAAGATGTTTCAACCTGTAAAGAGCCCCACATGTCGATCACTGCACTAATATCGCCTTTGTTGAGTAGCTGTAAGTCATCCAAAAAATAACCGACTAAGAGTGAGGTTGCTGCACCGGCTGAACTTCCACCGATCGCTATTTTTGTAGGGTCGATGCCAAGGTCTTCGGCATTTGCTATTAACCATTGGTAGGCCGCTAAGCTGTCTTCGGTGGCTGCGGCAATGGCTGTTGCTTTGGTAAATTCTTGTTCTGTCATGATGGGTAGCGATGACCACCACTGGGTGTCAGTAATCATTGGGTCCAATATAGGTTGGTCACCCATGAGACGATAATCAATCGACACGCACACCCAGCCGCGTTTTGCCATATCCTTACAAAGTTGAATCAAACGACTATTAAATCGATTTCCCCCAGTAAAGCCACCACCGTGAATTAATACTAACGCGGGTTTCTGTATGGGTAAGTTGTTGCCTGTGGGTGAAAAAAGTTCAAGTTGTAAATCGATTGTCGCTGCAGCTGATGCAGTAGGTTTAGTGGCAAAGACAATTCCGGAGTTTTGCTGATAGTTGAATTGCTCATCCAGATAAAGCGTTTGTGCAAGGCAGGGAATGTTTGTAAATAAAATAAATAGTATCGCGAACAGTTGCTTACCTGTCATTGCCTTTAACATATGGGGCCTTTATCGTGAGATTCGAGATCCCAATGAGCGATTTTGTTTTATGCATGTTAACATGAGTGTTGATCTAAATTAATATAAAGCCTATCAAGCGACGACTAATCGTTTTTTTCCCTTGGCCTAAAAAAAGTTAAGCGGCGATTAAGTTAGCCATTTTATAAATAACATATTGATTTCAAAAGTTTTGTTTAGATTTTTAGCAAATAGATCACGTCTGTGAAAAAAATTCACCGATAACTATAAATTTAATCTATTGCCGAGAGATAATTTTGTATTTATGATTGTATCTGGTTCTTTTTTGAACTGGTCATGTTGTTTAAATCGAAAAAAGTTAATTGATTGTACGACACTTTTTTAATTTTTTGCTAGTTACTGCGACGTTATAACTTACTTATAACAATAACTATTTATCGGTCAAGGATGGTTTTATTTTCATGAGTCTGAAGTTTATACCAAGCATATTTATCTTTTCACTCTTAAGTGCGATTAATTTAAATACCCATGCTTTTGAATGGAAATTAAATGACCTTTGGGTGTGCGGTGATGCGCCATTTACTACTTGTGATGATTTTCCTACGCTCACATCCTTTATCGATGACTTTGAAGACGGCGATCGAACCGTAGAACCGACGTCAACATTGGTGGATTTTTCAGGTAGCAATGTTGTTGAAACGGGTGGTTACTTAGTTTTTGATGGCAGCGATGGTGGCATTGAAATTGACCTAGGTGATGGCTCAACACCTTATATCCGTGATGAAGTGTTTGTTGACATTAGGGTCCCTGATAACACCGGCGATGGTTTCACTGCTTTCTCTGCTCAGTTTGATTCTGATCTTACACAATTAGCGGTAGGTGGTATCAATGATACCAGTAGTGGTTTTGGCATTACCTTTGCTGGCATTTTAGACACAAGCGCTCAAAATGGTTTGGGTGCCCAAGGTGCACAGCTAGGCGTATTTAATAGCATCTATGGCTGCCCAACTGTTTTCTTTAACGACCTTAACCCTTATTACATTAATCTTGGTTACTCAAATTATGGTTATGACGTCATTGGTGGTGGAACTGATTGTACTGATAAGGTAATTACAGGCGAGATTATTTTACGTCTGACCCTATGGCAGGATACGTTGCCTAACCCTGTTCTTTCTGCCAATAATTATTTAATACCCTCTTATAGCATCGATGGCGGTGCAACATTTATTGAATATGCAAATTGGGATTCAGCTGCGTCTGTGGCCGAAGGGGGGTATGGTTCTTCCTATCTTATCCCTATTAGCTACGGCGTTGATGGAAATAGCGACGGTGTTTTAAGTGCTGACGAACTCTCGGCAGTTGCAACTGCGTTTGGGCAAACAGCTATTACACAGTTAGCCAGTCCAGAAGAATTTATCCCTTATCCCATTTGGATGCTGGGTTTGCTCGGAGGAATCCTATTAATGATCGTTAAAGTTGTAAAAGATAAATTATAAGAACTTGTTTTATAAGATAAAAAAAAAACTGGTTAAACTTGCACCAACTAAATTGGTCATGATATAATCAAAATAACATCCTGGAGGATTATAAGAATGAAAACTATTAAACTTAGCTTGTTAGCTTTGTTGTCTGTTGTGGGTTTCAACAGCTCGGCATTAGCTAATTTCTATCTCAGCGGCGGTGGCCTTTACATTGATTCCGCTGCTGCAACTATTAGTGATGTACCAGGCTCGAATACGTCTTATATCGAAAATGGTATCGGTATAAGTAATGTCCCTTACAATTTTGCTTGGTTTGCTCCTGATGGCGGTGATCTTAACTGGGATTTTATCAATCGCGAAGCAGTCACTGGTGGTGCTTCAGGCACAAGCAATGTAGCTTACTTTCCCGCATCGAATTTGACAGCATTAACAACTAATCCATCAGATATAAACAGTGGCTTTGGTATCACTATTGAAAATCCTTACGGTGAAGGCGCTCAACTTGGCATTTTTAATAGTGAGGTCACAGGCACGCCTTACCTTTTCTTCAACGATTTGACTTACGGCTATGCATTAAACGCTTACACTGCCGTACCTGATGCTTCGTTTGACTTTATTGGGTTGAGTATTTATAACGATGGTACTTATCTTTATCCAAGCTACACCATCGATTATGGTCAAACATTTGTCTTAGCCTCTTCATGGGAATTTAACTCTTTTGCCGGTACAACACCTACAGGCGCTGAGACGATTGTCTTTGGACAGACTGCAGTGCCTGTTCCTGCAGCTGCTTGGTTATTTGCCTCGGCTTTAGCTGGATTAGGCTTGACTCGCCGTAATCGTAAGTAACATCTCTCGTGCTTTTTTAATTTTACCCAGTGTTGTTTCTTTGACCACTGGGTTTTATTTATCTGGCACAAGCCTTATGAGCAATTATGATTTAACTATATTAATAACTATAGAATCCTGGAGGATTGTAATAATGAAGGCCCTTAAACTTAGCTTTCTAGCTATGTTGATGACTTTTGGTTTTAATAGTTCAGCGCTAGCTGTCTTCTCTCTCGATAATGTCTACATTGATGGCTTAATTATACCTGTTGAAGGTGTTGCTGGTCAGAGTACGAGTTACATCCAAAATGTTCGAAACTCTTATAGCTATGCATACTTTGACCCAGATGCGAACGATCTTAACTTTGGTACGTTTAATCGCGAGCAAGTCAGTGCAGGCGATGCTGGCACCTATAATACTTTTTTATTTAGCACTGCTAACTTAAGCCAGTTATCTTCATTGGGCGATACTGAAAGTGGTTTTGGTATGACCGTTACTAATTCAGATGGTCAAGGCTCTACTCTTGGTGTTTTTAATAGCCCATATAGTGGAGCTCCTTACTTTTATTGGTTAGATAACACTTATCTTACTGTAGATGGTTCACCCCTTATCAACGGTTTTCACCCGGTTGATTTAAGCCCTTCCTCAGATGGTTTCTTGCGTTTAAGTATTTACAATAATGGTGGCTTCTTACATCCAAGCTATAGTTATGATGGTGTTACCTACACATCTTTACATGATTGGGAGTCAACGTTTATTCTTGGTGGCGTTTTCTACGGTATATCTCCAATTGATGGTGAAGCTACTGCATTTGGACAAACAGCTGTACCAGTTCCTGGCGCGGCATGGTTATTTGCCTCAGCTTTAGCTGGATTAGGTCTAACTCGAAGTAGTCGTAAGTAACTACCCTCCGTTAGTTTTTAAATTTAACCCAGTGTTGCTTTTCCGCGGCACTGGGTTTTGTATATTTTGCATAACTGTTTCTTATTCTTGACTTTTGTCTGCTGGTAAACATGGCTTGTGCCAGTTAAAATGCGATCTTTATTTAACGATACTCGAGGTGTTTGATGAGTCAAATAGCCATTGCAGGTCTTCAGTTAGAACTGACACAAGGCGATAATCTGGCAACAATCGAGAAAGAAATTATATCGACAATGGCTCGTTTTCCTTGGCTTAAGATGCTTGTGATTGGTGAACTTGCCCCATTTGGCTCGGGTAAGGATTTTGCCCAACCATTACCTGGGCCTGCTGAACAGTTCCTGTGTGGGCTGGCAAAAAAATATCAGGTTTGGTTGGTACCTGGTTCGCTCTATGAAAAACAGGCAGATAAATTGTTCAATACCACGTCTGTGATTAATCCCGACGGTGAGGTGATTGCCCGTTACCGTAAAATGTTTCCTTGGACGCCCTATGAATCGGGCGTTGAAGCGGGTAGTGAGTTTGTCGTTTTTGATGTGCCTGATGTTGGTCGATTTGGTGTCTCGATTTGCTACGACATGTGGTTTCCTGAAACGACCCGCACACTGGCCTGTATGGGTGCTGAAATCATTATTCATCCGACGATGACCAACACGATTGACCGTGACGCGGAATTGGCAATCATGCGCGCCAGCGCGGTGACGAATCAATGCTTCGTGGTTGATGTGAATGTAGCGGGTCAAATTGGTAACGGCCGGTCAATCGTAGCTGGCCCTGGCGGCGAGGTTTTATATCAGGCCGGAGCGGGACGAGATGTTTTTCCGTTAGAACTGGATTTAGTGGCAGTGCGTAATGCGAGAGAACGCGGCTGGCATGGCCTAGGCCAACCGCTGAAAAGCTTTCGCGACAGTCAACAAAGCTTTCCGCCCTATCAAGATTCTAATGAGAAGAACGCATACCTCGACAGTCTGGGACCTCTTGAAATACCGAAATAGACGCATCATTTGGGTGGCGCTAATCCGGGTGTAATGTCGTTAAAGTTCGCACAAGTTGCGGATGCGATGACTGGCTCTAATGCCGGTACGCCAGCGGTGGGTGTAGTTATCGGAGAAGTAATAATAAATCGTATTATTTGGAAAAAGAGCGATGGTAATGCCGCCAAAACCCGACATAAAGGGTACCCAAACCGGTTTTGGGCAGTCCAGTATTGAGGCGACATCTAAGGCCCAAAATCCATTGTTATAGCGAAAATTCTTACCGCCAGCTGCTAAGCCGCGGTCGCTATCATCGCGTTGCAGACTGGCATTAAGCAAACGAGCATCCAGTACTTGTTTGTCGTCTAAATGTCCCTCGCCGTTATCTAACCAATCGGCTAAGCGAACAATGTCATCGGCTTCGAAAGTCAGTCCGTATCCGGCAAACGGTTGCGCTCGTTGATCATAGGTTCGTTTGCTATGGTCGAGTAATGGGCTTAGAGACAGTTTTTGCCAAATGGGATTTACCAGCAACGCGCTATAAGCATCATCAATTTCAGGCTGTTGTTTAGCGAGAATATTACTAAGGGCCGTGCCGACCAAATACGTATCGGAGGTGTGATAAACAAACTTTTTTTGTGGCGACGATTTGCGTGGATAGTGCGTGCAAGCAAAATCAATTTTACTGGCATGTTTATCATCGAAAATAAACGACATTTGTGCATCACTGTCTTCATCGATAGAAAAAACGGTGCTTGTATAGTGGCCGGTCGCCATGTCTAGAGCGTCTTCAATGCTAACCTTGCGCCAAGATTTTTTTTCACAACTGGGAATGGTTTCCGCAATACTGCGTTGTGAAATACCTGGCATCTGCTTTTCAAGCTGCATCAGCGCGATGCCGGCGTAAATCGATTTTGCCGTAGAGTATGAGGGCAGCGCCATTGCGTCACAGAACGGGTAGGCACCGTGTCTTGTATTGCAATCACTGCGGTAATGTATACCATCGACGACCAAGCCATAAACGCTTAGATCTGATGGACTAACGCCATCGCCAATGGCTAAGTTGTCAATATCGATACCAGTATAGTTATTGCTTAAATTAGCTAAGGGCTCTACGGGCAGTCGTGATTTATGATGGGCTTCGAAACGTGCTACGGCTTCTGAAATATCAGCGTCTGTCGCTGTAGTTTTATTGGGTTTGACGGCGACAGTGCCCCACATATCAAATTTAAAATACGCGCAAGTTTCGCTACTGATTTGATAGGCGAGCCGCGAGATCGCGCCTTCGTGATTGAATAACCATGTGAAAACGCCATTATGTGTGCAGTTAGCTGCGCGTTCTTGTAAGGCGAATGGCACTGCGGCGCGTGACCAACCTTGGTCATTGGTTTCTTGCCAAACTTTACCGGGTTGTACCAGCAACTCCCAGTAAGGGTGTTCGCTTTGCATTACCCCGCGGTTGAGCGGAATAAGATCGCGGCCTTGCTGGGTAAATCCCAGGCTGAAAGCCGGCAGACGTCTAATCGCTTGACCGTATTGTTTAACGCGATTCAATGAATCGCGTAGCACATAGAAACCATCGGCGATGGCAATCGTATCCAAGGTAAGGTGAGCATTAAACCGGTCGCTGGGTGCAGTTGCTGAGGGCGGTGGTGTAAACTCCAGTAACGAGATGGGTTGGCTAAGTGGTTTACCACTATTAAGAAAATCGGCCGTGAGGGTTCGCTGTGCTAAGGTTTTTACTTGGCTATCATGAATTGGCGACCAAGCGATAAACACATTATCGAGCCAACAGGTATCATTTTTTGCATTACCGACGACGCGCGCCCGAACGAAGGCGCTGGTGACAGTGGTGTCAATATCGTGTGTCACGGCATTGGTATGCAGGGTAACACTGTCATCTTGGCCATCCCTGACACGCAGTACTTCAAACCAGCGTTTACCGCCATCGAGTGTCGCCTCCATTAAGCATGCGTCGTTGGCTTCGAGGTCATTGGCTGCAAATGAGGCCCCAATACTGATGCGTCCAGCGCCAGGCACCGCCACGCCTGTTGCGGCTAAGGCTTTTTTAGTCATGCGCAATGAAACATTATCGCCATAGGTGGTAAGGCTAATATCGCCGTCGCCACTGGCTTGCCAGCCCTCGGCATTACCGTCTTGAAAATCATCAGAGAACAACGATTCTGTGGCTGCTGCGGTGAACGCTGTGGCAGCCAAAGTTAAAATTAAAATGGTTGAGGTAAGGCCTCTCATAAAGCATACTCTATTCTGTTTGAAAGTGACCTTAGCATACCCCAATAGTGAAATGGCATTAGAATTGATAGTTTATCGCCAGTCCAAACGTGCGCGGTAAGGCAATAAAGCTACGGCTATTGCTGCCATAAAATTCAGCATTGGTATTAGGGCCGTAAGCTTCAGGGGTAAACGACCCGGTAACGCCGCGCTCATTAAAGATATTTTTGACGAATAACGAACTGGTCCAGCCTTCGTAGAGCAATGAGGCGCTGGCATCCCAGATTTCAAATCCGTCGAACTCCACAGACTGTAGTTCGCCCTCGTTTATAATATTCTGCGTTTTTGATTGGTGAAAACCGTCGAGTCGCAAGGCCAAATCGGTATTGGCGGTCAGTGGTTGAAAATAATCAAAGGCAATGTTAATGGCATGTTTAGGTACACCGGGTAGTCTTGCACCGTCAACAGCGATTTGAGTATTAATCGGGGTCAGTAAATCGGCCGAGAGTTTAGCATCGACATAAGCATAGCCGAAGGCGTATGAAAGCCTATCATTAAGCGCGCCGCTTAATTGCACTTCGATACCCTGTGTCTGTGCTTGGTCGCCATTCACTACGCTAAAAAAAGCACCTGTGTCAACCGGCGTCGAGGTGTTGAATTGCGGGTCGTTCCACTCCATATAAAACACACTGATATCATATCGAATGCGCTTGACAATGCCCTTGATGCCGGCTTCATAATTCAATACGGTGTCTGAATCGTACACGACCCAACTTTGATCATTGGCAAGAGCGCCTTCGGTTGCTACGGCATTATTGCCACCGCGACGAAATCCCTCTGAAACGGTGAGATAGAAGAGTTCGTCATCTAAAAAGTCATAAGCAAGGTTGGCTTTTAATAGGGTATCGTTTTCAGAGGCTGAATATTCTGTTTCAGTCGGGTTGGCATAATCAGCATACGCCGACACCTTGCCAAAGGTATCTACACTTGATTTGAGATCAAAATAGCGTGCGCCTAATGTTAGATGCAATCGATCGCTAGCATGCCAGGTAAGTTCACCAAAACCTGCCGTCTCCTTGTAGTTTTCACTGCGTTGATATGTAAAAACATTATCGGTATTAACGCCTTTATTAGGAAAGGGTGCTGAGGGATTATAATAGCCATACCAGTTCTCATAGCCCATTAGGTCGCTGACTTGAGAAAAACCACTGTCATTGTCGCGATAAAATGCGCCGGCAACATAATCAAATTGCTCGTTAAAACTACCGACTAGTCGTATTTCTTGAATGAGCGCTTTGTCTAGAAAAGTCCGGGCTGCTGTGTAGAGGGGACGTGGATAATTAAGATAGAGGTCAGCAAAGTTATTCGCATAAAAGCCAGTGTTATCGGTTTTACTAGAGCCATTATTGTTGTAATACGAGCTTGCCGAAGTCAGGGTGGCAAAGCCTAGGTCAATCGTGGCTTCAAGGCTGAACATGTCAAAGGTGCGCTCAGAGGGTTCGAGAATCATTGCCCCTTGTTCGTAATCATTATAGCTTTGGCCGAAGCCATTGACGCCCTCGGATTCGGCTCGTCGGCTACCCACATCGTCCTCTTGAAAAATATAGCTCGCTAATACATCGATGTTGCTATTTGGGGTCCATAATAGAGCGACACGATTGTATAAACTTTTATAGCTGTCGGCATCTTTTTTGCTGGTGAAGGAAGTCGAACAAGGGCCTGTATCGTAAGTTGCTCCAAATGGAGATGAATTGCCATTACAATCGACACCTGTTTTTATGGGAACACCGTTACCATCTAATTGATAAAGGTTGACGTAATCCGTGATGCCTGGATAGTCCTGCCAGTAAAGATTAGCGCGAACTGCAAGTGTGTCGCTTAAAGGATAGTTAATGACCGCCGAGGTGGTGTAGCCGATGGGATCGTGAATCGAGCGATGTGAACCCTTGACGCTCGATAGTGAAGTGCCAATCGAACCCTCTATCTCGCCGAGTATTGGCTCGTTAAGAAAATACTTCACAGTGCCGCCCAATGCACCAGAACCATATAAGGTGGCTTGTGGACCACGTAATACTTCAACTCGATCGAGATCGATCAACGCCAGATTTGCATAAACCGGCGTTTCATTCACATAGGTCGACACCGTGGCGACTGAGGCAACAGCATAATCAGAATTAGCTGAGCTGTCGACGTTTAATCCGCGGATGCGAATACTGCTGAACTGCGCTGCGTTGCGAGGCCCTTGATCGATTTGACTAACACCAGGAATAGATCGAAGTAATTCAGCGCTATCACGGGTAAACGATGCGGCAACATCATCGCCAGACACGGCGGTAATGTTGTAAGGCACATCAAGAATATTCTGTTCGCGGCGCTGAACAGTGACGGTGACTTCTTGCATTTGTGTTTCGATGGCACCATCCGGTACTTGACCATAAGCTGATGGATGATGACTAGCAAGCAGTATGAGACTGGCAGTAACGACAGGTGTTGTTGTGAATACACGATGAATCAAACACATGGTGACTCCTAATGTCGGTGAGTGTTTTTGTCGTGTTAGCGCAATTAATTGTGCACTAACAGTCTATCTTTATGACGCCGTGGCTAAAAGCGACGGCGCAAGGCAATGATCAACAGTGTAAGCCCTGTTATTACTGCGCCGGCCAAAGGTAATACGGGAATCGTGACGGGTTCAGCGGCGGGTTCATAGCTCAGTGATGTGCCCGTTGTTGAGGCAAGGTTGATCACATCCAGTGCTTGAACGAAATACTCATGACTTTGGTCAAGGTTCGCATCACTGTCAGTCCATTCATTACCACTGGTAATAGCAACGAGCTGGCCATCTCGATAGACTCTGAAACGCATGACGTTAATCGGCGTAGGGTCAGGCGTCCATCGTAAAGTTAATCCATCAGCTTGATCATCAACGATGACAAGATTTGTTGGTGGATTAGGGCTACTGGCAATGCAGCTGCTCCGAATTTCTTCTGCTTCGGCGAATGCACGACTCCACTCGACGCTGTAGCCATCACTGAAATAATAGTAAACGACGCCACTGGGCGCCATAGCAATGGTGATACCACCAAAGCCAGACATGTAAGGTACATATAAACCGCTGCAACCAGCGATCGAGCCGCGATTTAAACCCCAGAACGCATTGTTATAAAGGCCATTAGCTATCCATGTCAATCCTGGGTCGGCGGCCGTAGCAAACTTACTGGCTGCCAGTTGTTCAGGTTCGAGTACCTGAATATTATTGATTCGACCATGATCTACGCCGAGTAAACGGCCCAATTTTGCAATATCATCCCGCACGAAACTTGCGCCGTTTCCACCGACAGGTTGCTGAATGGGATCGTAGGTTCGATTCGTTGAAAGGCTGCCGGCATCAAGTCCTAGCGGTGCCCAAATGTCATTGACGACCACATCCTCAAACACATCGCCGCAATAACCCACTTTATCGCGGTGGTACTGTTGAGCCGCGGCCATCACTAAAAACGTATCGCTGGTGTGATAGCGCATCTGTGTGCCGGGCGTTGCCTGCCGCGGATATTGATTAACAGCAAAATTCATTTTTTCGGCATGGGTTTCTGGTAAAAAGAAATCGTTTACATCGCTGGCGTACTCATCATCAAAGTAGCCCGATAATTGGTAATGACCGGTCGCCATATCGAGAGCATTGTTGACGGATACGTCAAAAAAGTAACCTTGTTGGCTAGTAGCTGCTTCTGGTACTAAGCTGGTAATGCTTTGACTAAAAAAGTCGCCGTATAGTTGTTCTAAACGCATGGCGCCTGCCGAGGCCAATGCTGTTTTCGATACGGAATAAGACGGTACACGTAAAGTATCGCAGTATGGATGGGTACCGTAACGTGTTTCGCAACCGCCCACGTAATGGGTGCCATCGACAATCACACCAAATATCGATAGATCTAATGGTGAGACCTCCGATGAGTGAGCAAACTCGTTAGGATTCACACCAGGATAATCCATTGCGAGGCTGGCAATGGGTTTTTGTGGCATGCGTCCGGCAATATGTTGTTGGTGATTGGCGGCTATCTCTAAGGCATTTGTTACTTGTTGGGGTGTATATTGGGCATCTAACAATCCCCACATATCGAACTGAAAATAGGCACAAGTCTCACTGGTAATCTGATAAAACACTTTAGAGACGCTGTTATTATCGAACAAGAAAGTCATTAATCCGTTATGCATGCAGTTGGCATTACGCTGCTGTAGAGTAAAAGGAAGTGCTGCGCGGGTTTTTCCTGGGTCACTAGTTTCGGACCAGACGCGTCCTGGTTCGATAATAAATTCCCAATTTGGATGCTCAGAGAGAATGACGCCACGTTGAACGGGAATTAAATGGGTGCCTGACTGGATAAACTCAAAATCAAACTCGGGCAGGTGCTTGTGCGTACTGTCGGAACTATCAGTATAGTCATAATCATCTTGACGCTCGAAGAAGAAACCTGCGCTTGCTTCATTGAAGAGCTCTAATCGGCCCTCAAAAGTGTGCTGGGGAGCAGCGGCATTTACAGGTATCGCAAAACCACTGCCAGTGATGGCCGGCGAGGCGGGCGTGGGTCCATTATTCAAAGTCGCTGCTGTCAATACGCTGCGATTAGTCACGCCACTGCCACTTACCGGATCAAAGTTGCTGGTATAGCCTGTATAAAGATCATCAGTGGTTGAATTAACGGGGCAGGACTCGCTACCAAGTTGAAAACCCGAGAGACTGACATCCTCGGCATAGCAGTAATCATAGTAACTGTTAACTGCCGCGCGATAACGAAGCCGCAAATCGGGATTGTTGTCATAAGCCGGCGAGCGAAGAGTTGCCCACCGCGGTTGATCATCATCTTGATCAGCGTCGAGCGCCTTCGCTTCAACCCAGCTACTACCACCGTTAGATGAAACTTCGACGATACAGCGGTCAGAACCCTCGAGGCTACGCGCCGCCACAAAGAAACTAATCTCAACATCTTGCCAGCCTAATGTCGAGAAAGATCGCGATAGGCTGCTGCCACCGCCCCGTAATCGGACGGAATAGGGTACTAAGGCGCGTTGCGTAGATGAAGAAGCATAACCATTGCTCGTCCAACCGTTAAAGCCGTCATTAAAGTCATCAAAAAATAGCGGGTCGGCTTTGGCGGTGGTTACAAGCATCAAGATTGCAAACAGAGTCATTCGCTTCGTTAATGTTTGTTGGTGCATAACAGGCAACCTTAATGACAGTATTAATCTTAAAGAGAGATACACGACCTTCAAAAATTTACTTAGCCTCGCGATCAAGAAAGCGTGCCGGAATAATGGCCGCAATCATACTGATCGCCATAAAGACTAATGCGACATTAATGAGCAAGGAATAGTTGTTTTCACCGACAATTAATGCGGCCACAAAAGGCCCAGAAGCCAGACCCATCTTAGAAGCAAAGCCGCCCAATGCGGCCATGCGCCCCGCTTTATCAAATTCGGCGCTCATACCCAGAAGGTAAGCAATAATAAATGCCCAGGTAATACCGACCGCGCAATTTGCAATAATAAATGCCAGTTGTGAACCACTGAAGTGCAGTAACCAAGTCGCCGCTAAGGTCAACATCATACCGGTCAGTACTGGGGAAAAACGACCATAGCGGGTCGAGAACACCACGACCAATAATGCCCCTAGTACACCCACCCACGATGCGGCGCCCAATACGGGCGTTATAAAGGCGGGGTCTAAGCCGAAGGACTTACCAAGCCCAATAATATAAGCAAATACTGCCATATTGGCTGCTTGAAACAAGAATAAGGCGAGCAGCGTGAGACCGAGCGGCTGAAGTTTAATAGCCGATGTTTGATGCTCAACACTATTGGTTGTTGTTGTATCGATCGGGTAGTCGTCGATAAACGGTAGCATTAATGCGGTGACAGCAGAAAATCCAATCAGAGTAATAAATAAGATCGGTGTGCCGTACTCAGGAACCAGCGGTGGTATCACCATGATGCCTAAACCGCCCAACCCATATTGCACACCAAGTAACATACCAAAAGTACGATCAGGTTCATTAGTGCGAGCAATAACAGCAAATCCAGTGCCCACTAACATGCCGCCAATGAAGCCGTGAAAAAAGCGAAGCGCAGTGAGTAATTGTGCATCGCCAATAAAAATGGAGACTATGTCGATGGTTATTAATCCGCTTAAAAATATCCACGCAGCAGTACGCCAATTTATTCGGCTGATTAAAAAGACAATTAAGAACGCCCCGACGGCAGCACCATAAACGTTTGAAGAACCAACTAAGCCAGCTTCTTTATTAGTAAAGCCTAGACCCTCGACTAAGCCGTCGACTAGCGCCGGCATAATGTTGACATAAAAAAGTCCAGCAGTTGCTAAAAAAGCTAGCAGCAAGCGAGCCAGCATGCTGTCAGGGGCTGCTTTAGGAAAAGCGACTGAATTGTTATTATTGATTTGTTCGGCCATTATTTCTCCATTTTAATGGGTTGTCTTTCTTTGTTCAGGCAACTCGATTAATGATCTATTTATGGATTCATGGATAGCATTATACGGTATTTTTTTCACCATCGTTTAATTCTTGGCGGTTAACGCTGCAAAGCTATCAGCTAAAATAGTCATGCCTTCGTCAATAAGTTTATTCGAAATTGTTAGTGCAGGCAGGCAGCGAATCACATTGCCATGAAAACCACACGACAACAAAATCAAACCACGGCTGTGAGCTTCTGAAACTAAGGCGCGGGTCAATTCTGGGTTGGCTTGAGATGGATCGCTTTTGTGCACTAGCTCGATTGCAATCATCGCGCCACGATCTGTTCTTATCTCGCCAATTACATCGCTATGATTGTCCTGCAGTTCCCTGAGTCGCTTGCTAAACTGTTGGCCGATTTGGTTGGCCCGCGTGACTAACTTTTCTTGTTCAATGATTTCCAACACTGCTAGTGCGGCCGCACAAGCAACGGGTGATCCAGCATACGTGCCACCTAATCCACCTGGTAGAGGTGCATCCATAATTTCTGCTTTACCGATGACACCGGCGAGAGGAAATCCGCCAGCTATCCCTTTTGCTACACTGATTAGATCGGGTTCAATATTAGCGTATTCACTGGCAAAGAATTTACCCGTTCTGCCAAAACCACTTTGTACTTCGTCACAGATAAGAAGGATGCCGTGTTCGTCAGCAATTTTCCGTAAGGCTTTAAGAAAGGCATTGGGTGCGGGATAGAATCCGCCTTCGCCTTGGACAGGCTCAATAATGAATGCTGCAATATCAGAAGGTGCGATATCTACCTTAAATAAGTTTTCAAGCCCTTTGATGGCATCGTCGATAGTCACATCGTGCGCATTTATTGGAAATGGTGCGTGAAAAATATCACCTGGGAAAGGCCCAAATAAATTTTTATAGGGTGTGATTTTACCGGTTAAAGTCATCGTCATTAGCGTGCGGCCATGATAGCCGCCATTGAAAGCGATGACGCCTCGTCGACCAGTGTGTGCGCGTGCAATTTTAACGCAGTTCTCTACTGCTTCGGCACCGGTAGTAACAAAAAGTGATTTTTTAGGGGAAGTTCCTGGTGCCAACTGATTGAGTTTTTCAGCCAATATTACTGCGCTGTCGTAGGGAGTGACCATGAGGCAAGTGTGACTGAAACGATCAATTTGTTCTTTGACGGCATCGATAACTTGTGGATGGCTGTGTCCAGTGTTGCAGACTGCAATACCGGTAGCAAAATCAATATAGCGATTGCCCTCTACATCCCATATTTCCGAACCGAGCGCTCGTTCAACATAAACTGGCGCAACATTCGATAGCCCGCGAGCGAGGGCAGCTTCTTTGCGTTGCTGCCAAGCCGAGTTACTCGGTTGTTCTGCATCTGCCGGCTTTGTCTGCTGTGTACTCACTTATCGATTCCTCCTAAGCACATATATTTTAGTTCTAGATAATCATCCAGACCGTATTTTGAGCCTTCACGACCTTGTCCTGATTCTTTTACACCACCGAAGGGCGCCATTTCATTTGAAACAATTCCCTCGTTAATTCCAACAATGCCATATTCAAGTGCTTCTCCTACTCGCCAGATTCGACCTATATCGCGTGAATAAAAATAGCAAGCTAGGCCAAACTCAGTGTTGTTAGCAATATCTATTGCTTGTTGCTCATTGTCGAATTTAAACACTGGGGCAATGGGGCCAAAAATTTCTTCTTTAAAGACTCGCATATCATCAGTGACATCAGCTAGTACAGTGGGTTCTACAAAGCAAGGTCCGAGTGATGAACGATTACCGCCGAGTAAAACGGTCGCGCCTTTACTCGTGGCATCATTAATAAAGTCAAATACATCGTTAGCAGCATTTTCATTAATCAGTGGACCAATAACCACACCTTCATCAGTGCCGTTTCCGACTTTAAATTGAGATACTTTGGCAGTGAATTTTTCAATGAATGCATTATAAATAGATGATTGGACTAGTAGACGATTAGAGCAAACACAGGTTTGCCCAGCGTTTCTAAATTTACTGGCTATAGCCCCATCAACGGCGGCGTCTAAATCAGCATCATCGAAAACAATAAACGGTGCATTGCCTCCAAGTTCCATTGAGGTTCGCTTAACCGTTTGCGCACATTCTGCCATGAGCTGTTTGCCGACCGGTGTCGAGCCAGTAAAGGTTAACTTTCTAACTGTTGGGTTAGCCGTTAATTCAGCGCCGATATCACTGGTTTGACCGGCAACGATATTAATAACGCCGGCTGGAATGCCGGCACGGTCGGCCAATTCGGCGAAGGCTAATGCCGATAGTGGAGTGGCATTGGCTGGCTTGCAAACCACAGTACAACCTGCGGCCAATGCCGGTGCTATTTTTCGTGTTAGCATGGCGTTAGGGAAATTCCATGGTGTAATGCATGCCACCACACCTACGGGTTGTTTTATACAAATCAGACGTTTGTCTTTTGATGGTTCAGGAATTGTGTCGCCATAAATTCGCTTGGCCTCCTCTGAGAACCACTCGATATAATTCGCACCATAAGCAATTTCTCCGCGAGCTTCGGCTAAAGGTTTTCCTTGTTCTGCCGTCAGAATTTGTGCTAAATCTTCTTGGTTGGCCATCATCAATACAAACCATTGACGAAGAAGCGATGCCCTTTCTTTGGCTGACTTGTTTCGCCATGCCGCTTGCGCCTTTTCCGCCGCCTTAATTGCACGGCGGGTCTCATCAGTGCGGCATTTAGCTACTTCAGCAATCACTTCGCCATTGGCTGGGTTGCAGACAGAAAATGTTTCACCATTATCAGCACTGACCCATTGGCCATTAATATAGGCTTTATCCCTTAATAGAGAGGCATCATTGATGTTCATGTTAGGGCTCATTTTTATATTTTTAAGGTAAAAGTCTATAATAAATACAAAAAAATCTCGCGGCAATCGATTAAAATTTGTATTATTGGTGAGATATATTCACAGGAAGATAAGTTTTGCTGAATAAACGTACATTACCTCTGTCAGGTCTAAGGGCCTTTGAAAGTGCCGGTAGGCATCTTCATCTAGGCCGGGCAGGTGAGGAACTCGGTGTCACACATGGTGCGATTAGCCACCAAGTACGTGCGCTTGAGGCGCAGTTGGGGGTGAAGTTATTTATTCGCGCTAATAGCCGCCTGCAGTTAACAGATGCTGGACAGCGACTTCTCATGGCAGTCGGTGAAGGTTTTGAAAAAATCCTAGAAGGTGCGCAGCATCTTGATACGGATAGCTTGGCAGGGAGTTTAATTATTGCCTGTACTCAAACCGCGGGCGCCAGTTGGATGGCTAAGCATATTTGCGATTTTCAAGCGCAGTATCCTCAGATTGATATTCATACCCTTGAAGTGAAGCCACAACAGCGAGACATTCCCCGAGAGATCGACGTGGCGATTTGCTATGGCAAGCCTCAAGCCAGCGATAGGAAGGTTGAAGAGCTCACTACACCTGATATTTTTCCTGTGTGCAGTCCTCGCTTAGTGCACGGCAAAGGTGTCTTATTACGGCCTGATCATCTGACGCAATTCCCTTTAATTCACGATACACAAAATAGTTGGCGTCGCTGGTTTGATGCCATGCAGATTAAAGAGTCAGATGATGTGAATGCGATATATTTTTTTAATACCACGCTTTCGCTGGCTGCAGCAAGACAGGGTTACGGCATTGCATTATGCAACCATTTTGAGGTCCAAGAGGATTTGCGAGAGGGGCGACTAATCAGGCTATTTGATCAAACTATTCCCGAATCTCAAAGTTATTATTTGCTGACAGATCGAAGTGAAAACCAGTCACTCAGGGCGCAGATTTTCGAGACATGGATAAAAGAAATCTTAACCAGTCCACCCACCGTACCAAAATGAATGTTATTCTTATATAGCATAATTTCAATTTATTGGGCGTTAAATAAATCAATTATCTTATCTTCAGGCCAAGGTCCTTCTTGATCTGTTTCTCGATAGGCTTGAATTTTTTCATCCGGCCATGAAAAACTCCCTAGGTGTTTACCTGAGCAGGTGTAGAGTTTACCGGTTATAGACAGGGCTTGGTCACTGACAAGGTAAGTATAGATAGGGGCAATATTGCTCGGGGGTAGGGCATCCAGTGCTGAGGTTAACCGCTCTTTACTAAGTAAGCCTCTCGCATGCAGTGATAGCATATTTTTTTTAAACGCATCGCCACTGGAGAGCCGCGTTTTAGCGCCCGGTAGTACCACGTTACAGCGCACATTGCTGGCTTGTAAATCTTTTGCAATGGCAGCGCTAAAGCTATTAATGGCCCCTTTTGCGGCGGCATAAGCAGTGCCACCATAGTTGCCTAAAAAGGCATGGCTGCCAGTATTAATAATCACGCCACTCCCTTGAGCAGCCATTAAGGGTGCAGCGTGGCGACAGGTATTAAACGTGCCGTGTAAGTGAATATCAATGACCCGCTGCCAATCTTGTGACGAGATGTTTAGTAAGTTACTTTGCTCAGGTTCAGCGATGCCAGCAAGATTAATCAATCCATCAATGCCACCAAAGCGATCACAGCATAGCTGTATTAGTTTACCGGCATAGTCAAAGTCAGATATATCGCCATAACTGTAATCAGCCACACCATCCATCGTAATAATATGCTGGGTTAGTTGTTCCAGTAAATTGGCGTCAGCTTGATTAGCGCCCCGACTATTGACTACTAAAGAAGCGCCCTCTTGGGCTAGCTCAAGCGCTACGGCCTTGCCAATGCCCATACTGGCGCCAGTAATAACAATCCGCTTATTGCGTAACTTTTGATGTAACGCCATAAAAGTAGACCTTCTTTTTTAGACTTGAGTAACGTTTAACGCTAGAGGGGACCTTAACGCGGAGCCTCTGGGCTGGCTATCTTCAATATTTGTTAGTTCTAAATTTGGTAATCTTTCTAGTAAAAGTTGAATGGCTACAATCATATTTCTTTTGGCTAAATGCTTCCCAGGGCAGGTTTTTGGGCCTCGGCCAAAAGCTAGAGTATCTTTAGATTCTCGTTCAATATTGAATTCATCTGGATTGTTAAATACGGAAGGATCTCGGTTAGCAGCAGCAATACCAAATAAAATTAGAGAGTTTGGCGGCACATTAAAATCGAAAAAATTAAATGATTTGCCTGCGCTAATTCTTGGTAATAGAGCGACAGATGATTCCCACCGTGATAATTCATCCACAGCACTTGGAATTAAATGAGGTTCAGCTATCAGTCGTTTCCAAAGAGATGGATGAGTTAATAGGGCATAAAGAAGGTTGCCTAAACTGCCATGCGTCGTTTCGCCTCCGGTTGGAAAGAGCAAGCCTATATGACTTAATATTTCATCGTCATTCAATTTAATCCCATCAATTTCAACGGCAGTTAGTTCTGAAATGATATCTTCTTTTGGCGATTTTCTTCGCGCAGCAATAATAGGTCTAAGCACATTATAGAATGCGGATTGCTTCTTTTCTGAGTTTTGATTTTCTTCTGGTAACAGTAGCGCCATCGCCCACTCGTGGAATTCTTCTTCTTTATCTTTTGGTATACCGAGCAATTGTGTAATAATTAAATAAGGGAAGCGAGCGGTAAAATCTTTCACTAGGTCGATTTCTTTTTTCTCTACTAACGCATCAATCAAATTATTTGCAGTATGAAAAAATATTTCATTATCGTATTCGGCAATATTTCTTGATTTAAAGGCAGGCGTCGATAATTTCCGATACGTCCTGTGGGGTTCAGGGTCGGGCATAGATATAAAACTTTTACCGATCGATTGCTCTATCGACATTTGGTAGCTTAGGTGGCCTGGAAATAAATAGTTGTCTTCAAAAGCAGCTTTCAATGCTCTATGGGAGGTAATAATAGTTGCTGGGTGACCATTGAATGTAACTTCTGATAAGTCGCCATTATTTCTAAGCTCCTTCAATATAGAATGGAATGATTCGCCTGGATATGAGTGCGAGTGAAAATCGTACATAGAGGCCATCCTAAATTTTAATCAGCTGCGTCATACGATATAATAGAGATGTTATCACTTGCGGCTATTATTCTTATGTGCCTAATGCTTTACAAGATCAACAACTGGCACGCAAAATTTTTCTAGAGTAGAATTAAAAGCACTTAAACATTCGAGTAGAGCCTCATTGACAGAGATTAATATTTTTCTTAATTGTCATCAATGCTTTTATAGCATTATTAATAGATACTAATAAAAAGCTTGGTAGAATTATTTAAATTGATTTACTAGAGGTAAGTTAAACCGTCAACCTGAGATATAATCAAATGAGAAGACTTATCTACTTTTCTTTGCCAATTGCCTTATTCATATTGCCCTATGTTTTTTTCGCTTTCTTCGATGGCGCGCCGTTTTATTTTGCTAAAGAAAGTGGAGCGGTAGAAAATATTACAGCCGTCATTCTTGCATTAGCATTGTTGTTAACGGCAAGTACTTTTTTTCAATATCGAGCAAAAACTGAAGTGCTTAAGCGAGCGCCTAATTCAGCTATTCCTTTTCGGGGCTTCACACTAGGTTGGTTGGTCGTTTACGCACTGGGCTGTATTTATTTTTTGGGTGAAGAGATTAGTTGGGGGCAACATTTATTTAATTGGTCTACGCCTGACGCATGGTTAGCGGTTAATGACCAGCAGGAAACAAATTTTCATAACACTTCGGCATTGCTTGATCAGGTACCTCGTTTTCTTCTTGGTTTGGGGATTGTTATTGGGGGACTTATTTATCCACTTTTTGTTCGAAATAAACGGCTTGCTGCTGATAGTTCAGCATCGTTTCTTACATTCATTATGCCAAGCTTCCACTGTGTTACCGCTGCAAGTACAGTACTGCTAATCACCGTCCATGATAAAATTTATAGCTTGCTGCAAATCGATATGCCAGCTTTTTTGCAAATTAACGACGGTGAAGTTAAGGAAAGTCTTATCGCGATGTTTATATTGGTTTATATCTACGACTTTCACCAGCGATTAAAATCTAAGAAATATCTATAGCGGTTGGTGAATACTACCGCTTGATTTTTTATACTATATGTAAAGGTGGGGGGGAGATGATAAAGGTTTGCCTTAATATTGTTTTATACGTTTTATTAGCATCTTGCTCGCCAGAAATAGAGAGTAATAAAGGTAGTTTTACTCTGGCAGTCATCCCCGATACGCAAAATTATTTGGATTACACCCATCAAAAATCCGAAGGATTTTCTCTTGATGCTTCGGATCAATTCTTAACTCAAATGAAATACATTGCAGAGCATTCTTTTAATAACGGCGGTGATATCGTTTTTGCTATTCATCTGGGCGATGTTTGGCAGCATCAAACCATACAAATGGATGACCAACATAGAGTAGAAGGGTTTGAGGCTATTCCTAATAAGTGGTTGGCAGGCCATGTTTTTCCTGCGCCTGATCAGGTGTTTGGTTTTGAGGTTCCGATGGCTATAGAAGGATTTAGGATTTTATCGGAGGCCAATATCCCATTTGGTGTGGTGCCTGGAAATCACGACTATGATGCTATGTGGAGCGCCGCTGGTTGGCCTCCTACGGATGATCCTAAAAAATTAACCATGAGTATTGAGGCGCTTGGCAGGCTACATGCCGGAGGCTTAAACACGTTTAGAGCGGTTTTTGGTGAAAAATCTGAGTTTTTTAAAAATAAAGATTGGTATGTTGAAAGTTATGATGGCGGCACCAATAGCGCACAAATATTTGAGGCTGGCGGATACCAGTTCCTGCATTTGGCGCTTGAAATGTCGCCGATGGATGACGTTTTAAGTTGGGCTTCATCTGTTTTAAAAAAATACGATGGACTGCCATCCATTGTCACTACTCATGATTATCTGAGCGCAAGTAGTGAAAAAAAATCCGTGCCCATTATTGATTTTCACGCGGTAGATGCTCGACATAATAATGCTCAAATGCTCTGGGATAAATTGATTTCTCAGCATTCTCAGATTTTCATGGTGTTATCTGGCCATCAACATGGCCAAGGCCTTTTAATCGAAAAGAATGATTTTGGTGGTAAGGTCTATCAGATAATGGCCGACTATCAAGATAGGGGGCAATCTGGTATTGATGCAGGCCAGCCTATTGATCCTTACACGGGGAGGCCTGTTGGGATTGGCGATGGATGGATGCGATTAATGACCTTTGATTTTAGTGGCAGCATGCCATTTGTAGAAGTTTCAACTTATTCTTCCCATTATTTGGTGGATGCTAATCACTTAGATAATTATGCGGATTGGTATCGACGCTTGGAACAGCCGAATATGACGGATGATGAGTTCCTAAAAGCTGATAGTTTTACCTTAGAGCTTGATGATTTTTATAGTCGATTTGGAAGTGCCACTGGATTATAAGTTTTTATGTACGGACTCATTGATTGGCTAAATACCTCAATTGTCGTCACCGCCAACGTCTTGTCGGTCTAATTTCAGCCAGCCTGTTTAGAGTTTTACAAGACCGACCGTGCCAAGCGCACCGCCAGTTAAGAATAGATCAGACAGCCTATTTATTAATCGGTAGTTGATGAGTGGCGTAATTTTGAATCCCACCGGCAACCGCTTATTCCTCAATTAACCGACGCATAAACACATCCTATCAGTAATCTTGCTATTGCCGTTTATTTCGATTGTGGTCTTTATCGCTGCTTAGTAGCTGTTTCGCTATGACTTACGGGCCGCCATGGGAATTGGCTTATATAAAAAGCTTTATTGCAGCGGTTGATAGGTGGTTTTCAATTCTGTCATCATTATAGTTATTTTATTTCGCTAAGATAGACGTATTGAATAAATTATATTTTAGCGGAGCAATAAAATGACCTATAAAGTCGTGCAGTGGGCCACTGGGATTCATGGCCGTTTAGCCTTACGCGGTATCCTTGATCATCCTGAGATGGAATTGGTGGGCGTTAAAGTCTACAGTGACGACAAGCATGGTATGGATGCAGGGCAGCTCTGCGGTCGGCCTGATACCGGTATTAAAGCCACTAATAAGATCGAAGAGATTCTGGCCTTAGACGCCGACTGCGTGGTGTACATGCCACTGCTCGCTAATCCTGATGAAGTGATACCCCTGCTGGAATCGGGTAAAAGTTTGATCACGTCTTGTGGTTGGGTATACCCTAAAAATCGCGATACCACTAAGCTTGAGGCAGCTTGTCAAAAAGGCCAGTCGGTATTACACGGTACGGGTATTCATCCCGGTGGCTTAACCGAAAAATTGCCGCTATTGGCGTCAGCCTTTGTGACTAACGTGCGCTACGTGCGGGGCGAAGAGTTTTCAGATTTGCGCACCTATGACGCGCAAGACGTGGTCACCGACATTATGATGTTCGGCCAAACTGAAAAGCAATTAGCTACTAGCATTATGAAAGACGTATTAGCCGACGGTTTTACCCAATCCATCGACATGGTGGCCGATCAAATTGGTGTCACACTCGATGCAGACTTTATTACCAAGCATCGCTGGAGTCTTGCCACGGCCAATATTGAAACGCCTTTTGGGGTGCTTGAAAAAGGCACGGTAGCGGCGCAAGCATTTTCATGGCAGGGCACGGTTAAAGGCACGCCAGTAATAGAGGCGGCGGTGAATTGGTACATGGGCAATGATCACCTTGAAGCCGGTTGGGACTTAGGCAAAGAACGGTTTGAGATGGAAGTGATCGGCGACAACCGTATTCAATTGGTTACTGAAGGCTTACACGCTGACTCACCTGAGCACGGTGCCGACGACGAAGAGTCGGCCTTGGTCGCTACTGCCATGCACTGTGTGAATGCCGTGCCTTATGTGTGTCAGGCCAGTCCTGGGATCAAAACTTACACCGATATGCCCATGATTACTGGCCGTGCTGATGTGTCATTAATAAAGTAGCACGGCTTTAGTCCGAGCTAAGCGGCCGATAGTCATTATAAAAATAACGCTTTGACTCTGGAAGTGTCTATGAATAAAGAATTAATGGAATCGTACTACCAAACCTATAACGCTGAAGACTCTGATGCCTTACGTGCCTTTTATCACCCCGAGGTTGAATTTATTTCAGCGCAAGGTGTGCAGCACGGACCCGATGGCATTATTGCGACTTACCAATATTTGACCGCCATATTTCACGATAAAATGACGCCGACAGATATAGCAATAAGCGGTGACACCGCGGTGGTCAGTATCGAAGATAACTTTACCGCCAAACAGGCCATTGATGATTTTATGGGGATGACCTTAAAAAAAGGTGAGTCGTTCACATTGCATTTAACTGGCACCTATCAAGCCGAAGCGGGTCAGTTTAAAAAAGTCACCATTGATATGCAGTCTTAATCTGATAAAACAGTATTTGAACATATATAACAGCTAAGCAGTTTTTAAATAACAACAGGAGTGTAGCAATATGTCTGAATCAACTTATTCCTTGGGTGGACCACAAGGCAACACGGGCGATATTAATAACTGGCCCATGCTTAAAGTTATTTACCGTACCGATCCTGAAAAAATTGCTGCGCTATTGCCGCCCGGCATCGATCCCACCGATGAACCGCATGTGAAGGTGATTGTATATAACTTTCCTGTGCCTGATGTGCCGGAGTATGGCGTATTGATGACTGTGAATGCACGCTTTAATGGTATTGATGGCGAATACACCCTCGGTTACGGCATCGATCAAGAGTCGGCTATTTTTACCAGCCAATCGAGAAATGGACAGCCCAAGTTTCCCTGCGATACTACGTTTTATCGAGTCGGTAATAAAGTTGTCGCGCGTTGCAGTCATCAAGGCTACACCTTTTTAGAGTTTTCTGGTGAAGCCACGGCAGTTGCTGAACACGAGCCCGACTTTGATATGCACGAGTGGTGGATCAAGGTATCAGGTGCTGCGGGTTCCAATATGGATGCGGGTTATGATTTCCCACCGCAAGTCGTTCATGTGCGCAGTGGCTATGGCACCCAACATCGTGAGCAAGTAGAAGGTGAGCTAAAATTATTAGACAGTCCCTGGGACCCCATCGCCAAAATGCTACCGATGCGTGAGCAGCTATCGGCACATCTGTGGTGGCCAATCTTTAAAGACCGTGAAATTAAACTAGCTGGTAAACTCGACCCCGATGCGTTTAAACCGTATTTGGATGTTATTTCCGGCTCACGCTGGCCAGGCTTTATGGGTGGACCCAAACCGTAAATTACAGATCATAAAAAATGTAAGGATTTATATATGAAAATTATCGTGACTAGAAATTTCAATGTGCCAGCTGAAAAAGTATGGAATGTCTTAGAAGATTTTGGGAATATGGGTTGGCTTAATATGGCTGATATAAGCATAGAGGTTATAGGTGAGGGTATTGGCATGGTGAGACGTGTTTCACTAAATGGTCAATATATAGATGAGCGTCTTGAGTCGATGGATAAAAAAGCGAGATTGCTCACGTACTCCATAGAAGAATGCGAGTTGTTTCCTTTTAAAAATTACTTAGCTCAAATGACTGTTGAAAAATTTAACGACCTTGAGTGTAAAATGACTTGGATGAGTGATTTTGAAGAAGGTAACATGTCTAAAGAGGAAGCTGAGTCAATGATGACATTTAATTATAATACTATGTTGGATAGTCTGGCCGTTCATGTTGAAAGCTAAATGAAGAGGTTTAATTTTTAGCAATAAAACATGAACTTGAATTCAAGTTCTGTTATCGTTAGCGCTTATTGTTTATAGAGGTGACATCAATGAGTCGATGGACTAGAGAAGAAATTGAAGAAGCGTTTGAAATGTATCAGGTGATGGGGCTTATTTCCGCTCGATCTGGCGATTGGACGCATTGGGGTAATATGTTTACCGAGAACTGTACTTATATAGAGCAGAATCTTGGTGAGTGGGCAGGTAGAGAAGCTGTCGTAAGGAATATGAGCGCCGTGATGCACTTGAGTGGAGATGAAGATTTAGCTTATGAGTCAAGGGATCAAGGCACTATTTCCGATCCTTGGGTCATGTGTAATCAGTATCCTGTTGAGGCTTACCATATTGATGTTGAGCGAGGCTGGGTATGGGCATTGATTTGGAATCAGATGGATGATCCTGGGGATGGGTCAATACATCGTTCTAATTGTTTTAATTTATTTAAATATGCAGGTAATGGTCAATTCTCATACGAAGAGGATCTTTATAATCCTCAAGAATTTTTGGATATGATGGAAGAGTGGTTGCCTGTTTGGAATGGATGCAAGGAAAATGCAGATAAAGATGAGAAGCATTTAAATGAATTATCAGAAGGCGCAAAAAAGGCATTAGCGGAACATAAAGCCGGTCCTAAGGCACCTTAATTTAAAATATATTTTAGTAGGTATCAATTATGGGTATTTATAGTAAAACTGAAGTTGAAGATGCATTTTGGAAGTTTCATGATGCGTTAAATGAATCAGGTAAGACCGCCGATTGGAGTATTGTTGGGGAGCGAATGACGCCTGATGCAATGATATACGAAAGCGTCTTAGGAAAGATTGGCAAGAGGGAAGGCATTGTTCGTGAGGTGTCAAGAACAATGCACATTTCAGATCCCGAAACTCCGTGGGTACATTTAAATCGGTTTCCTGTTGAAGCTTATTCTATTGACCACCGCGATTGGGTTTGGTCTATATGGTATGCACGATTTTCTGATCCAGGAGATGGTAGTATTCATCAAGCGAGAGTTTTCATGCTAATGAAATACCATGGTAAAGGCGAATTTCATTATGTTGAAACAGTTTATAATCCAGTCGCTGTAAATAAAGCGATGGAGTCTTGGAAAGCCAAAAAAGCTGAGTGGGATAAAATTGGTGCTGGCGAGCTTGATTTGTTAGCTGCAAGACAAGATGCTGGCCAAGAAATGGCACCTCTAAAACTAGACTAATCTATTTATTTGAGTGTTCGTATGTTACTAGAAAACAGTGTGGCGGTTATATCTGGTATCGGTCCTGGCCTTGGCCAAGAGCTGGGTAAAGCATTTGTTAGGGAAGGGTCTAAAGTAGCTATAAGTTGCAGGAATAAAGATAGATTGGAGCTTTTTAAGCAAGAGTTAGTGGCTCAGGGGGCTGACGTTATTGCATCTTCGGTTGATGTGACCAAAACTGAAGATTGTGAGCGATTTGTCGCTGAGATATTAGAGGCATTTGGTTCGATTGATTATCTAGTAAATAATGCCTATAACCCAGGCACGGCCTCTATGTTTGAAGATTCTAACCTAGATGATTGGCGCCAGCCTTTTGAGGTAAATGTCATTGGCTCTATGAGGATGATCCAAGCATGTATTCCACCATTAAAAGAATCATCAAAAGCATCGATTGTTAATATAAATTCGATGGTTCAAAAAAAGCTCTTGCC
Source organism: Pseudomonadota bacterium (assembly GCA_036344075.1). Lineage (GTDB taxonomy): Bacteria > Pseudomonadota > Gammaproteobacteria > Pseudomonadales > UBA7434 > UBA7434. The sequence continues at coordinate 81,261 of JAYYUJ010000047.1, forward strand.
AACACAGTCGGCTTATGCAACATCTAAGGGTGCACTCTCAGTGGCAACTAAGTCATTAGCTTTTGAATTAGGATCCCATGGGATTAGAGCCAACTCGGTTAATATGGGTTGGATGTGGGGTGACCCTGTTGAAAAATCACTACAGGGTATTGCTGATTCAAGGGGAATTGATTTAAAGGAGGTGGTGGCCGAAGTAGCCCAGGGCATTCCTTTGGGGTTCATTCCTGAGGATGCCGATTGTGCAAATGCTATCATCTTTCTATGTTCTGATATGGCGAAAGTGATAACTGGTGCAAGCTTAGATGTAAATGGCGGCGAGTTCATGCCATAAAGCCACAATTGGATAAGTTTATAATCCTTTTAGGTATTTAGATGTTAAAAGATAGAGAATCTATAATAAAAATTGCTGAATCTTACTTATTCAAAGGCTTGGTTGAGCAAAAACCTGATGAAATTCCTCTTGCTGACAATTGTACGAGAACAGAGTTAGGTCTTAATACTGGGAATGACGCAAATCATCTTAGAATGCTTCTGAGTAGTGATGCATATGACAATGTTTTGGATTGCTATGATCTTAATTGGACTGTAGAGGATAACCAGGCATGTGTTTTCTACAAACAGAAATTGAGACAACCAGATATTCCAATATTGGTAGCAACGAGATTCAAGATAGAAGATGATTTAATCCATGAAATTGAGATAATTCTTTATTGTCCAGGCATGACTGATATGTTCGCAGATGAAATCAAAAAAGCTATGGACGTTAAATAACCTTTCCAAAAATTTCTATCCATTCAAAAAAATCTAATTGTTGAGGCGTAATCATGTTGAGCATTCAGGAAATCTCCGATCGTCTTGAGATTCAAGACTTAATTACTAATTACTGTACGGTTGTAGATAAAAAAAATTGGGAGGGTTATAGAGAAATATTTTTGGAAGATGCCAGTGTTGATTATTCTGGATCTGGCGGATTATCAGGGTCAGTTGACGAGGTATTAGATTATTTAGACATGTCCTTAGGTTTTCAAAAAGAACTTGGTTTTGCTCCTACAACGCAGCATTTGGTCAGCAATTTTGAATTAACACTTGAGGAAAACGCTGCTCGTGTGAGGTGCATGTTATATAACCCCATTATGCTTGGCCAGGGAGAAGGGGCAAGTGCTGCTATTTTCGGCGTGTGGTATACATTTGAAGTAGAAAGAAAAGAAGTTTGGAAAATAAAAAGTTTGAGTCAAGAGCCTGCAATTAAAATCACAGGGCTAAAAGATACGGGCTCTTTGTTTTAATTAAATTCGTTATCCTTGGTCGATAGCGGGGGGTTTTATACAGGCGCCATTATCAATTAATATTGATGTGCCATTGATACAACGAGACTCATCCGAGGCTAAAAACAAAACGGTATAGGCAACATCTTCTGGTTCAATCCAATAAGCATACATTTCTTTTAATACTTTGAGATCATCCTCTGTAACAGAGGATTTTCCAAAACTCATTTTGGCAATTAAGGGGGTCCTAACGCTATCAGGTTGAATTGAGTTGACGCGGATGCCATTTTTCTTCTCAATGCAATCCATCGCAATTGATCGAGTGAGCGCATCTACAGCTCCTTTAGATGCTGAATATGCAGGTATGTTACTAATCCCCATAATCATTGACGTTGAAGACATATTGATGATTGACCCACCGTTACCATTTTTTTCCATCAAAGGCATCGCATATTTACATCCTAGAAATTGACTTTCACTATTAATTGAATTGAGCATTCTCCAATCCTCTAAGCTCAATTGATCAAGATGCGCTGTTTTCATGATGCCTGCATTATTAACTAGAATGTCTAAACTATCACTAATATTGGATATTTCTTCTATTACGCGTTTCCAATCCTCTTCCTTTGACACGTCATGCTTTATGAAATGAGCAGCATGGTCATTTGCGCTTAATTCATTAATTTCATCGGCAACTTTTTGGCCATTAATTTCATCTATATCAGTCAGGAATACTTTAGCCCCTTCTTTTGAAAGCAAAAAGGCATCGGCTTTCCCCATGCCGCTAGAAGCACCTGTAATAAGCGCTGTTTTGTTTTTCAAACGATTTCCAGTCATAAAAAATACCTGAGTTTGCAATTAGAGAAATTAATTGTAAAAATTCTACCATAAAAATATTGTTGCTTTGTGACTGAATAAAATAGTATTAATATTATATTAGACTAGAGGTAACACATGTATATTCGCTTTGACACTGATAAAGTCTCAATCAACGAGGACGCTCAGCCCAAACAAAAACGCTCTAAAGAGAAGCTTGAAAGAATTATTCAAGCAGCTTTCATTGTCACTTCGAAAGTAGGCTTTGAGTCGGTGACTTTAGCTGATATAGCTCGTGAAGCTGGCGTAGGCGTCAGTACAGTTTATACTCGATTTAAAAGTAAAGATGCTTTGTTAGAAGAGTTACATCTAATGATCACTGAAAAGACTCTCAATACGATAGATAGTTATTTTGGTATTTATCAAGATTATGAGGTTCCATTGCGTGATATCGTACGTGAAATAATTGAGGATTCTTTGAAGATGACAAGAGACCTCTCTGGCTTTTACAAGGCAACTTACCAACAATCCATTTCTAATGATGCCTTTGCAGAAAGAGAAAGAGCAATCAGGCTAAAGTTATTAAAAACACTTAAAAAGATTTTTCTTCTAAGAATAGAAGAAATTGGTCATCCTAAACCAAGTTCTGCAATAGATTTTTTTGTTGCCATGTACATGGGTGTAATAACCGATAGAGTGATGACCCACAATTTTTCTGGTCTAACCGATAAAAAGCTAGCTAAGGAACTCACGAGTGCCTGTGAATCTTATCTTATTTTAGAATAAAAAATCTTCGTATTGATATCAATATTCCTACCCTGAAAAGCTAAAATGAATAATTAATAGCAAAATTCTTTTATCCTTACAGTTTATTAATTAACCAGATGATAATCTTTTGACTAATTTTTCATGATTAATATTTATGCCCATAAATTCAATGGGTTATAAATTTATTTGTCAAAACTGTAGTTTTATTTCATTAAAAACACCCTTTTTTGCACTATTTATTGATCAAAAAGTTTGCAAAATTGGCTCATTTTTTCTAATATGAATAGGAATTCGTGTTTTTAACCGATATTTCAAACTCAGAGTTTTTAAAATAATAATTTACACATCAACTATAAAAATCATGATTTTTCTATGGAGTTTTAGCTATGAAAAATAAACTTATTACTCTTGCATCTTCGGCTGTATTATCGACAGCTGCTGTAGCAGATACTTATACTGTCACCTTAGACGGTAAAGCCCTTTATCAAGCAACAATGTCAATTGTTACAGGTTCACCTGATTGGCTTCCTTCAGCTTTTTCAGATCCTGAGCCAGCACAGTTAGTTGTTGGTGCAAGTAACAGTGTAAACTGGTTAGATCTAGATGCTTATGCAATCCCGAACCCTAATGATGAAGGTGGTCCTCGTCAAAGATTGGAGTTAACAATCGATGAAAATGGAACGCCAGTTGACTTCAGAAGGACCTTCACTGATAGATTTGTTCAAGCAACTTTCCCAATCGCTGTTATTGAACGTGCTGCTAACTGGGCCGTTGAGATGGATACACGCAACACATCTAACGGTAACATGGTTTGTACAACGGATACTTCAGTCTCTGGTCAAATCACATGGGATTGTCCTTTGGACCCAACTGGTGATGATACTGGATATGTTACAGATTCTTCTGCAGCTGACCTTGCTCTATACCCGTTCGCTTGCGGAACAATTGACCCATACACATCTTCCCCTGTTTTATACTGGAAAATGGGCGAAAATCGAGTTGCCCAACCATTGATTCAGCCTGATCCAGCAGCCGGCATCGTTGGTGAGGCAGTTGAGCCTATCCTTGGTAATGATGGCAATCCAGCAACTATTAATATTCCTGGTGTTGGCGATTTACCTGTTATGAAACCAGAAAACTGGGCTTACGATCAGTCATGTGGTTTTGACATCGTTCGAGGTCAAGAATCAGAGGCGATTCGTCTTGTTATGAGCCATAATGGTGTTTTAGGTGATCCTAGCTTTGAAATCACTGGTGTTGAGTTATATAGCATTAACCAGCTTCAGGTACCTCTTGGAGGCGGTAACTTTGCTCCTTTCCAATCTGCTGACAGAGCTACTTTCACTACTGTCTTATCTCAGGATAGCTTTGGCGATGCATCGAAGAATGTTCCTGCGATGGGTGCCTTCGGCCTGGCTGCATTGTTCGGTGGTTTAGTAGCAGTAGCTATGCGTTTGAGAAAAAGAGTTCAATAAACATACTCTTTAGCCCTAACGAAAAGCTTGTCAGGTTACCTGGCAAGCTTTTTTATTATTTCTTTAATACATAAAAACAAAATTTAGTGTTAAGGTAACAACTTAATTGATAACATCCCCCCCAATATTTCGTTCTTAAATTTGGTTGCCTGATTTGAAATGACTAAACGATTTTATCTTCACATCCTCATTCCTATTTTTTTTTCATGTATTTTTTCATCTAAACTCTCTGCGGAATCGATTGAAGAAGTCGTTGTTGAGGCTGAAAGACAATCTGGAATTGACGTACTTGATGAGGCTGCTTCCTTGAAGTCATTTGATCTTGAGGATTTAGAAACAAATCAAATAGCCAGTTTTGGTGATGTGGCTAATTTTGTACCAGGTTTAACAGCCTCGCCAACCGGTTCACAAGGATTAAGATTTACGATTAGGGGCATTGGTGCAAGGGATTCTCAATTAGGTGTTGAGACGAGAGTAGGTCTATATATCGATGATGCTTTTCTAGGAAGGGCTGTAGGTAGCTTTGACCTTGTTGATTTGGAAAACGTTATCGTTGAGAAGGGACCTACAGGCTTTACTGGTGGCCGAAATGCAGTTGGCGGATCAATTAGCTTGATTTCTGCAAAACCGATGTTCGATGAATTTTTGGGAAGAGTTAGTGCTGGTGTGGGAAATTATGGATCTGAATCTGTTAGTGGAATTTTCAACATTCCAATAACGGACAATTTTTCTTCTAGAGTTGGTTTCGCTAAATCAGTAAGAGATGGCTGGGTTGATAATAATGGTTTGGGTGAGGACTTCTGGGGTTATGATCGGGATTCCTACCGTATTAGTTTTCTCTGGCAAGCTAATGAAAACATAGAAGTGAATTATAGCTATGATTTAAATGAGGCAGAAAACCAACCAGCATTTTTCCAAGCGATACCGGATACAAATGGAGGCGATCTTGGACCATATACAGTCGGTGTTTTCGGTTTTAATTTTCAAACATTTTCTTATGAGATTTCAGAACCAGTAGTTGAAGTTCCAGTGGGTACTGATCGACTTGATACAGTAAACAGTAATGTATTTATCGAGAATGGAATTACTGAATCAAGTGGACATAGTCTATCTATAGAATGGGATTGGGCGCAGGATCATAGCTTCATTTTCTCAGGAACATATAGAAAAGCAGAAACACTGAATACGTTTTATTTTTATCCGGATTTGAACCAAGATCAACTTCCTACTAGGGCGTTTAACGAACCTTTTCCAAATAATCCCTTAGCAACCGTGAATAGACAAATCCCACAGTCAGAAACTTTTCCAGAACCGACCTTTCCTGAGTACCAACGGTTTTGCTGTGTTGCCCCATATGCTGCTTTCGTGGATTCACCTAACCCCTTAGCGATTCGTACTCTCTTGAACAGTCCACCAGGTGGCGATCTTGCATTACGTGATCATGAACAATTTAGTATTGAATTTAAGCAAGAGGGCACTTTATTTGACGGTCAAATTGATTATATTGCAGGCATTTACTATTTTAACGAGAGAACAGGGAATGGACAGCAATTACCTGGTGTTCCCTATTCAGATCCTGATTTTGTGAACCTTGAAGTCGACCATAATTTATTTTGGTCAGACGTGATCGAGCTCATCTCTTTAATGGAGTTCGATGATGACATAGATCCTGATTTCTTGGCTACGAGCTTTATCAGTCTGAATAATATTGATACTGACTCATATGCGGCTTTTACTCAATGGAATTACCATCCTTTTTGGAATGATAGACTTCATATTACATTAGGTCTCAGACATACTTACGAAGAAAAATCACTTAAAAGGATCCTTTTAAGGGCAATAACATTTGATAGTCTTGATGATAGACCTATAAATGACGAGAACGATTGGACAAGTCTCGATCCTGAGCTTAGGGTTCAGTATGATGTTTCAAATGATGGATTTGTATATCTAAGATATTCCGAGGGGTTTAGACCTGGTAATTTTAATGTTCTAACTCGAAAGGTTTCTGACCTAGGTTTTGAAGCTGAATTTATCGATTCCTATGAGATTGGTTATAAGGCATCATTATTCGATGATGCTCTATCAATAGAATTCGCACTATTTAGAAATGAAATGGAAAATGGCCAGTCTACTATTAGGAATATATTCAGCCCTCTTCAAAGAAGTATCATTAATACTGATAGCCAAAGTGAGGGTATTGAATTAAATCTTCAAGTAGTTTTATCAGATGAGTTATCGCTGAGTTTCGAGTATGCCTATCTCCGTTCTAACAACGAAAGATTTGTGAATCCATTTTATATAGATTATGAATATGCTATCGAAAAGGAAAAGAATGCAAACGCTTTTTCAAGTAGTGGCGCAAATGTCGATGATGTTGTGCTTCCATTAGACCCTAATCTACCTGGTGATGCTGCGATTATTGATAGACTCGAAAACGCTTGCTACGGTGATTTAAAAGGTAACCCGATACCTAACATTGCAAGGTTGGTTGATTTTGAAATTGGTGCATGTACCGATAGACTAACCAATTTTGGGGCCCCTATTAATTCATTGCTCGTCGGTCTTGAGTATTCAAAATTTTTCAGTTGGGGTGAATTAAGAGCTAATTTAAGCTACTCACATAAGGACAGTTATTTTGTTGGTTCTACAATCGATATCACTGATAGGGATATCGTTGATTTAAGAATTACCGGTGAATTTGAGATGGGGCAGGGTATAGGAAAAGTTGCCCTATGGTCTCAAAATATTTTGGATAATGAATACACAATCAATGCACTTGATGTCAGCGCTATCGCAACAGATACTGCACTTTATGGGACGCCGCGGACAGTGGGCATTGACTTTGGCTATGAGTGGCAGTAGAGCTTAATTATGATGGCGGTGGACAAGATGCTTAAAATAATGATTTTTTTTGTAGGATTTATGATGACAGCGTCTCTGAATGCTGAGGAGATATTTAACTATGAAGTTTCTTTGGGTATCAGTGACGGTAAGAAGGATATTGAATCAAAGTCTATAAGCGTCTCCTATTTTTCTGATGGTATTGGTTCCTCTTCAGGCCCATTTTCAGAATCTGAATTCTTAAGTCGCTCATCTAGCATAAGTTTTTCATATAATAACCTTGAAGATTTAATGATTGAGGATGAATCCTTTTCTTTAGATATAAAAATGTTTAATCAGTCGAGAGACTTTTTTATAGATGCCTTTTTTCATGATTTGCAATTTAATGGAATTGACTCAGAGAATTATGGTCTTGGTTTAGGTAGATATATTGGAGAGAGCACCTCTGTTTCGTTTCTCCTTTCTAGATTGAAAGTAGGAGTAGAATATGAATTGGACCATTTCATAGGTAATATAAGCTATCTTTCAACTGAGGCTCTAAACTATAAGATTGATCTTTCGCTTGGGTTGGTTAACGGAATAGCTCCGATAGCTAACATGTCAATTTCTGATGAAGATGATGTCTATGATCTTTTCACAGAATTAGAGCTCTCATATTTTCCAAATAATCGCACGAGTTTTGTTTTAGCCTCGACAATATATACAAGAACATTAAAATCTATACTGGTTGAGGAGGGCGGAAATCCTGAGCCAACGACTGCTGGTGATCTCTCTCATTATTCTCTTACATATGAATATTTTTGGACTAAAAAAGCCTCCACATCTATTGTATTCGGCAAAAAGAAAAACGACTTTTTTTATAATGATTTTGATTATACATCCATTAACTACAGCCAATACTTCTGATTTTTTGGGAGGAATATAAATGAGTTGTGATGCTTATGAAATTCAATCACTTCTCTACGAGTATGCTTATCTATTAGATAGCGGTGATCTTGAGAAAATGGCGAATATGTTCGCACATGCAAAGTTTGTTGCTGGGGACGGTTCTGGTACTGAAATTTCAGGCGTTGAAAATATTCTGAAATTGTATCAGGAGCACACCCGGATTTATTCAGATGATGGAACCCCTCATACTCAGCACGTAACCACTAATGCGATCGTCAAGGTTGAATCTGACGGTGTTCGCGCTGAATGTAAATCTTATGCTATTGTATTTCAATCTGCAGATGATTTTCCAATCCAACCCATCATTGGCGTTCAATATTTTGATAAATTTGAAAAAGCGAATGGAGTTTGGAGATTTTCAGAAAGAAAGATCGTTTCTCGTTTATTCGGCGACCTAAGTAAGCACCTACTAAAGCCAATTTAAACTTCATTATTTTTCAAAAAGATAGTCTTATTAAATGATTTTTCATTCTCCATTTTTACAAACAATAAAACTTAGCGGAATATTTTTATGAAATTTGTATTATCGACCTCGTTTAATACTGTTGAAGACCTAATGATACTTGCCCCGGTTGCTGATGACAGTGGCTGGGACTCGCTGACTTTTTCCGATCATATTGTGCATCCGGAAAAGATTTCAACACCTTACCCTTATACGGAAGATGGCTCTCGTCGCTGGGAGGCGTTTACCGACTGGCCCGATCCTTGGGTATTGATTGGCGCCCTAGCAGGTATAACTAAGCGGATCCGATTCACTAACAATGTCTATGTATTGCCAATGCGCAATCCGTTCATGGCGGCTAAGGCAATCAGTACTGCTGCTGTGATCTCGAATAATCGTGTCACTCTAACGATTGGCATGGGTTGGTCATCGGATGAATTTGCCTTAGTTGAACAGCCCTTTGAACGGCGCGGTAAGCGAGCCGATGAAATGGTTGAGGTGATGCGTAAATTGTGGACCGGCGAATGGGTGGAGCATCACGGTGAATTTTATGACTTTGAACGTTTAGAAATGACGCCAGCGCCTACTGAACGAATTCCTATTTATGTGGGCGGTATTTCGAAGTTTGCTTTTCGTCGTGCCGCACGGCTTGGTGATGGCTGGTTAAGCGACTTACAAACCAGTGCAGAAATTGTCGATTGCATCAATACGATCAACAACTACCGTAAAGATTATGGCCGTGATCACTTACCGTTTGATGTCATGGCTTCACCCAGTGATGCTTTCACGCTCGACCATTATAAGCGCTTAGAAGAACAGGGAGTGACGCATTTATTGACCATGCCTTGGCCGTTTTACCCCAATGACAAGGTCGATGCATTGACACAGAAAAGTGATGCGATTAAGCGATTTTCTGATGAAATCATTGCCAAAATGATTTAAATAAATGATAGATTTACGGTTATCAGCTGGCATTAAGAACTGGTCAAGAATAATATTTTCATAATTGATATGATATAGATATATCATTCTTGGATGAGAAGTCAAAAAAGATATTTATTAGAAATTTTCCAGTCATCAGCTAAAGCTTTTTAATTATGAAAATCACTATTATTTCTGGCAGTCATCGTCAAAACTCACAAAGTACTAAGATCGCCAAAGTGATGCAGGCCGCGTTAGCCGCATTGCCACAGTGTAATGACAGTTATTTATTTGACCTAGCCGACAACCCGTTACCGCTCTGGGATGAAGGCATATGGAACGGTGATCAAGAATGGCAGGCATTATTAGGGCCTATTTCTGAGCAGTTAGCCAGCAGTGATGCCTTTATTGTGATCGCGCCCGAGTGGCATGGCATGGCCCCTGCGGGTTTAAAAAACTTTTTCTTAATGTGGGGCAATGGCGAGCTTGCGCATAAGCCGGCGTTAATTACTACGGTATCGTCAGCTGACGGTGGTGCGTATCCGGTTGCCGAATTGCGTATGAGCAGTTATAAAAATAATCGTATTTGTTTTTTGCCTGAGCATTTGATAGTGCGCAATGTTGAGTCGGTCTTTAATGACAATGACGACGACAATAACCCGAGCGCACAGCCCTATTTTGAAGACCGATTAGACTATTGTTTGAAGCAGCTGCTCATCTATGGCGAGGCGTTTAAACAGATTAGAGCCAGTGACTCGGTGAGTCTTGCTACCTATGGCAGTGGTATGTAGGTAATGGGAGTCATGAACTGGGTTTTTCGCGGTTAAGTATATTAGCGTGAGTCGCTAGCTACTTTCTTTAAGATAATTGCCGATAAGCCCCGCATGAATACCTTTTCGCAGAAGAATAAAAACTACGATCATAACTGAATAGCCAATAAAGAATGGAATAATCCACGCCGCCCAACCCAAACATAACATGACACTGATAATCAGCAATTGAAAGCCTAAACCAAAAGCCGACAGAGCAGTCATAAACCATTTAGGAAAATGGTCTGCCTGTTCCGCCTCTTTATCCAGTTGATAGATGGCTTTGTCAAAGAAGCGGTAGCAAAAATAATATATCCAAAACCATTGGTTGACATTGCGCTGTGTTTCGCCCGTCATCGCAGTGGGTGCGCTATCCTCAAATATGCGACTGGTTTTATCGCCATTGTATTTATTGCGAAAAATCACATAGTAATAATTATATAATGTGCCCTGTAGCTGCATAGCAAAAAAAGCAAGAAGCATGAGTAGCCAAGAACCGGCCGTGACATAACAGATGGTCGCTAAAAAGCAAAAGTTTAAAATAATATCGGCTACTGAATCAAAATAGCGGCCAACGTAAGAGGGGGTTTGCTTCACACGTGCGAGTTCACCATCGGCGGCATCAAGAATTGACTTAAGCATTAAAAAGGTCGCCGCTGCCCACAGTTGCTGATTCAGCATGAAACCAATGGCGATTATACCGGTCACAACAAATAGCATGGTGATGTGTATCGGTGTAACGGCTGTGTCTTTGAAACAGTGAGCAATCCAACGAGCCGGTGGACGGCCATAATCAGAAAGGTCCAGAAATTGATATTCTGACGGTAGTTTAGACATAACGAAGAATGATTTTCCTAAAGGGGTTATGCAGGATAGCGATGTCACTTAAAAATATTTTGAAGACTATTGTTGACGTGTTAACTATTATTGGTTCGCTACTAACAGTCTTGGGTATACATTGTACCTATTTAACATATTAAACTCCATAATTATTAAGATCGGTAAACTATCTTACGCAAATTAAATGATTGCTTGGTTAATCTTAATTTATAATTTTTTTAATAATTTAAGAATATTAATGCTATATTTTAAAAGCGCCCTACCTTGTATTAAATTCGACAACTCATTTTAAGAAATCTATGTCACCGATAAAAATATACTAAATTATTTTTTTTAAATAAGCTGAGATGAGAATTATATCCATTGGAATATTATAGCTATGAAAATAAAAGATGAGTTAATTTCAGAAGAAGAACTATTTGAGGTAAGGAAAAAGTATCAATCCGAGCGTACAAAACGTCTACGAAGCGATGGAATGGGACAGTTTAATTTTGGAACCGGAGACTTTTCTAGATTTATTGATGATCCAAATCAAGTTGATAAAAATACGCGTCAAGCGCTAAATGATCAAGTTGAAGTAATTATTATTGGAGGAGGCTTTGGTGGTCTTCTAACTGCTGCAAGTCTTTATAAGCTAGGCATCACAGATTTCCGTATTATTGAAGAGGGAAACGATGTCGGTGGAACATGGTATTGGAATCGTTTTCCAGGTGCTCAATGCGATATTGAATCTTATATTTATATGCCTTTGTTAGAGGATTTGGGATATATTCCTTCAGAAAAGTACGCCAGTGGCCATGAGATTTTACATCATTGTCAACGAATTGCTAAAGCATATGGTGTTTATGAAAAAGGATGCTTTGGAACAAGCGTAACTGAGTTAATTTGGAAAGAAGATATAAAAAAATGGTCTGTTAAGACAGATAAAAATGATTCAATGCTTTGTCGATATGTATGCTCGTCAAGTGGCATTTTAAATCGTCCAAAACTGCCCAATATATCTGGCATTAAAGACTTTGCTGGTCGCGCATTTCATACCAGTCGATGGGATTACCAATATACTGGTGGTAGTTCAGTAGAACCAATGGAAAACCTAAAAGATAAACATGTTGCTATTATTGGTACTGGAGCAACAGCCGTCCAGTGTATACCTAAATTAGCTAAGGATGCTAAGCACTTATATGTAGTGCAGAGGACACCTTCTTCTGTAGACGTAAGAAATAATTGCCCTACAGATGAGAGCTTTAAGAATTCACTTCAAAAAGGATGGCAGCAGGCAAGAATTGAAAATTTCAATGAGGCTGTATCAGGCAGGAATATCGATAGAAATTTAGTCAAGGATGCATGGACATCTGTCGTAGAAATGACAATTGAGGAAATACAGAAAAGTGGTCTACCCGAATCTGAAGAAGATTTAGATCTGCTAAGTGAAAAAATTGATTATAAGAAAATGTCACAGATTCGTGATCGGGTTGATAAAAATGTAAAAAATAAAAAAGTGGCTGAAGCGCTCAAGCCTTGGTATAGGCAATGGTGTAAGCGGCCCTGTTTTCATGATGAATACCTACAAACTTTCAATAAAGAAAATGTTACTTTAATTGATACTGAGGGTAAAGGTATAGAAAAAATTGAAATGAATCATTTTGTAGTAAATGGTAAAAGATATCCTGCTGATTGCATTATATTTGCTACGGGGTTTGATTTTTTTCCAGACATTAATCGTCGCCTTCAATGCAAGATAATTGGCCAAGCCAATAACGAAATAGGTGAAAAATGGAAGGATGGGGTCTCCACTCTTTTTGGGATACATAGTCAAGGATTTCCAAATTGTTTTATTTTAGGTAATAAGCAATCAACAGCGACTATAAATTTCACACACACTCTTCATGAGCAGGCTAAGCATATTGCGTATGTAATCCATCATGCTAAAAGTAATAATTTTGAATCAGTAAATGTAGAAGCAAAAGCTGAGGAGGAATGGGTCTCAAAAATACTTGATCAATCCAGTCCATTACAAGCACTTTTTCCAGAATGTACCCCAGGTTTCTACAATAACGAGGGGCAGAATGATTTCTTAACACCTCAAAACGGATCGATTGCTAATACGTCAGAATATTTTGCTATATTGAGGTCATGGCGTGAAGAAGGAAGTCTTAGAGGCCTAATATTTTCTTAAGAGATAAGCATGATGATAGATTTAATGAGAAATATATTAATTTTTCTATTATTTTTTTCTGATCTTACAAAGGCAGATATCTCCGCAAAAGTTATAAGTGTAATTGATGGGGATACGATTTATGTTCGTGATTACGACAATAAGACTCACAAAATAAGATTAGCTGGGATTGATGCCCCTGAGATGTCCCAACCTTATGGGAAAGAATCTAGGTCGCACCTATTAGAGCTGATATATGGAAAAGAAGTCTTCATTGAGGCTAAGAAAAATGATAGATACGGGCGCATCATTGGTACTGCCTTTCATAAAGGTATTGACGTGAACTTAGTACAAGTGAAAGAAGGGATGGCTTGGTGGTACGAATACTATAAAGACCAGCAGTCCCCAGAGGATCAGCGCTTGTATTCTACTGCTCATGATCGAGCAAAGAAAGATAAGGTCGGGTTATGGGAAGATCCTCTGGCAATAAATCCATACAAGTGGAGAAAAAGTAAAAAGTAATTAAAAAGATACTTTCTGCTCAACAAGTGGGAATTCCCTGGCGGCAAAGTCAATAAGGGTGAAACCTTGAAAGATGCAATAGAAATTCTCTACAGAAAGAGCTAAAGAAAAGATTAGATAAGATGAGCCCTAATTCTTTTGTTAAGACATTGCACTAGTATTGAAGCTTAGAAGAATCAAGAATATAAGACTATGCATTCACTACAATCATTTTTTTATAAAAAAGTCTTATTTTGATTTTCGAAAAATGAATAGAATTCGTCAAAATTTTCAATCTTTTCCTCATAATTTTTTGATTTATCTTGTTTGATTCTTTCCTCTCTTTGATTCTTGGCCAGAGTCCACTTAAGTCCAAAAGTGTCATTTAGGCTATTTTTAATAAATTCCATCTGCTCATGGAAATCTAAAAGACATAAATCCTCATAATTAATATTGAATACTTTTAATTCATATGCTTCGGCCAAGTCACTGCAGTGCATGAACCATTCGTTGATCAGCTTTTCATACTGCCTATATTTAGGTATATCAAATTTAATCTTACATTTTGATGTATCAAAGTTTGACCATTTACCTGATTCTTCAGCCTTTTTGAGAGAAATATACATATCAATAGGATTTCTTTTTAAGAGTATGAGGCCTTTGCAATTTTCTAAAATGCCATAGATATGTTTTCTCCTCAAGTGATGCGGAAATATTTTAAAACTAAAATATTCCCGTTCTGTTGAGGCCTGGATGTCGTATAAAAACTTTAAAGGATATGAGTGAGAGTAATTGTGAAGCTCTTTTTTTAAGTTAATTTTTTCTTTAAATATGTCATTTTTACGTTCATAAATTTTTTTAAAGTATTTTAACTGTTCCTCAGGCAGCCAAGTTTCTTTTTCTTGAAAGATTTCATACAAAGATAAATTTTCGTTAAATCCGCCTAAGCAATCACAAAAGTGATTACTCCCCGATCTTCCTGCTGTAATAATTGGTATAAAACCTGTCATGTTAAGTCTTTAAATACATGTCTATAAGAGCAAGTTAAATTGATTTTTTTTCTTCATGATACTAAAAGCTTCTTCATCCTCTGGATTCAAATTCTTCGGTTTATTGAGACCATCAGTTAAATTACTTTCTTTATATCTTTTAGTTAACTCGTCGATGATAATATTTTTAATTCCCTTCCCAAGATCACCTTGAATCCAATCTATACATTCCACTAATTGCAATGTTGAAGCAAATTTGACATATGCAGGAAGTATAATGTCAGCAGCCTCAGTTCCTCTTAAAGATTTCACATACCGCCAAGGATATAATACAAAGTCATTCTTTGGGATCTTATATGCAAAATCAGCTTCCTTCAAAACTCTTTCTCTTATGTAAAATAATCTCTCTCCAAGATCGCAATTTTTAACGAAATCATCGAGTGATTTGTGGTATCTATCTAATAGAACTTTGTCTAAATTTAAATCATCGCCTCCTGAATCGAAGCCAAATCGATTTCTCTTAATTTTGAAATCACCATGAATGGATCTAAAAAGTAAATTTAAATACTCTGGCTCGGAACGAAGTTGCCTATGAAGAATCCATGCGTCCATAGATCCTATTTCTGGCACTTGGTCCGTACGAAAATTATTCATCTCATCTTCTTTGAGACGATTCATATTCGCATTTAATTTAATTCCACTTTCATTAAAGTATGGCCCGTGTGCGGTATATCGTATTACTTTGTGTAAGGATTCTATTTTTATCAATGATTTATATTCAGGACTCGAAATTGCCTTTCTATTCTCAAAGGGCTTACTAAAGTTCTTATTATCTCCACCCTGGCATAACCAGTTAAAACAAACTGAATCATAATTAGGAAAGACTGAAAGGAAGTTAGCAATGCTTTTTTTAAAGTCTGATGGAAACCAGAACTCATCTATATCTAAAATACATACATCAGTTAGTTGCTTATTCTGAGCCATAAATGCCTCTACCATCATAGCTATAGCATAAGGCTGAAGGTTTGAATTATTTTTACTTTCGCCCACCTTATCAATCCAGTCAACCTTTATATACCCAACATTGTCATATACAGAAGTTATTTTTTTAAGCACCTGTCCAGATTCATCAGTGGTCCTATTAATTGCAACCAAGATTTTTTTAAAACCGAAATATATGTGATGATGAATAAATTCATGTAAGTATGGCGCTTCATCCTTAGCTATTGCAACAAGCCCAACATTTCTCATAAACAAACCTAAAAACTTAAGGAAAAATTTGTGATAAACTTAACCTTTTTATTAAAAAAAATACAAAGATATTAGATTTTAAATCTTCTTTTAAATTTTATATAGTGTTTTACTATATTAACGTATAAAAATTTTTTTTATCGGAACATTGAAACCAATTCCTCAAAATAATCAACTATCGCCTTATATTTTTATGAATTTCTAGGCGAAATACTCCTCAAGGTTTGGTATATATCCCTTAGATTGGTTTTACTTTCACCCATTTAAATTGTTATCGCGAACTAAAAGGGTTAATATTTGAATCGATTATTTAAAGACTGCTATGAGCTTGGCTCCGGACTTAAGGTATGTGCCATGTGTACCACCTTTTTTCTAGTTTCTGGCACACACTTAATTGGTCTTTAAAATGGTGGAGGGGCGGGAATTGACAATAGCCTATAAGATAATGATAAACATAGGCTTTTCTTCTATTCTCAATCCCCGTTGGTACATTAATTGTTACGTATAAAAATCAACTATCTAAGTAAAATTTTATCTCTGTAACAACCCTAACTTTCTTATCTATTCTGCCAGTATCGCCATAATCCTCACCTTTGTCTACGATCGAAAACCTACCTTGGTTAGCACTTTTTATGCGACCCAACTTTACGCCGGTGTTACCTGCTAGCTCTTTGGCAGCCACACGTGCTGCAGCCATGGCTTTACGTATCATCTCTGGTTTAATGTCGTTAAGTTTGCTGAAATGGTATTTTTCTGAACCGGTAGTCGCTGTGATGCCCTGGCTCATAAGACGGGACATGGCGCCATCCACCTCACTGATCGTTTTAACTTTAGTGCTTTCGACGAGGATATTTCCTTGAACGATGACTTTTGTATCGGTGTGTTGACCATCCTCGCCGCGAAAGTCTTCACTCTTGGTCCAGAGTTCGATGTTGCTGATTTCATCTTCAGTGATGCCAAGTGTGATTAATTCATTCTTAATCACATGGTGGTCGGCTTCGATTTTTTTATAAAGTCGGGGGACGATGATTTGTTGCCCTGTTTCATCATACTCTTGCTTGCTGAGCATAATAGAGCGTGAAAAGTAAATAGGGACTTGCGCCCAGTCGGCCTCTACTTCTTTCTCAGCCAATCCTTTGACAGATATGATGTCATTAGCTACTTGTGATCGATAGATCGTGAAACTCAGCAAATAGCCGCTTAGAGCCATGCCGGCAGCTAAGATGAAAGCAACGGTGATATATTTTGATGCATGCGCTTGTTTCATGATGATTTCCTTGGTTTATAGGTTATTGAAATCAAATTCAGACTGAAACTTTCCGTTAAATTCACTGTCATTATCCTGTTGGTCAAACAAATGTTGTTGCCTATCATCGTAGACGTGACTTTCGTTAGTATCGTCATCAAAGCTATTGGCTGGCGCATGGCAGGCAGTCATTATTTTTGCTTGCTGACGGCCGCCAGGAAAGCATTGGTCAAGGTGCTCAGCTGCAATACCGTAAACAGTGCCATGCTCACCGGCATCCCCACAATATTCAATAAAAGGGTAGCTGGTGGGCTCGAGGGTAAATGCTAAGACAAAACAGGTTTCATGAAGCTCATGGGCATAGCTGGTTGCCAGCTCTTCAGCATAGGCAAGCTGTGAAAAGAAAAAACTCATTTTTTGACCTGCAAAGTCGATCATTCTAAAGGGCTGCTTGGCCTCCCAGAATTGACGAATTTGATGGGGTAGAATGGGTTTATAAAGCTGTTCAAGGGTTTGAGTAACGATTTCCATAATGGCTCCTATAAGATCTGTTCGGCGATATAAGCGGCAAAGAAGCTGGCGCTGGTAAATACAATGCAATCAATCAGTAATTCCATGGTTAATCCTCTGCGTTCGGTGGATAAAGCTATTAAAGCGTACAGAAGTGGCTTAACTGGATCGGAATATGGAATAGGCGTGAGGCGTTATGACAAGTTATGACAATTGAACCCCAAAGACTCGAAAACGGTGCGTAAACCCGTAAACTAGCCCGATAAACGCTGCTCTGATTAACGTTAAACGATAGGATATCGATGCCATGCCAAAACACATCGTCATGATCGAAGATTAAAAAATCATCGCTGATAACTACCGCGATGCACTTACTAAAAAAGGCTATAAAGTCTCTATCTATCACGATAAGCCTTCGGCCATGGCGGCCTTATCGGGAGAGTTACCTGACTTGGTGTTAGTGGATATTGGCTTGGGGGATGACGAAGATGCCGGCTTTGATATGTGTAATCAGCTTCTTTCACGATCAGAAACTTTGCCAATCTTATTTCTCACTGCTAGAGATACTTAAACTGACCAATTTTGTGGTACCTGGTTTGGTGCTGATGAATATCAAACAAAATCGACCCCCATGCACATGGTCCTTCTTC